>JBEKKO010000075.1:0-25382 GCA_050010695.1 Bryobacteraceae bacterium
GCACCCATTTGGTGCGGCCCAGGCTGCCCGGTCCCGCCAGCGGAACTCAATAAATGCTGCCTTGCCTATAACCTGCAGAACCCGGCGAAAAACGTGGTTCGCCTACGGACGGATTACGGCCGCCGCAGGTGCGGCGTATGCCGCGCCATATCCTGGAAGAACGTCGACGGATCTTCCGGCGCCAGCCAGATCTCGCAGTTCGGCCCGCACTCGATTTTTACCGTCTCGGCGGAAAGCGGCAGCGGTGCAGCATCTTCCGCATCCTCGCCGATGTAGGTGATCGCCCGGTAGGGGATCAGCCGGTTGGCCAGGCCGGCGCGAATCAGCAGCCCGTCCGGCGTGGTGACGTATCGCTGCGGATACGCCCGGATGAGCAATACCAGCATCACCGCGCCGGCTATCCAGTGGTTGCCTCCCACCAGGATCACGACCAGGCTCAAACCGATCGCGGCCAGAATCCACCACTCAAACTTCGCATCATGCGTCATAAATAAGATTCCTGTTTTGGCTGGGCGCAGTGGATACACCGCTGGCTTCCCGCGCCCGGCGCCGCCATTACGGGAGCCGGGGTACGTGTCCACTCGCGCCCTGAGATTTGTAGTTACCCGGCCTTGCGCTTGGCCTTCAACTCGGCCAGCAGCCGGTCGATTTCGTCGCGCTTTTCCATCGCCTTGAACTGGTCCTCGACGTCGTCGGCCATCAGTTCGGCCGTGGCCTGCGCGGTCGCTTCGCTGTGCTGCACCTTGTTCTTCATGCGGTCAAAGGCAGCCGTCTTGGATTGATCGCCCATATTCAGCCCCGCTTGCGTGGCCTTGCCCAGCGCGCGCGAGCGCCGGTGCTGCGCGATCAGCATGTCGCTCTTGGCTTGCGCCTCCACCAGCTTCTGCTGCAGCTTGATCAACGCGCCCTTCAGGTTCTCCACCTGCGTCTTCTGGTCCTCCACCTGCTGCCCGAAGCTCTCGGCCGTCGTGCGGTAGGTCATGGCGCGCTCGAGCGCGGAGCGAGCCAGCGGATCGTCCTGGCTGTCGATCGCCATATCGGCGCGCCGCATCCATTGATGGTCGTTGTCTTCGTTTTCCTTGAGCTTCTTCTCCAGCACGTGCTGGTCGGCGATCGAAATCGCCACCTGGGTCTTTACCTGGAGCAGTTGATTCTCCATATCGAGGATCACCTGCTTGATCATTTTTTCCGGGTCCTCGGCCTTGTCGACCAGATCGTTGAGGTTGGCCCGAATCAACGTCGAAACGCGCTCTAAGAGTGCCACTGGAGTTCTCCTTTTCCTGTGGGCCGCGCACCCGCGCACGCGGCCCGGTTACCCAAATTCCCTACTGCCCCGCCGGACCCTTGTCGTCCGTTTTCGGCGACTTGTCCCCAAGCGCCCGCACTTTGCCAAATAGCTCGCTGATTGGCATGCCCGAGAGCGTCTCGAACAATGCCGGAACCTGCGCCACTATCTTCGTGATATCGCCGGTGATCTTGCTCATGCCGGCGGTATCGCCGTTGCCGGTCGAGACTATCGTGATGCGATCCACGTTGGCCAGCGGCGCGGCCAGCGCTCTCACCACCTCCGGCAAGCTGGTAATCAGCTTGTCGATAATCGCCGCCTGGTTGAATTCCTGGTACGCCTCGGCCCTCACGTTCATGGCCCTGGCTTCGGCGTCGCCCTTCTTGAAGATGATTTCCGCTTCCGCTTCGCCCTGCGCCCGGATGGCCGACGCGTGGCCTTCGGCTTCGATGATCAGGCGCTGCTTTTCGGCTTCCGCCAGGGTCTCGATGCGCTGCCGTTCGGCTTGCGCCGGCTTCAGCACGGTGGCCGTCAGCTCGCGCTCGCGCCGCATGATCTCGGCTTCCTGCACCTTGACTTCGTGCTCTTTCTCGACCTGGTGAATGGTGACTTCCTCGCCGCGCACCTGCTGCTGCATGATGTTGGTCTGGATCTCGTAGGCTTTGTCCGCTTGCGCCTGTTGCTTCTTCACGGTCTCCAGGTAGACGGCCTTCTTGGTCTCCAGGTCGCGCTGCGCCTCGGCCTGCTTGGTTTGCGAAAGCGTCTCGGCCAGCACGCGCTCCTGGTCGGCCTGCGCCTTGGCGATGGCGGCTTCGCGCGCCGCGATCGCCCGTCTGATGGCCGTATCGCGTTCGGCTTCGGCCGTCGCCACATCCGCGTCGCGCTTGATCCGCGCCACGTCCGGCCGGCCCATGTTGGCGATGTACTCGTTCTTGTCGCGGACTTCTTTGATGGTGAAGGAAATCACTTCCAGCCCCATCTTGGTCAGGTCGTCGGCGCAGGTGGAGCGCATCCGCTCACCCACCATCTCCGGCTGCTTGACGATCTCTTCCACCGTCAACTGGCCGATAATGCCGCGCAGGTGGCCTTCCATCACCAGCCGGATCAATCCATCGCGCTCGTCCGGCTGCTTGGTCAGGAACTGCTCCGCCGCGGTCAGAATCGATTCCGGGTCCGACTTCACCTTGATCTGCGCCACCGCTTCCACCATCACCGCGACGCCCTGCCGGGTGTACAAGTCCTGCTTGGGCGCCACGTCGAACGACATCAGCTCCAGCGATAGCCCGCGCGAGGTCTCCACCATCGGAAAGATAAACGTGCCGCGGCCCTTCACCACGCGCGTGCCGCCCAAACCGTACACGATGATCGCTTCATGCGGACCGGCTTTGCGGAACAGCTTGGCAAACGCGGTCAGGATGAACAGAATGACCAGGACCCCCAAAAGAACAAAGATTATGATCGGGTGTTCCATAATTTGCTCCACTTAACTTTTCAACTCCGTTTCTCCGGCGAAGTCTTCCCAACGCCGGACATAGGCAATGCCCTTCTCGTAGCGCGTCACTACAACCTCCGCGCCCCTGGGGATGGCTGCGCCATCCTCGCTGCGCGCGCCCGCAACGTGGCGCGTGCCCTCCTGCGAAAAAACCAGCTCGCCCGTTCCGCCGTCGCGGATCCGGATGCTCAGGTGTCCGAGCACCCCCACCATCTCGTAGTCCGCCGGATCGAGCGGCGCTTCGTGCGCCATCAGCACCTTGGCCAGAAATAGGAACACTACCGCCGCGGCGCCCAGCCCGCTGAACGTCGCCACCACGAAAGCCACGAAATACCAGACGTGGTAGTAATGTTCCAGCAGGTATCCCGCGCCGCCAAACCAGGCCAGGAACGCCGACACCGTGCCGAAATTCAGCCACGGCAGCTCGCCGCGCCCGCCGCCGCCGCTGCTGCGCGGAACGTGCACGCGCGGGATATGCAAGCCATGGTGCATCTGCATATGCAAATGCGGGATGTGCACGTGCGGGATGTGCGCGTGCCCCGTTCCCGCCAGAAACGACAACGCGCTCAACAGGAAACCCACCAGAAAACACGCGAGGTAGAAATCCGCCCAATTCATTTACTGCCTCCTCGTCTTGCGGGCCGCCGGCGTCTTCAAAACTTCCATCAACCGCTCCGCCAGACCCGGGTTCTCCAGAATCTCACCCAGCAGGATGATGCACATCCGCGTATCGGCGTGCCGCGCTAGCTCGATCAGCGCGTGCTGCAGCTCGGGATCGCGGCGAAACCGCTCCGCCCCGCTCACCAGCCACAGGTCCAGCTTGTCCTCGAGCGCCCCCACATCCGACACCAGCTCGTTCTCGAACCCCTCCGGATCGTCCACCAGGTAGCCCGGATGCACCTTGAAAAACCGCGCCAGCAGCATCCGCGTCGAGTTGGTCAGGTGCGGCCGCGCCCCGCTCTCAATCTGCGAGAGGTAGCTCTGGCTGATGGATTTGCCGAGCTCCCGCTCGATCAGCCGCGCCATCTCCTGTTGCGACAGTTCGCGGTTGAACCCGCGCAGGGTTCCTTCCACCTCGCGCAGGTACCGAAGTTTTTCGCCAAGCTTCATATAGCAATTTGTAATTATACTATTGCAATCTGCGATGGCTGTCAAGAGGAGAATTACGCCCGTTTTCAATCGGATAGCAGGGTCCGTTTTGGCCGATTCGGCCAATGGCGCCGGTGCCCCTTGCTTGCGCGCGCGGCTGCGGGCCGCGTAACGCAGTAAGGAATCGGGCTTTAGCCCCTGGTTAATGGCCAAACCTGCGTGCAATGCCCCGCCCGGACAAGATCGTGAGTTCGGCGCCTACGCTCTTTCGCCATCGCGAAGCCAGGGATTTCCCCTGTGCGTGGATGAAGCCCGTTGGGTTATGGACGGACCGCCCCGGTTCTCCGTCCGGCGCTACTTTTTCCCCGGCCGGATGTCGATCGCGCCGCCCTGGCCCTGGCCGCCGCCCGTCGCGGGCATGCCGGGCTGCCCGCTCGTTCCCGGCTGCCCGGGCTGCCCCGTCCCGGTCTGTCCGGTCGTTCCGCTCTGCCCGAACGATCCCGTCTGTCCACTCTGTCCGCTCGCTCCGCTCTGTCCGGGCTGGTTGAACATCCCTGGCTGGCCGGCAGGCGTCGCGCTGCCTTGCGGCGTATTCGAAGGCGTGCCCATCTGGTTGCCCACCAGCATGCTGCGCGGGTCCTGGCGCGGGCGGTCTTTCGTCGGGTCGTAAACGAACTCCCATTCCTTGTAATTGGTGCGGTCGTTATAGACCATCAGCCCCTCGGAGTCCATCTTGCTCGCCACGCCCGCCATGCCGCCGCCGACCACCGTGCCCTGCGTCTGCCCAAGCCCCGCCATGCCGCCCGGCCTCGGCTGTCTCAGCAAGCCGCCCAGCATAGCCGCCGCCCCATTGGCCGGGATCGGGCCGGAACCCGGCACCATCGAGCTCGCCTGGTTCGCCGGATTCTGGCCGGCCGCAAGACCAAATGCATTCGGTTGCGCCCCGGCCGGCGCGCCGCCGCCCAGCGTCGACCCATAGTTGCCCACCGTTGACCCGCCGCCCGTATTGGCGGCGTTCTGCCCATTCGCTCCGCCGCTGCCCAGGTTACTCCCAGGCAATCCAAATTGCCCCGGTATGCCTGGCGGCTGGCCCGGGAACGGCATCCCCGGCATCCCTGGCATCCCCGGAATACCGGCTGAACCCGCCGCGGCCCCGAAAGGCATCCCCGGCCCGCCTGGCACGCCCGGAATCCCCGGCTGCTGCGGCGTTCCGCCGGGCACGCCACCCGGCTGGAAGGTTCCCGCCATTGGCCCGGCGCCCGGTAGGGTCGCATTCGCCTGGTCGCCCTGCTGGATCGGCTGCCCGTCCGCCCCGATTCCGCCGCCCATCCCGCCTTCGCTCGCCCGCCGCCGGTTCGTCGCGTTCGGCGCAGCCTGCCCCGCGTTAGCCAGTTCTCCCAGCCCCGGCAGCGCGCTGATGTTCTGCCCCAGCGTCGATTCTTCCGGCTTTCCGTTGTCCTTTGGCTTGTTCAGCAGCGAATCGGTCAGCACGCCGCCCTGGATGTGGATCAGGCGCCACTCGTCCTTCCCCGTCATCGGGTCCTTATAGCGATGGCGCAGAAAACGAAGGTTGTTGAATCCCCGGTCGAGATCGTCCATATCGGCCGGAAACCGCGTCCCCAAGTTGGCCCTCAGGAAAAGCTGGATGGCCCGCTTGAACTCCTCGCCGCGCTCCACCAGCAATTGCTCCTTGGCGCGCTGCGACTGGATCGCCACTCGCGGCAGTTGCATCCACAGCGTGATGCCGATCACCGCCGCCATCAGAAACACCAGCAGCAAAGCGAACCCCCGCTCCCCTTCGTGGGGCAGATGCTTTCGCCTGCCAACCGCGTTCCCTCCCCCAATCCTTTTCATACCTGCGCTTCCTCGGCCAGCGGCACCGTCTGCTGCCGCTTCGATTGCGTGTCCTCGACCACCGCCGAAGTCAGACCGATGCTCACCAGCTTGTAGCTGCCGGCCACCACATCGCCCACCCCCCGGATCAGGATCTCTTCGCCGTTCATGAAGAACGCGGTGCGCTTGCCGTTCGGCCGCACCGAGGTAAGCCCATAATACTTGAACGTGATCGGCGGCAGCGGCGGCGGGCCCGGCGGCCCGGGCGGTTGCGGCTGCACGATCTCCGGCGGTCCCGGCGGCCGCTTCACCAGCACGATTTTCGGTTCCGGCCCAAGCGGCTTCGGTGGCGGCGCGGGGCCTGTCTGGAATAGGTTGCGCCCGCCGCCGGCCGGCGCCACGGCTTGCAACTTAGCCAGCAGGTCCAGCCGGATCCTGGGGTCCACCACGTTCGGATCGATCTGCTCCTCCGGATTCTTCGAATGCAGCACCGGGTGAAATTCCTCGCTCCGGTTGCGCTCCGCCGGCCGCGCCGCCCGTGCTGCCCCGCGCGGAGCTGGCACGCTCGCCCCGCCAGCCGTGGCATGCCCAGGTGCCGCCACCGTGGGAGCCTCTTCCGGAGCGCTGGCCACCGCCGCCCGCCCGCTCGATGGCGTCGCGCCCTGCGGCGCCAGCACATTGACGTAGACGGCATACGCCGCGCCCAGCCCCAACAGTGCCAGCACGACTACCTTTCGCTTATCCTCCAGGCCGGTCTTCACGGCGCATCCTCCACCGCGCCCCGCACAAACGTGTGGATCTTGAAGGTAACCACCATCATCGCCGTTTTCCCCTGCGGCGCCGCCAACTGCAGGCTTTCGATCATCAGGAACCGCGGCGATTTGTCGATCAGGTCCACCAGCTTCGTGAGGCCCTGGTACGATCCTTCAAACGCCACCTGGATGTTCACCATCTGCAGCGTGTCGCTGCCTTCGATGGCCTCATACTCGTTCGCAATCTGCCCCGGCTTCACCCCCGCCTCTTCCGCCATGCGGTACAACTCCTCGTTCAACGCCGAGGATGCCTTGCGGCGGTCCACCACGTACTGCGCCAGAAACTTGTCGCCGTCGCGCCGCGCCCCTTCCACCTTGTCCACCAGCCGCCGCGTGATGGCCACCCGCGCCTGCGCCGCCGCCAATTGGTCCTGCAGGCCGCCCGCCCTTCTCCGCAGATCGTCCGCCGACCCGCCGAACGGGTGGAACGCCATCACCGCCGCCGCCAGGTTCGCCGCCAGCAGGACGCCGATCAGAGCCCGCATCACTACCCGCGGCTCTTTGATTTTCGCCCACTCAAAGTTTCTGATCATAGGGCACCGTGATGCGGCTACGGTATTGCGGCTCGGCCTGCGTCGGCGGCAGCGTGCTGTGCTGGTAGACGTAGCCGAAAATCGGCGATCCCTCCAGCGCCTTCAGCAAATCTTCAATCCCTTCCGGCAGGTCCGACGCCGCCGTCATGTCCAGCGTCACCTGGTTGCGCGAATCGATGGTCGGATGCAGCGCCGTGATGCGCACATTGTACGGCGCCGTCTTCTCCAGGTCCGCGAACATGCGGCTCCAACTGATGGCCTTGTGATAAATCAAATCGTTGAGGAAGACGCTGCGCTCCAGCACGCTCGCGTTCTCCGGTTGGCGCAGCACCGCGTCCAGCCGCGCCTGCTCCGCCTGCACCACCCGCAGGCGGCTCTCGAGGTGGCTCACCTCGCCGCGCATGCTCTCGAGCTGCGCCCGGTCCATCTGCGCCAGGTACCCGAGCAGCCCCAGCGTTACCAGCAGCGCCGCCGACACCACCGCCGACGCCATCAGCATCGGCCGGTCGCGCCGGAACGGCTCGCTCGCCAGGTTGATCGGAATCCTCATCTCAATTGTTTCTCGCGATCGATCGCAGATAGCCCAACAGCCCCGCGTTGCTTTCCCCCGGCACGCCCAGCGGCGACCGCACCGTTTCCGCTGCCACGCCCAATTCTTCCGCGAAGCGCCGCTCCCCTTCGTCCGTCTCCGCGCCGAAGCCGCACAGGTACAGTTTCTCCGCCTTGCCGCCCAGGTTGTCTTCCAGGTAGACGAAGGTGGGCGCCAGCACCGCCGCCACCTCGTCCAGATCGGGGGCCGGCAGTTCCAGGCAGCGCACCAGCTTCGGCACGCCCGCCTGCCGCGCCACCACCGTCAGCACCCGCCCGGTCAGTTTCGCCAGCACGCTCAAGCCGCCTTCCGGCGCCAGCTCAATCGCCGCCAGCGACGAGGGAATCACCAGCCCCGGATTCATCCCCGCCGCGCGGAACGGCGCTTCGTACCGCGATACCACTTCGAGCGGCGCCATCGCCACCAGCACGTCCACCTTCTTCCCCGTCCCGCCCGGCTCCGCCCAGTAACTCATCGCCGCCGATTCCGCGTCGAACGGCACGCTCCGCTTCAGCCGGAACCGGATCAACGATGCCTGCTCTTTCGCATCGCCTGGAAACGAATCGAAGTCCAGCACCGCGATCCGCGTGCAGTAATCCGGCAGAATCAGCGCCACGTCCCGCCGCTTGCGTCCAGCCTCCACTCCGGCCAGCGCGCGCACCGCGCGCGAGAATTCATCCGGATCGATCAGGTTTTCCTGCACCGGCGACACCGCCAGCGCGCCCGCCTTGAGCGGCACGAACCCGAGCTCGGTCTTGGCTCCCAGCCGCGCCCCCGCCAGCCCCGCTTCGGAAATCTCCACTGCCAGATTCGGCGGCGGGTCCTGAATGTAAGCCTTCAGCCGCTCTAGCAGCACAACCCCCCTAGTGGGGCAGGCGCTTCCGCCTGCCAACCGTCTCGATCAAACGTGGCGTCCGCCATCTTTCCCCTACGTCTCAATGAACGTCACCTTGTTGATTTCCCGCAGCGTCGTCACCCCGGCCCGCATCTTCATCACCGCCGATTCGCGCAGGAACGTCATCCCTTCCTCGCGCGCCGCCCGCTTGATCTCCGAAGTCGAACGTTTGTCGAGAATCATCTCGCGGATCTTTTCGCTCAAATCCAGCAGCTCGTGGATCGCCGACCGTCCGCGGAACCCCGTGCCGCCGCACTCGAAACACCCCGTCCCTTCCACAAACGGAAAATCGCGCCATTCGTCCGGATTCAATCCGCTTTCCACCAGCATCGACTCCGGGTACTTCACCCGCTTCCGGCAGTGCTCGCAGATCACCCGCACCAGCCGCTGCGCCAGAATGCAGTTCAGCGCCGACACGAAATTGTACGGCTCCACGCCCATGTTCAGAAAACGTCCCAGCACGTCCAGCACGTTGTTGGCGTGCACGGTGGTGAACACCAAGTGCCCGGTCAGCGCCGAGTTGATGGCGATCTGCGCCGTCTCCTGGTCGCGGATTTCCCCCACCATGATCTTGTCCGGATCGTGGCGCAGGATCGACCGCAGTCCGCGCGCGAACGTCAGCCCCTTTTTCTCGTTCACCGGAATCTGCGTGATCCCCTTGATCTGGTATTCCACCGGGTCTTCGATGGTGATGATCTTGTCTTCGTCGTTCTTGATTTCGCTCAGCGCCGCATACAACGTCGTGGTCTTGCCCGAGCCCGTCGGCCCGGTCACCAGCACCATCCCATACGGCTCCAGAATGTAGCGCCGGAACTTGCTGAGGTCGGAATCGGAAAACCCCACCACGTCGAGCGATAGCTTGGAAAACTTCTCGCTCATCGATTCTTTGTCGAGCACGCGCAGCACCGCGTCCTCGCCGTGAATGGTCGGCATGATCGACACGCGGAAATCGATCAGCCGGTTCTTGTAGCGCACCCGGAAGCGCCCGTCCTGCGGCACGCGCTTTTCCGCGATGTCCAGCTCGCTCATCACCTTGATGCGCGAAATGATGGTCGATTGCCAGTCCTTCGCGATCGGCGGCATGGCGTAGTGCAGCACGCCGTCAATCCGGTACTTGATGGCCACTTCCTGGTCCCGCGATTCGATGTGGATGTCGCTCGCCCGCCGCTCCAGTGCGTTGAAGATGGTCGTATCCACCAGCTTGATCACCGGCGCGATGTCGCTGTCCACCGCCGTCAGCTTGTCGATCGAAAGCGTCTCGTCCTGGTCGCCGTCCTCCGCCACCACGTCCAGCGTGAAGCCTTCGGTGACTTCTTCGAGCACGCGCTGCGATTGTTCGGTCTTCTTCAGCAGCTCGGCGATCTGCGAGAGCGTCGCCACTTTCACCCGCAGCCGCTTGTGCAGCAGCCCGGTCAGCTCGTCGATCAGCGTCAGGTTGCGCGGGTCCGCCAGCGCGATCTCGAGCGTCCCGTCGTGCGACTGGATCGGCACGAAGTTGTAGCGGAACATCAGGTCCACCGGGATCGACCGGAACAGGTCGTGGTCGATCGCCGTCTCGTGCAGATCCACGTACTCGGAACGGTAGCGCGCCGCCATCGCCCGCGCCTGCTGCGCTTCCACCAGGGGATCCACCAGCCGGATTCTGTCTATGCTCGCCATCGCTTTAGCTCACCGGATCGAGTCCGCCAACGAGAAGATCGGAAGATACAGCGCAATCAGCACGAACGCCACCACCGAGCCCATCATGATCATGATCGCCGGCTCGATCAGCGACAGCGTCGCCGTCATGCGCGTATTCACGTCTTCCTCGAAAAACTCCGCTACGCTGTTCAGCATCGCCGGCAGCGCTCCGGTCGATTCCCCCACTTCGATCATATCCAGCGCCAGCGGCGGGAACATTTTCGACGCCCGCAGCGACGCCGAAAGCGGCTGCCCCTCCCGCACCATCCTGCCCGCCGTCTCAATCGCCGTTCTCATCACCGGCGTGCTTAGCGAATCCGCCGCCGTCTCGAGCGACTGCACCAGCGGAATCCCGCCCGTCAGCAGCGTGCTCAGAATCCGCGAAAGCTGCGCCACCTGGTACTTCAGCCAGATTTCGCCCGCCACCGGCAGATTCATCTTGATCCGGTCCACCCGGTTCCGCGCCGACTCCCGCCGCGACCACCAGCGGAAGCCCGCGATTCCCCCCAACACCGCCCCCGCCAGCGCCAGGATGTAGCTCCGCGCCGTCGTGCCGACCGCGATCAGGAACACCGTCAGCGCCGGCAGTTGCGCGTGCATGCTGGTGTATAGCGTGGCGAACGTCGGCACCACGTACGTCACCAGGAACACCATCAGAATGATCACCAGCACAATCAGCACGCTCGGATACAGCAGCGATACCATCACCTTCTTCTTCACCGCCAGCGAAACTTTCTGATAGGTGATGTACCGGTCCAGCACTTCCGTCAGGCTGCCGCTCTTTTCCCCCGCCATCACCGAAGTCACGTAGATCTTCGGAAACACCCCCTGCTGCCGGAAGGCCTCCGAGAGCAGCGTTCCGCTGTGAACCTCGTCCCGCACCGCCTTGATATACGGGCCCAGCTTGGGATCGGTCAGCCGCTCGGCCAGCAGATCCAGCCCCTTCAGAATCGGCAACCCCGCGCGGATCAGCGTCACGAACTGCTGGTTGAAGATCAGGAACTTCTCCAGGTTGACTTTCTTCTTCCCTCCGAATCCGCCTCCCGCGTTACGCGTCTTCACCGAATACACCAGGAAGCCCTGCGAAGTGTACCGGTCGCGCAGTTCTTTTTCCGAACCGGCCGTCGCCACCTGCTGGTGGATCTCGCCGCGCCCATCGGCGTACTTGAGGACGAATTCGGCCATTGCTTACTGGTCCCCCTCGGTCAACTGCGCCCCCGCCGGCAACTGGAATTGGAACAGCCCCGCGCTCAGCGGCGGATCCACCTTCTCCTGGTTGAAGTGGAAATCCAACACCGCCTGGTCGTAGCTGGTCACCTTGACCTCTTCGATGCGCCCATCCTGCGCCACCACGAATTCCACCGCCCGGTATGGTAAGTCGTCGGTCTTCGGTTCAGCCGTGATGCGCCAGTCGCCGCCCGCTTGGGTCGCCTTCAAGTTGCCGAACTCCCGCTCGAAATGCAGCTTGCCCAGCAGGAAGGCCAGCGGCGCCCGCATATCCTCGGTTTCCTTCAGCTTCATCCGCTGCGCCCGGTTATCCGCCGGCGTGTACAGGTATAGATACTTGCCGTCGCAGATGAACAGCTTGCCCTGCGGCTGGGTGTAGTCCCAGCGCATCTTGCCCGGCTTGCGCAACTGGAGCCGTCCCCCCTCCGCGCGATGCGGTTCGCCTTGCCTCGTATATTGTTCCTGGAAAATGACTTCGAGCGTCTTTGCGCGGTTGTACCGGGCCTCCACCGTAGCCAGCAGATTGCCCAATTGCGGATCGGCCCCAAACGCCGACACCGCCAGCAGTCCCATCCATAGGCGAGCTACGCTCACAAAGAGCCTGACGCCGCCCCTGCCCATTCCGTGCAGGCCAAGTGGTGCCAATTGGTTGGCCCCAGCCAGCTCTGTGGGGCAGGTTGGTAACCTGCTCGACCGATGGTCAATCGGTGCACCCGGGCACCCGCCCGGCCCCGTGCCACCCGTAGGGGCCGGGCATGCCCGGCCCGCCGCTCCCTCCGCTCCCTCCACCAACCCCTACTCGCCCTCCACCGGCCGGCACCGAGCCTCGAAAATCCTCGTCAGCTCGGCCTTCGCCAGGCGCCCTGACGCGACCGCCAAGACCAGGTCCACCAGTTCTTCCTCACCGAAATCCGGCTCCCAGCCGTTCATCAGCAAGAATGCGATAGCGGCATTTGCGCCGGCTCGTTTATTGCCGTCGAGGAACGGGTGGTTCTGGCTCAGATGAAAAAGGTACGCCGCTGCCATCGCGGGAATCGAGGTGTGCAGGAATTCGCCGCCGAAAGTCGCCTGCGGCGTGGCCACGGCGGATTCAAGTCCGTCCGCGTCTCGCAGTCCCTGAGTTCCCCCGTACCGGTCGATCTGTTGTTCGTGGATTTCCAGAACTTCATCCAGCGACAGGAATTCCGGTTCCATGAGTCAATTCCGGAAACTCACTCCGCCAGCTTCTGGAATGCCTTTCCATATCGCTTGTGCGCCCACTCCTGCGCCGCATCGAACTTCTTTCGCCGCTTCGATGGCCTCGCCGGCGCGACGATCAGTTGCTTACCATCGGTGCTGATATCGAGCGGCGTCTCGGGATCGATCTTCAGAAGATCCAGGATCGGCCGGTCAATCACCAACGCCAGACTGTTTCCGTGCTTCGTCAGCTTCTTGAGCATGCGCGACTCCGTATCTCCAATGTATCACCAAATTGGTGGGGCATGCTTTAGCTTGCCAGCGCCCGCTTGCGGGCGCGTCTTTCCTCATGGCACCTGAATCGCCCGCCGCTCCTGCGCCGCGTCCCCGTACGCCCCAGTCACCGCTCCTCCAGCTTTTCCCAACCCATTGTCCCCACAGCTCTTACCGCCCTTTTCCCGCGGTCCGCACACCCTGCCTGCCCTCCCCCTTGTGCCACAGTAGGATCAGGAAGCGGGGCCCGACCTGCTTCGTCCGGGAAGACCGGCCAAAGTGGGCAAGATTGTCCCATTCTGGACTCCGGTTTTTATTGTTTTCAATAACTTAATACCCCTTCCGTGGGACAAATCTGTCCCACGGGAGGTGCTCATTCGGAGAGTGGAATCAGCTTGGTGATGCCCCCGTTGCCTCCCTGTAGCACCGGCGGTCTTTGGCGCCGGTGTCTTGTCACCGCATCACTGCCCCGGCGCGTCCGTCAACCCCGTCACGCCCGTGCTGTCTTTCACGCTCACCTGGCTGCCGTCCGCCGCTTGAATCCGCGTGTTCGAAAACTTCCAGTCTTCCGCGTTCTGAATGCTGCCCGCCACCTTGGCCGCGATGTCCACATCCTGGAACGTGAAATTCCGCAGCGGCGAATCCGCGTAAGATCTCACCGAGAACGCGCGCCCCACGCCGGCCGCATGGATGCCGGAGATCCGTACGTTGCGGATATGCGGCATTCCCAACTCCGGCGGTACCGGTGTCAGCAGCACGCGCCAATAGTCCGGCACTTTGTTGATGCCTTCCGGCAGCTTCGCATAGCTGAAGCTGGGGTTCCAGTTGAGCTCCACGCCGATCGCCACATTCACGTCCCGGATATCCATGTCGTGGATGACGATGTTCTCCACCGTGCCCCCGCGCGTGCTGGCGGACTTGAACAGAATCCCGTTCGACACCGTTCCCAACACGTGTATGCGGTACGCCTCCACGTCATGGATGCCGCCCGAAGTCTCGCTGCCGAAGGTCACCCCCGCCGCGCCGCCGCGCACCGTGTCGTCCCGGATCGCCACGTGTGCGGTCGGCCGGTTGACGCGCAACCCGTCGGAGTCCCGTCCCGCCTTCAGGCAGATGGCGTCGTCGTTGCACTCGATGTCGCAATGCTCCACCACCACGTCCGACGATGAATCCACGTCGATGCCGTCCGTGCTGGGACCTTTGCCGCCGATGTTGTTGCGAATCGTCACTCCGTCCACGGTGACTTTCCGCGAGTAGCAGATGTGCACCGTCCAGAAGCCGGAGCGTTCCAACTGCAACCCCTGCACATCGACGTTCGAAGAATTGTAGATCTGGATCAGCCGCGGCCGCTGGCAATCGTAGTCGGCGGCCCAGCGGAGGCCTCGAGGTTCGTAATCCTCGCGCCTCATCTTCCAATACTTGTCCCACCAGATCTTGCCATCGCCATCGATCGTGCCCTGGCCGGAAATCTTCACCCCCGTCTGTTCATACACGTTGATCAGCGCCGCCGGCCATTTCATCTCGATGCCCGCCACCCGCGTCTGCATGATGGGATATCCCGCCAGGCTTTGGACGCCGCGGATGCGCACGCCTTCATCCAGCCGCAGATGGGTGCCCGATTTCACAAACAGCGCGCCGCTCAAATATACGCCCGGCTTGAACACTATGGTGTTGAGGGTATTTCGGCCGGATTCCGCCGCCCGGTCGATGGTCTTCTGAATGGCCGCGGTGTCGTCCGTCTGGCCGTCGCCTTTAGCGCCGTAATCGGCCACGCGAAAGTCGGCGCACCATCCCGCCGCCGCCATCGCCACCATGCATGCAGCAACGCGCATCGGTTCTCTCCCAACACCGTTTGGTGGATTACGCGGCTCCTAATCGACCGCGATTGTGATGCCGCTCTGACTCTGCCAGGTGCCGATCCCGATCACCAGCGGCACCGCGCTTCCCGGCGTCACACTCTCCGGCACCACGGCGTTGATCTGCGTCAGCCCGGCTACCGAGCCTGGGGCGCCGCCCGAGTAATTGATCTGCGGCGACGCAACCCCCCCAATCGTCACCGTGACCGGTTGCGTCACCAGCAGCGGCAACTGGCCGTCTATGGTGGTGGTGATCCAGCCATCCGTGCTGGCCGGGTTGGTCACGCCTCCTCCGGTGAGGAAGATCTGCACCACCGAACCGCGCGCCGCCGGCCCGGATTTGCCGTTGAGCGAGTTGGCCTGGTTGAGAATGGCGCCGTTGCCCTGGCCCGTGAAATCGAGCGAAAAAATCGCCGGCGTCGCGTCCTGCACATTCAGCGTCAGCGGCGCGGACGTGCCGCCCTGGTATGCGACCGTCATCTTGGTAGACGTCTGCCCCGCCACCTCGTATGGCACCACCGCGTTGATTTGGCTCCCGCCGGCATAGGTCAGCGCGGCGGCCACGCCATCGAAGAATACTTGCGCGCCGCCCAGGTTGGTGGTGAGAGCCGTGCCGGCGGAGTTGAGTTGCGATCCCACGCCGGCCGGCGGTCCCAGATTGCTGCCGAACACCGAGACGATATCGCCGGGTGAAACCGGCCCCAACGCGAAACTCGCCGCGCTGGTAACGCCCGTCACCTGCGGCGCCGGCAGCGGCACCGCCTGCTGCGTCACCGTCACCGACTGCGGGCCGATCTGCAGCACCCCGGTGCGCGCCGCCGCCGTGTTGGCCACCACCTGGTACGCCACAAATCCGCTGCCGGACGTGACCGAAATGTTGGTGACCGTCAGCCAGCTCACGTTGCTGGCTGCGGTCCAGGGGCAGCCCGTCCCGCTCGTTACCTGGACCGTCCCCGTGCCGCCTGACGCAGTGAGAGTGAGGCTCGCCGGGCTCACCGTCAGATTGCCGTTGGATCCGGACTGGGTGATCGTATACTGCTGCGATCCCGTTACCGACGGTTGCGGCACGGCATATCCTGGATCCACGGTAACGCTGCCCGTGCGGGGCTGATAGCATGAGTTCGCCGCGATGTTATAGCTGAACGATCCATTGCCCGAGCCGGTGGCATAACCCACCTTGGGGTCTCCCACCGTGATCCAACTCACGCTGCTGGCGGCGCTCCACACGCAGCCGGTTTCCACCGTCAGGCTCCCCGCAGTGGCCGCGATGCCTGCCGTTGTGCCCGTTCCGCCCAGGGTGAGCGCGCAGTTGGCCCCGGATTGGGTGATCGGCCTCGCGTACGTGAAGTAACCGTCGTAGATCAGGATGTTGCCGACACGCTGCCCTGCGCCCAGGTTTTGCCCGGCGGTCCAGTTCAGGCTGCTTTCTCCGTAACCCGGTCCCACCGGCCCGAGCGATAACGTAATCCAGGAAGGCGAGTCCGTGCTGTAAGTCCACGCACACGGAACCGGACTTGAAGTCAGCAAGAGTGTGCCGCTGCCACCGGCGACCGGTGCGGTGGGGATCGTTCTAGGGGAAAAGGCCCAACTGCATTCCTGCCCGACCAGCGGAGCGGCCAGCGCCATCAACAGCAGTAAGAACCTCATCTACAAGATTGTAACGCCCGGCGGCAGGCTTCGAGAATGTCCGCCGCGCCCGGCGTGTCGCCATGCACGCAAATGGTCTCGACCCCGCCTTCGCGCACGAGCCGGACTGCCTGCGCCGCCGCCGCGGCCGGATCGGTGATCAGGGCGCCGGGAAGCCGGCGCGGGCGCAGCTTTCCATCGGCTTCATAACAACGGTCGGCAAACCCCTCCGCCGCCACCCGCAATCCCATGCCGCGCCACACTTCGAGCATGGACGAGCCGGCCAGCCCGAACACAGCGGGGCAGGCGCTTCCGCCTGCCAACCCGCCATTCGCCTGCTTGTTCCATTGCCGCACCGCCGCACCAATCGCCTGCGCCACCGCGCGATTGCTCACCGCCGCGTTGTACAGCGCGCCGTGCGGTTTGACGTGGACGACGGTTGCGCCCAGCCGTGCAGCCACCGCCTCCAGCCGGCCGATCTGGCACGCGACCTCGTCCTCGATTTCGGCTTCGCTCATGGCGATTTCCAGGCGCCCGAAATTGGCGCGGTCCGGATAACCGGGATGCGCTCCCACCTTGACCCCGCGCTCCAGCGCCAGCCGGATGGTGCGCTCCATCGAGGCTTCGTCGCCCGCGTGGCCGCCGCAGGCGATGTTGGCCGAAGTGATATGCTCCATCAAACGCGCTTCGAGCGCCGCGTCCTCCAGTTCCCCCAGGTCGCAATTGAGATCGAAGGTCATAGCGAATACAACCACCGTTCGGTCGCGCGCAGCAAGTCGAGCGCCTGATCGATGGTAACCGGTTCGAACGCGGTCTGGTCGCGCGGCCGCAACTGGCCGAGGCGCCAGAAATCGGCGGAGATCACATTCGCCGGCTTGGGATAGCCGCCGGTGGTCTGGTGCTCGACGAACAGGATGATCGGCTGGCCGTCGGGCGGCGCCTGCACCGCGCCCAGCGCCACGCCCTCGGTGAGCATGTGGCCGGCCGTGCTGGGGATCGGTTCGCCGCGCAGCCGCAACCCCATCCGGTTGGATTCCTCGCTCACCGTCCACGACCCGCGGTAGAGTTCCTCCCCGAACCACTCCGCCTGCGGTCCGCGCGTGACGCGCAAGGCTCCGTCGAGCGGAAACGGCGGCGGCCCGGCAGGAGGACGCGGCCGGCGCACCGCGGCATCGCCAACCGGCAGCAGGTCGCCCACGCGCAGCGCGCGCCCGCCCACCCCCGTCGCCAGGTGAGTGGACGCGCTGCCCATCGCGCGCGGCACGGCCAGCCCGCCGCGCACGCACAGGTAGCAGCGCGCGCCGGAGCGCGTGGCCCCGCACCGGATGATGCCGCCGGCCTTCACCTCGATCGGGGTCCACAGCGGCAGCCCGGCGCCGAAATCCGATCCGGCCAGCGCAATTAGCGCATCGTTTTCGAATTCGAATGCGCCGCCCACCAGCGTCATCTCCAGCGCCGCCGCATTTTCCGCGTTGCCCACCAGCAGGTTCCCGGCGCGCAGCGCCAGCGGGTCGGCCGCGCCCGATGCCGAAACGCCGAAGTGCGCCCAGCCGAAGCGTCCCAGGTCCTGCACGGTAGTCTGCGCGCCGGCTTCGAGCACGCGGATCTGGTTCAACATTCGCCCTCCTCGACGGGGACGAAGCGGACGCCATCACCCATCCGCAGCAGCGGCGGAGGTTCGCCGGCCGGATCGAAGAGACGCAGCCCCGTGCGGCCGATCACCCGCCATCCGCCGGGCGATGCGAGCGGATACACGCCCGCCTGGCTCCCGCCAATCGCCACGCTGCCCGCCGCGACATGCCGGCGCGGCGCCGCCAGTCGGGGCGTGGCCAATTCTGCCGGCAGGCCGGCCAGATAAGGGAAACACGTCGAGAATCCGACGAACGAAACTATGTATTCCGCGCTCGAATGCAGCTCGATCGCACGGCGCGGCGTGAGATCGCAATAGCGCGCCACGTCTTCGAGATCGGGGCCGTCCGCGCCGCCGTAGCGCACCGGGATTTCCACCGGCCGGGACGCTCGAAATTCCTCCTCCGGCGCCCGCTCCAGCGACAACCGCACCAGGCTTTCGATTTCCGCGTGGGAGTGGTGCCGCGGATCGAATTCCACCAGTACCGACGCGAACGCCGGATGCAAATTCGAAATGCCGCGGGCACCTTCGAGCGCCGACGTCAGCCGCCGCACCGCGCGCTGCGCCTGCGGAGAGATTTCTTCGCCGAACACAACCAGCAGGGCCCGGTCGCTCGCTGCGCGTATCTGCACGTCAAGGTGATAGTAGCATTGGACCGGTAGGCCGGACGATCGGTTTTTGTCGTCTGTCAGGCGCGCATGACGGCCCTTGAAAGGCGATGGTCTGTCCTGTTGTGCCGAAGATCGCTCACTCACGGCATGGCTACGCTAGAATAGTTTGGATTCGCTTTCATGGCAAACATCATCATCCTCGGCTCCCAGTGGGGAGACGAGGGCAAGGGCAAAATTGTCGATCTGTTCTCCGACCGATTCGACATCGTGGCGCGCTACCAGGGCGGGCACAACGCCGGCCACACGGTTTTCATCGGCTTGAAGAAGTTCATCCTCAAGCTGATTCCGAGCGGCATTCTGCGACCCGGGAAAATGGCCGTCATCGGCAACGGCCTGGTGCTCGATCCGGCGGCGTTGCTCGACGAAATCGACACTCTCGAAGCGGCCGGTGTGGATGTCACGCGCAACCTGGCCATCAGCAATCGCGCGCACGTGCTGTTCCCGCAGCATCGCATGATGGAGCGCATGTCGGAAGGGCGCCCCGGGCGCATTTCCATCGGCACCACCTCGCGCGGCATCGGGCCGTGTTATGAAGATAAGATCGCGCGCCGCGGCATTCGCGTCGCCGACCTGCTCGACCGCGACACCTTCCGCACCCAGTACGATTCGCTGATGGAAGAGAAGCACGCCATCGCCCGCACCTTCGGCATCGACGAGGAAGACGATTCCGGCGCCACCCGCGACCGCTACGAAACCATGGCGGAACGCATACGCCCCATGGTGTGCGACACGGCCATGCTGCTCAATGGCGCCATCCGGGAAGGGAAGCGCGTGCTGTTCGAGGGCGCGCAGGGAACCATGCTCGATGTCGATCACGGCACTTACCCGTTCGTCACCTCCTCGAGCGCTTCGGCCGGCGGAGCCTGCACCGGCACCGGCGTCGCTCCCACGAAAATTGGCGGCGTGATCGGCGTTTCCAAAGCCTACATCACCCGCGTCGGCGGCGGCCCGTTTCCCACTGAAGCGCGGGATCCGGAGGGCGAACAGATCCGCCGCCGCGGCAGCGAATTCGGCGCCGTCACCGGCCGGCCGCGGCGTTGCGGCTGGTTTGATGCGCCGCTGCTGCGCTACACCGCCGCCATCAATGGTTTCGACAGCCTGGTGGTGACCAAGCTGGACGTGCTCGACGAGTTCGATTCGATTCCCGTCTGCGTGGGTTACCGCGCCGGCGGCCGCGACCTGGTCGAGATGCCGCCGCGCGTGGCCTGCATGGAAAACGTCGAACCGGTCTACGAGCGCCTGCCCGGCTGGAAGTCGTCCACCTTTGGCGTGTCTTCGTACGACGACTTGCCGCCTCGCGCCAAGGACTACTTGGCGTTTCTCGAGAGCCGCACCGGCGTCGAGATAGGCTCGATCTCCACCGGGCCCGAACGCAACCAGACCATCGTGCGAGCCGGTTCGCGCCTGGAAACGCTGCTGCGGTAAGCGCGCGTCAATCCAGAGCCCGTCAGGGCGAAAGAAAGTAGCCGCAGGCGTGAGCCTGGGAAAAGCGGCCAACCCAAAGAGCCCCGGAACGGGGCGGAAGAGAACGGCAGACCGACGCGCGGTGGATCTTTCGCCCGTTCCCGCGGCGGCGGAATTAGAGCTTTTCCAGCAGGCGATCGAGCAATTCGAGGCGGCCGACACTGCCTTGCGCGACGCGGGGGCTGCCCCCGCCGCGGCCGCCGGTTTCGGCCAGCGCCGCTTTGAGAACCCGGCCGGCGTCGATGCCGGAATCGGCGGAAACCGCCAGCAGCACGGAAGGCGGATCGTTCAGCGCAGCCACGAAGACGGACTTGGGCTGCCCGGTGAAGCTCTGCGCCAGCGCCCGCAATTCCTCCAGGCCGCCGCGTTCCAAACGCCGCGTGTAGCGGCGCAAACCGTCGCTGCCCGGGGCTGTCGCGGCGTATAGCTCGCGGCCCTGGTAAGCCGCCAGTTCCACTTCGAGCTTGCGGTGGGCCTTGTCCGCGGCGCGGGTGGTTTCCAGATGCGCCGCCGCCGCCGCGGACAGGTCGTCGAGAGACACGGAGTAGAGTTGAGCGGCGGCGGACAGCGCCTCGAAGTCGGCGCGCGCCCGGCCGACGGCGCGGCCGCCACAGACGAACTCCACGCGGGTGGTCTCGCGGACTTTCTCGATCTTGCGGATGAGGACGCACCCGATCTCTCCGGTCGAGCGCACGTGGGTGCCTCCGCAGGCGCTGCGGTCGAGGTCCGCGATGGTGACGATGCGTAGCGTGCCTTCGCGGTCGGAGGGCTTGCGCAGGCCGCTGGCCGCGGCGGCATCCTCGAACTCCACCGCCAGCGCGCGGTTCTCGAAAACCACCGCATTGGCGCGGCGCTCGGCTTCGCGCACGGTGCGCCGGTCCACCGCTCCGCCTTCCAGGTCGATGGTCGCGCTGTCCGCGCCCAGGTGGAAGCTCACCGTGTGCAGCGCGAACGCTCCCGCGAAAACGGCCGAAAGAAGGTGCTGCCCGGAGTGCTGCTGCATGTGGTCGAAGCGGCGCTCCCAATCGATCGCGCAATCGGCCACTTCGACGGCCAGGGGCGCGCTCAAACGGTGAGCGATGCGCTCCCCTTCGTCGACCACGTCCAGCACGACGGACCCCGCAATCGAACCGGTGTCGCACGGCTGGCCGCCCGAAGCCGGATAGAACGCGGTGCGGTCGAGATATACGGTCAGGCCGTCGCCGGCCGCCTCCACCACTTGCGCGCGAAACGAGCGCAGATAGGAATCGGCGTAATACAGACGCTCCGTCATTGGGACACCGTTATTGTGCCAGAATTGGCAGGCACTCCGCTTGCGCTGGCGCTGCCAGGTTGGTTACATTGAATAGGTCAACCCAGCGCGCCCGTAGCTCAGTTGGATAGAGCGTCTGGCTACGAACCAGAAGGTCGGGTGTTCGAGTCACCCCGGGCGCACCATTAAAATCAACTACTTACCTCCAAACTCGGAACTGAATCTGGCGATACTCTTTGGCGATCACCGCCTACATGGCCAAACGTCAGTTGCAAGTCGGCGGCGATGCTCTCCGGCGCCAGAACACCCGCGCGCGTGAAGTGCGTTCCTTCTCAAACCGGGCACGGCAAGTCCACTTCCTGAGCGTGCGCCGCCTCTTCCTTCTTGTCCAAGAACTCTCCCAGCGAGATCGGTACCGCAACTTTGAGCATCAGGGTGAAAAGCAGGAATCCAACCGCGAAAATGCCGGCGGCGACGCGCAGTTCGATGACGGTCGGGTAGTATTCGTAGATCTCGCCCAGCGTGTCCGGGGTCAGGCCGGGGATGATCAAGCCCATGCCTTTCTCGATGTACACGCCGGCATAGGTGGCGAGGCAGCCGATATTCAGAGTCCAGAAATTGCGGCGCGCGGCCGGGGAGATGAACAATCCGAACGCGAGCAGGTTCAACGCCACTGCACTCCAGGCATAGGGGACCAGGGTGTGGTGCCCGCCCACGCCGAAATACCAGTAGCGTGTGAACAGCAGGTGCTGCGTGTTGGAGTAGAATTCCTTGAAGGCTTCCGCGCCGTGTAGAAACAGGTTCAGGAACATGGCGTAGGCCATCAGCTCGGCGATCTTCCAGATGGCGGCGTCCTGAATTTCGAAGCGTGTGAAGCGGCGCAGCACCTGGAGCACGATCAGCAGAATCGCCGGACCGGAGCAGAAGGCCGACGCCAGGAACTGCGGCGCCAGAATCGAGCTGTTCCAGTAGGGGCGCGCGGCCAGGCCGTTGTACAGGAACGCGGTCACGGTGTGAATGCCGACCGCCATCGGGACGGAAAGCAGCACCAGCGGCACCACCAGGCGCTTGATGTAGTGCTTGCCGTGGAAGGCGCGGTACAGGATGTGGGTGGCCACCGAAAAATTCAGGATGAAGTACAGGTTCAGCACGAGCACGTCCCAAGCCAGGATGCTGCTCGGGAAGTTCAGAAATCCGAAGGGCGGAATCAGGTGCCAGAAGCGGTCGGGGCGGCCGATATCGACCAGCACGAACAGCAGGCACATGGCGATGGCGCTGATGGCCAACAACTCGCCGTAGATGACGATCTCGCGAATGGGCTTCCAATTGTAAATGTAGGCCGGGATCACCAGTACCACGGCGGCTGCCGCAACGCCCACCAGGAACGTAAAATTGCCGATGTAAAAGCCCCAGCTCACCTGGTCGCGCATGGCGGTGAGCCCCAGGCCTATTTGCACCTGCCGGGAATAGGCCAGCGCGCCGGAGACGATCAGCGCGCCCAGAAACGCGAGCCACATCCAATACATCCGGTTACCGCGGAGCATCAGCTTCAGGCTGCCGCGCGCGAATCCGCCGAACAGGCGGATGCTGTTGACTGCACTCTCAGGTTGCATAGAAGTAAAAGAACCGCGGGACGGTGTTCAACTCCTCTTTCAGAACCAGCACGCGTTTGTGCTCGATGATGTAGCGGATCTCGCTATTGGCGTCGAGGATGTTGCCGAACTTGCGCGCGCCCACCGGGCAGACTTCGACGCAGGCGGGGTAGCGGCCCTCGCGCGAGCGCTGGATACAGAAGGTGCACTTCTCGACCACGCCCTTGGGCCGCGGGCGGTTGCCGAGGTAATGGGTGTGGGGATTGATTTCGTCCGCGGGAATGGTGGGCGTCTTCCAGTTGAAGTGCCGCGCGCCATAAGGGCAGGCCGCCATGCAGTAGCGGCAGCCGATGCACCAATCGTAATCGATGACCACGATGCCGTCCTTCTCGGCCCAGGTGGCCCCCGTGGGGCAGACCTTGGTGCAGGGCGGATTCTCGCACTGCTGGCAACTGACGGGAACGTAGAAGTGGCCTTCTTCGGGGACCTCGGGCGGGTGGTAGTAGGGGTCGGCGTGGGTGAAGTCGACGCCCTTTTCCTTTTCCATGGAGAAGACGCGAATCCAGTGGATCTGCGGGTCGCGCGACTGGTTGTTTTCGCCGACGCAGCCATAGACGCAGCGGCGGCAGCCGATGCAGCGCGAGATATCCAGCGCGTAGGCGAAATGCACCCCGGCGAGCGGACCCTGCTCGGAGACCGTGATGTTTTGGCCAAGCTGTTCCTTGTAGCGGCGCTCCATTTCCGCGATGGAGGCTTTCAGCCTGTGTTGGGGGACTTCGTAGAGCCGCTTGGGACCGCAGGCGGTGAGGACCATGCCCGCGAAAGCGGCCCCGGCGCTGGCGGTGAACATGCGCCGCGAAGGCTTCTCGGAGTCGGTCATTGCATGCTCCGGTTGGGGCGCTGCGGCGCGGGCTTGGGGGCCAGCGCTTTGAAGCGCGGCTGGTGTGGGTTGTGGCAGTGCGCGCACAACAGGTACCCTTTGTCGCCGTTCCAGTTGCCGGTGCGGCGGCCGTGAACGCCGGCGCGCCAGTCACGGTATTTTTCGCCGTGGCACTGGCCGCAGACGCGGTAGGATTCGTCGAACGGGACGCGCTCGCCGCTGGCCAGGTGAAGGAAGTCGCGATTGGTTGCGTCGTGGCAATCCAGGCACCAGCGGTGGGTTTCGTCGTGCTTGAGAACGATATCGGTGTGCATCGCGGTGAGCTCGCGGCGGGTGCGGTCGACGGGCATTCCAGCGTGGCAGTTGGTGCAGGGGAAGATGCCATCGGAGAAGGGCGGGGGTGGAACTTCGATCCGTTCCGGCCCGGCCGGGGCGGGCGGAGTCTTGGGTCCGTCCGCCCCCGGCAGAATCACCCCGGACAGCAGCAAAAGCAGGAGGCCACTACGCACAGCGCAATTCCACCATCCGCTGGACTTCGCGGAGCCACATGGCCTGGAACAGTTGCAGACGCTGGCCGATGACGCTGGCGAGATTGAGCGAGACTGCGTAGCCGGTATCGGGATGGGCGGCGAAGTACGCGTTGAGCGCTTCGCGGTCGAGCGCGATCACTTCGGTTTCGAGTGGCGCCGCGGCGGTGAGGGTGAAACGGTGGGGAGGAATCAAGGCCGACCATCCGACGGTCTGGCCGGAAGAGCATTCTTCGACGAGGATGTCCTCCTCCTGATGGCGCACTTGCATGGGAAGGGTAAGGCGAATGCGGCCGCGCGCGACCAGGTAGAGGCTGCAGGCGGCGTCGCCGAGGTGGAAGAGCTCCGCACCGGTAGTGAGCAGTACGCGTTTGCCGAGCGCCAGCACGCGTTCGGCTTCGGCCGGTGACAGGCCCTTCAAGAGGTCGGCGTCAATCATGTCAATTCACCAGTGGGGAGATGGTTCTGCCATGCAGCACGGTGGCGCTGGGGGATTCGAGGAAGCATGCGGCGGCCGCCTGCTCCAGGCGAACGTGGTTTTCGATCTGCAAGAGCAACGCTTCGATCGGAACGCGGTTGGCGGCGGCCACGGGCAGGGCCGGGACGGCGGCGAAAAATCGTGCATCGATAGCCGCGGCCTTCACGGCTTCTTTTCCCAGGGCGGGCGCTGGTTCCATGACGGGCTCTTCGCGCGTCGCCGCACCGAAGGCCAGGCAGGACACCGCCAGCCCGAACATAGCCAGAGCAGCTCCCATCAGCAACATTTCCATGAGCCGGTCTCCTTTTCGAAGTTGGCCAGGTGCACGCCGGCGGCCAACGCGCAAGTGCCTGAGACTTCAATCGCCGGCGACGGATCACTGACAAAATGTCACTGACAGGGCGTCAGGCGTTGACGCTTCCGGCAGGATGTGACATGATTCGAGCGAACCTTTGGCCAGTGGAGCAAAGCCGTCCTTCGCCAGCACGACCGTGGGTCTGGCAGTTGGTGTCACCGCGGCCG
>JBEKKO010000076.1:0-25273 GCA_050010695.1 Bryobacteraceae bacterium
GGCGATCCATCCCCTCGACCAGATCAGCCTCTGTGCTTTTTCCAGACAGGCTGAGCCGCCGGAGAATGCCCATCCGTGAAACGGCCGCCCTGGGAGGTGGCTGATATCATCCGCAAGTCTGGAACTGGTTGACTCAAGTATCAGCGAAACCAGCGGTGGTGGATGTATCTGGCGGGCCAGCCCGGAGGATTCGGAGCCACGGATATCTACAGCGTGTCGCTCGCCACGGGAGCACCGCTGTCGACGACTGGTTGGAAGTTCACTCGCGGCACGACGGGGGGAGTTGGCGCCAGTCGCGGGACCTCTTTTGCGGTCTTCCATTCCCTCGACATGCTTGCCATTGACAACCCTCCCTGAGCCGTGCGTTCTTCGGTGAACCTATACGGTGTCCTGACTTTACCGAGGATTTCCATTTTGGCTCTCGGTTTCTCGGTACTTTAACACAAGCTGTCAGCTTTTGCAGCCCACCCATTTCACTGTCGCTAGTATGTGAGTTGTCCGGTTCAATTCACACGTGATCTGTCCGCTTTGGTCGGGGCGGGTGATGCTGGGTAGTGGACGAAACCCAGCAGTACTCAGCCGCCGAGATGGAGCGGATGATGAAAGTGCAAGACGTGCTGCTGAAGGCCATGGCGAAGAAGATCACCTGGTGGGCGGCGGCGGAAATTATCGGGGTGACGGATCGGACGATGCGCCGATGGCGGGAGCGGCTGGAAGAGGGCGGCTATGCTGGATTGGCGGATCGGCGTAAGGGGAAGCCAAGTGCGCAACGCATTCCGCTGGCGACGGTAGAAAAGGTGCTCGGGCTGTTCAAGGAGACGTACTTCGACCTGAACATCCGGCACTTCCACGAGAAGTTGCGCGACGAGCACGCGATCCAGTTGAGCTACACCTGGGTGCAGAAAGCGTTGCAAGGCGCCGGCTTGGTGGCCAAGCGGCACAAGCGGGGACCGCACCGGCGGAGACGGCCGCGGAGGCCGATGCCGGGGATGCTGCTGCACATCGACGGCAGCAAGCATCGGTGGCTGAACGACGACCGCTGGTATGACCTGATCGTGATTCTGGACGACGCGACCAGCGAGATTTACTACGCGCAGTTGGTGGAGGAGGAATCGACGCGAACGGTGATGGCCGGGTTGCGCGAGGTGATCGAAAAGCAAGGCTTGTTCTGCGCGTTGTACAGCGACCGGGGGAGTCACTTTTTCGTCACGGTGAAGGCGGGCGAGCAGGTGGATAAGCACCGCCTGACGCAGGTTGGGCGAGCCATGAAGGAGCTGGGGATACAGATGATTGCGGCGTATTCGCCGCAGGCGCGCGGCCGGTCGGAACGCAGCTTCGGGACCTGGCAGGGTCGCTTGCCGCAGGAACTCCGATTGGCCAAGATCACGACTGTGGAGGGAGCCAATGCCTTTCTACGGGAGCGGTACATCGAGGAGTTCAACGCGAAATTCAGCGCGCCGGCGGCGGAAAAAGGCACGGCATTTCGACGGACTGGGAGGAGCGATCTGCATTGGGTTTTCAGCGTGCAGACGGAGCGCGTGGTGGACCAGGACAACACGGTAGCCATCCGTGACCGGACGTGGCAGATCGACAAGACACGATTCCGCAACGCGCTGGCTGGGAGTACGGTGACGATCCACGAACACCTGGACCAAACCGTGTCGATTCGCTACGGCCCTCACGTAGTGGGGCGCTACCGCAGCACGGGAGAGAAACTGGAAAGTGTGACGCGCGAAGAGCGCCGTGGAAAAGGCGGGAGCATGGAAGCCGGCGAAAACCAAGAGCAGGTTTCCACCGGCTCCCACACTCCCTTGGGAATCTCGCCGAAGGCGCGAGATTCCCACTTTCCCACCGCGCCGGCTACGGCCTTTGTTCTGAACAAAACCAAAGCAAAGGCCAAAATCAAACCCAAGGCGGCGGCCTGACGGCCGCATCGCTTTGTTTCACAAAGCGGACAGATCACTAATTATTAAAACCGGACAACTTGACTTGTTAACGACACCCATTTCGGCCCTTTCGGCCCCCAAGATGGCGCTATCCCTTCGTCGGCAATTCGGAATCCGGCTGAAAGCACTCCGGCTCGAACGCAAACTGACCCAGGAACAGTTTGCGGAACTGGTCGGCATCAGCGTCGATTTCCTCAGCCTGATCGAGCGGGGCATCAACGCGCCGTCGTTTGAGGTGTTAGAACAGATGGCTGGAAAGTTTCGGCTACCGGTGCGGGATCTGTTCGATTCCCGCCGATCAGCGAACTGAAAGTAAACTCGGCGAGCCAAAGCCGAGCGGGAGGTTGGCTTAGGTAATCGCCGCGTCGAGCACTTCTGACAACAAAATGTCCACCACTTCCTCTATCGTGACCAGCTTTTTGCCCTTGTACTCGAACCACGGTTCGACATTGAAGTCTGCCTTGATCTGAATGGCGTCCTCCGTCCAGTGCACAGAATCCTCAAGAGTCCGGCTGAAAAAGCGTCGGATCTCGATCTGTCCCGTGTGAAATCTGAACTGCAAGCCGTGCAGCGGCATCTTTTGCACTCTTACTCTCAGATATCCCTTCCCAATCGGATCGGGATCAGGTCCAAAAATCAACTTCGGCGCATCTTCTCGGAGAACTCCTCTATGCGACTCCTTACTTGGCGCTCGATGAGGAGTGCCACACGTTCAGTAGCCTGCTCCAATAACTCGTACTTCTGGCGCCGAATGTCTTCATCTGCTTTATGAGACACAATCTTGTCGCGCGCGCGGTCGATTCAGTTCACTCATCGACCACAATTATTGCGCGTTACGGCGAGTTATGCAAGAGGAAGTAAGAGACTTGAAAGTCGAGTGTGTCAGAATCAGCGACAGTCATTCGTAAGACAGTTTGGGTCAGAATGAATACGAGAGGTGATTCAGCAAAATGCAAAGTGTCGGATTGCCGGTTGCTGCAATTAGGCAGACCCGAACGCCCGCGTGCGCCGTCATGCCTTCGTATACGCAACGTGTCTACCAGCGCGGCCCGTTGGCTCTGATCGAGGTCCTCAGAGACTACGGAGTGATCCCCGATGAGCGGGGAGAAATCCGTTATCTCTCGCGTTGGGCAGCGGCCTTAATCCGGGCGTGCGGTTACCCGGCCCGCGCCGGCCAAACCGCCTGCCAACCGCCGAAATCCCGATTCCCCGGCGGCAGCTCGTACCTTATTCTTATAGGGCGGGTGGCTAAATGAGGCAAGTTGCCCCACGAACGCCCAACGGCCTTTCCTGTTTTCAATTACTTAGCGCTCCGCCGTGGGGCAACTCACCCCACGCCGCTTTACCGGAGTTGCACAAGGTCTTGCGGCGCCGGTGCCCCGACTTGCGACGGCGCCAGGTTTTGCCGCCCGCGCCAGAAATCGATATAGGAAATCTGGTGAACGCAGGCGACCGTGCAGCGCGGGGCGCAGGCTTTGGCAGTGTGGTATTCGCGGCGTATGTCTGCGAGCGTGTATTCCATCAGCGGCTTGGCGGGATAACCGCGCTGCTGCGAGCAGTAGTGCACCAGCCCCTCCTCGCAGATGTAGAGGTAGCGCGCGCCGGCGCGGCATCGCCAGTCGTTTTCTTTGCCGTGCGCAATGTTGTCCTGGAAGTAGTTGATTTGCGCGTAGCTGGATTTCTCCATCGCGCGCATGGCCATATAAACCTCGCGCTCCTCGCCGCCCAGCGGACGAAGCTGGCCGGCACCGTCGTGAATGATGCCGATGGTGGAAGTGAAGCCCAGCTCGATCGCGCGGCGGCCGACCACCGGGGCGTCCTGCGGATGGCGGATGCCGCCGCCCACCACCGAGTTGATGTTGACGTGAAACTCGGCGTGTCGGGCGAGCAGGCACAGCTTGCGGTCGAGCACCTTCAGGCTCTTCTTCGAAACATCGTCCGGCATCACGTTGTCGATGGAAATCTGCAGGTGCTCGAGGCCGGCGCGGTTGAGACGCTGGATGCGCTCGGCCGTGAGCAGGTAGCCGTTGGTGATGAGACCGGCGATCATGCCGTGGCGGCGGATGCGCGCGATCAGCAGATCCAGGTCGGGGTGCAGCAGGGGTTCGCCGCCGCTGATGGTGACAATGCTGGTTCCCAGTTCGGCCAACCGGTCGAGCCGCTGGTACATGGTATCGATCGAAACCGGCTTCGAATGATCGTCGTACTCGTTGCAGTATGTGCAGGAAAGATTGCAGCGCCGCATGGGAATGATGTGCGCCATCACGGGATGGCGGGTCGAGACCACCCCGGCGGCGATCATCCGGATTTCCCGGGCACGCCGGTGTGCGCGTTTCCACGCTTTTCGGAAACGTCTTCTAATGTCCCTCATAGAGTGCGAAGTGTTTCTATTACAACACATGCCCGACCGGTGGCGAAAGCTACCGGAAAAGCATGCCCACCTCAGACCACCGGGTTGCGCAACACGCCGATACCTTCGATCTCCACTTCCACCACGTCGCCGGGCGCGATCCTGCGGGTGCTGCCCGGTGTTCCGGTATAGATCGCATCGCCCGGCTCGAGCGTCACCCAGCGGCTGACCCAGCTCGCGATGGCCGGGCAATCGAAAATCAAATCGGCGGTTGTCTGTTTTTGTACGACCTCGCCGTTCAGCCGCGTTTCGATCTGCAGGTTGCCGCAATCCAGGCCCGAGACTACCGCCGGTCCCAGCGGCGCGAAGGTGTCCGAGCCTTTGGCGCGCCACCATTGCATGTCCTTGGCGGGTCCGTGCTGCCAGTTGCGTTCGCTGACATCGTTGCCGCAGGTCACGCCGAAGATTCCCTCGCGCGCCTCCTCGGGGGAGGCATCGCGGAGCCGCTGGCCGACGATGACCACCAGCTCGCCTTCGTAGTGAACGTCGGTCGCATCGCGCGGAATGCGGATCGGGTCGCCGGGGTTCTGCAGGGCACTCGCCGGTTTGAAGAACATCTCCGGCCGCGCGAACTGCGGCCGCCCGGCGAGGTGGCTCTTGTAGTTCCCACCCACCGCGAGAATCTTGCCCGGCTGGCACGGGCATAGCAGTTTCACTTCGGAAAGCGGAAGGACAGCGCTGGTCTCGCTGTAGTGGAACGGATCGCCGCGGATCTCGCGCACGGCGCGATCCTCCAGGATGCCGTAGGACACGGTTGAGCCGGCGCGATAGCGAACGAAGCGGATCATAGCTCGCTATTGGATGCGATGCGGAGCGTTCGGATGCGCACTCGGGCGCTTCGCCGCGCCATCGCGGATGGAAGGTGCGCGTCGCGGCCGTTCGGACGTGCGAGTCCGCCTTCGATTGACGTTCCGGTGAGCGAGAATGCATTTTTCTCTTGACTTTCTTCGCGAACAACCTTATATATGAATCACATTGCGATTTTTTACGTCGCAAAATTTGATGTTAGGGAGAATCAATCGATGAAGAGCGCAACGAAGAAACCCGCGAAGAAAAAGGCTGCTCCGAAGAAAAAGAAGTAGTCCCGGGTTCGCCCTGAGCAAGGGCGTCCAAACAGGTTCCACTCCAAGGCCCCGGTTTTCGGGGCCTTTTTCATTGTTTCAGGCTTCTCCCTCCGGTTCCCCCGCTCCCTCTTTCCGCTGCACCAACACCCGAAACGTCTCCCCCATTCCCACCAGCAGGGTCTTCAGTTGCATGCGACGGCGCATCGCCTCGGCCGGATCGTCCACCTCGAGCACGGACGCAAATCGATCTTCTTCTCCGGCGTCCAGCAACGTTCGCGCCAGGGTTCGGAAGCTGACGCGCCGCAACCCCAACTGCGCTCCGCACTCCTCGAGCGCCGTGAAGTTGACGTGCGCGGTGATGTCGCGCTCGCCCGGATCGGTGAGCACGTCTTCCCGCGCCACGTGCGCGCGGTACCCCATCAGCGTGCCCTCGGGAAAGCGGGCGGCTTCGGGTCGCGTGTATCCGTAATCCACGGTGATCGCGCAGCCCGCATCCAGGGCCGCGGCGATACGGCGAATCCACTCGAGCGCGGCCAGTCCGGCCTCATACCAATGGCCCTCCTCGGGCGGCGGGCAGTAGCGCGCCAGATAATCGGCGGTCTCTTCGCCAGCGGCCGGGCCGGTCTGCCAAACGAACCTTCCGTCGAAAAACCCAACGCGCTGCTCGCGGAACTCGCCGCCCTTGCAGACGACCACGTCCACCGGCAGGGCGTCGAAGAATTCATTGGAAAACAGGATGCCGCTCCAATGTTCCGGCAGTTTTCCCTGGTCCGTCTCGATGGGGATGTAGCGCCACGGCGCGAATGCGCCGGCCATCTCGCCGCGTCCGGCCCCCAGTTCCACTACCGTGCAGTCCGCCGCAGCGCCGGTAGCGCGGTAGATCTGGCGCGCGTGCGCGGCCATCAGCAACCCGAAGACCGGCTGCAATTGTTCGGCGGTGTAGAAATCGCCGTGCTTGCCGAACGGATCGCGCCGGCGCCGGTAATAGCCGTGCTGCGGGTGATAGAGCGCGACTTCCATGAACCGGTGAAAGCTCACCTGGCCGGCGCGCTCGATCTCCGCGGCCAGAATCTCGCCGGCCGGAGTCATGGGAGCTCGTCCCGGTTCTGCGGGGTGCGCAGGAACATCTCCACCAGGTAGTCGTGCATGCAATCGTAGAGGTAACGCTGGAACGTCCAGGCGAACTGTGGATGCTCGATATCGCGCGGGTGAAGCGGCGCGTAGTAGGTATGGGTTCCCGGCGGCGGCTGCTTGAGCGCGATCACCAGTTCGATGCCGCCGTTGTGCTGGCGCGCGGAGAATCGCAGCAGCGCGTGGTCGTAGCGCGCGATCTCCGCCTCCACCTTCTCCAGGTCCGTCACGGACCTATGCTAGCGTGAAATCAAGTATGGCGCTGCCCGCCACCGTCCGCGTCAAACTGAGCTCGGAAGCCGCCGGAGCGATCGACATCACTCCGGTGGTGGTGCAGGAATTGCCCATCCGCGACCTGGTGGGGCACATGCTGGCGATTGCCGGCAAGGACGAGGCGCGCCTGCGCGAAATCCTGCTGCGCGGCTCGTTGACGATCGGCGCCTCGCGTCTGCGATGGGCCGGATGGGAGGCCGACCGCGACAGCCTGCGCGAGCTGCTGGAGGCTTTTCCCGATCCCGACCCGACGCTGGTTTTTGAGCCCGGCCGCTGCACGCGCGCCGTGTTGAGCGGCGGCAGGCAGCCGATCGAGATCGGCCGGGAAGCGGCTTCGAGCCGCGGCCTGTTCCAGCGCAGCGGATTCTGGGAGGAGCTGATGGAGTTGGTGAGCGGCTCCGGGCCGGTGTATGCCGGCTATTCGTATCGCGACGCAGCCGACCGGTACCGCTGCCTGCTGACCGCCGGCACTTGTGCGCGCCTGCGCGCCGCCGCCCAGAGCCTGCGCCACTCCTCGCTGCGGGCGCGCATTCAAACGGAAGCGTTCGCGGCGGTGGAAGTGTACACCGAGCGATAGCTGAGGCACCTTATTCCTCGATGGCTCCGGTGTCTTCGGCGCGGTTCTCGAACTTGGTCTGCGCGTGGAGGAAGACCAGGTTGACCGTTCCCACCGGACCGTTGCGCTGCTTGGCCACGATCAGCTCCGCCAGGCCGCGCAGGTCTTCGCGGTCCTTGTTATAGACTTCCTCGCGAAAGATGAAGCCCACCAGGTCGGCGTCCTGTTCGATGGATCCGGATTCGCGCAGGTCGCTCAATTGCGGCCGGTGATCGCCCTGGCGGTTCTCCACGGCGCGGCTCAACTGCGAGAGCACCAGCATGGGGACGTTCAGCTCCTTGGCCAGCAGCTTCATGCCGCGGGAGAGCGCGCTCACCTCCTGGACGCGATTTTCAAAGCGGCCGCGGCCGGTCATGAGCTGCAGGTAATCCACGATCACGAGCCCGACGTGATGCCGCTCCACCTGCAGGCGCCGCAGCTTGGCGTGCATGTCCATCAGGTGGACGCCCGGCGTGTCGTCGACATACAGCGGCGCATCCACCAGTTCGGTCAGCGCGTGGTGCAGCTTGCGCCGTTCCTCCTGGGTAAGATAGCCGGCGCGAAACCGCTGGCTGTCCACCCGCGCCGCCGCGCACAACATGCGGGTCAGCAGCGACTCCTTGGACATTTCCAGCGAAAAGATGGCCACCGTCTGTTTCAGCTTGAGCGCCACGTGCTGCGCGATGTTCAGCGCCAGCGCGGTCTTTCCCATCGATGGCCGGCCGGCCAGGATCAGCAACTCCCCGCCGTGCATCCCTCCCGACAGATCGTCGAACTTGGCGAAGCCGGTGCTGATTCCCTTGATGCGCTTGCTGGGGTCGAGGAAAGCGTTAATGCCGCCTTCGTAGCCGGTGACGATATGGTGGGCGTTCTCCAGGCCGTTCTTGAGCCGCGCGTCGCCCAGCTTGAGCAGCGTTTCCTCGGCGCCGGCGAGAATCTCGTCCGGCTCCTCTTCCCCCATCAGGCAGCGGCTCATCATATTCTGAGAGGCGAAAATGATGCGCCGGAGGATCGACTTGTCCTTGACGATGCGGATGTAGCTGTCCAGGTTGGGGAGCTGCGGCAGGCCGTCATCGAGCGAAACCAGGTAGCTCAGCCCGTCGCAGGCTTCGAGCTCGTTGAATTTCATCAGCTCGTTGGCCACCGTGACGCGGTCGATCTTTTCGCCCCGTTCCTGCAACTCGCCCATGCGGCGGAAGATGCGCCGGTGCTTTTCCAGGCTGAAATCGTCGGGCTCCAGAGTCCCGGCCGCCTGCACGTACATGGTCTCGTCCAGCAGAATCGAGCCGAGCACGAATCGCTCGGCGTCGAGATTGACGGGGAGTCCCTTCTCGATTGCGTTTGGAACGGTCATCATGCTAATTGACCTAGCCTGGAGCTTTTGCGGCCCGCCGTGTCAAAAACACCGAACAAAATACTATCACAATGTTTTGGAGAATGCAGGCCATACATTTTGAATTGCCCACCGGAAGAGATTAACCCCTGTCAAGAACATATAGCCACCACGCCGAACCGGCGCTTTGTTTTATGCACAAGACATCCTCAGTTTTATGCACCCGACATCTTCAGAGCAGCCCGAAGACTTCACCCGGTCAAAAGATTCTTCCCAAAAATCACCTGTGCACCCGGTGGATAGAACGATCGGCTGACGAAACGTTTTGGCGCGCACAACGGATTTAGCGCACCCGGCGCAAATCCGGCATAATCGCTGGAGGAGGAATTGCAACATGCCCACTTGGGCGATCTCGCATGGCATGTGGTCGGATATTTTCGCGGTGGGCGTTCCGGTGCTGGAAAAGATCATCCGCCCGGTCATCGTCTACTTCTTTCTGGTGCTCCTGCTGCGGGCATTCGGCAAGCGCGAGCTGGCGCAATTGAATCCCTTCGATCTGGTGGTGCTGCTGTCGTTGTCCAACACGGTGCAGAACGCCATCATCGGCAACGATAATTCGCTCTCCGGTGGGTTGATCGGCGCCTTCACGCTGCTGGGCGTGAACTACCTGGTGGTGCGCTTCCTGTTTCGGCACCGCCGGCTCGACCAGCTTTTCGAGGGCAAGCCCACCACGCTGGTGGAACACGGCAAAACCGTCAAGGGCGCGCTGGCCAAGGAACTGCTCACCCGCGCCGAGTTGGTCACCGTCCTGCACCGCCAGGGCTTCGACGGACTCAACGACGTGGAGCGCTGCGTAATCGAACCCGGAGGGACCTTCTATGTCCAGCGGAAGTCGCCGCCAGCCGACGAGCTGCAACATGCCGAAGTGATTGGGCGGCTGAATGAACTGAGCGGCAAGCTCGACCGCCTGCTGGCCGGGAAGAGCGGCGCGTGAGGTGGGACGGACGATCGGTTTTTGTCGTCTGTCAAGGTCTCGTGCTTTGGCGAGGGTTGACAGACCACGAAACGCGATGGTCTGTCCTACCTGGCGCCAGTGTAGAATCGAGAGTGGAGGAATGGCCGAGCGGTTGAAGGCGGCGGTCTTGAAAACCGTTAGTGGGGTGACTCACTCGGGGGTTCGAATCCCTCTTCCTCCGCCACCGAGGTCCGGCAGAAACGCGCTACGCCGGGTCGTTCCGGCGGCTGCGGTCCTCGACCTCACTGTTTGGCGACTGCGATTGCGTGGTTCATGACCCTTTCCATTTCTGCAACGCCAACCAGCGCCTTCAGGAACATGCAGAATTGGATGGGGCGAAACCTGAGAAGCTGCGTCACCTTGGCAGCATCTTCGGGCTTGAGGGTTTTGCGGTCCACCAGGACGTTCCAATCCTCAAAGTCCGCTAATCCCCATTTGAGCGCGGAAGCCACCCTCCAGACGTATCGTTTCTCCAACGGCAGCTCGGCAACTTCTCGCAAGGAAGGTTCAACGTCTCCCCCCAGCATTGCCGCTTCGATGTAGTGAAGATAGGGCTGCATTTCCGGGGTGCTCATCAGCTCTTTGGCTCCGTCTTCAAACTTGATGCTGTCGAGTTCAACCACCTTGAAGTTCTGATCGCTCATGGTTCACCTGCCCGTCCAACGCACAAGTGTAGCCCGGCGCAAAACACGTTGTTGGCCGCTGCGCAGAACACCCATCGGAGCCGCGAGCGTAAGGGAGTGTCTGGCGCTTTGGTTACGGGATGAGTCCTAAGGCAGAGAGGCCGACGCGGCAGGCGTCGCCGTCGCATTCTTCCCGCGCGTCTTGAATTCGTAGCGTTCGATGCGAACGGCAGCTTGTCCGGGCGCGGAGCGAATCACGCGGCCGACCGCAACGAACTTCAGCGGGCAGTTTCCATTGAGCTGCGCGGGCCAATCCACGGACAGTTCCACCGAGCGGCCGACCGGCAGCAAATCTTCGGTGGTAAAGAGGATTCCGCGGCTGCCAATGTTCAAGGTGTTGCCAGAACCGCTGACGGGATCGCCCTTGAAATTCAGCGTCCGATATCGCACGCCTTCGCGCAGAGGAAACCTGCCGGTACCGCGTCGCTCCACTTTTTCCCCGAGCTCCCTCATGGTCCAATGCTTCCTGTCGAAAAGTGCTTGCAGTTCAGCGTGCCCTAATGCGCGGCTTCTGGCAATAGACTAAACGGTCCAAAACGCTTATTTGGTACAGTACCTTTGGAGTAGGGTGCTCATCCATCGCGCGCCGGGATACAGCTATCTTAACCCGGCAAAGGCCCGATTTTCTCGTCTGGTATGCTGAGGCATGGACCAAACCCTATTCCGCTCTCTTTTGGAACAAGTACGGAGCGGAGAAGTCGCGGTCGACCAGGCCCTGGAACGGATGCGCCACCTGCCGTTTGAGGACCTGGGATTCGCCAAGGTGGATCATCACCGTGCCTTGCGCCATGGCATGCCGGAAGTCATCCTGGCCAAGGGGAAAACGCCCGATCAAGTGGTGGCCATTGCACGTGCGCTGCTGGAAAACGCCTCCAACGTGCTGATCACGCGCGCCGACAAGGAATGCGCCGCCGAGGTGAGCGCGCAGATTCCCGATGCCGACTACTCGGCGGTTGCCGGCACAATTCGTTTCTGGCGCGACCGGTCGATCCGTGGAAAAGGCAAAATCGCGGTGGTGTGCGCCGGCACCAGCGACCTGCCGGTGGCGGAGGAAGCGCGCATCACCGCCGAAGTGATGGGCAACCAGGTGGAATGCACGCACGATATCGGCGTGGCGGGCATCCACCGGCTGATGTACCACCGCGAACGCCTGACTTCGGCGCGAGTGGTGGTGGTATGCGCCGGCATGGAAGGAGCGCTGCCGAGCGCAATCGGCGGAATGGTCTCCTGCCCGGTGATCGCGGTGCCCACCAGCATCGGCTATGGCGCCAGTTTTAACGGTTTGGCGGCGCTTCTCGGGATGTTGAACAGTTGCGCCAGCAACGTGGCCGTGGTCAACATCGACAACGGATTCGGCGCCGGCTACGTGGCGAGTTTGATCAACCGCGAGTGAGGCCGGCACAAAACGCCGCTCCTCCGGGATTGAAACTCCCGCACCAAACGCGATACCGTGGATAAGCCACGATGGACGATCCAGCACGATCTCAGGCCGAAACGGCGGTAATTGGAGCGGCGGCGCACCCTTCCGCGCAGCCGAGCCACCAGTCCACCTCCGTGCCGGAGGAAGGCCGATTCGTCGCAGGCACGCTGGTCGCCGGGCGATACCGGATTATCTCGTTGCTGGGCAGTGGCGGGATGGGCGAAGTCTACCGCGCCACGGACCTGACGCTGGCGCAGCCGGTGGCTCTCAAGTTTCTCGCCGGTTCCGGCCCGGAGTCCCGCCGCATGCTGGAGCGGTTCCACAACGAAGTTCGCGTCGCCCGGCAGGTCTCCCATCCCAACGTGTGCCGGGTTTACGACGTGGGCGAGGCGGATGGCGTGCCTTACATCTCGATGGAGTACGTGGATGGCGAGGACCTGGCATCGCTGCTGCAGCGCATCGGGAGGCTGCCGGCCGGCAAGGCGCTCGAAATCGCGCGCAAGATCTGCGCCGGAGTCGCCGCGGCGCACGACAAGGGCGTGATCCACCGCGATTTGAAACCGGCCAACATCATGCTCGACAAGCGCGGCAACGTAGTGATCATGGATTTCGGTCTGGCGGCCATCGCGGCCCAGTTATTCGGGGTCGAAGCGCGCAGTGGAACCCCGGCCTACATGGCGCCCGAGCAATTGCGCGGCGAAGAGGTGACCGCCAGAAGCGACATCTATGCCCTGGGCCTGGTGCTTTACGAAGTGTTCACCGGCAAGCGGGCTTATGAAGGCGGCAGCGCGGCGGAGTTGATCCGGTTGCAGGAGAACGCGCAGATCGTGAGCATGTCGTCGATCGCCGCCGAGATCGATCCCGCGGTCGAGAAGGCCGTCCGCCGCTGTCTCGATCCGGTGCCGGCGCGGCGCCCCGCTACCGCGCTGTCGGTGGCCGCGGCGCTGCCCGGCGGCGATCCGCTGGCGGCTGCTCTGGCGGCCGGTGAGACGCCGTCACCGGAGCTGGTTGCCGCATCCGGCAAAACCGAAGGGCTGGCGCTCAAAATCTCCCTGCCGCTGGTGCTGGGGCTGGCCGCACTGATTATCGCCGTACCCTTCGTGCGCACCAACGTCGAGTTGCACAGCTTCGTTCCGATGGACCTATCGGCGGATACGCTGGCGGAGAAGATCCGCGAACAGGCCGCTCAATTCGGCTATCGAGCCGCGCCGGCCGATCGCAAGTACGACCTCCACTGGGCCTGGGATGAAGTGTGGGCTACCCGCAAGAACACCGAGTCCAGGCAGGAGAGGCGCCGGTGGTTTGAGGCCGAGCCTCCCTTGCAGCTTGGCTATCGCGAGAGCCCGCTCCCGTTGATCGCCGAGCCCGATGGCGAAGTGACCGAGGAGCGCCCCGCGCCGGTGGTTTCCGGAATGATCGAGGCGTGGGTCAACAGCAAAGGCGAACTGCGAAAATTCCGCGCGGTTCCTCCGCAGGTGGATGCCGCGACCACCAGCCAGGCAATCGACCCGCAGATGATTTCGAGAGCTGTCGGGTTCGATCTTTCGAAATGGCAGGAGACCGCGCCCAGATACACGCCCCTGTATGCGTTTGACTGGCTGAAAGCCTGGAAAGGCCGGCATCCCACGCTTCCGCTCGATGTCACCGTGCAAGCTTCGGCCTGGCGCGGCCGTATCACCGAAGTGGAGGTGATTTGGCCGTGGACCAACGCCGGCCGGGTGCCCGAGTCGCGCGAGAGTTCGTCTGACAATTCGAGGCTCGCCCTCATCGAAAAAGCGACGTCCGGGTTGGTGATTCTGTTTTCGGTGTTTCTGGCCGTGCGCAATCTCAGGGCGGGGCGTGGCGACCGCCGCGGCGCGGCGCGTCTGGCATCGGCAGTCTTCGTGCTACAAGCGCTGGCGTGGGTTTGGCGCGCGCACTGGACCACGGATATCGGAACGCTGGAGGCGTTCGCCGTCAACGCCGCGGGTTGGGTCAGCGCGGCGGCGCTGATCTGGTTCCTGTATATCGGTCTCGAACCGGAGGTGCGCGCCCGTTGGCCGAAATCGATCGTAGCGTGGAGCCGCGTCCTGGCCGGCCGATGGCAGGACCCGCTGGTGGGCGCCGATGTGCTGTGGGGAGCGCTGCTCGGCGTTGCCATCGTGGCCCTCTTCGTCGGGACGAACTGGTGGGGCGTCCTGCAAGGACACCTCAGCCCGACGGCGCATGCGGACGCCGGCGCCAACACACGGTACTGGATTGCGGACATCCTGCAAAGGGCGAACAGCGCGGTGGAGTTTGGGCTGCTGGTGGTGTTCGCAATCTTCTGTTTGCGGGCCATCTTGCGCAAGGACTGGCTGGCTTCCATCGCCGCCGCGATCCTCTTCACGGCTCAGGAAGGCGAAGTATGGCAGGGCCATTCCATCTCAAGCTTCGCGTTCTATCTGCTCATCTTCACAGCGCTGACGTTCGGCCTGCTGCGCCGCGGTCTGGTGTCCAGCATGGTGGCGATTTTCTTCGCCAACATTCTGCTGTCGACGCCGGGCGCGCAAACCCTGTCCAAACCCTACGAGTGGACCGTGGTGGCGTATCCGGCGCTGGCGCTGGCCATCGTGGTGTGGGCTTTCTGGCGCACGTCAGGCCATCGGCTCCTTGAGGCGAAGCCTGAGACATCGCTGTCGCAGGCCGCGATGTAGGACAGACCATCGCCTTTGGTGGTCTGTCATCGCTCACCAACGAAGTTGACAGACGACAAAAACCGATCGTCTGTCCCACCTACCTGCTAGTTAAGGGGACGCGTTCTGCCTGGAAGGCTGTTTGAATGAAGGTGCCGAACCCGGTTTCAGGGGCCACGTAGACAGTCGCACCGGTTGGAATGGGCGCTTTCTTGTCTCGCGCATAGAGACTGGAGAGAATCAGCGTTATGCCGATTGTGATTGTGCGAATCAGGGAAGTTGTCTTCATTGCGTGGATTCTCCTGCTCCAGTTGTCGAGGCGGACGACTGGCGTGACGGGTTACTGGCCCTAAGTGGCTACCCGCAGGAGCTACACGCGCTCGACGCGGTCCATCTCCAGAAACTCCTGGATGCAAGGGTGCTCGGACTTCGCCAGGCCGTCGACCGGGCCGAAGTAGATGACGCCGCTTTCGAACAGGAAGACCACCTGGTCCGCCACCTTGTACATGAGGTCGAGGTCGTGCGTCACCACCACCGAAGTGAGCTTGAGCTGCCGCTTGAGGCGCAGCATCATGTTGCCCAGGTGGTCCGACATGATGGGGTCGACCATGGTAGTGGGCTCGTCATAGAGGATGCATTGCGGCTGGGCGGCGATGGCGCGTGCAATCGCGACGGCCCGCTTGTAGCCGGTGGACAGATCGGCCGGGTAGGCGTTGCGCGCCTCGGCGATATCCACCATTCCCAGCAGGCCGTCGACCACGTCCTCCTTGTTCTGCTCGTCGTAGTCCTCGCGCTGTTCGAGGGAAAAGAGCACGTTTTCGGCCACCGTGAGCGAATCGAACAGGGCGCCCGACTGGAAGACCATCGTCACCTTCCTGCGGATGCGCCGCAACTCGGGTTCGTCCATATCGGTGATATCTTCGTGGGCCACGATCACGCGGCCCGCATCCGGCTTGAGGAAGCCCATGATGTGCGAGAGGGTTACCGACTTGCCCACGCCGCTGCGCCCGATGATAGCCACGGTTTCGCCCGCGTTGACGCAAAAACTCGTATCGACCAAAACCGGTGTATCGAACGTCTTATAGACGTGGCGGAACTCGATGTAATGCGGGTGCAGGTCACTGGTCATGGGTGGGCGATTCCTCCCCGGTGTCAAGAGTCGGACAATGTGCAATTACAGTAACAGGGAGCGGCGTCCTGCCGCGCCCCAGGCGCCTCGCGAGGCCGCCAATTGGCACGAATCCGGCCCATCTCACAGGGAAATGATACCATTGGGAATACGCGCTTCCCGAAAGCGTTTTTTTGTTTTATACTGAGAGGGAAAACATCTTGCGGTGTTTTTGTTTTATCCTGGCTTCGGCAGCGGCGATGACGGCGGTGGCCGGTTCGCCCTCCACGGCAGGCGCCGCGGAACGGATGGTCAGCGTGGTCAGCGCCGACCAGCGCACGGGGAGGCTGGTGAGAAGCGTGGTGGTGACAACCCGACGCGACGCACCGGGCACGGTGGTCCGCCCAACGGCACCGGCTCCCGCCTCGAGTGCCCCGCCGGCGCCCGTCAACTCCGCCCCAGCCATCGCGGAAGCGGTGGAACGCGCCGCCACCCAACACTCGCTGCCGCCCGAACTGATTCATTCCGTTATCAAAGTGGAAAGCAATTATAATCCCACCGCGGTGTCGCCCAAGGGAGCGCTCGGCTTGATGCAGTTGATTCCCGCGACGGCGCGCCGTTTCGGCGTGGTGGACGCCTTCGACCCGGCCGACAATATTCAGGGCGGCGCCCGGTACCTGCGGTATCTGCTGGACCTTTACCGCGGCGATTACCCGCTGGCGCTGGCGGCATACAACGCCGGCGAAGGCGCGGTGGCGAAGTACGGCGCCGTGCCGCCGTATCCGGAAACGCAGAATTATTTGAAACTGGTGGCGCGCGAGTTGCGGGAAACCGCCCCAGCCGCAGTCGAAAAACCGCAGCCGCAAGCCGCGCCCGTGGCAGTCAGGACTGGCGATACGACGCACGTGCGGGAGGTCGTCGGCGAGGATGGCGCGCTGCGTTACGTTTCGCAGTAGTGGCAAGTGAATATGAAGCGTGTTGCCGTGCTTTCGGTTCTCTGCTGGACCCTGGGGGCGCAGTCCCGAAGTGCGCCCGCGGCTTCCGTCACAGCCGTGCGGCACTGGTCGCTGGGCGAGGTGACGCGCATCGCAGTGGAAGTGAGCGGCGATTTCCACTACCGTTCGGACCGGCTGCACAACCCCGAGCGCATCTATTTCGATATTGTGAACGCGCGCAACGGGCTGGGCGCCCGCTATTACGCGGAAGATGTCTCCGACCCGGTGGTGAAGCGCATTCGCGCGGCGGAAGCCAGTGCGGGCATCACGCGGGTGGTGATCGACCTGGCCGGCGACGTCCGTGCGACCACCACGCAACTCGCCAATCCCGGCCGGCTGATCATTGAACTGCGTGGCGTCTCGGCGCCGGTCCCGGCAACTCCCACCAGGCTGTTGGTTCCGGAACCGGACATGAGGAAGCCGGGCCAGACCAAGCCGCCGCCCACCATCCGGGCCGGCCAGCCGGCCCCGGGCGCAGTCGCGCCTGAACCGTTGAAACTTGTCGTCGCTCCTCCGCCGGCACTGCCCAATCCGCCGGCGTCAGCGAAGGCGGCTCCGCTGTCGCCGCCCAATTCGCCGCTCCTGGCGAAGGCCGCCACGCCTGCACCGCCGCTGCCCAATCCGCCGCTGCTGGCGAAGGCCGCCACGCCTGCACCGCCGCTGCCCAATCCGCCGCTGCTGGCGAAGGCCGCCGACACCGTTCCGTCTCCGAAGGATGCAACCAGGCTGGCGGACGCGCCCGTTCCGGAGGTGGGCAAAGCCGCGCGCCGCAACGCCGACGGCGAAACTTCCCTAATTCGCGCACTGGGCCTCAAATTGAACCGCGTAGTGATCGACCCCGGCCACGGCGGCCACGACCAGGGCACCGCAGGCGTCAAGGGCCTGCTGGAAAAGGATCTGGTGCTCGACGTTGCCATGCGCGCCGGCAGCCTCATCGAAGAGCGCCTGAAGGCCGAGGTGATCTACACCCGTTCCACCGACGTCTTCATCCCGCTCGAAAGCCGCACCGCGCTGGCCAACGAAAAGAAGGCCGACCTGTTTATTTCCATCCACGCCAATGCCTCTTCGGCGCCGAATGTGTCCGGCGTGGAGACTTATTACCTCAACTTCACCGAGGCCAAAGACGCTCTGGCGGTGGCAGCGCGCGAAAACGCCAATTCCGTCGAGAGCATTTCCGAACTGCGCGACCTGATCCAGAAGATCACCCTGCACGACAAAGCGGAGGAATCCAGAGACCTGGCCGGAAGTATCCAGTCGTCGCTGTTCGCGCTGTACTTGCGCGGCTTCCCCGCCGAGCATGATCGCGGCGTGCGGCGCGCTCCCTTCGTGGTGCTGATCGGCGCCACCATGCCGTCCGTGCTGGCCGAAATCGGCTTCCTCAGCAACCCCAAAGAGGAAGGACTGCTCCGCAAGCCCGAGTACCGGCAAAAAGTGGCCGAAGCGCTGGTCCGCGGCGTCGAACACTACGCATCCGGTCTGAGCCACTTTCAGGTAGCCCAGAACAAGTAGTCGCGAATTCGTTTTCGACAGGCTTATGCGCGTTCTCGTTTTCCGTCACGTTCCTCATGAGCATCTCGGCCGCATCGAGCCCGAACTGGTGCGCCGCGGCATCGGCATCGACTACGCCGACCTCTACCAACCCGGCGCCGCCGCGCCCGACCCGGCGCGCTACGACGGCCTGATCTTCATGGGCGGCGCCATGTCGGTAAACGACGGCCTGCCGTACCTGGGGCGGGAAGCGGGTTGGATCGCGCAAGCGGTGGAGGCGGGCCGCCCGATGCTCGGCGTGTGCCTGGGCGCGCAACTGATCGCCAAAGCGTTGGGCGCCCGCGTCTATCCGAACCCGGTAAAGGAAATCGGCTGGTTCGAGATCGAACTGACGGGCGAGGGCGCCGCCGATCCTCTGTTTGCCGGCGCGGGGCCGCGCGAAACCGTGTTTCAATGGCACGGCGAAACCTTCGATTTGCCGCCGGGCGCCCACTGGCTGGCTTCCTCGGCCGCCTGCCGCCACCAGGCTTTTCGCGTGGGTTCCAGCGCCTATGCCCTCCAGTTTCATCTGGAAGTTACGCCTGAGATGATCGCCGAGTGGTGCGCGCAGGACCTGAATTGCGGCGACCTGCGCGAAGTCCGGACGCTGATCGACAATGGCCATAATTCCGCGCGTTTGGAAGCGTTAGCGCTACAGGTCCTCGGGCGTTGGTGCGACCTAATCTCCCTCCAATCACCACACGTTTAGGGATGACGCACGCCCATCAGCGGGTATTGTGGATGGCCGGTTATCACGCGCAGAATAGTATGCAGAGCCTGAACATGTGCTGTGTGCCTTCGCCGGTCGGACAATGATGAAGCAGCCGACCGCTTCCGGGTGCGTCCTGATTGTCGAGGACCCGTTGATTCGGAGATTTGTGGGCGGCATTCTCAAGCGCGAGGGCCATCCGGTTGCCGAGTCCGGGCTGGAAGATGCCCTCCAGACCTTGCGGGACGCGCCAGGCGCGGTTTCCCTGCTGATCACCAACGCGCCGGCGCCCTTTCTCGAATTCGCCGAAACACTTCCCCTCATTTACATCGCTTCGTCTCCCGATCCCGCGCTGGCGGACCGTTTTCATCACCACCGCACGCTGCGCAAGCCATTCCGTCCCGCGGACCTGGTGTTGTGCGCCGCCGAATTGGCTCCGCTGGCGGAAGTCCACCCGGTACGGTAGCGTTTCCTCGAGGCTTCTAATACCGCTGCGCCCTCAACTGAAGATCTTTGGAGTAGTCGCGCTCAATTGTCAACATGCCTGGGAACTCGCTGATCTCCCCATCCGCATTGAGCGAGTATCGATCGCTACTACCCGCCTTCCATGCCATAACCCACCACTCCGCTTGCCCTTTATATGACTTCGTGACGCCGTCGTTGGCGAAATCCGGCGCCTCAATCGCAAACCTGCCATCCCGGTCCGGTGCAACTTCCGCAACCGGGATCGTCACGGAGGGTCCATCGCCGAATCCGAAAAACCTGGGGCTCCAATTAGCCATGTACACCAGTTGCACCGTCAGTTCCGACGGATGGGGATGGCCGGTCACGACTCCTTTCAACCAGACCGTAGCCAGCTTTTGGCAATCGAACCGAAGCCGGCTGGGGCCCGGCGGCAGCGGGTCCAGCACGAACGTTGCAATCTCGCATCCCTTGGCGTAGACAATCGTCTTCAGCGATTTGGCGCGTTGATCGCCCTGGTATGTCGGCAGGAAAAGGTCGAAGTCCTTGCTCCCATCCCTGAAACCGCCAAAACCGCCGAATTCGCCCTTCACAAAATAATGAACGTGCACCGTTTGAGAAGGAATGTTCGGGTCCATCCTGATTCTGACCTCCTCTTTGTCCTGCGCAATCAGACCCGGCGCCAAGCCAATTCCGAAGGTCACAACCACAGCCATACGACGTAGAAACGATAGCCGAGAGCCCATGCGATGCCCCCGCTTGAGACGTGCGGATCGGGCTTTCGGGTACGTATAGAACCCACGTCCTATAGGTCCGCTGTGCCAAAAGTCCGGGTTGCCGCCGGTTGCGTGTGATAGCCTCTTATACACGCTGGCGGGCAAGACGGGCCAACGAGCCCGGCGCCGCCACGGAAAACAGAAAGTCGAGGGGATAAACGATGAAGATGCTGATTGCCCTGGCCGCCTTGTCCGCGGGGGGCGCACTGGCAGTGCTCGCGCAGGAGCAGGGCCCGCCTCCGGTCCTCCAGATCGGACGCGAGTTGATCAAAGAAGGCAAGTTCGCCGCGCATGAGAAAACCGAGGCGGCGTTCGTGCGGGCATTCCGCAAGGCGGACTTTCCCGGCCATTACCTGGCGCTTTCTCCGCAGTCCGGCGCCAATGAGGTGTGGTTCCTAGAGGCGTTCCCGTCCTTCGAGGCGTCCGAAAAATGGCAGGCCGAAACCGACAAGGAACCGCTGAAGAGCGCGATTGAGGAAGCCGATGCGCAGGACGGTGCGCTCCGTGAAAGAAGCAACTCGATGTGGGCCGTCTACCGCCCGCAACTCAGCTACCGGGCGGACAAACTGGATGTGGGCAAGATGCGCTTCGTCCGCGTGTTCACCTACCACATTCGCCCGGGACACACCGCGGAGTTCCGGGCGGAGGCCGAAGTGGTGATGCGCGCATATGACAGGGCCAATGCCGACAGGTGCCTCCTGGGTTATGAAGTGAAGGCTGGCGCGCCGGCGGGGACTTTCCTCTTTCTGGAGGGTCTGGCTTCCCTGAAACCGCTGGACGATGCGGACGAACTGAACCAGGCGTTCGCCTCCGCCCTGGGCACCGAGGGACTCAAGAAACTGAATGAGTTCGATGCCGCCGCAGTCGCATCGGAGGAGGTCAACCTCTTTCAGGTGAGCCCCAGGATGAGCTACGTTTCCAAAACTACCGAGGATGAGGACCCCGCCTTCTGGCGCCCGAAGCCGCCGGCCGTCAAGCCCGCAGCCCCGGCTCCGGCCCCGGCCAAGAATGGGAGCAACTAGCACTGGTTCCGTAGCAACTGCACCAACAATCGCTCCGTCAGAAGCCGGGAAAAATCAGTTGGCAGGCGGAAGTGCCTGCCCCACTCCAACTCCTTCGACGGCAAAGTGGGACCGACGCTTTCGTCTGTCGACCCGCCCGGCTTCTCACGGCGAGCGGCTCCGTTTCGCCACGGCGCGCCGCTATAATCGGAGCAGTGGATCTTGAAAAGACGCTACTGCGCAAGGTAGGGGAGGCCATCCATCGCTTCCGGATGATTCGCGATGGAGACCGGGTAGCGGTGGCGCTATCGGGCGGCAAGGATTCCGCCACGCTGCTCGAAGCGCTGTTGTCGCTCGCTAAGCGCGCCCCCATCGAGTTCTCGGTCTGCGCGTTCACCGTGGAGCAGGGCAAGTTCCTGCGCCCCATCGAACCGCTGGGCGAGTATCTGCGCCAGCGCGGCGTTGCGTGGACGTACTATCGCGATGCGCCCTCGCTCCGACTGCTCACCGATCAGCCCGAGCACGGTTGCGATCTATGCAGCCGCTACCGGCGCCGCGCGGTGTACCAGATCGCGCGCGAGTTGGGCGCCAACGTGATCGCGCTCGGCCACACCGCCGACGATTTCTGCGAGTCGCTGCTGCGCAATACCCTGTTTACCGGCCGATTGAGCGCGCTGCCGCCGGTGACCTGGTCACGCGAGCGCGATTTCCGGCTGATCCGCCCGTTGGTGTTCGTCACCGAGGATGTGACGCGCGCTTACGCCGAATCGCGCGGCGTTCCACTAGTCCCCTGCGGCTGTTCGCAGCGCACCGGCACCGTGCGGGGTTCGCTGCGCGGCCTGTTCGCCAGCCTGGAAAAGGAATATCCCCACCTGAAGGAGAACATCATCTCCGCCATGGGGAACATCGATACAGGGCGCCTCCTCGACACGCGTTTTCTCAAGCTGGATGGCGCCGGCGAGGAAGACGAGCCCGCCGAGCCGTTTCCTATCGTTACCGGACTGTAACCCTATATTGACCTGGTTGTTGCAATGCGCTTAAGATGGGGCTTCTCCTCATCCCCTCCGATATGAGACTCCTTCCACGCGAAGAGAAGTTTTACGGCCTGTTTCTGAAGCAGGCGGACATTATTTCCGAGGCGGCGCGCCTGCTGCTGGACGGGGTGCGCGCCGGCAACTCGACACTGGCCGCGTTCGCCATGGAAATCAACGTGCTTGAGCACCGCGGCGACGAACTCATTCATGAGATCTTCACGCGCCTCAACCAGACCTTCATCACACCGCTCGACCCGGAAGACATCCACAACATCTCGTCCTCGCTGGACAATGTGCTGGACGGCCTGGAGGACACTTCGCACCGGTTGCTGTCGTACCACATCGACCCGATTCCGCCCAGCATGATCACGCTGGCGGAAATCGTGCGGAACTGCGCCAAGGCGATGCACAGCGCGTTTGAGGCGCTCGAAGCGGGACGGCCGCTGATGGAGCATTGCATCGAGATCAATCGCCTGGAAAACGAGGGCGACCTGATCGGCCGCGGCGCGGTGGCCGATCTGTTCAATAAAGAGAAAGACCCCATCCTGCTCATCAAGCTCAAGGAAGTGTACGACTTCTTCGAGGAGACCATCGACAGTTGCGAGGATGTGGCCGACGTGCTGCAGAATGTCGTGGTCAAGAACAGCTAGTGCCGTTCCAACTCGATACTTATGCACTACACATACGTTTCGTATAGCGAGAGGGAACGGCACTAGCGATGACCGCTATTCAACTGGCGGTTATGATCATCGCCATTGCGCTGGTTTTCGACTTCATCAACGGATTCCACGACGCTGCCAACTCGGTCGCCACCATCGTGGCCACGCGCGTGCTTTCTCCCGGCCAAGCCGTGGTGTGGGCCGGGTTCTTCAACTTCGTGGCGGCGTTCCTGTTTGGCACGGCGGTGGCCAAAACGGTGGGCAGAGGATTCGTCAACCTGGACCTGGTGACGCCTTACGTCATCATGGCCGGCCTGGCAGGCGCCATTGTCTGGGACCTGGTCACGTGGTGGCTGGCGCTGCCCACCAGTTCGTCGCACGCGCTCATCGGCGGCTATGCGGGCGCGGCCGTGGCGCACGCCGGCATCGTGCGCGGCGTCACCCACAGCTTCGAAGGGCTGATCGCCGGGCGCTGGAGCTTAACCATCGTCTTCATTTTTGTCGCGCCGCTGATCGGGATGGTGTCGGCTTATGCATTGATGGTCGGGGTGTATTGGCTGTTCCGCCGCACCACGCCCAGCAAGATGGATTTTTACTTCCGCAAATTCCAGTTGGTCTCGGCGGCTTCCTTCAGTCTCTCCCACGGCTCCAATGACGCGCAGAAGACCATGGGGGTCGTCACCGGCGTGCTGGTGGCCTCCGGCTTCCAGAAGAACTTCGACATCCCGGTGTGGGTGATTCTGGCCGCCGGCACCGCTATCGGGCTGGGCACGCTGAGCGGCGGCTGGCGGATTGTGCGCACCATGGGCACGCGCCTCACGCGCCTCAAACCGCGCAGCGGATTCTGCGCCGAAACCGGCGCGGCGGCCTCGGTGCTGTTGGCCACCAGTTTGGGCCTGCCGGTTTCCACCACCCACGCCATCGCCGGAGCGATCGCCGGCGTCGGCAGCATTCAGCGGCTGAAGGCCGTCCGCTGGGGCATCGCCACCAATATCATGTGGGCGTGGGTGCTCACCATTCCGATGGCGGCGCTGATCGCCTGGGCCGCGTTTTGCCTGCTGCACCTGGCCATCGGCGCGTAGAGCGGAACGGCAGAGAGCTTCGCGGTCGTGCCCCGCTCCCTACGGATACGACGCGCCGGCTCGGTGTGGTCAGTTTTGAACAGCCAGGCAGGAAACGATGTGGCACAATTCTAGAACGCTTTCGGTACCGGATTTCAACAAGTGGCCCGGGCGGGCAAGGGGACTGGGTACTCCCTTGTACGGGACAACACATGCAGCGGCACAATCCGCAGCCGAAATCAGAAGGGTTAGGCAGAGGGGCGATTCGCGCCTAATGCGGCGGCTTGCTGTGTGCCGATCGGAAAACTGTCCGTATGAAATCGACCAGGGCCTTTTTCACCGCTGCGAGTTGGACGCACAACCTGGAATCCGAAGACAAGGAAGAACACGATTTCAATAACTTGCTTCTGGAATTCCGGTATGCCGTGCAGCGGCAGGATTCCATGTTGTTCGAATACTGTGAGCGTGAGTTGCGGCGAATGTACCGGGCCAGGAGGCCGCGGAAAGATCAGCGGTAAAGGACGATCGCTCTTAGGACATTACGGTCTTGGGTTGGCGTGGGGTCCGATCCAACAGGGGCGTGCCTTCCCTCAGCGGCTATTTCCTCCGAGTAGCGCAACAGGTCACGCCCTTGATCTTAGAGTCGGCAGTACAACCGAAAGGCATAACTGCACAATGGCAATGCAAGGTAAATTGATCCCCATCCGGCAAGACATTCTTGTATCGGAGACCGACCGGGAGGTTGTGGGTTTAGTTAGCGTACGACCTCTGGTTGGCACGAGGCTTTCGAGGCGGCTCACCTGAAGAGGACCTTCTAGACGCCATGCGACAGGTAAAGGGGAGAGCGTTCGGCGGGGACGCGGCGTGATTTCGCGAACGCGTCGCCCGCTCCGCGCGCCGGCCGCTATCCCTCGAACGCCTTGCGCACCTGTCCGGCCGCCCACGCCAGGTCTTCTTCCGAGATGATCAGCGGCGGGGCCAGGCGAATCACGAAATCGTGGGTCTCCTTGCAGAGCAGCCCCAACTCTTTCAGCCGCTCGCAGTAGGAACGCGCCGGCACCAGCAGCTCGATGCCAATCAGCAGCCCGCGTCCGCGGATCGCCTTGATGTGCGGATGGCGCAGCTTGCGCAGCTCATACAGCAGCCACGCGCCCAGTTCAGCCGAGCGATCGGCCAGCCGCTCTTCCTCGATCACGCGCAGCGCCGCGCGCGCCGCCGCGCATGCCAGCGGATTGCCGCCGTACGTACTGCCGTGGCTGCCCGGCCGGAACACGCCAAGTATCTCGGCTGACGACACCACGGCCGACACCGGATACACGCCGCCGGAGAGCGCCTTGCCGAGCACGTACACATCCGGCTGCACGTTCTCGTGCTGGCAGGCGAACATTCTGCCGGTGCGGCCGAGGCCGGTCTGGAT
>JBEKKO010000077.1:0-25269 GCA_050010695.1 Bryobacteraceae bacterium
GCCAGTGCAGGTCATCTCGTTCCGATTGGCTCATCGCGATTCGTTCCATCCTTCAACCTTGCGGTTGTCAAGAGGAACTTTCTACTTGGCTCAAAGCGGAACTTTCTATTTGGCCGCGACACTTCCCTATAGGCGGGTTGCCTGCGAAAGTGCATCCTGATATCCTTTGTGTTCAATCCAATCCCTTAACATTCACAGGAGAATAACTATGGCAGTCAAAGTCGGCATTAATGGATTCGGTCGCATCGGCCGCAACATCGTCCGCGCGAGCATGCACCGCGACGATATCGAATTCGTGGCAGTGAACGATCTTACCGATACGAAAACCCTCGCGCACTTATTGAAGTACGATTCCGTGCTCGGAACGCTTCATCAGGAAGTGAAGGTGGAAGGCGACGTCATTTCCGTCGGCGGGAAGAAGATCAAGGTTTTCGCCACCAAGGATCCGGCGGAGCTCGACTGGACCTCGGTGGGCGCGCAGATCGTGGTCGAATCGACCGGCCGGTTTACCGACGCCAAGGACGCCGTCAAGCACCTGCACGGTACGGTGAAGAAGGTCATCATCTCGGCCCCAGCCAAGAACGAAGACCTCACCATCGTGCTCGGCGTGAATGACGCGGCCTACGATCCGGCCAAGCACAACATCATTTCCAACGCCAGTTGCACCACCAACTGTCTGGCGCCGGTGGCGAAAGTGCTGCACGAGAAGTTCGGCATCCTGAAGGGATCGATGACCACGATCCACAGCTACACCAACGACCAGAACGTGCTCGATTTCCCGCACAAGGATCTGCGCCGCGCGCGAGCCGCCGCACTGAACATGATTCCCACCACCACCGGCGCGGCGAAAGCCATCGGACTGGTGATGCCGGAGCTCAAGGGCAAGCTGGACGGGTACTCGATGCGCGTTCCCACGCCGGACGTTTCGGTGGTGGACCTGGTTGCGCTTCTGGCCAAGAATGCCACCGCCGAGGAAGTCAATGCCGCGTTCCAGCACGCCGCCGCCAACGAGTTGAAGGGTATCCTGGCCTACACCGACGACCCGGTGGTCTCGACCGACATGCTGCACAATCCGAACAGCTCCATCGTGGATGGGCAGTTGACCAAGGTGCTCGACGGGAACCTGTTGAAGGTGGTGAGCTGGTACGACAACGAGTGGGGTTACTCCTGCCGCGTGGTCGACTTGATCGCGTTCCTCACCGCCAAGGGCCTGTAGACGGAAAGCCGAGACGAATCTCGGCTCAGCAGGCTTGACAGCCTGCGCCACGATTTAAGCAAACGGCGGCCGGCCTGAGTGCGTCGCGCCTCTGCTATCCTCAAACCAAAGAGGGGCGCGATGCGTGTTGGCGAGCTGGTCAAGTGGTTCGCGTGCGGCTTGGCCGGCCTGTCTGCCGTTTTCGCGTTCCAGCGGCCGTTCCGCCAGTTCGACGGCGTGGAATACGGTATCGGCGACGTCCCTTTACCGGCCGACTACCGGGAAAAAACCGAGTGGGCTTTCGCCCGCCTGATGTATCCTCCCGGCCCGCTCAACGGCTACCGCTACCGCGACCTCGACTGGCATATCGGCGTATCGCTCTGGACCCAGGATTTTCCCCGCGCCGACCGGCATTTTTCGCTCGCCGTGCGCCGCCTCACCCGCATCCACGTTCGCTCCGTCGAACAGCCGGTGAATCTGGATGAGGGCGATGCCTATGATTGGCCCTGGCTTTATGCCGTCCAGGTTGGCGAGTGGGGCCTCACCGGCAATCAGGGGCGGGAACTGCGAGAGTACCTGCTGCGCGGCGGGTTCTTCATGGCCGACGATTTCCACGGCAACGCCGAATGGGCCGAGTTCGAATCGCGCATCCGCAAAGCGCTGCCCGAGTTCCCAATCGCCGAGATTGCCGGCGACGATCCCATTTTTCACACCGTGTACGATCTCGACGAGAGAATCCAGGTGCCCGGGGAGGCCCATCTGCGCGCGGGATACAAATCCAACAACGGCCCGTCCAGCCGCGGCGCCCACTGGCTCGCCATCTATGACGGCCAGGGCCGCATCATGGTGGCGATCTCTTATAACTCCGATATCGGCGACGCCTGGGAGTGGGCCGACGACCCCCACTACCCGGCCCGATTCTCCGACCTGGCCATTCGTCTCGGCGTCAACAACATCGTCTACGCCATGACGCACTGAGACCTTGTCACAGAATAGCCATGCCAGATTCTGGAGAAATGACCTGGCGCACGCACGCGTGCGTGCGCCACGTCGCAATGGCAGGTTATTTCTTGACGAGTCCTGAGCAAGCGCTATGGCTGCTGGCCGGGGTCGCGGCGCTTGAGCGTCGGGCGGTCGCTGTCGTCGGTGCTCTGGCCGGAGCCGGTGCCGTCGTCCACCGGGCCGGTGCCGGTGCCGGGAGCGCGGCGCAGGCGCGGCCGGTTCGGATCTTCCTTGGAATCCACCTTATGGCGGTTGTGCAGCATGGCCAGCCTGCCCTTCACGTCGTTGAATTCCGAGGTGTTGACCACGTACTCGTCCTTGGGCTTCAGCTCGGACTGAATCTCCTGCTGCGCCGACTTGATCCGGTCATCGTTCATAGGGTGGGTCATGAACACCTTGGCGATCGAGCCCGGCTTCGTCTTTTCCATGGTCTCGATTTTTTCGAAGAAGTCGACAAACGCCGTGGGGTCGTAGCCGGATTTATAGAGGTACTGCAAACCGAAGTGGTCGGCTTGTCTCTCTTCGGCCCGGGTGAATTGCAGCATGGACAGGGGAATCGCCAGGCTCATGCCCTGGCGGATGGCATAGCCGGTCCATGTCCAACCGGTGAAGATCGAGCCGACCATCGCGCCAATCTCCATCAAGTCGCCCTTGGTTTGCTGCCTGGTGGCGTGGCGGCAGGCGACGTGGGCAATCTCGTGCGCCATCACGCCGGCCAGTTCGGCTTCGGTATCGGCTTTGAGAATCAGGCCGGAATTCACGAAGAAGAATCCGCCCGGCAGGGCGAAGGCATTTACTTCTTCGGTGTCCAGCACTTTGATGGTGAACGGAACCTTGGCGTCGGAGTTGCGGACGATATTCTGGCCGACCCGGTTTATGTACTCGGCGACGATCGGGTCGTCGACGATCTTGGCCTGTTTCTCCACTTCCGTCGCCAACTGCTTGCCAAGCGCGATCTCCTTCTCGAGCGAGTAGAAGTTGATGCCGCTGCCGACGTCGCGATCCCCAATCGCGTCGGGATCGTTGTTTTTGTTCTTGCTGTCATCGCCATACGCGCCACCGGCCAGCAGGCCAAGCGCAGCGAGAATTGTCACAAAAGACGTGGATCGGCGCTTCATGGGAGGCTCCCTCTACATACACTATACGCCCGAACGCAAGGCATCGAGCTAGGTGCACAATCATTTAACGTGGCGGCGGGGGTTGTGGTTTCACCCACAAAGGAGGCGGCTTCAATACAGGCCCAGGCTGATGACCTTACCCGCCGCATCCACCAGGACGTCGAGCCGCCGGTCCACGTAGGAATAGAACTTGCGGCCTTTGTTGGCTTCCGTGGCGCTGACCTCGCCGCCCCATTGGCGCCGGCACTCCTGCCAGGTCATGTTTTGCGGATAGACGAAGACGGTTCTCAACAAGCCGGTTCCGGACTCGAAGTCCAGTTCCAGTTCCTTGTAGCGGCCGGTTGGGTCGGGGAACGCGTAAATGTGGCCGTTGACGCTCTGGTTGTCGCCATAAGCCGGGCGTTCGCGCAGCGGCTGTCCGAGCAGAAAACTGGCATCGTTGGCCATCCACTGGCCGATCATCTTCTGGCAAAACAGCGCGCTGTTCTGTTCGAAGGCCGGGGGGTAGAACACCTTCGGGGCGCTGGGCGGAGCAGTCTCAGCCGGCGCGGCGGGAGCACTCGGCTTAGTCGACTCCGCCGGCGCGGAGTTGGCGGCAGGCACAGGCTTAGCGGCCTCCGTCCGTTTCTCGGGCGTTTTCGCGGGCGTTCCCGGCAATTGCACCACCACGTCGGGTTCATCCGGATCCTGGTTCCTGAGAACCGGCGGCACCGGGTTGGAATTGGTTTTCGAGTGGTCCGGCGAATCCGCCGCAATGGCGAACCAGCCAGCCATCAGGCAAATAGAGACACACAAGACCCTTTTCATAACTCCCTCAACAAAACACGGACCAATACATTCTAAAAATAGCCGATAGCTGACAGGGTTACGAGCCCGAATTTGGCAAGCAGTGGGACGCTGACGAAAGTTAAGTGCGTTGCGAAATCGCCGCGCGGTCCGTCACGGGCGTTGGGCGCCGAAGAGGTTTTCGACGAAGCTCGGTTCGATGGGCCAATAGCCGTAAACCCGCTTGCCACCGCTCGTGAAACTGCCGGCCGCGAGCACGCCGCTCAAGTCGGCCGGATTGGGGTTCTGATTCTCGCGGGCGATCATCTGGCGCAGCAGGCCGGTGACACGGGTCAGTTCGAGCGCCGCATCCGCCGCGTCGATTTCTGTGCGGCAGAGGACATCCAGTTTGGCGGCCATCCGCCGGCCTTCCGGCGCGAAAGCCAGGGTGACGCTTTCCGCTTCGCTCAGGCTGTGCGCGAACATGCGCGTGCCGACCGGCAGATCGTCGCCGGAACGCAGCATGGCAACCGGGACCGAGAGCCACACCGGCGATGCCGACGGGACAGCGGCCGGACCGGGCGCCGGCGTGGCCAGGCGCAAGACCGCCGATCGATCCGGGCTCACCGCCAGCGCCATCAGGCCGGAGCGCAGGGGGAAGAACGAAATCTGGCGCTCCGGCTGGGTCCCCTGCATGCGGCACAAGTCGCGCTCGCAGCGGCCGCCCTGCTCCGCCACGTAAGCCTGCAGCCGGGGCCAATCGAAACGCCCCTCGAGCAGCAGGAACTTGCCGGTGGGCGCGAAGGCCGCCAGCGCCCGATCCAGGTCCCGCTGGTAGTTGAAGTTGGTCTTGCGCACGAAGGCCTGGTATTCGGGGTCCTGGCCGGCCTGGGAGCCGTCCAGCATTTGCAGAATTCCGGCCCGCCGCAACGCCCGGAAATCCACCGAAAGTACCAGCGCGTTATCGGCGGGCAGCCGTTCCAGCAGGTGCGTGGTGGTGAAAGGCTGCGACCGGTACCAGTCAACGCCGGCGATCAAAAGCGCGGCTGCGGCCAGCCCCGCGCCCAGCCAATATAAGCGGTTCCTCAAGCTCACCCCACCAGTATCACACTTGGCCAAGGGGCCTTTGCTATCCTCATAAATTAACCGGCGGACTGGGATTCCGCCGGGGCCCTACCCTATGTACAAGCTTCTGGCACTCAACCGCAGCGAAATCGCGATTCGCATTCTGCGCGCGGCCAACGAACTGGGCCTGCGCACAGTGGCTGTTTACTCGCAGGAAGACAGCCTGGCCCTGCATCGCTTCAAGGCCGACGAAGCGTACCTGATCGGCCAGGGCAAGGGTCCGGTGGAGGCCTACCTCGACGTCGATGGCATCGTCGAGCTGGCCAGGGAGAAAGGCGTGGATGCCATCCATCCCGGCTATGGCTTTCTTTCCGAGAACCCGGCGCTCGCGCGCGCCTGTGATCGCGCCGGCATCACGTTTATCGGCCCCAGCGCGGAACTGCTGGAGTTGCTCGGCGACAAGACCGCGGCGCGGCGCCTGGCGGAAAAGGCTGGCATTCCGGTGGTGCCGGGCACCGAGCAGCCGGTGCACAACGCCAAGCAGGCGGAGAAGATCGCCGGCGAGATCGGTTTCCCGCTCATCATCAAGGCGGCATTTGGCGGCGGCGGGCGCGGCATGCGAGTGGTGGACCGGCAGGCCGATTTCGCCGGTCGCCTGGAGGAGGCACGCCGCGAAGCAGGAGCCGCTTTCGGCAACGACGCCGTCTTCCTGGAACGCTTCGTGCGCCGCGCCCGGCACATCGAGGTGCAAATTCTGGGCGACCGCCACGGCAACATTCTGCACCTTTACGAACGGGACTGCTCAGTCCAGCGACGCCATCAAAAAGTGGTGGAAGTGGCGCCCGCGGTTTCGCTCGATCCGTCGCTGCGCGCCGCCTTGGCCGATGCCGGCGTGCGCCTGGCGCGCGCCGCCGGCTATTACAACGCCGGGACAGTCGAGTTCCTGGTGGACGCCGACTCGGGCGAGTGGTACTTCATCGAGGTCAACCCGCGCATCCAGGTGGAACACACCGTCACCGAAATGGTGACCGGAATCGACGTGGTGCGCGCTCAGATCCAGGTGGCGCAGGGCTTCGAGTTGCACGGCGCGGAGATGGACCTGCCGGCCCAGGACCGGATTCCGCTATACGGCTACGCGCTGCAGTGCCGCATCACCACCGAGGATCCCGCCAACGGCTTCGTGCCGGACTACGGCAAGCTTTCGACCTACCGTTCGCCGGCCGGATTCGGCATCCGGCTGGACGGAGGCTCGGCGTACTCGGGCGCGGTGATCACACCGTATTACGATTCGCTGCTAGTGAAGGTCACCGCCTGGGGGCGTGATTTTCGCCAGGCCTGCCAGCGCATGGATCGCTGCTTGCGCGAGTTCCGCGTGCGCGGCGTCAAGACCAACATTCCGTTTCTGGAAAACGTGGTCAACGACCAGGAGTTTCAGGCGGGCCGCGTGACCACTCGGTGGCTGGAGGAAAACGCGGCCCTGTTCCGCTTCACGCCGCGGCGCGACCGCGCCACCAGGCTGCTCAGCTACCTGGCGGACGTGATCGTCAACGGTAATCCCGCCGTGGCCGGCAAGCCGCGTCCCACCCGCCTCGACCCCGCGCCGGCGCCGCGGCACGTGGCCGCTCCGCCGCCGGATGGCACTCGCCAGTTGCTCGATAAATTGGGGCCGGAGGGATTCGCCGCCTGGGCGGCTGCCGAACGCCGCCTGCTGATCACCGACACCACCTTCCGCGACGCCCACCAGTCGCTGCTCGCCACCCGCGTGCGCACCTACGACATGCTGCGCATCGCCAACTTCGTGGCGCACCGGCTGCACCATCTTTTCAGCCTGGAAATGTGGGGCGGAGCCACTTTCGATGTCGCCATGCGGTTCCTCCATGAGGACCCTTTCGTCCGCCTGCGCCGACTGCGCGAAGCTATCCCCAATATCTGTTTTCAGATGCTGCTGCGCGCCTCCAACGCCGTCGGCTACACAGCTTATCCGGATAACGTGGTGGCCGAGTTTATCTACGAAGCTTCCGCGCAGGGCATCGACATCTTCCGCATTTTCGATTCGCTCAACTGGCTGCCCAATATGAAGGCGTCGATGGAGGCCGTCCGCAAAACGCGCTCGGTGTGCGAGGCCGCCATCTGCTACACCGGCGACATTCTGGATCCGGCGCGCGACAAATTCTCGCTCGACTACTACGTCCGCATGGCCAAGGAACTGGAGCGGATGGGCGCCCACGTGCTCGCCATCAAGGACATGGCGGGGCTGTGCCGTCCCTATGCGGCCGAAAAGCTGGTGAAGGCGCTGCGCCAGGAAATCGGTATCCCGATCCACTTCCACACCCACGATACCAGCGGCGTCAACGCAGCTTCGATCCTGAAGGCCGCCGATGCGGGCGTCGACATCGCCGACGCCGCCATCGCTTCCATGAGCGGGCAGACCAGCCAGCCCAATCTCAATTCCATCGTGGCCGCGCTCGAGCACACGCGGCGCGCGACCGGGCTCGACCCGGGCGCGCTCAACCAGTGCGCGGATTATTGGGAAGTGGTGCGCGAGTTCTACGCGCCCTTCGACACCGGCCCCAAGTCCGGCAGCGCCGAGGTCTATCTCCACGAGATGCCCGGCGGCCAATACACCAACCTCAAGGAACAGGCCGAATCGATGGGCCTGGGCGCGCGCTGGCACGAACTCGCGCGCGCTTATGCCGACGTCAACCTGGCCTTCGGCGACATCGTCAAGGTAACGCCCTCGAGCAAAGTGGTGGGCGACATGGCGATTTTCCTGATCAACCACAACATGACCATGGAACAATTCGGCTTCCTCACGCCGGACCATAACTTCACGCTTCCCGCCTCGGTCATCGAAATGTTTATGGGCGCGCTGGGCGAGCCCGAAGGCGGCTGGCCGAAGAAGGTGCAAGCCATCATCCTCCGCGGCGCCAAGCCGCACAAAGGGCGCCCCGGAGCGCATCTGCCCAAGGTGGACCTTGCGGACAGCGCGGCTGCGCTCGAAAAGAAGATCGGCCGCCGGCCCGCCCATGACGAAGTGCTGAGCTACCTGATGTACCCGGAGGTGTTCGTCAAGTGCGTGCACAATCGGCAGGCCTGGGGCGACGTGGATGTGCTGCCGACGCCCCAGTTTTACTACGGCATGCGGCGGCCTACCGATGTTGCCATCGAGCTCGAGCCGGGCAAGACGCTGGTGGTGAAGTTTCTAACCGTGGGCGAACCGCACCCCGATGGCACGCGCACGGTTTTCTTTGAACTCAACGGCCAGCCGAGAGAGGTCACCATCCGCGACCGCAGCCTGGACGTGAAGCAGCGGGCCGCGCCGAAGGCCGATCCCAATCAGCCCGGCCAGATCGGCGCTCCCATTCCCGGCGTCGTGTCGACCGTCGCCGTGCAGATGAACGCGCGCGTTGAAAAAGGCGAGCGCCTGCTGGTGATGGAAGCGATGAAAATGCAGAGTACGGTTTATGCGCCGGTGGGCGGCCGGGTGACCCAGGTTCTGGTTGTTCCGGGCCAGCATGTGGAAGCCAAGGACCTGCTGCTGGTGATCGAGTAGGATCGCTTGCTCATCCTTGGCGCACGCAATCTTGCGTGCAGCGCAGATTCGTCTCGACGTTTCCGCGCTCCAAGCAACTACAAGAAATGTCGGCACGAATGCCGACACAGCACGCAGGACTGCGTGCGCCACGATTCATTACGACGCTTGAGCGTGGCCGGCACGCATGGCCACCGGAGCCTGGCGGATATGCGAGCGGCAGAGGAATTCGAGAAGGACGATCATTTTGTGTTCCAGGTCGGGGCCCGAACGCTGTGCATAGGTGCGCGAAATCTGGAATTCGGCGATGCGTGCTCCCAGTTCCGCCCGGGAGCCACCGGATTGAGGGCCGGCATCGAGGACCGAGGCTCCCAGAAACTCGGCGATGAACCGCATTTCGTCGGTGGAAAGCCCCGTCAGGAAGCGGCGGGCACCGAAGCGGCGCGATGGGTCAGCGGATGCTGCCAAAGCCGAAACCAGAGTACTTCGCAAGGCGGATCTCCTCTCGGTGACCGGACATAAATGTAAACTGGATCTGGCCGTATTATGGCGAAATCCGCACCCGCGCGCAACCGGTCATCGCCACCGGTGTCGTGAGTATGTGATTTGTCCGGTCCAATTCGCGCCTGAGTTGTCCGTCTGACGCGGGGGCAGGCGAGGCGGAGGGGAGGATTCCCACCGCCAGGTAGAAGGCCCCGGAAACCAGCACCGCCCAGATGAGGCTGACTACGATTGCGAAGCGACGGTCCAAATGCATGTTTGCGCGCCTCCCGATTGCATCCGCAGAGAGTTAAAACAGCCGCGGCGGCAATCGCCGCCGCGGCCAACGCCGCCACGGCCTCCGAAGCGTGATGGCGGCAAACCCAGGCGAGAAGCACGCCGATTCGAATGTGCCAGCCTATATCTCCATCCGAAAGTGAGGCATGGAGCGCCCGGAACGGCAGCATAGCGATCAAGCCACTGCCGCTAGGAATCGTGTCCGCTGCCGAAGTCCTCGGCAGCCCGTGCCGGGTTGACAGCCGGCGCCAGGTTAAAGGCTCGCCCACCATGGGTTCAACACAACATATCGGCGGCTAATTTGATTTCATGAATGGAATTTGTCAGTGCGGGATCTCGCTTTGTGAGTCCCGCCAGTCGGCGAAACCGCAAGGCGATTAAACGAAGACTATTGCGGGAAACCGCGGGCCCAGGATGCGTCACGCAGCTTTGAGAACTGGATTCCCAATAATCTTCGCCCAGGGCCGCACACCCCGGCACTGGCGAGTCTGGCGAGCCCCACGGGTTTGGCTATCATGAGTAGCATATGCGAAACTCCGTGGTAATAACGCCTCTGGCGGCCGTGCTGCTAGCCGGTGGCATCGCGTGTTACGCTCAGCAGATCGGATTGGTACAGAACGCATCCGCCCGCCAGAACCTCAGTCTGAACGGGCCCTGGAAGATCATCGTCGATCCCTACGAAGCCGGCTACTACGACTTCCATCTGAATCCGATTCCGGACGGCGGCCTCGGCGCCGACCGCGTTCCGGCCGACAAGAGCGACCGCCTGGAACTCACCTTCGTGCCGAACGCCCCTACGCTCCAGGTGCCCGGCGACTGGAACACCCAGAAACCGGAATTCCTCTGGTACGAAGGAACCATCTGGTATAAGCGCGAATTCAACTTCGCGAAGCAGCCTGGCCACCGTTTGTTTCTCTGGTTCGGCGCCGCCAACTACCAGGCCATCGTCTTCTTGAACGGCAAGAAACTCGGCCAGCATGAAGGCGGCTTCACACCCTTCCAGTTCGAAGTCACCGACGCCGTCCGCAATGGCACTAACTCCGTGATCGTGAAGGTGGACGACCAGCGCCACGCGGATGCCATCCCGCCGGCCATGACCGATTGGTGGAACTACGGCGGACTTACACGCGATGTGAAGTTAATCGACGTGCCGGAGACGTTTATTCAGGATTACTTCGTGCAACTCGAGAAGGGCTCGCTCAGCCGCATCGCGGGATGGGTGCGCCTGGATGGCGCCCACAAACGGCAGAAGGTCACCTTCCGCATCCCGGAACTCGACGCTTCCACCACGGTCGATACCGATGAGAACGGCTACGCGCGCTTCGCATTCAACTCGAGCGCTCTCACTCCCTGGTCGCCGGAGAATCCCAAGCTCTACGCTGTTCGCGTGGAGGCCGAGTCCGACAGCGTCGAGGAGCGCATCGGCTTCCGCACCGTCGAAACCGCCGGCCGAAAGCTCCTGCTCAATGGCAAGCCGATCTTCCTGCGCGGCATTTCCATCCACGGCGAAGCTCCCTTCCGGGCCGGCCGCGTTTTTTCGGAAGCCGATGCCCGCGTGCTTCTTACCTGGGCCAAGGAACTGGGTTGCAACTTCGTCCGCCTGGCGCATTACCCGCACGATGAAGCGATGACCCGTTTGGCCGACCAGATGGGCCTGCTGGTGTGGAGCGAAATTCCCGTCTACTGGGCCGTCCAGTGGGAGAACCCCGCCGCCTATGCCACTGCCGAGCGGATGCTCGGCGAAATGATCGCGCGCGACCACAACCGCGCGTCCGTCATTTTCTGGTCGATGGCCAATGAAACGCCGCTCGGCGATGCCCGCACCAAGTTCATCGGGTCGCTGGCGGCCAAGGCGCGCGAGTTGGATCCCACCCGCCTGATAACGGCCGCTCTGCTGACCCACTACGCGGACCCGGCCACGATAGCGATTGACGATCCGCTGGGCATGTACCTGGATGTGCTCGGCTGCAACGAGTACATCGGCTGGTACGACGGCCTTCCCGCCAAGGCCGACACCATCACCTTCAAGACCACCTACGACAAGCCCATGGTGATGAGCGAGCTGGGCGGCGGAGCGCCCTTCGGCAGACACGGCGACGAAGATACCGCCTGGACCGAGGAGTACCAGGCCAACGTCTACCGTCACCAGATCCCCATGCTGAAGCGGATTCCATTCCTGCAGGGCATGACTCCTTGGATTCTGATGGATTTCCGCTGCCCGCGCCGTTTCCTGACTGGCATCCAGGATTATTACAATCGCAAAGGACTGCTGAGCGACCGTGGCGAAAAGAAACAGGCGTACTATGTGCTCCGCGATTACTATCAATCGCTGGCGGGGCAGAAGTAAGGGCGTGTGGTGAGATAATCGGTTCAATCGGAGGCAACCGCTCCTTTACGGTCGCGGCTCTGAACGCGTCGGATCAGTTGTTGACGCGCATCGGAGCGGTTGTTAACGCACATCGGAGCCGCGACTGCGTGAAGGTGTTCCTTTGTGGGGCAGCTTGGCAAGCTGCGGTCCGATTGCCAATCGGACCGGGCGGCGGTTGGCAATCGCCGCGCAGGATGCCATCCTGCCCCACAAGTAAAGGACATGTTCTCACGGGCAGAGACCTGGTGCCAAAAAAGCCGAGACGACTCTCGGCTCAACAGACTTGACAGTCCGCGCCACCGCCTCCGGCGCGGCACACGTTAGAATCAGATTTGGTTCTGGTTCAGAAGGTTTCCAAGCTGTATCGTTTGTACCGGCGCCCGGCGGACCGGCTGCGTGAGCTGCTGCCGGGGGTGGCGCCGGCTCACCGCGATTTCTGGGCGCTGCGCGACGTCACCTTCGAAGTCGAGCGGGGCGAGACGCTGGGGCTGGTGGGGCCGAACGGGTGCGGCAAAAGCACGCTGCTGCAAATGGTGAGCGGCATTCTGCAGCCGACCATGGGCCGGGTGGTCACGCGGGGGCGGATTGCGGCGTTGCTCGAATTGGGCGCCGGTTTCAACCCGGAATTCAGCGGCCGCGAGAACGTCTACCTGAACGGCGAAATCATGGGCCTGAGCCGCGCCGAGATCGACCGGGCGATGCCGTCGATCGAGTCGTTCGCCGAAATCGGCGACTTCATCGAGCGGCCGGTGAAGGAATACTCGAGCGGCATGTATGTGCGGCTGGCGTTTTCGACGGCCATCCACGTGGACCCGGAAATCCTGATTGTCGACGAAGCCCTGGCGGTAGGCGACGCGGTGTTCGCCAACCGCTGCGTGCGCAAGTTCCAGGAACTGCGCGAGCGCAAGATCACGGTGCTGTTCGTCTCGCACGACCTGGGGCTGGTCAAGCAGCTCTCCGACCGCGCCATCCTGCTGCTGGGCGGGCGGATCGAAGCCATGGGCGCGCCCAACGACGTGATCAACCGCTACATCGGGCTGGTGCTCGAAAAGCAGGCTCCCGAGACCGAGCGGCGGGAGCGCGTGCGCTCGAGCTTCCGCCACGGCGACGGAACCAGCGAAATCGTCGGCATTCACATGTTGAACGCGCGCGGCGAAGAGACCGCCTCGATTGCAAGCGGCGAGCCGGTGACGGTGCGGGTGAGCGCACGCTTCCACCGCGCGGTCTCGAACCCGATGGTGGGAATCCTGGTCCGCACCCGCATCGGCATGGATGTTTACGGCACCAACACGGTCCTCGAGCACACGGACCTGGGCGACTTCGAGGCGGGCCAGTTGCTGGAAGTGGATTTCGGTATCGAATGCTGGCTGACGCCGCAGCAGTACACGCTGACCGCCGCCACCCAGAATGCCGATGGATCGAGCCACGACTGGCTGGACGACGCCATCGCGTTCGACGTGGTGGACACGCGCGTGGCGGCCGGCGTCGCCAACCTGCGGGCGAAGGTCGAATGGCGCGCATCACGATAAAAGCGCATCCACGCGCCGAACGATCGGCGGTTGCCGGAAAATTGGGCGCTGCGTGGAAGCTTCACCTGGCTGCGCCGCCGGCGGAAGGCAAGGCCAATGAGGAGTGCGTGCGCTTCCTGGCCGAGTTGGCGGGCGTGGCGCGCTCGCGCGTGCGCGTGATCACCGGCGCAAAGGCGCGCACCAAGATTGTGGAAGTAGAAGGCGTGGCGCAAGAGGAATTGGAAGCCAGATTGGCGCGCGCAGCAGGATGAAGGGAAGAGGAACCATGAAAATCGAAAGTGCGATCGCCGCTTTGGCGGCGTTGTGCTTTGTGGGAGCCGTTGCGCTCGGTCAGACCGCTCAGCCGCCTGCGGTCTATGCTGGTAAACCTTATCAGGGACGGCCTCAAGCAATTCCGGGCCGAATTCAAGCGGAGTTCTATGATGTCGGTGGTGAAGGCGTCGCTTATCACGACTCGGATCCGGTCAACAACGGCAGCGGAACGCTGAACAAGGGATCGAGCGATCTGGATCAGTTCCGCAAAGACGAAGGCGTAGACATCTCGTACACTAAGAAGCAATTTGACAAGACCGTCGACGGGCAGGACGAAACTTACGGTGAACTCTATGTCGGTTGGACGGCGCCCGGCGAATGGATCAGGTACACCGTGGAGGTTAGTCGGACCGGCGTCTACACGGTCAACGCTCACCTGTCCTCGAACAACCAGAACGCCGAAATCAGCCTGGACTTCGATGGCGTCGACCGCACCGGGCCGATCGTCATCCCCACCACCGGCCACTGGCACCGCTGGCGGATCTGTAACAACCTGGCCGAGGTCAAGCTCGACCAAGGCGTCCACATCATGACGTTGAGATTCGTGAAGGAAGGGAACATGAACGTCGATTACCTGGAATTCCTTCCGAAGGGCGAAGCCAAGCCGCAGTCGTGAAACGCCGGCCCCAGTCCGGCTCCGAATGTGCCAACACGTACGTCCACGTGCAGCCGCGGCGTTCCGGCTCAGGCTACCATGAAATTATGCGACTGATCGCGTTGACGTTGGCCGTGACCTTGGGTTCGACCTTGCTGGTCGCCGAAGAAGATACGCGCAAGACCGATGAGCGGCTCGCCGATGCCGCTTCGCTGTTCACTGAAATCATGAGCGCTCCGGATCGCTCGCTTCCGCAGGGTCTGCTCGATAAGGCATCCTGTGTCGTGCTTGTGCCGGGAATGAAAAAGGGCGCTTTTATGGTTGGCGGTAAGTATGGCAGGGGATTTGCCGTCTGCCGCGCCGCCAGCGGTCTGGGTTGGGGAGCGCCGGCCGCCATTCGCATTGAAGGCGGCAGCTTTGGCCTGCAGGTCGGCTTTTCCTCTTCCGACGTGGTTCTGCTGGTGATGAACCAGCGCGGCATGAAGCGCCTCACCCGGGACGAATTCACCGTCGGCGGCGAAGCCACTGCCGCGGTGGGCCCGCTGGGCCGCGATGCCACCGCGCAAACCGACGCCATGATGACTGCCGAGGTTCTTTCCTGGTCGCGCTCCAAAGGCCTTTTTGCCGGCGCATCGCTGGATGGCGCGACGATGCGCAACGATCTCGACGAAAACCGCAACATGTACGGCAAGCCCTGGACCAGCCGCCAGATTCTCAACAGTGGCGCGACACCGCCGGCTTCGGCGCGCAAACTGCTGGACGTGCTCGCCAAGTATTCGCCGAAGAAATCGCACTGAGCGCGCGAAGTCCGCTACGCCAGAGGATTGCGCCACTCGAGCCCCGGGAAGCGCGCGAAGTCCGCATCCGAAGAACACAGTTCGGCGCCGTGTTCGATCGCCAGCGCCGCCAGGTGCGCGTCGGATGTGAGATTGCCGCCCGCACCCAGCGGCAGCAGGAGTTCGCGCAGAATGCGCAGGTGTCGCGGCCCGGCCGATACCACCGTCGCGGAAGGCTGATCCAGCCAGGAAGCGATCAGATCGAAGGCGGTTGCCCAGGATAAGGGGCGGCGAAACAGGCCCGGCCGAGTGGTCAATCTGAGAAACGCCAGCAGGACGTTCCAGGAAAACGCGATTGTCTCCGGCCCCGCAAACGCCGATTCCAGCCACGCCTTCGCGCGGCGGTGCATAAGCGCGTCCTGGTTGACCGCGTATATGAGCAGGTTGGCGTCGACCAGAATCATTTTCGCAAGGCCAGCTTTCGGCCGAGCTCTTCGTCTTCCATGGCCTCGGACAGGGCCAGGGCCTTGTCCCAGCGGAACCCCTGTCCATCTCCCAATCGAAACGATTTCTGCGCGAACTTTCGTACGGCGCGCTGTTTTCCGCGCAGCAACCCGGACCGCGCAGCCTCATTGAGGGCCTCTTTGAAGGAGATCCCCCGCTCCTGCATGGAGGTCCGGAGCAACCGTTCGACATCGGGATCCAGCGTGACGGTGGTTCTCACAATTGCTATCATAGCATCGCATTCGTTGCTGTCACGATGCGCCCACCGCTGTCGCCGATGCGCTCCGTAGCGAGCCCATCCCTCCCGCGTCATCCGCGCTTGCCAATTTTTTCCCCGATGCCGTACCCTGGTTGCTGATGCCAATCTATCAGGTGGTCCTGCTGGCCATCGTGCAAGGCCTGACCGAGTTCCTGCCCATCTCCAGTACCGCGCACCTCTATCTCACCTCCTGGCTTCTCGGCTGGAACACCGAAGGCCTGGACTTCGACATCATGCTCCACATCGGCACGCTGCTTTCCGTGCTGCTGTACTTTTTTAACGATTGGGTGCAGATTATCGGGCAGGCGCTGGGAATTCGCGTTGGCCACGACGAGCAGCTCAAGCACAATCACATGCTGCTCTGGCTGCTGGTGATCGCCAGCATTCCGGTCGGCGTCGCCGGCCTGCTGTTCAACAGCCAGGCGGAGGGCGCGTGGCGCAACCCGTTCGTCATCGGCGTCATGCTGATCGCGGTCGGCGTGCTGATGTGGCTGGCTGAAAACGCCGCCCGCCAGCAGCGCGACATGTCGTCGGTGGGCGGTCCCGACGCGGTCGCGATCGGAATGGCGCAGGCTCTGGCCGTGGTTCCAGGCGTTTCCCGCAGCGGCATCACCATCAGCGCCGGCCTGTTCCGCAATTTGGACCGCACCGCGGCCGCGCGTTTTTCGTTCCTGCTTTCCACCCCCGTGATCGGCGCGGCCGCCGCCAAGACTCTTTGGGACATGCACAAGCATCACCACCTGCATGACCTCATCACCACCAATTTCGTGGTGGGCGTAGCGGTCAGCGCGCTCTCCGGTTGCGCCGTGATCGCCTGGTTTCTGCATTATTTGCGGCACAGCGGCTTGAAACCGTTCGCCTACTATCGCATCGTTTTTGGCATAATAGTACTTGCTCTGGCTTTCATCCGCCGGCCAGCGTGATGAAGCTCTTATCGCCGACCCAGCACAAAAGGCTGAACGAAGCCATCGGTTTCCTGCTCCTGTTTGCGGGAATTGGGACGCTGTTGAGTCTGAGTTCCTACCATGTTCAGGACCCTTCCTGGAACACGACTGCCTCTTCGCGCCCGATCAACTTCGTCGGTTACCCTGGCGCGTACCTGTCCGATCTCTGTTTGCAGTTGTTCGGCGCGTCGGCGTTCTTATTTCCGCTGCTGATCTTCGGGCTGGCCTGGAAATGGATCCGCTCCGACGAACTGCAAGCCGGCGCGGCGAAGGTTATCGGCGCCGTGCTGCTGTCGCTGTCCGCCAGCGCCGCGCTTTCTTTCGTGCCGCTGCGGCTGTTCGGCGGTGCCATTCGCATGGGCGGCACGCTCGGCCTGGTGTTGGCCAGTTCTCTGGTGGATTCGCTGAACCTGGCGGGTGCGCTGTTGGTGACGGCTACCGCGCTGATCATCTCTCTCTACCTGGTTTCGAGCTTCGCGCTGGCCGCTACCTGGCCGTGGCTCGCCGTTCCGGCTTCCTGGTTCCGGCGGTTTGCGCTAGCCTGGCGCCTGTGGCGTGAGCGCAGACATGCCCGCGCCATCGAAAAAGCGCGCCTGCGCGCCGAACGCCGCGCCTTGGCCGCCAAGAACCGGGCGGAAACCGCGTCAACCAGGAAGCTAAAGAAAGAGAAGCCGGCCTCCGTCGCCGCGGTACCCGTGGCGGCCCAGGCCGATGAGGCTCCCCCCTGGCAAACGCGTGAGACTGCCAGCCTGGATGAACCCATCGAGCGGGCCCACGCTCCCGCCGACATCCCCATCTGCCCGATTGAAGACCTCGCGCCGGAGCCTGCGCCCGCCCTGGTGCCGCTTCCTACCGAGCCTCTGCCCGTTCCGCCCGAACCGCGCCGCATGATGTACGATCTGCCTTCCACCGAGCTGCTCAACGAAGTCCCCGGCCGCAGCCCGTACGACGAGCAGGAGCTCAAGGACACCGCCGGCCGTATCAAGGCCAAGTTCGAAGAGTTCAACGTGCTCGGCAACGTGGTCCAGATCAATCCCGGCCCGGTGGTCACCACCTTCGAATTCAAGCCCGAGGCCGGCATCAAGTACACTCGCATCACCACCCTCAGCGAGGATTTGTGCCTCGGCTTACAGGCCGAATCCATTCTCATCGAGCGCATCCCGGGCAAGCCCACCGTCGGTATCGAAGTCCCCAACACCCGCCGTGAGCTGATCGGCCTGCGCCAGATGCTCGAATCCGATGAGTTCGCCCAGTCGCACTCGCGATTGACCATCCCCCTGGGCAAGGATATCAACGGCCGCATCCGCATGGCCGCGCTCGAAAGCATGCCGCACCTGCTGATCGCCGGTTCCACGGGCTCCGGCAAGAGCGTCATGATCAACTCCATGATCATGTCCATCCTTTATAAGGCCACGCCCGACGAGGTGCGGCTGATCATGGTCGATCCCAAGCGCGTCGAGCTGGGTATGTACGAGGGCGTTCCGCACCTGCTCACGCCGGTGATCATCGATCCCAAGAAGGCCACCAACGCGCTTCGCAACGCGGTGCTCGAAATGGAGCGCCGCCTGCGCCTGCTCGCCGAATATGGCGTGCGCAACATCGAGCAGTTCAATAAGAAAATCCGCCGGCTGCAGGAAGAGCCGCGCGAGCTGTTCGGCGAGACGGAGGAGACGCAGGAGGATTTGCGCCCGCTGCCCTACATCCTGATTCTCATCGACGAGTTGGCCGACCTGATGATGATCGAAGGCCGCAATGTGGAAGAAAGCGTCACCCGCCTGGCGCAAATGGCGCGCGCGGTCGGCATGCACCTGGTGCTGGCCACCCAGCGTCCCAGCGTGGACGTCATCACCGGGCTCATCAAAGCTAATTTCCCCGCCCGCATCAGTTTCCGCGTGGCCACCCGCGTGGATTCCCGCACCATCCTCGATGTGATGGGCGCCGAGCACCTGCTGGGCAAGGGCGACATGCTGTTCCTGCCGCCCGGCTCGTCGCGCCTCACCCGCGTCCATGGCGCTTTCGTCACCGAAACAGAAATCAATCGCGTGGTCGATTTCTGGAAGGCGCAGGCCGCGCCGGAGTACGACCAATCGTTCCTGATTGCGCCGCCCAACGAAGAAGACCCCGAGGCCGCCGGCGAGCCGGCCAGCGAGGACCACGACCCCATGTACGAGGAGGCGGTGCGCCTGGTGCTGCAAATGGGCAAGGCTTCCACTTCCACCTTGCAGCGCCATCTGCGCCTCGGTTATGGCCGTGCCGCCCGCATCCTCGACATGATGCAGCGCGACGGCATCATAGGCCCACCCGATGGCAGCAAACCCCGCGAGGTCTTGAAGCCCCCCGACTGGCTGCGCGAGGTCGAAGGGCAGATGCGGTAGGGCCTACTTCTCCACCACCGCGGCGGCCAGGATGTCGTCATTCGCGTTCAGCAACACCCGGCGCGGACGCTTCGCCAGCGTGATTTTCAATTCATTGCTGCTGGCATTCCCCGCCAGGGGCACCGTTCCCAACTTGGCTAGCTTGCCGTCGTAGTCCAAATACACGGGCACGATCATTTTGAATAACGGGCCGACGCCTTCCTGCGCGATCTTCATCGTCAGCAGGGTCTTGCCGCCTTCCGCGTCGGCCAGCGTGTAGTCCAGGCGGTAGCTGGGCACATCGGTCGAGTACACCCATTCCAGGAAGAACCAATTCAGGTGCCCGTTTTTTTCCAGGTCCATATCCGGCCGCATGTGTTTCTCCGCCATGCGCTGAAAGTCCTCGGTGGACGCGCACTTCCCGTGGTAGGTGGTCAGAAAGTCGTGCATCATCTCGATGAAAGCCTGGTCGCCGGTTTGCCGGTCCCACATCAAGTAGCGCAGCATGTGCAGAACGAAAGCGCCCTTAGCATAGGTGACGGCCTGGTCGGCGCCATGGGCCTTGAACGAATTCAGGCGAATGCCCATCCACAGCGGGCCGGCGTCGTTGAGCCGGAAGCCGAACTGGTTCTTCTCCAGCAGCCGTCGGCGTTCGCTGTCCCAGAACTTCTGCGAGTCGTCCGTCGTGGGCTGGGTGGCCTCCAGAAACAGCCCCGCCGAAAAATCGGCGAAGCCTTCCGACAGCCAGTTGTCGTGGTAGCTGGCCCAGCCCACCGTGTGGCCCCACCATTGATGGGCCACCTCATGCGCCGTCACTACGTTGATGAACTCCTTGGAGAACCGGAACGTGTTCCGGCCCAGCAACCGCCAGCGCATCGTGGGATCGAGAAATGCGCTGATCGGAAGGTAGATCAGCGTGGGCCACGACTGTCCGAAGTTGAAGGCCGGTTGTTGCGTTACCGCCAGCCGTTCGAACGCGGTGGGGCCGTACCAATGCGTGTACAGGCGCACGGCATTCAGCGCGTCCACCAGAACGTGGTCGGCCATCGCGGAAGGCGTCAGCATGATGCCACCCGTGCCGCGGCCGCCCCTTTGCATGGCGCCCAGGTCGTCGAGCGGCGACTCCGAGACGCTCTTCAGCCAGTCCGGCGGCTCGGTGGTGGCGTATGCTTCGAGCGTGGTCTTGCTCACATCGTCGACGCGTTCCTTCTTCTTGAATTCCCCGTAGTTGAACCCGGCCACCAGCAGCGGCTCGTCCGATTTCCATTCGCTCACTACGTCGCCGCCTTCGTGTTTCTCGCTGGCGAGCTTGCCCACGCCCACTAAGGTCAGACCTTTAGGCGAGTGGAACGTGATGTCGTAAGTCGCCCGGTCGCGAAAGACCGATGCCGCCGGATACCAGTTCTCTCTCGCGTCCACCGAGTAATTGCCGCTGCCTTCTTTGGAGATAACCTTGTTCCCTTCGTATTCCATCTCCGCCGTGTAAACGTGATCTTTCACCGTGGGCTCGGGCAGGATCAGCGACAGTTCCGCATCCTGCTTCACCCCCTCCTGGATGAAGTCGATGGTTTTGCCATCCAGGCTCGCGCTGGAAACGCGCAGATGGGGGAGCAGGCTGAGGGCGATCACCCGATCGCCGTCGCGCACGGCTCTGAAACGCAGGGCGGTGTTGGCGGCCAGATGGTCGTTGTGGCCCACGTGCACGTCCATCTGGTAGTGCTCGGTTGCGATCAGGTGCTTTTCTTCGCTCGATGAATTCGTGTGGGCCCGGATCTCCGCCACCGTGTGCGCCATGTACCAGATGCCGTCCTGCTCCCCGCCCGGATCGACGTTGATAAGGGCGACCTCTTCCGGGCCCATCGAGGGGATGGCCCCTTGCGGCCGCACCAGAAAACGCATTTGCGGATGTTTGTGCGCGTGCAGCAGCGCCATGAAAGAGCCGGCGTGCGCGGGATTGTACAACTCGGCCAGCACCTCCGCCTCCAGGTTCGGGATGCCCTCGCCGAACATCACGGCTTCCATGGAGCTGCGGGGAGTCTCGGTGCGCGTGCGCAACTGCGCGTGGAACTTCTGGAACTCGGCCTCGTTTTTCGCCGACACCGGTCCCGATTTGGCCTGGCCGCGGACTTCCTCCACCGTGCCGTCGGTGAAATACAGCAGCGCCGCGTCGAACTCCTCGTCGATCTCGGGGGCGCCGATGGTGAACCACAGGCGCGCCGTTTCGGTCGCCAGGGCGGGCTTCAGATGAAAGTGTCCCTCGCCGGTGAATACCGCCACCGCCTGGCGGCCGAGTACCGGAGCCAGCAAGCTGAGCTCCCCGGACTTGAAAGTAAGAGTTCCGGCATCACGCTGGAGGACTATGTTTTCAGTGTTAAAAGATTCTGCCAGTTTCCCATCGCGCAACGCGCGGTAGTTCGCATCCTGAGTCTGCCCCAGCAGGCAAACCGGCATCAGTAGCCACAGAATGCTAATCCTCATCGAGATCCCGATTCTAACAGAGCAGGCAGCTGCCAAGACAGTGGGGCAGGCGCTTTCGCCTGCCAGCTCCTAATCCACCACGCGAACCCGTAATACCTTCCCGCCAGGGCCGTCCTTATGGGGAAGGGCGATAATACGAACATTATGTCTTCCCCTGCATTCTTCCGCCGTCCGGCCGTCGTGCTGATCCTTGGTTTGTGCCTCGTCGGCGGCGGAGTAAGCCTCTTGAGCCGCCTGGTTACAGGCCCTTCCTCGGAGCCCAAACGCGTAGCGCTTCCTCACGAAGGCTGGGCTGAGGCAGCGCCCGCGTTCTCGCCCGATGGCCAGCGGTTGGCGTTCAGCGCGCGCGAGGCCGGCGGGAACGGTCCGTACCACATCCGCGTGCGATCCGTGGCCGGTGGCGCAGCGGCGCAATTGACCGGCGGGCTGGTCAGCGATCTCGGTCCGGCCTGGTCGCCGGATGGCGCCAGCATCGCGTTTTTGCGCGTGGACGAGGATCGCGCGCGCTACATGGTCGTCCCCGCCGCCGGCGGCGAGCCCCGCCCGGTGGCTGACTTTCCGATTCCCAAACCGGTACCCGGCCCGCAGTCCGCCGTTTGCTGGACCCGCGATGGCCAGTCGCTCTACGTCGTTCAGTGGGCGGAATCGCAGCCGCCGTTCATCGCCGTCGTGCCAACCGCCGGTGGCGCGCCGCGCCGCATCACCCAGCCGCCCGCGGCCTCGCACGGCGACAACTCCCCCGCGATTTCGCCCGATGCCGCTACGCTCGCGTTCGTGCGGCAGTCCCCCGACAGGTCCGAACACGAGGGCGATGGCGACGATGCCAATGGCGGCGATATTTTCCTTTCCGATTTGTCGGGCAACAACCTGCGCCGCCTCACCTTCGAGAACACTTCCATTCACGGCATCGCCTGGTCGGCCGATGGCCGGGATTTGATCTATGCGGCCAGTCGCGTCGCCGGAGAGAAACTCTGGCGCGTCGATGCCTCCGGCGGGAGCCCTCGCAATGTGTTGGCCGGCGGCCGGAATCCGGGCTTTCCCGCCGTCGCACCAGCCGGGCGCCGCCTGGCATTTACCGAAACGCCCTCGCTCGACGCCATCTGGCGCGTCGATCTCACCGCCTCCGATCCGGCCTCGAGCGCGCACCTCCTGATCCGTTCCGACGGCCGCGAATCTGCGCCGCGCTGGGCTCCGGATGGAAAGAAGATTGCCAACGTTTCCACCCACACCGGCACTGACGAGATCTGGGTGGGTGACGCCGACGGCAACCACCGCGCCCCCATCACCCATCTGAAAGCCTTCCAGCTCAGATGGCTCCGCTGGTCACCCGACGGCCGGTCGATTCTTTTCATGGACCGCGGCAATGGCGACCTCAATGTGGAGCGAGTGGCCACCGATGGGCGCACCGACCCTGCGCGCATTCCGCTGCCCCTGGGTGGCCATCAAGTCTCCTGGTCGCGTGATGGACAGTCGATTTACTTTTCGTCGGGGGCCATCTGGAAGGCCCGCGCCGATGGCCAACAGCAGCAGAAACTCACCAACAACTGGAGCGACGGCGAACCGGAAGAATCGGCCGACGGCAAGTACGTGTATTTCCGCCGGGAACGGTCCATCTGGCGAGTCCTCACCTCGGGCGATGCCCAAGAAGAGGTGATCGTGCCGGACCGTGACGCCCGCTGGACCGCCTTTCAGACCGCAGCCGCGGGATTGTACTATCTGGAGCTCGACCGCGAGGAGCGCACCGTGGCCCTCAGGTTTTACGATTTCCAAACCAAGAAGAGCAGGGAACTGCTTCGCCTGCCAGTCGCGGACCCCTCCTCCGCTTCCAACTTCTCCGTGTCCCCTGACGGCCGGTACGTCCTTTACTCAACCGTGGACCATGCTCAGACGACTCTCGTCCTGACCGAGAACTTCCGTTGAGGTAGGGCATGCTTCAGCGTACCAACGCCCGCTTGCGGGCATGTTGTTTTTCGGCTTCCCCACGCGTGCCAGCTTCGCGCCGCCCTGCCGCCGGCCCCTACTCCGGCAGCCTAACCCGGATGCTTTCGAGGAAACGTTCGTCGAAGTCGGCAGACTCTTCCGGGCGCGGGCACTCGCGCCAGCAGTCGGACAGCGACTTGCTCGCATACACCGTTTTCCGACATTCCTCGCACCACCAATGGATGACCAGTTCCCGTTCGTCGGTGACCCCCACTTCATCGATCCGGGACGGCTCGGCCCCACATCCGCACCTGAGTGAAAAGTGTCGATAGCTCATAGTGGCAATATCTACAAGTTACTTATCGCACTTAGAGGCATTCTCGATACAGTCCCAATTTCGCAATTTTGTACTACGAAGGTACCGGATTATACAGGACAAAACTCACAGTGTCCCGCCGGTTGCAATTGTAAACCAGGGAGTGCCGGAGTGTTGTCAGCGCTGATCGGGGTCGCGCAACTCCAGCGTGGTTTCGCGTTGGCAACAAACGCACGGTCCCGGTAAGTTGCTGCGAATGTCGCAGACCTCGCAGTAATAAGTGATGAGTTTGAGTTTGCCGTCCTTGCGCGCCATCAATCCGCGGGTATGAAACGGATCGATCAGGAAATGATCCGGCGCCGTGAAACGGCCGCGGGCTTCCACTTCAAAGCCGTTAAGCCGCTGATCAGCGAGCACTTTGCTCGTCGACTCGTCACCCTCCAGAGTGATGCGCTTATGGTCCCCGGTCTCGACCGCCGCGGGCGCCCCCGCGTGCAAGACCAGCTTTCCGCGCACCGTCGCACCGCCGGGTGCGTCGGCCGCCCACAGCACCGCTCCAGCCAGCACCGCAGCCCACAGACAGACTCGCATTACCCTTAATTTTAACCTAATACGTGTGACAGACGATCAGTTTGTGTCGTCTGTCAAGGTGCCCTCCAGACCGAGGCCTGACAGACCACGAAAGGCGATGGTCTGTCCTACTCAGCTTATGCGCCGGCGCGGTACGGCAGCGACGCCTCATTATCGGCGCAGAGCTTGTGTGACGTTACGCACACCGCCGCGCCATCCTGGCTGCTGCGGATCACGAATCCCGTCATCTTCAAGTCCAGTGGGCAGCGCCCGGTGGATTTCACCGGCCATTGCGCCACCATTTCGATGTGCGAGCCTACCGGCAGCGCCTCATCGCACAGAAAGCTGAGACCGATCGGGCTGATGTCGCACGTCGTTCCTCCGCCGGTCAGCGAAGGTGCGTGTCGCGGCGTGACCCGGTAGCGGATCGGGAAGGCCAACAAATAGCGCTGGCACTTCCGGCGTTCCTGGCTTCGAATACGGTCCACGTCAAACCTCCAACGTTCCAACCCGCGCGAACCCGGCGCGTCAGGGCGCCCTGCCTAAGAAGAAACACGCACGACTCGGGTTTGTTTCGCCCAGGGCACAAGGGCCATTGCACCCTGGGCGACCTCCGATCGGCCGCCCGGCACAGTGGGCGTCCGATCGTGGAACCTCACAGCAATCGCGGGTCCAACCTTTCCAGTGCTGAAACCAAAGGTCTCAAGTCTCTCCCGCTGCGCATATTCTATACCCGGCAGGCACTTTTTGCCGGTCCTTCCCTCGCCCTTGTCGCGGCAAAATGATAATGTCCTATTTGGGCAAAGTAGAAATGTCCTATTGACAGGGTCGAGCCTGGAGGGTGGACAAAGGACAACTACTGATGACCCAGGCCGAGCGAGACCGGCTGG
>JBEKKO010000078.1:0-25133 GCA_050010695.1 Bryobacteraceae bacterium
GGGGCCCGCGGGGGGGGGGGGGGGCCCCCCCCGGCGGGGGGGGGCCCGTGGGCGGGGGGGGGGGGGGGGGGGGGCCCCGGGGGGTGGGTGGGGCGTGGCCCCGGGGCCCAAACCCCCGCCCGCCGCCCCCCCCCGCAGCCCGCACCGATGCTCACGGCCACGCCCGCGCGCGTTCCATCGCCCACCACCGCGTGCGGCCCCACGAAAGCCAGCGCGCCCAGTTCGACATCGGCGCCCACCACCGCCGTGGGATGGATGCCGGGCTTGATTTCCGCCGTGGGATAGAAGCGGCTCATCGCACGCGCGAACGCCGTACGCGGTTCTGGCGCACGGATCACGGTGCGGTAACACGGGCTCGGCCAATCGAGCGGCACCAGCAGACATCCCGCCGGCGAGCTTTCGGCCTGCGCCGCGGCTTTCCGCCCGCCCACAAACGCCAGTTCCGACACGCCGGCCGATTCAATCGCTCCCGCGCCCGTCAGTTCCTTCTCGCCGTCGCCTTCAAATGTGGCGCTCAGCCACTCGGCCAATTCACGAACTCGCATGGCCCTATCATGACAAATCCATCGCGCGCGGGGGCCACAATGCTAAACTGAAAGTTCGCGGCCCGCCACCGGCGGCGCCCGAAACTCTTCCAACCGAAATCAATCGATGAAGATCAGCAATACAGCCATCCGCAATGTCGCCATCATCGCCCACGTCGATCACGGGAAAACCACGCTGGTCGATGCCATGCTTCACCAGAGCGGCATCTTCCGCGATAACGAGCAGACCGTCGAGCGCATCATGGACTCCAACGATCTCGAACGCGAGCGCGGCATCACCATCCTCAGCAACATCACCGGCGTGCGCTACCACGGCGTGAAGATCAATATCGTCGATACGCCCGGCCACAGCGATTTCGGCGGCGAGGTGGAGCGCGCGCTCAAGATCGTCGATGGCGTGATGCTGTTGGTCGATGCAAGCGAAGGACCGCTGCCGCAGACGCGCTACGTGCTTTCGAAGGCGCTCGAAGCCCATCTGCCGCCGATTGTGGTGATCAACAAAATCGACCGCCCCGACGCGCGCTGCCAGGACGTGCTCAACGAGATCTACGACCTGTTCATCGACCTCGATGCCACCGTGGACCAGCTCGATTTCAAGGTTCTCTATGCCATCTCCAAAACCGGCGTGGCTAAAGAGTCGCTTGACGATCCTTCCACCGACCTGCGCCCCTTGTTCGATGCCATCCTGACTTACATCCCACCGCCCGTGGGCGAGCCCGATGAGGTGCTGCAGATGTTGGTGGCGAATTTGGATTACAGCGACTACCTGGGCCGGCTGGCGATCGGCCGCGTCTTTCACGGCACACTGAATTACGGCGACACGGTGGCTGTCGCCAAGCGCGATGGATCGCTCCAGACCACCAGGATTACCAAGCTCTATTCATTCGAGGGGCTGAAGCGGGTGGACGAAACGGTGGGCCGGCCGGGCGACATCCTCGCCATCGCGGGCGTGGAAGGCATTACCATCGGCGAGACCGTCACCAGCGTCGAGACCCCCATGCCGCTGCCGCATGTCGCGATCGACGAGCCGACCATCGCCATGGCGTTCACCATCAATACGTCGCCCTTCGCCGGCCGCGATGGACAATGGGTGACGTCACGCAACCTGCGCGAGCGGCTCGACAAAGAGCTGCTCACCAACGTTTCCATCCGGGTCGAGGAACTGGGACACGATACGTTCAAAGTGATGGGTCGCGGCGAGCTACAACTGGCCATTCTGGTCGAGATGATGCGCCGCGAGGGTCATGAGCTGGCCGTGGGCAAGCCTGAAATCATCACCCGCACGGTCCACGGCAAGATCGAAGAGCCGGTCGAACTTCTGGTTATCGACTGTCCGGAGAGGTTCCTGGGAGTGGTGATTGAGAAATTGGGCGCGCGCAAGGGCAAGATGGTCAAGATGGTGAACCATGGCTCGGGCCGCGTGCGCCTGGAGTTCCACATCCCTTCGCGCGGTCTCATCGGCCTGCGCAGCGAGATCCTCACCGACACGCGCGGCACCGCCATCATGAATTCGCTCTTCCACGGTTACATCGAATGGCAGGGCGATATTCCGACGCGGCCCACCGGGTCGCTGGTGGCGGACCGGCCCGGCAGAGCTACCGGTCACGCCATCTTCAATTTGCAGGAGCGGGGCGAGATTTTCATTGCCCCCGGCGCCGAGGTCTACGAGGGCATGGTGATCGGTGAGAATGCGCGTGAGAAGGATTTGGATGTCAATATCGTCAAGGAGAAGAAGCTCACGAACATGCGCGCCTCTACCGCCGATGAGGCCATTCGCCTGGTGCCGCCGCGCATCCTGAACCTGGAACAAGCCATCGAGTTTATCCGCGACGATGAGTTAGTCGAGGTGACTCCGGCGTCCATTCGTCTGCGCAAAAAGATTCTGAAATCCAACCAGCGGTAGCCGCTCGCCAGCCGGCACAATAACTAACGGCTCAGAAATCTCGCTCGGGTAAGTCTCGTACTGACCGGCAGGGAGTAACCGATCAGGCACAACTGATCGAGCGCAAACAGCACTACGGATTCCATGCCTGCCGCCCGTGCCAGATTCCATTCCCTGATCCACGGTGTGGTGTAATTGCTGACACCCACCAGGTGGCTGCTCTGCGACGGCGGGAAGCCAAGAACCTCCGGCAACTGGATCGACTGGCGCGCCAGGTCCAGATTGCGGTCGCCGGTATAAGTGAAATTCTCGGTCTTAAGACAAGCCAGGTTAGCCGGCGTCCAGTAGGTTGTGGGGTAGTTGATCAGTCTGTTAAGCGGTGTGTTATTGACATCCGGCGGGTACAGCACTTCAAACTTCGCGTTTGGCGCCGACTGGCGGACAAAGGTCATGATCGTCTGCGTGAACTGGCCAATCAGCGCCGGCAGAAAGACACACTCGTTTGGATAACTCGCCGGGTCGGCATTTTGGCTCGGAATTGCCGCCATCGGCTGCCCATAGGCTGCCTGAAAGGCCGACGTGGTGTGGGCGTCATAAAACGGCATGCCGCCGTGCGCCGCCATGTACCACCACTGAACCTCGCCGAATTGCAGATACGGAGTAATACCGGCGCTTACCATGACCTGCGCCATGTCGAGATACGCCTGCTGCCAGAATGATGTGCTTTCTGGCCCGAAGTTGGTCTGGAGGGCCGGTGTGTTCACCGTGCACGCAGTGCCGTCCGGATAGCGTTGGGCAATTGCCGCGCCAGAGCTCGGGTCACCGTTGCCAAGTTCCATGCTGAACGATGCGGTGACGCCGATGCCGTAACTGTTCAGAGCCTTGAAATAACTGGAACTCCAGTCCCGTGCCGCCCGGTTCATCCGCGGCACAACGGTTAGATCCGTCAGCCACGTTCCATCTTGGCCGCCGGAAAGCGCGCTCGCCGTCACGCTGGCTGTAAACTGCGTGCTGTTGGTAGTGACGCTCAGAGCGATGCTGTTGCCCGCTGAGCCAGAAAGCCGCGAAGTGATCGTGAGGCTGGCTCCGGTGGCTTGGGCCCATACCTCGGTCGAACCTGCGTTGATCAACAGTTCGAAACAGGTGGCCATGCTCTCGGCCGTGTCGCCAATCAGGTTCCAGTGCTGCAGCGGCGTACCGTCCAGCTCGATTTCGGTCTGCCCACCGAACTCCGGCTGCCCGGCGAAGGTAATCGTCGCGGATGCGTACTGATTGCCCTGGCAAACCAGCTCATAAAACAATAGCGCTCCGGCATAGTGATTCAATCGGCCGCGCAACCCTAGAGTGTCGACCAACCATGCCGTCCGTTCGGGAGCAAGCGCCAGAGAGTGGTTAGTATCCCAGTCCGTCGCCGCCGCTGTCGTCGGCATCGCGCTGAACGTCGGCAGATTGCTTGTTGGAACGGCGATTTCAAGAAAGTCGAAGTAAACGGAGGTGCCCGCCGCTCCGGAATGGGTAATCGTGACGTTATGTTCGACGGACGACGTTTGCTGTCCCAGCGACACTCGCATCAGCACATCTTCGCCGTTAAGCGCCAAACTGATCGCGGTCGGCGTGCCGCTGTCTACTTGCACGGTCACTTGTCCACCGCCCGCCAGTGCCCGCGTACCCAGGTACAAGGTGTGGACAAACGCCGAGACATAGGAGCATTCGACAGCAGAGCCGGGCGCTGTCGTCGACTGTATGGACCCGCCCGAATAGTTTCCTATCTCGGAAACCCAAGTGCCGGTGTAGGTAAGCGTCTTGGAATCATTTTCGATCCGACGGCTGCCGGGCCCCGCCACTTGGTACTGCTGGCCGGTCCCTGTGACGGTCCAGTTCGACAGGACCACGGAAAACTCGCTTCGCTGGAAATCCGCCGCCTGCATGTCCGCCGCCCAGGTCCATCGCAACTTCCGGACGTTCGTTACATTTGCGGCGGGGATTGAGACGCCGTTCAAATCCGTTAGACTTGCAAAGTTCAGATCCACTTGCCAGGCGGTGGGCGATACGCCACCCTGGAACAGGGCCGACGCCGCTGCCCAGGATTCCGTGCCGGCACCGTGCACGGTTCCATAGACGCCGATCCAGTTTCCGTTTGATCCCGGCACGCCTAGATAGGTGAGCGTAATTGTCGAGTCGCCTGCCGTAGCGCTCACTAATCCGGTCTGCTGATTCGCGGTGATAATGCCGGCCAAGGCTCCTGCCGCGCTGCTCAGCGAATCCCCGGAAAGAAACTGGTAATTATAGTGCTGGTCCAGCCAAGCCAGCTCGATGTAGTCTCCGGTTGTTGGCGCGCCCTGCAATTGGAACTGGGTAGTGGCGGGAACGGCGCTCGATAGAGGCGTCGCGTATTGCAATAGAGGGATCTCGTAGATCTGTTCCCCTCCGTCGGTATCTGCCCAGATCCTGAGATAGGGCCAGGGTTCCGTCGGGTACCACGCAGAATCGAAACCGATGCAGTTAGTGCGAACTTCCTGGTAAGATAGCTGCAATCCGCTCAGGTCCCCGTCGGGAAGATTGCGTAAAGCAGGGTATTCGAAGACATTGTCCCGGTTCCATTCGAGTACCGCCCAATCGAACTGGCTCCGCCAGCAACCGGAGACCGTGAACCCAGCCGCGCTGGTCTCACTCAACGCCGCAATCGCCGATGGCTCAAAAAAGTAGCACTGAAGATCGCGGTCGGGTTGCAGTTTGGACAGTGTGTCTCCCATCAAAGTCGAATGATTACGGTGAGGTCCGCGCCTGGATAGGTCTGCCCGACGGTTTGAACGGCCAGGGTGATCTGATCGCCCGCCGCCAATGGCGGCAGACCTTGCCCGCTGACGTCGTTGGAAATAGTCTCGTTTGCCTGAAACACCAACTGGCAGTAAGCCGACCCGTTGATGTTGAGTTGAAGCTGCACTGTCGCGTCCGCCGCTGCGCCGAGCACCGCGTAAATGTCCCCGACCGAGTGCGCCGCCTCCACCACCAGGGCCGGAGACGCTGATTGGTCTACTGACAGGTACCCCTCCACTTGAATCGAGTACTGGCCGCCGGAGAGCGTCCGCAGGCCGCTATCGACCGTGTGCGTCAGACATGCGCTCGCCGTCGGGCTGTTTCCTTTTTGGTTGGTAACGAACAGTTGCGCGCTCGCCACCCGGACGTCCGGAAGCGGTATGGGGAAGCCCCAGGTGCCGCTGTAAGGGCTGCCGAAGAATCCTTGCGGAAACCCGGCGGTTGCCGTCAGACCTGCTAGGTGATAAACCGCTGTCTGCGCGGCGTGCACGCCGGCCGGACTGCTCTGCACGCCCCTCTGGATTGTGTATTGCACTCCGCCCTCGCTGACAGCCGTGACTCCGAGCACCTCGCTGTCGATCTGCAAAATGCTGCCAGCCTGCGCCGGTCCCGGAGCATTCAGCGTCAAGGTCGTGTCGCCAGTCCCTATGGCGTTGGCAAGCGCGAAGCTGGTGGCGCCTTGTAGTTCGTCCCAGTAGTAAACCGTTAGCGTCGCGGCTGAAATCGTCTCTGTGTCGGTTAGGCTACTGAAGGACACCCCGCTCAAGTCCAACGTCCCGCCGCTCTTTCCGGCGCCCAAGCCAAAAAACGGAGTTGGCGGCGCGGCGCTGTCGCTGAATCCGCTTCCCCCAATCTGCCACCGCGTCACCGTCGATAGCAGCGGCGGGCACTCCACATTGACCGCGTTCGCCGACCGCCCCGTCACATGAACCGTTTCGCCGCCTTGATTGGGGACAACCAAGCTCACCGGGCTGCTCTTAGTCATTGCCCCAAAGTGCCAGCCCGATTCAGCCACGACGAAGTAGCTTGTGGCGTCCGGAGTCACCACCCACGCGTTCGAAAGCGTGAGTGTCGTCGCATCGTTGCTTGCAATCGATGCCTCCTGCCCAGTGCCGGTCCCTCGCGTCACCCGCGCCGTCATGCCCTGATAGCCGTTTAGGCTCATCTGCAGGTTCCCATTTCCCACCGTCCTCGGCGAGAAGATGCTGGCCGCCATCTCTGGCTGGAACTCCATACGCCAGTAGAAATTGGCATGGTCGAAGTTCGCATCCGGCGGGGCGATCAGTTGCGGTTGCGCGCCGGAATCGGTGAAGCTCGTTCCAATCGCCTGGCTCGAAGCGATCCGCAGCAACTCGGCCGGCGTCGTCCCGCGGTAAACATTAAACGTGCTGGTGCCCGGAGTGAAGCTGAGCCCCGTTAGCGTCATTGAAGACCCGTCGCTCGCAATCACCGCCGTCACGATAAACGAAAGTGCGCCTTCGTTTCCGGCCGCGTCCACGCCGGAAACCGCATAGTACAGAACCTGGTTTGCCGCCAGCGTACCGCCCGTTCCAATCGTCGCAACCAGGCTGACCAGTGGCACGCCAGGCCCGCCCGCCGTGGTCGCCCCTGGTGCGACAAAGCTCGCCGTCAGGCTTGCCTGGATCGTCCCGTCGCTGTTTGTCGTGTCCGTCTCTGCAATGCCAAACTCGACTAGTCCGTTCGCGTCCACCACACTTCCCAGTAGCGGCCGCGGGAGTCCGCTGCTCGCGGTTGCCTGTTGGTTTGTCCCCGCCGCCGAGCTGTCTTGCCCGTTTGAGTCCAGGTACCACGCATCGTCGTGAATCTGTGCCGTGACCACTGCCGTCCGGTAGTTAGTCGCCGGAGATATCTTCAACACGCGAAATGCCTGGCGGGTGAAACCTTCTTTTTGATAGGTGACCGTGATCAGGTCCCCGGGCCGGATCCCGAACGCCATGATGCTGGTCTCGATCTGAATATAGGTATTACCCCACAGCGACTTATCCAGACTGAATTTGAGGATCCTGGCTGCCTGATCGTAATTAGGTAATCCAATTGCCATCAGCGTAGCCGTCACTTGTTGGCCTGTCAGGGTTACATCGTCCGGCTCTACAACTGTGTAACTGTCCTGCTGGTAGCTGTTCAGTTCGTCTTGATAGTCTATGCTCAGCGAGTTCGGTGTGTCCGCAATGCTGCGCGACAAAACCACCACACTCGGCTCTCCCGTCGATTTCCGCAGGATTCCCGACACGCCCGTGCTTCCGTCGCCGAACTCATAGGCCGGCCATCCTCCGTTTAGTGATTCGGTGCTGTTCGACCAGGAGTTCTGTGTCGGCTGCTGCAGCGCCATCGAATTCTCGACATTGATCTGCAGGACGCCCCCGGAACCGTAAGTCAGGTAGAGCCGTGACGCATTGCGAATTCCCCGAATCACATCGCCGGCGCTGCGCCTGTTCTGCAGTACCAGGTTGCATCGGAATCGGGGGATGCTGATCGGGTTACCGTTAAGATCCGTTGAGTTAATTGGCTCGTCGCAGTACGCCGCCGCTGGTGCCAGGGTCGAATAATCGATCTCGGAAGCTTGCCACCCGCTGCGCCGCAGTATGTCGTGTAAGATCCAAACGGGGTTACTGCTGAATTCCTGGCTTAGCTGGTTTCCTTGGGCGTCATAGGTCGGGACAATCAGTCCTTGAATCAGCACCTGCACCGAAGGCAATGAGTTCCCGTCGCTGACTTGATTCGGCACTACCACCGACAGGTAAGCCATGCCACCATAGGGATCTCCAGCGGGCTGCCCGCTGGAGTTCGGAAAATTCAGATCGAATGTGCCATTTCGAGTCCCCAGTGTTGGGATGTTGTACCATCCGGTGCCGGTCATGTTTTGACCGTTTACGCCAAGCGGTATCTGATAACCGTTCACCAGGACGGTCAGCACGCCTTGAATCTGGCCGATGCCTAGCAGCACCTCCATCCGCGTCAGGTTCCCGTCGTTGCGTGCGAATACGACCGGCGGATAGTACCAGGCTGTGCCGTACGCCATCGGAACATAGTCGTTGTAACGCGCTTGGTTCACCGCCACGGCGGAACTTGTCCATGCCTTACCGTAGCCTCGCACCGAGATCACCGGCGGAATGTATTCGATTCCCGCAAACCGCGTGAACATTCCGCGGGCCTGGCAGTCTGTCGCAGTGTATCCGCACGACGTGAACGGCACGCCGTTATTCAGGTTCCCGCAACCTCCCGAAAGGCCGGCGGAGTAACCGCACGGGTAGTATAGGGAATACCTGCCCTCGGTGCCTCCGTCGATGGCTTCCCGCTGTTGAGCGGGCGTTGACGGGAATGTCCAGGGGCACCAGCGCTGAATCCGTATTTCGGGCAGAAACACTCGCTGCAGGCTCATCTGGTTGGTTGCCGTAACACGAAACGTCGCTTCTTTGATTTGGTCCGGAGGGTTACAGATCCCCTGAAACACAACTACTGCGTCAGTCAGAGGAGCGTGGTTGCGCAAATCGTAAAACACGAAGCTGACCGTGATCTGTGCGCCCCGGAAACCCGTGCTGCGTTCGATCTCTGAGAAGTATGAGTCCGCGTTGGCCAGCAGCAGTGTGATCGTCGGACTCCCGTCGACACCCTGGTCCGAGGCAGTTTGAATATCGAACGCGCTGTGCTGCAAAAGGCGGGCGGCGTAAGACGTGCCTCCGACTGTGATTCCGTGCGTGCACCAGTGTTCGACGTCTCCGTTCGGCAGGACACAGTCGAATATCACCAGCGGCGTATCGGTGATCGCACCCGCCTTCAACTCAGAGACTGTTTGCATAGAATATGTTCACCGTTGCGGAGTGGTGGTTTACGTCGGTGGACGTCAATTTGAACGAGTCGTCGCGGAAACGCGCAGTTTCATAAACGCCGCCCGTCGTTCCGGTTTTGTACGCAGACTCGACCGACTGCGCTTCCACTTGCGGTCCGAACACGCTCACCGTGGCGCCCGCTGGCAGTTCGATTCCGAATTCGACCGAGCTTGCCATTGCGTCGCCCGTACCGGCGATGTGAATTCGGCTCCACCGGGAGTTCAGCGCGGCCTGCGCCGAGTTGCTTCCGAGCTTCAACTGGATCGCCGCTGGCTGGCTGCTGAACGCATATACGCTGAAGCAGTACGTATAGCTGGCCGGCGTGTTCAGCGTCTGCGTCAGCGCCTGCGCTCCCTCTCCGGAGTTGGCCAGTTGCCATGCGCTGCTGCCGCCCAGCGGGTCCGCCACGTTGCCCGATAGAGTAAGAAACGGCGCCGACGCCCAGACCGCGTTCGTCAGATCCTCGCTCCAGGCGAGCAGATTCGCCGCCGGGTCGAGGAACGTGAAGCTGTTCAGTGATCCTTCCATTGCCGTGAAGAATTGCTGCAGCGCAGCCAGTTCCGTGTCGCTGAGATTGGCGTACTGCAGTTGCCATTCAACCGTTGCGCCGGCCGGGTCCGCCATCTTGATCGAGCTCCCGTCTGCCGCCACGTTCACAACAGTCCTCGGTCTCCGTTGCTTCACAATCGGAAACTGGCTCGTTGCCCCGGTTAATAACTGTGGATAGATATTCGTAGTTACCCCCGGTTTTCCCTCACCGTAACCGAGGTCTGACCGTGCATTTCTTCTACCGAAGTCAGACCTATGACATCATCGGCGAAACTGCAATTGGTATAAGTCTGGTTACTCCATGGGTCCGTGAAGAAAAAGCTGCCGAAGCTGCCCTGGTTTGATGCCAGAAATTGCTCCAGCGCCGCCATTTCCGTCTCGTCGAGCTCGTTCAGGCGGATCACCCACTGGTGTAGCGGTCCGGCGCAATCCCGGTATCGCTGCTCGCTGCCATCCACAAACCGCACCACCTGGTTCTGGAACGTGACTAGTTTGGAGGCCGGATACTGGGCGACGGCGCTGGTTTTGAGGGTTGGAAATGAAGCCATATCACAGATCGCTGATCACGTCGTTGATCGCACTCATGTTCAACATCGCGCTGCGTACTGCCTGCGCGATGTCACCGCTGCGGTCCAGAATGGATTGCGCATCCATCGCCTGTATGTTCACCGTCACCTGCGGCGCCGCCGTTCCGCCTTGCCCGGCGCCGCTCCCATAAGCCGCCGCCGAAGAGCCCCTGGCTCCGGAGGAACTCGCTGCTGGCGAGGTCTGCAGCGCCGTATCGGCCAGTTGTGGCATCCCCAACTGGTCGTAGTCCGCAGCCGAAGAGCCGCTGCCCCTCGAGAAACTCGCGGCGGTCGAGCTTGGCAGTGCCGTGTCGGCCAGTTGTGGCATCCCCAACTGGCCGTAGTTCGCCGCCGAAGATCCGCCGGCGCCCAACGGACCCGCTGGTGCCGAAATCGGCAGCGCCGTATCGTTCAGCCGTGGCATCCCCAACTGGTCGTAATTCGCCGCCGAGGATCCGCTGGCTCCCGAGGAACCCGCTGCGGTGGAGGTCGGCAGCACCGCGTCCGCCAGCCGAGGCATCCCCAACTGGTCGTAATTCGCCGCCGAGGATCCGCTGGCTCCCGAGGAACCCGCTGCGGTCGAAGTCGGCAGCGCCGTGTCCGCCAGCCGAGGCATCCCCAACTGGTCGGATTCCGCCGCCGAAGAGGCGCTGACTCCGGAGGAACCTGGCGCGGTCGAGGTCGGCTGCGCCGTGTCCGCCAGCCGAGGCATCCCCAGTTGGTCGTAGTTCGCCGCCACCAGTCCGTTCGGCGTATCCGCGCTCATAAAGTCGATGGAAGAGGGCTTTTGGTACTTCTCGAGATCGGGGGGAGCCGAGCTGCCTCCGCCGAACAGGTCTATCAGGCCGGTAACCAGCGGGACGATCCCGAGCCCACCTTCCAGAAACGTCGTCAGCGCCGATTCGATCGTGCTCCCAGTCCCGCCCGTGCTTGGGGCCGCGCTCTCCGCACCGGTGCTTGTGCCCACCGTAGTCGCTGCATAACTCTGGCCGGATGCGGCGTCGCTCGTGCCCGACGCGGCGTCCGCCGACGCGCCCCCGATCGGTTCGGCGATCTGACTTGCGGCCGGCGTCCCCGAATCCGTTCCGGCGGCCTCCGCGAAGAATCTAAGAAGCTGCTCTTGCGTCGTGTTGCTCATATTTGATTTCCGCCGCGAGTACCTTTTCCAGAATGGCGAACGCTTCTACCTGTCGCGCCGTGAGATGCTCTTCGTCCATCAGGCCCAGCCGCCTTCGAATGAAGAACTCCTCCACCGTCGTTTGGCTCTCCGCGGTAATCGCCGACCTGGGACATGTCCCCAGGATCGCCTCTCTTCGCGCCCACACCGGTGGCCCTCCCTGGTCGCGCGCCGCCGGCAGCCAGCCGCACCTGCGTTTCGCCTCCAGGCCGGACTTCCGGCAAACGTCGCACCTCCACCCAGCCTGGTTGGAAAATTGAAAATGGAAGGCGACAATCAGTTTTTTCGTTCTGCCCCGCTCAGTCCTGTCTCGGCCTTGACCGCCGCCAGCGCTTCCCGGAACAGGTCTTCCGGTCCGCTTTCCGCCAACCCTGCCGGAGTTGCCGCGGCCCCATCCAATTCCAGGCCCGAAACCCCTACCAGGCCCCATATCAGGTACAGCCGGTCGACCTCGGCCTTAACCAGCGCCGAGTCCATTTTTTCCCCCGGCGCCTGGCCAGCCTCCAGAAACTCCATGCGCCGCGCCAGTTCCCGAACCTGCCGCATCAGTTCCACCCGCCGCGCAAAAGACATTCGCGCGATGCGGTACCTGACCCCCGGCGCTATCTTCGACTCCCAGTCCTTCACGCTCTCGTATGTCATGCCTATCCAAACGCAACCGCGATTTCGTTGTCCACCGTCCCCTGCGCACGCGACGGCTTGAACACCCATTGCAGCCTGTTCGCGCTGTCGTCAAACTGCGGAACCTCTGGAATCACGCTCTGCAGGTACACGCCCATCACCTGGCCCTGGGTCTGGCCCAGTTGGAACATCACGCTGATCGGCGTCTGCTCCCGCGCCGCCTGGTACAACGCCGGTGTCGCGTTGTCGGTCTGGCTGTAGAGTCCGATTGACGCCTGCACGGTTCTTTGTCCCGGTGCGATCGCTTGCGGAAGGCTGAAACCAAATTCCCGTGACCGCGTGTCCAGCCCGTTCTTCAGCACCACCGACGCTTCCGTCACCGTGAAGAATTGCGCTGGTTCGGTTCCCAGCCACGCCTGCCCCAGGTTGCCGGGCACGATCGAATAGTCGAATGCGCCGATCGCCGGCTCCACCGGGTAGTTTGTCAAGTTGCCTTGCCCCGCCGTGAAGCTTGCGCTGTCCAGCACATCCTGCGCCACGCCGCTGAAATGAAACTCGTGAAAATCGCCGTCGATTTGGATCTCCATCTGATCCACCGCCGCGCCGCTCAGGATTCTCTGTACCGCGCTCGCCGGATCCCAGTAATCGAACACGCTGGCGCTCGGCAGCTCCGTCGCCGGTTGGTAGGTCACGGCCGCTCCGATCGTGGCTCCGCTCCCTGGCGCCGTGGTGAGCGGCGCGTTGAGCTGCACTGTGTTGGCGTCCACCACCGCCGTCACAAACCGTATCTCGCCCCCGCTGGAGACCGCCTGGCTTACGTTCAGTCCGTGAGGCGCCGCAAAAACCAGTGTCGTTCCCGAGTACGATCCCACCACACCGCCGCTGAAGATCATTGGCGCCGCGCCCAACGCCGCCTGGAACAACGGCCCGTACGCCGGACCGCCCGCAGCGGCCTGCCAGCTCGTCATGTACGTCTGTAAGTCGAAGGAAGTGCGGCGCCGCCCGCCCGCTGGCAGGCCGGGAAACGTCCGGCTTCCCGTCTTGTCTTTCCGGTTCGTGACCTCGAGCTGCTGCTGCACGGTCAGTTTGAGCGCCGGTATCCGGTTGCCTGCTGCGATTGCCGCCACGCTGCCATACGCGCTTTCCAGCGCCGTGTAGAAGCGATTTGCGTTTGAGGAAATGTAAGAAGCCATCTTAGTTAATGCTCACTCCAATCTCGAATGTCACTTTGGCCGTCTGCACGAAGTTTATTCCCCCGCTCTTGACGGCTCCGAACGTTACCTGATACCCGCCTGCATAGTACATCCCGTCACCCCAGTCTCCGCGCGTCGCATCCAGCGTCTGCGTCACCGCGCTGGCGTATAGCTCCACTGTGTCTTGCAACCCTTCCAAGCGGTCCTGCGAGTGCCGCACTTCGATCGCCATCTGGGAGATCCCCGAAAACGTTCGAAACTTCTCCACCAGTTGGTTCACGATTTTCTCGCAGTACACGTTTACCGCCGGATAGCGAACGGCGGTCGCCCGCTCTACCAGTTCAATCGCCACGTTCTCGGCGAGAATCTGCGCCGTCCCCAGCGGCGTTACCGCTGTCGCGCCGCTCACCGCCAGGGCCTCCAGGTGGAGATTCAAGCCGCTGGGCCCCGTCAGCAACTGTACGGTCTTGGCCGTTACCGTGTTTCCTATCGTTGTCGGCATCAGCCCCTCTGTAAAATCCGCCCCAGCGCCTGCACATAGCTCGGAGCTTGTCCACGACCCGGCTCGCGTCCCGTCGCGTTGATCCATACCGGCTGCACCCAGGCCGCCCCAACCTCGAGAGGCGCGCTGTTCTGCAGCGCCATGCTGTCCGGATCCATGCCGACGTATACGTTCCACCCGGTGGCATTCTTTGGCGCCGGCCCGATTTGCGCTGTGAACGAGGTGAACGATGTCGTAATCGCCGCTGGCATCGCACTCGCTCCTTCTTCGTTCACCCGGTTTACCCAGGCTGCGGTGACGTAGTAAATGTTGTCCGGCAAACTTCCGGGCGCCGCCGCCAGCACCGGTGTTGCGGGCCGCGGCAACGGCATCGACGCCATCCCCGCCCCAGCCTCAAGCAACCGCTCGCGATACGCGACAGCCATCTGCTGGAACTGGTCGCGCTTGCCCATGTACCGGTCGTTCAGTTGGCTGTTGTACGCATCGCTGTATACCAGCTCCAGCGTTCGGTAGGCAAACCACAGCTTGAGTGCCGCTGTTACTACCACGTTTTCCAGCCTCGGCTTCTCGACCGCCCACATCGAACCATCCGCCGGCCTTATTCTCTTCAGCAAAGCATCCAGGTCCAGACCTATTTCTTCGTGGGCCAGTTCCAGCTTGCGCCTCAGATCGATCCCCTCCGTGCTGGCCACACTCGGCAACTGCGAGTCCAGCCCCGCAAGCTGTTCGATGCTGGAAGGAGGTCCGTCCGTGAATAGTGCCATACCCTTATGCCTGGTTCTTGGCGCGCTTCCCCGCGTCCTGGATTCTGTTCCATTCCGCCATTGGCAGGAACGTCATCGGCACCCTGGCCGCCGCCAGCGCTTCGTCCGCCGCCTGCTTGGCCTTCGCCCGCGCCTCGCGAAATGCCGCCGCGTCCGCGTCACTCGCCAGCCGCGCCGACCCTTCCACAATCAACCTCGCCGCTATAGCTGGCGTCACTTCGGTTAGCCTGCCGGTGGCGCCCCCGTCCGGTGTTTCGCAGCTCTCCATCACCGGAAATGGGTCGGCGATCTTCGCTTGCGTGTCTCGTATCTTCTGGTAGTACAGTCTCAGATCCATCCCGCTCCCTTCGCATTCGGTGCGGGCCGGCTGCCCGGTTACCCCGGCCGCCGGCCCGCCTCGCGGCTCCGCCTTTGTTAGGTGTTTACCTGCACGCCGCATCCACTGCGCAGCACCCCGCATCCGTACAGCACGTCCACCGTGAACTGCTGTGCCAGCGTATTCGGCTGATAGCTCATCACCACCCGCATGCCGAAGTTGCCCAGCTCGGCGTACTCCGCAATCGCTCCCGTTCCCGGAAGAGGTTGCGGCAGACGGCGAACCACCAGGCCCATCGCATCCCGCGTGAACGCCAGGTTGTGCGTGTTGGCCGGGCTGCTGGTCTTCTGCACGAATTGCGAACGGAAAATGTAGAAGTCTTTGTACTTTCCGATCGTCCCGTCAATCAATGCCGCCAGCCCGGCCGCGCCCGCCGTCTGGAATTCCTCGAACAGCGGAATCTGCCGCCATGCCGAGTAGGCCGCCGAGTCCACCACAATGTACTTCTGCTCGCTGGGCGGTACCTTGGCCATGAACAAAGCCGTTTCCGCCGCGTCCACCGTGGCTTCCGTCAGCGGCGATCCCGCGGTTCCTACCGTCGTCGGGAATCCCGGGTACAGGCTCAGCAGGCTCGTTTCGATACTCTGCGCGATCGCCGCCACTGCCGGCTGCATGTAGATCTTCAGCAGGTCCGGCACTGCCAGCACCTTTGTCACGTCCGGTATCTGGAAAGTCGCTTCCATGTGCGTGTTCAGCACAATCGGCGCACTGGTTAGAGGCGGATTCTGCAGCGTCACCGTGCTGCCGTCCGCGATGTTGTTGGCTACCAGCGTCGGCGGCAACAGCACGTTCACCGTGTCGCCGGCATTGGCCAGCACTGGTTCGTAATCGCGATTCACCAGGTTGCCCATCACCAGGTTTCCCACCAGCACCGGCAAAGCGTCCGCCGCCACCAGCTTCACAATCGCGCTTGCGACGTTAAGATTTGTAATTGCTCCCATTCCTTCTCCTTAGTTTGTCTTGCCGGCCCTGCTGGCCGGACTTGTCACTACAGACCCTTTAAGGTCTGCGACGCCACGCGCACGATTTCTTCTCGTACCCGCCGCATGTCTTCCGCGCTCATGCCCGGCCGGATTCGGTCGATCGTGATCGCCTCGCCTCCGCCCGCCGGACTTTTCAGCATCCCTGCCATTCCGCTTCCCCCGGGAATGCGCGCCGGCAGAAACTCCGGATTCTCTCTCACGAACGCCGCCAGGTACTCGCGCACCGGCATCTCGCCGCTTTCGCCCCGCGCCACCAGACGCCCGTCCTCGCTCCGCACGATCTCGTCCTGCACCGCTTTGAAGGCTAGCTCCACCTTCGCCACTCCCAGACGCTGCAGTTCCGCCCGCACCGCCGACGCGCGCTCCGCCTCCTCCGCCACCAGCCGGCTGCGTTTGTTCTCCTCCACCAGCTCGTTCACCCGGCGCTCCAGTTGCTCCCGCCGCCGTCGCTCTTCCTGCAGTTCCGCCTTGTGCGCCGGCTCGGCCTTGGCCTGTTCGTTGTTTGCAAATTCCTGGATCGCCTGCCGCACCACCGCTTGAATGTCGATTCCTTCCATACACCCCTCTCGCCGAACTCCTTCGCAGATTGCTCTTGCGTCGCTATCCTCGCGCGACCCATCGAGACCGCCCGCGCCTTCCGCCACCTATTCCCCCGCCTCTTCGATTTCTTCCGCCACCCGGCTCTTCACTTCCTGCCGTGCGTTGGCCAGGTATTGGTTCGCCAGCCGCTTGTAGATCTGCTTGGTCAGCGTGGGCGAATGGATGCCCAGGTTCAGCAGCTTCTGCGCGTCGTCCAACTCCGTGCTGAAATCGTCGATGTCGAATTCGTCCATCCCCGCCACGTCGATCGTGACTTCGTCCTGCCGCGCCCTCGCCACCGCCCACAGCACCTGCTTCATGCTCTCCCGCACCGTTGTCCCATAGGCGCCCAGCACCTCGGCGGTGGTCGCGAAGTCCAGTTGCTTGCCCAGCGCCGATTGATTGGTCGAGCTCGATGCCCCACCCATCGCCTGGTTGTTCAGGTAACACACCCGGTAGATTTCATCCTTCATCTGCACCAGGTTGTCCGCCGCGATCTGGTAAACTTTCCCCTCCGGCTCCGTCCACCCAAAACGGTCCTCTGGTCCCAGTTGGATGTAATAGGATTCGCCGACTATCTGGTTCCACTCCCGTTCCGAGTAGACTACCGGCATCGCGAACAGCCCCATCGTCAGCGCCCATCCCAGTGCATTCGACTTGTTGAAGTGTTCCAGTTGCAGCAGCGCGGCCCGGTTCATCAGCCACAGCCCCTCCGTCACCCGCATCTGGAATAGCGGCACCCGGCCCAGCGAAGCCAGCGCGTGCCGCCCCTCGTCGATTTTCTCGATCGGCTTCCCCTCGCCCGCTTTCCGGTAAACCTGAAAATTCTCCCGGTCGTAGTAGATCCAGCGCGTCTCCTGCTCCCAGTTCGCGTCAGTCACCTTGGATTGCTGCAGACACGACGTTCGGATTACCGCCCAGTCCATCCCGCCGTTTGGATCGTAGTTCCAGTTGATGACCTCGTCCGCCCCGTAGTCCGACAGGTACGCCCGCGACGTCCCCGCCGCGTCTTCTTCCGCCCGCGTCAGCGCCGGCCCCGTCGTGCGTGGAAAGTCCACCACCAGGTAGCTCGAGCCGCATACCAGCGCTTCCACGAATCCTTTACGGAAGAACTCGCTCAGGCTGGTCCCCTTCAGGTCGCAGTCGTCCGCCAGCAGGCTGTAAAAACTCTTCGCCCCCGCGTCGGTTCCGTCCAGCATCAGCGCCGGCTCGCGATGCATCAGGGTCGCCGCGTACCAGTCCACGATCGAGCCGATGTAGTTCTGGTAAAACACCCGGTTCAGCCGCTCCTGGTAAACCTCGCCTGGCTCTTTGTGCCGCCGAAGCAGGTACTCCGCGGCGCGCGCCCGCAACAGGTCGCCGCCCAAGTACAGGTCCTTGTAGCGCCTCCACGTCGCCTTTCGCGCGATGTATTCCGGATGCTCCCGGTTGATCGTCTGCATGGTTAGAACAATCGCTCCTGGCGCTCCCCGATTCGGGGAAGCATTCTGCATTCCTGCCACAACAGGTATCCCAGCGCGTCCGATAGATGCGTCCTCATTCGGTCCCGCTCTTTGTCGATCGAATTCGAATCGGCCTTGTAAGTCACCTGTTCCAGATCCTTGATCAGCTCCTTGCACCTCGGGTCCACCAGCAACCCGACTTCTCCCGTCGCCGATCGTAACCTCGCATTTGTCAAGTTGACCCGTTCCCGCACGCTCGGGTTCGACCTCGGTACGTGGTAGTGAAGCTCCATTCCCGAGTGAGCCTGAAAGTACTCGCGGATCATTTCGTAGTCCGTCGCTCCCGTCGTCTGCCGCTGGTTTCCAGACGCGTCTCCATAAATGTGAACGCCTCCCCAATGCTCCGGATACCGCTTCAGGAATTCCTCGGAGGCTTCCATCGTCGTCCCGTTTCGTACTACGATTTCATCCAGCACCAGCACCTTGCCGGCTACCACCTGCACCACCAGCGAACTCATCGGGTCCACGTTGAAATCCAAAGCCCACTGCAGCGGCAGCCTTTGATCCCGGCCCAGGTCCCGCATGTTCTCAACCCGCGTAAACGAGCTGTACACGGTGCCCCCGCTCAGGCTCAGGTACGCGCCCAATGCTTCCTGCCGGAAGAACCGCTCGTCGTAGCTCTCTTTCAGCCGGTCATAAAAGTCCGGCACTTTCGCCAGCAGAAACCGGTTCTCGTATGGCTGCGCCACCACCACCTGGTATCCCTTGCTGGGTGCCTCCACAAACTTCCGGTACACCCAGTCGTAACCCTTCGGCGACCACACTGCGAAACCGCACAGCCGCTGCGCCTTCGGGTCCCGCAACCGGCCCTCCAGCCGCAGCCATGCCTCCTCCGGCGTGTAGGTCAGCTCATCCAGCCCGAACCAAGCAAGGTTGGTTCCGCGCAGCCGTTCGAACTCGTCGACCGGCCGGAACACGATCCGCGACCCCGTGTCCTTCATCCGCACCGTGTTCTCCGCCTTGTTGTGCTCGTACGGAATTCGGTTGCTGTCTAATATCTCGAACAGCGTCGATTGCGTCGCGTCTCGTAACATCTGGTAGGTCGGCGCCCCCAGCAATCCCATCCGCCGCGGATTCAAGTAACTTAGCTTGATCGCTTCCTGGCAAAGCGCCTGGCTCTTGCCGCTTCCGATCGGCCCCGAGAATCCCTTAAAACGCGCTCTCAGGTCGTGAAAAGATTTCTGGGAGGGCAGTGGGTCATAGGCAATGTCTAGGTGTCGGACGTCAGTGGCTCGACCCATGTCACTCTGATCTCCTTCGCCTCGTCGGTTGCCTGTTCTAGCTCTTTCCTCATCTGTACGAGCTTGATGTAGTCCCCTACCGAGGGGCTGAAATCGGCCTCTCGGATTCTCTCCTCGAACTTGGCGATGGCCCTCGCGAGCACTCCCGAAACCTTGAGCTTCTCTGTGAGCTTTTGATAATAGATACAATCCTTGCAAGGCCTGGAGATTCTTTTAGCGCTGATCTTCAGTTTGTTAGCGCCGGGCTTCACCTTGCTGGTCATTTGTCTCTGCCCAAAAAAAATCGGCTCCGCGATTAACCCGCGAAGCCGCACAACCTTCTTCCCGTTTTGAATGTATCATCGGGGCTCTCACGCACCCGCCCCGAATTAGTTCTCAACTTATTGAAAACTCACGAAAGAAATTTTTCCCTGGATTGGTGATGACGATTTGGATCGTCCGTGACGCAGGCGCTCGTGCGTGCCGTGTCGGAGACTCTTCTCGACACCTGCCCTTGCATGGGATGCCGGGTGCCGGCGCGAGCTGCCTTACTCGCCCGCCAGCGCTGCCTCTGCCGCCGTTCCCCGATGAAGCTCCACTTTCCATCGCTTCATCCACAGGAATAGCGTCAGCAGGCCCCACAGATGGTATCCCACATTGATGCGCCGCTCCATGTGGTCGCGAATCAGCGCCTCAATCGCCCGCTCGTGAAAAATGCCGCTCGCCTTCACCGCTTCCGGCGTCAGCGTGTCCATCAGCAGCCGCCGCAGCGGCCGCCGGAACCAGTCGTGCGTCGGTATGTCGAACCCGGCTTTCTTCCGGTCGAGCACCCGATCCGGCAGCTTCCCACGCATCAGTTCCTTCAACACGTACTTTTGCCGCCAGCCGCGAATCTTCAACCGCGCCGGTAGACGCGCCGCGAATTCAACGATCCGATGGTCCAGCATCGGCGGCCGCACCTCCAGCGAATGCGCCATGCTCATGCGGTCCGTCTTGTACAGGATGTCGTCCGGCAGGTAGTAGTTCTGGTCCACCCGCAGATACCGGTCCACCACCCCGCCGTTGCCTGTCGCCACCCGCCGCGCCAGTTCCGCCAGTCCATTATCGCCGCCGCTGCGGCGGATCGTTTTGAGTTGTTCGCGCGAAAACGTTCCATTCCAGAAGAAGTGCGCCTCGTCCGGGTCCAGCAAGCTTCCCTCTATCCCGCGCTTCAGCTTGTATTCCAACCCGATCTTCTCGTCCGACACCGGCACGTATCGCTCCAGTGCCCCGTGCACCCAGCGGCGCAGCCACCTCGGCGTCAACCGCAGCGGCCTCGCCAGCCGGTCCGCTTGGTAAGTTTCATACCCGCCGAACAACTCATCCGCGCCTTCTCCCGATAGCGCAACCGTCACGTGCTGCCGGGTCATCCGCGAGAGAAACCAGACCGGTAGTGCGCCCGCATCCGCGCTCGGTTCGTCCGAGTAATACGCGAAATCTTCAATCGTGCTCTCCAGCTCGGTCTCCGGATTCAGGTCGAATTCGTGGTGCTCCGTTCCGTAGACTTCCGCTACTTCGCGGAAGTACGGGCTCTCGTCGAAACTCCGCCCGCGAAACGAAATCGAAAATGTCTTCAGCCGGCTTGCGCTCTGTTCCGCCGCGTAATGCAGAATCGTCGACGAATCCACTCCGCCCGAGGCCCACACTCCCAGCGGCACGTCGGAAACCAGGTGCTCCCGCACCGATTCGCGCAGCAGCCCGTCCAGCTCTTCCTTCGCTGTCTCCAGCGAATAGTGGCGCGTTCCCTCCCGCGGCAGCTCCCACCACCGCTCCAACCTGCACTTGCCGCGGCTCCATTCCAGCAGGTGCCCCGGCGGCACCTTTCGAATTCCTTCGATCAGCGTCCGGTCGCCCGGCACGTAGTTCACCGAAAGAAACCGGTCCAGCGCCCGCTCATCCAGCCGCCGCGGAATGTGCGCGTGTTCCAGAATCGCCTTGAGCTCGCTCCCGAAGTACAAATCGTCGCCGCCCCGGTAGTAGTAAAGCGGCTTGATCCCCATCCGGTCGCGCGCCAGCACCAGCCGCTTGCTTGCCTCCGACCACAGCGCCACCCCGAACATCCCGCGCATCCGCGCAAAGCATGCCGTGCCCCATTCCATGAACGCCCGCAGCACCGTCTCCGTATCGCACTGCGATCGAAACCGGTGCCCCAGCCCCTCCAACTCGCGCCGGATCTCCCGGTGGTTGTAGATTTCACCGTTAAAAACAATCGTCGTGCCGCCGTCATCGCTCACGATCGGCTGATCGCCGCCCGCCAGGTCGATGATCTTCAGCCGCACCGCGCACAGCGTGACTTCGCTGCCTTCGTATACCCCCTGCTGGTCCGGCCCCCGGTGATGTATGGCCTCAATGATGCGCCCGGCCACCTCCCGGTCCCACACCCCGCTCACACGCGTGAATCCCGCAATCCCGCACATTCTTCTTTTTTCGGCGAACCTTCAGTGTATCCAGGTGGGGCATGCTTTAGCTTGCCAACACCAGCCTGCGGGCGGGTTCTTTTTGTTTCCCGATCCGTTGCCAATCTCGCACCCACGCCCGCCGCCCTGGACGATAATAGGAGCGATGGCCACGGAAACTGTTTGCGCCAAGTGCGGCGGCACCGGCTGGATCATCGTCGAGCGCGCCAACGTCTCCGGCGCCGAGCCGTGCCCCTGTCGCAATGAGGGCCGCGCCAGCCGCATGGAAGAGCGGGCGCAGATCCCGCCGCTCTACCGCCATGCCTCCTTCGAGAATTTCAATGTGCCCGGTCCCGACAATCCCATCGCGCGCCGCGAACTGACCAACGTCTTGCTGGCGGTGAAAAACTTTGTTCGCGACTTTCCCAATGAAAACCGGCCGGGCCTGCTGCTGGTCGGCGAGCCGGGCACCGGCAAAACCCACCTCGCCGTGGCCGCTATGCGCAAGATCGTCGAAAAGGGTTTCGAGTGCCTGTTCTGGGATTATCAGACCCTGCTCAACAGCATCCGTGCTGGCTATGATGCCAGTTCTAATTCGTCCAACCGCGAGGCCTACCGCGCCGCCCTCGATACCGAAGTGTTGCTGCTCGACGATCTCGGCGCCCAGCGCGTCACCGATTGGGTTGAAGACACCGTCACTTCCATCGTCACCCACCGCTCCAACCACCGCAAAGCGCTGATCTCGACCACCAACCTGCCCGACCCGGACGCGGGCAGTTCTTTCATTCAGCGATCCGCTCTGGGCACGCCCGAGTACCGCAGAACACTGTCGGACCACATCGGAGCCCGCGCGCGCTCCCGCCTCTTCGAAATGTGTACCGTGATCCGCATGCCCGGCGACGATTACCGCCTGCGCAAGGCGCGGACGTTCTGATGCTCGCTCGTGTGCGCGTGGCCTCTATCGCGCCCGGCGCTTCCGCCTTGCTGGCGCTCCTGCTACTCTGCGTGGACTTCACAGCCTCCGCAACGCCTACCGCCAATCCCCGCCCGGCCGAGTATCTCCAAGCGGTCGAATTCCCTTACTATCTGTACCCGCGCACGCTCTGGGAGCGCGAGCTGGTGTGGTTGAAAAACATCGGCATTCGCAGCGTGGAATTCTCCATCCCCTGGAACTGGCACCAGTTCGCCGCCGGCGATTTCGATTTCACCGGCCGCACCAGCCCGCGGCGCGACTTGCACGGCTTGATCCGAATCTTGCGCCGGCTGGGCCTCAACGCCTGGGTGCGCATTGACCCGCCCGTCGACGGTTGGCGGAATCTGGGCTCCCCGGAGGGTGCCGATGCCAGTGCTCGCCGCGCCTGGCTGAAGCAGCTCTCCGGCATCCTGGCGACTCAGACCGCCAGCCACGGCGGTCCGGTGGCCTGGGTCGAAGGCGCTGGGCTTGAGATCGATGCCGACACACCGCCCGCCGCCATCCGCATCTCCGCTGTCGATCCGGCCGCCCTCGCGCTCAGCCGCCAGGCCCTCGCAGCCGGCCAGAGCGTGCTGTGGACCGATGTGGAAGATCGGCTCTACCCGGCCGGTTGGAAAGGCGACGGCGGTGCCCCGCTGGTGTCCGGCGCTGTCAGCCTGAGTGGCAACGATCGTCCCGCTGCCGTTGCGCTGCTCCGCCAAGCCGGTCTCTTGCGTCACTGGGGCGCCACCATCCCCGCCCTGCAGCCCGTTGCCGCGCCCCAACCGCCCTCCGAAAAGCTGCCCGCCGGCGTCACCGCCATCGAGTTGGTTTCGCCGGGGGCTTCCGCCGTCAGCATCGTCAACCGCTCCAGCCGGCCCTTCCGCGATGAGCTGCGGGTTTTCGAACCGGCTTCCAAACGCACCATCTCGATTCCCGCCGCGGTGCCCGCCGGTGAATCCGCGTGGCTGCCGCTGAGCGTCTCCCTCGCGCCCGACGGCCTTTGCCGCGAATGCGCCAACTTCTCCGCCGCCGAGCGTTTGGTCTACGCCTCCGCCGAATTGCTCTCCATCGAGTATGAGAACGGCATCCTCGCCATGGAATTCTTCGCGCCCGAAGCCGGACAAGCCGTCTTGCAACTCGAGCGCAAGCCGGTCGGCCCGCTCTTGGCCGCGGGCGCACCGGTGGATTACGACTGGGACGACCACGCCCTCCGCGCGCGCCTGCCGATTCCCCGTTCCGACGCGCCCGGCCACCGGGTCCGCATCGGCATCGCCATCGAGGTCGCGGAGACCGCGGCTTTTTTCGCCGACGCCCGCCGGCTCATCATTGGCCAGAAGAACGCGATTGCCACCAATTATTCCTCGGCTAAAGTTGCCGCCCGCTCCCGCCTGCGGCTGCCGGATGGCTTCACCGCGACGGCCGCGGTCAAATCGTCCGACGAAATCGAATATCAGGTCGACGTTCCCGCCGATGCCCTGCATGGCGACTTCGCTACCCTCGCCCTCGAAGCCGACGGCACCTTGATGGGCCGCGCCCGCCTGCAATTGTTCCGCCCGTTCTCGATCCGCTTGATCGAGGCGATCCAGATCCACTTCGGCCAACTCGCCGAGTTGACGCCGGATCCACCTATCGCGCCCATCGACCCCAAGGCCGGCACCGACCTCGAGATCGCCATCCGCAACAACTGGCCCGGCATTGAGACCTACCGTGTGGATGCCGCTGGCGACGGTCTGGAATTCCTCCCCGCCAAAACCGAGATCAGCATCGGTGCGTTCGCCGAGCGCCGTGTCACCTTGCGCCTGTCCGCCACCGAGGCGGCAGCCGGGCTTCGCAACTGGCACTTGCACGTGACCGGAGCCGGCCAGGCCGACCTGCCGATGCGCGCTCTGGTACTGCCGCGCGGACGCACCGCCGTATGGAGCGCCGATCTCGATGGCGACGGCGCTGCCGAATGGATTCTCGAAACCGATCTTGCGCGCGCCGTGTTTTCCACCGAGGACGGTGGCCGCTGGATGGAGTTCACGGCCAAACGTAGCAACGCGAATTTTCTCCCCGATGCCGGTGTCTTCGCCGCGCCCGGTCCCGTCGCCGTGCGCGCGCTCGAGGACGGCTTGGAGTTCACCGGCCCAGGCTGGCGCCGCACCGCGCGTCTGGCCGGCGCCACTCTGACCGTCGAGCAGGACACCCCGCTCCCCGCCGCTGCCGCCGGCCCCATCAAAATCGGCAACACCACGCTCATCGTCGAGCGTTCCTCTCCCACCCGCGCCACCTATACCTTGCAATAATTTGCACAAGCTCGGGCCGAGTGACATCGCGCGGGCTCTGGCGGGCCTGGGCCGGCAGGAGTATTCCAACCTCTGCGTGACCACTCCCTGACGGGCGACCAACGCTGCTGTCGTAGGGGGTTGTTGGGGCAGAGCGTAGCGGCCAGCTCCCAGAGGTGCTCGCGGGCATGAAAGAGGACGATTTGGATCGCCCCAGGGAAATGGCCGGGACGCCCTGTCGCGGCAAAATGATAATGTCCTATTTGGGCAAAGTAGAAATGTCCTATTGACAGGGTCGAGCCTGGAGGGTGGACAAAGGACAACTACTGATGACCCAGGCCGAGCGAGACCGGCT
>JBEKKO010000079.1:0-25082 GCA_050010695.1 Bryobacteraceae bacterium
TGCCAACTCCGGATTGGCGCCGAATTGGCGCCCCGGTTTCGGAGCGGGCAGTTGGCAGGCGGAAGCGCCTGCCCCACTTCGTTTCGCGATACTGTTCACGACTTCGGACGCACCACACTAGGAGCAGGCAGTGGGCGGGCCGCGGTTTCGCTGAGCGAGCGGCCCGATTGCAAACAATCCCCCATTCTTGATCTTCGTTTTTGTTGTTTTCAAAGACTTAGCACTCCACCCGTGGGACCGATCATTCCGATGCACCGCTCTATTGCTCTCGGAGCTGGCTCCCGGCCCTAATGCGTTTCGCGCAATCCGCCGATCCATTACATGCAATGGTTGTGGACGATCTGATTCAACTCGAGATCATGCTGAACCGGTTTCGCAAGCTGGTGGGCGAGCTGATGCGCGGCGCGATTACGCGCAATTCATTTCAGGCCTGGGAGGTGGAGATCCTGATGGACTACCACACCTGCACGCTGGTCCCGCGGCACCGTCTCGAAACGCTGCGGCAGTACCAGCGGGCGGTGGAAAAGCAGTTGGAGACGGGCCCCGGGCCGCCTATGAAGTTTTCCGAGTTCCTTCAGCAGAAGACGATGCGCCGGCCTTCGACGCGATAGGCGCCGGCCAGCGCCAGCCGGATGGCTTCCGAATAGATCCGGTGCTCCTCGCACAAAATACGCGCCGACAGCGCCTCGACGGTGTCGTCATTAAGGACCGGCACGGCGGCCTGAATCAGAATCGGGCCGGCATCCAGATCCTCATCGACCAAGTGGACGGTGCAGCCGGTAATTTTGACGCCGTGCTCGAGCGCCTGGTGCTGCGCGTCCAGGCCCGGGAACGCCGGCAGCAGCGACGGGTGAATATTCAGAATCCGGTTGGGAAACTCGCGAATGAACGACGCGCTGAGCAAGCGCATGAAGCCGGCCAGGCAAACCAGATCCACCGCGTTTCGCTGCAACTCGGCCACCAGCATGCGATCGTAGATTTCGCGGTCCAGCCCCTTGGACGGGATCGACACAGCGTTTAACCCGCGCTGGCGCGCCACTTCCAGACCGCGCGCTTGCACCCGGTTGGCGATGACGACGGCGATTTCGCCGTCAATCGAACCCGCCGCCACATTGTCCGCGATGGCCTCGAAGTTTGAGCCGCGGCCGGAAAGCAGAATGCCCAAGCGCTTCATCGGTACTCCACCCGGGGACGGCCCCGCTTGGCGACCGTCACCGTACCGATGCGGAACGGAATCTCGCCCAGCCGGCTGAGCACCGCTTCCGCCCGGACGGCGCCGCGCGCGGGAACCGCCAAAATCATGCCGGCGCCCAGGTTGAAGGTCCGCCGGAAATCGTCTTCGGGAATGTTGCCGACCCGGCGCAGCAACTCGAACAGCGGTGGGATGCGCCAGGCGCCGGTGTCGATCGTGATGGCCAGCCCGTCTGGCAGCATGCGCGGCGTGTTGTCGGTGATGCCGCCCCCGGTGATGTGCGCCGCACCGCGCAACAGGCGCGCCTCCATCAGCGCGCGGATGGGTTTCAAATAGCTTCGGTGCACCGCCAGCAGCGCGTCCGCCACCGTGCCGCCGGTCTCCGCAAGCACCGCGTTCGGACCCAGCCCGGCGGTTTCAAACAGCAGTTTGCGCGCCAGCGAATATCCGTTGGTGTGCAGCCCGCTCGATGGCAGCGCCAGCAGGGCGTCGCCGGCGCGGATGGCCTTGCCGGTGAGCAGTTCGGTGCGCTCGGCCGCGCCCACGATGAAGCCCGCCAGATCGTATTCCGACGGCGCATACATGCCCGGCATCTCGGCCGTCTCGCCGCCAATAAGAGCGCACCCGTTGTTGCGGCAGCCGCGCGCCAGGCCCGAAACCACCGCCGCCGCCACGTCCGCGTCCAGCTTGCCGACCGCGAAGTAGTCGAGGAAAAATAGTGGCACCGCGCCCTGCACCGCGATGTCGTTGACGCAGTGGTTGACCAGATCCTCGCCGACCGTATCGTGGCGGCCGGTGAGGAAAGCCACTTTCAACTTGGTCCCCACGCCGTCGGCCGAACTCACCAGCACCGGCTTGCGGAATCCGCTCACCTGGTAGCAGGCGCCGAAGCCGCCGATATCCGTGAGCACCCCGCGGGTGAACGTCCCCCGAGCCAGTTTCTTGATGGCAGCCACAGCCCGGCTGCCCTCGTCGATATTGACACCGGCATCGCGGTATCGAACCTGCTTTTTGAGCGGCAAGTAATCAGTATATCGAGCCCAGCGGCCCCGAGCGCCCGGCATGCGGCATATTCGAACCAGGCACATTCGAACCAGAACCAGAACTTCGAAATGGTTCCCGCTCCAGCGGTGTTGCGTTTCCTCAGCCCGGAGAAGATCGTACGCTATTTCGCCCGCTTCACCGCGGTTACCAGGAAAGGATACGGATCCACGGCCTTTCCCTTCCACCACAGCTTTTCCGGCCACAACTCGGTGATCGCAAAATGCAAGTGCGGCGTGCGAGGATCCGCATTTCCCGTCGATCCCACAAAACCAACGATGTCCCCGCGCTCGACCCGCATTCCCTCGCGCAACCCTTTCGCGTACCCGTCCAAGTGCGCGTAGTAGTAACAATACACTTCCATTTCGTCGAACTGGTAAATCGTGTTGCCGCCCGGTTTGCTGAGGAACAGTTTGCGGATGGTTCCGGAAACCACCGCACGCACGGGTGTCCCTCTCGGCTCCATAATGTCGATCGCCTCATGCTTATGTCCGTCATGAACTTCTTCGAATGTATCCCGTAAATCCGCGAAGGCGAGCCCGCGGATGGGCGGAGTCATCTCGAGAATGGAAGAGGTCGCGCCAACGGCGAGCAGCATTGACAATAGCCCGGCAATGTAAGTCCAGAGTTTCAAACTTACTCCTCCAGGTCGACCGGTGTGCCCCGGCGAACCATGCGCGAGAGCTCATCCACATCCCAGTTCGTCAGCCGGATACACCCGTCCGACACGCCGTGCCCGATGTTTCCCGGATCCGGCGTCCCATGGATTCCATAGTCCACCTTCGAGAGGCCGATCCAAGCGACGCCGACGGGATTGTTCGGGCCCGGCGCGAGTTCGGCTATCGCGAGCTTCTGGTCCACATTCCAAAGGAGCTTCGGGTCCCACTTGAACCACGGGTAGTGCACAATGCCGACGATAGTCCAATGACCGATCGGCAGGGGATCGTGCGAGTCCCCAATAGTGGCCGGATACTGCGCCAGTTCCTTGCCGCTCGCGCCGTAGACGATGACGGTGCGTTTTGACTTCGACACTACCAGGCGCAGCGCCAGGCGCAGAGCGGTGCGCCGCACATTCGGTACGATGATTCGCTCTCCCACTGTGTCCAGTTTCTTGCCTGCATTCAACTCGGCCAGCAGCTTCGGCGAGATATGGAACTTCTCGCCCAGTCCCTCCTCCGGCGTTTCGAAGCCAAGCCACTTCAACTTCGCCTTATCCTGGACCTCAGCCGGCAGCGGCAGGAACGGGCCCTTCTCGTCCGCTTGGGTGATCGTGTAGGTCAACAGGAGAGGCCCGGTGTCGCTCTCGAGCAGGCGCCACATCTCGGCATCGATTAGGCCGGTCGGCTGCAGACCGTGGTTTTCCCGATATCCCTTGACCGCAACCCCGAAATCGTCGCCGTAGACGCCGTCAATCTGGCCCGGCGAGAACCTGGCACGGTCCAGAAGAATCTGCGCTCGCGTCACCCTTGGCCCCGCCGCTCCCGGACCCACCGCGCCGGTCTTGGTCGAGTCCTCTATTTCGCTCGCAGCAGTACTCCGGGCGACTGGCGTAGCAGCCTGCCGTTGCGCCGCGCCGGCCAGAGCCAGAACTGAGCCAGTCACCGCTAGTAGTTGAGTTAGACGCACACCGAACAGTGGGCACTTCGCGGGCCGTTCCCAGACCATTGCCGCTCGGGCCAATGTTTTTTCCTATTCGGCCGAACGAACACTGGCAGGCAACTTGCTCTAACAATTGCGAGGTGAATTTAATGCGCGGATTTGCATTTCTAGTGGTAGCTGCTGTTGCTGGAATCGGCTTCACGGTTACTGCTCCCAAAGCAGAGGCTCAGGTCGGCGTCTCCGTCGGAGTTGCCCCCGAATGTCCTTATGGCTACTATGACGTCGCTCCGTATAACTGTGCTCCCACTGGCTACTACGGTCCGGAATGGTTTAACGGGGACGGCTTCATTGGCGCTGGCCCGTGGTTTCATGGCCCCAGCGACTTCCAGGGCAACGTAAATAATCGTCTCCATCCGGAGCACGGTTATAAGGGCCCACTGCCAAAGGCTGGCGAGAAAGCGGAACCGGCAAAGCGCGTCGATAGTGCGCATTTCAGTGGAAACGAAGCGCGGGACGGACGTGGTCACGTAACCGGAGGCAAGAAATAGCCGAGTCGGGGAAGTAAAAGCAGAGCGGTAGCGCCATCATTGACAGCTACCGCTTCGCCATTATCTACATCGTGTGTGCCATCTCTTGGGCGTCAGCCCGATAGCTCCGTGCATGCAGAAACTGCTGGAACATGCAGCTTTTGCCGCTTACGCCTTGGGCCGGAGTAGTTCCTGAATCTGCACGACAGCCTGCGCCATGCTAGTGAGCAATCGATCTGGTTGGGTGCGTTCGAAGCGCGCCTTGGCTTTCTCCGTATCGCCAGTGAACCCCCAGACTCCGACGACAAGCTTGACTTTTGGAAAGCGTTCCCGAATCAGTTTGCACATCGTCCGCGCGGGTGGAAAGGCAAAAGGCGGCAACGCGGAGATGCAGATGACGTCGTCTTGTCTTATCTCAAGCAACGTCAGCATCTCCAGGAGGGAAGAGTGGGCTATCGGAAGAGACAGCGCCGCGTGGCCCGCCTGCTCCAGGATCTGCGCCAGCATAGCGGCCGTCACCTCATCGGCCCGATCGTTTGCGGGAAGGCAGATTATCCTGACGCTGAGACGCTCCGCCGCGCCCGATGCCGCCGCGGCATCTTCGGTTGGGGATGCATCGTGCGCCGGTTGGTACTCTGAAAGCTCGGTGATCATATCGTTGATGCTGAGAAAGAGGAACTCCTCCCTGGTTGTGTCAATTGCCCCTTTGTGCCGATCCTGCTCGACCAGACTCAAAGCGGGTATGAGCACCGAATCGTATAACTCTACCAGAGGTTTTTCTTTCAAGAACTGGTCCACGATAGCATGGGCCTCCGACTGGTCCATCGCCAGTAAGCGCTGGTAGATCTGAGCTTCGGCCCCCAGAATCACTTCATCCCCCAGCAGGACATGAAGAAAAGAGAGTTGCGGCACATAGCGGCCCAGCACAACCACGCAAACCGTGAGAGGCGTAGACAGGATCAGACCGGCGGGCCCCCACAGAAGAGTCCAAAAGACAGCCGCCACCAGCAGCGCCAACGAGGAGATTCCCGTGTTTGCTCCGTAAAGCCACGGCTCGACGAAGTTGCCAATGATCAGCTCAAGGCCGGCAAACAGCAGGAACACCAGCAGCGGCGGCAGCCAGGTATTAAAAGCCGCTAACGAGAGTGCGATCGGCAGCGCGGCGGCAACCAGCGTGCCGATATACGGCACGAGGCGCAGTAGGCCGGCGACGCCTCCCCATAGCGCGGGATAGGGCACGCCAATAAAGTACAGACCGAATCCGAACAGAACTCCAAAGCCGGCATTGACCAGGAACTGCATCAACAGGTATCGGCTGACACGTTGTGCCGCGTCGTCGAGCACTTGCGTCATGATGTTGATCTGACCGAGTCCAACCAGCCGGAAGAGACGATGTCTCAAGTCGAATCTCTTGATCAGCATGAAGATTGTGAAGAGGAGGACAAGCCCTGTCAGTGCCAGAGGCCGAAGAACGGGCTGAACCAGATCGCGAGCGTACTCCAATTCATTTGCCGGCGGCTGCACGATCTGTACGGGCAAGGGAGTCCCGGAAGGAACCGGCGCAGTGCGCTGCTTCCGATTCTGCACGGGAGGAGCTAGCTCGGGAGAGGGTGCCCCCAGGTTGGAAAAGTCATGCGCAATTTCCTTAAAACTGTTGGCCGCGAGGCCTAACGGTCCCTTCGTGGGAATGCGAAGCGTTTCCATCTTGGCTTGAATGTTCTGACGGTACCTGGGAAGCTCCTGGGCGACGTCAACGAACTGAATTGCGATGATCCCGCCAACGCAGCCGGCCGCCGCCATGGTTACCAGGACGGTCACAGCGACGGACGGTAAGCGGCCGATCCGCGATCTTTCGAGGAGCGCCACCACAGGGGTCAAAACGAATGTCAGGGTGAGAGCAAATGCCAGGGGGATCAGAATTCCGCGGGCAAAGTACAGCACCGCAATCGTACCAAAGAGCGTGACCATCGCCCAGTTATTGGGGCTTGGGAAGTGCCGGTTTGATCCGCTGATGGTCGCCGGTACTGGAGCACTACGCACATCGATCGGGTTTGTCGCGGGACCCCTTTCGGGGCGCCTGTGGAAAAACGGCTGGTTCCAGAAGAAAGCCATGCTAGTTGGAATAGCCTACCTTCAGCTAGCCTTAGGGCCTTCTCTCTCGAAACACTCGCTTCAATTCACACGCACAGTACTTCATCGTCGTTCCATCTTGCCTCTGCACGGCATATGCGAATTCCTGAAGCAAGTTAGCGAATTCGTGCTCTAGCTTTTCTTCGGAATTCAAGTTGTGGGTCCAACTGGCAGCCGGGAAAATAGCTTTCGCTGACGTCATACGCGCCGTCCCCTCATCTGCGCACGGCAAGCCTGTCGCATTGCGAATCAGCGTCCGGTCCCCTAACTATTCTGAGTTCGGTCGTCGACTGTGCCGCTGTTTCGGCAACACCGGGGCGATCAAATTGTTCCAGGGAGAGGATGGCCTGTTGGATGTCGCCCAGCTCCAAACGAAGCTCCGAGATGATTCTCGCCACATCCATGAATTTGCCCTTGGCCTACCCTTTTTACGCGATCCACTTGCCCAAGCCATGGGCGTGCCTCCGATCCCCGCTCTGAGGAGTAGGGCCGTCACGCCCATGCTGGATCAGGCACACCACGGTTCTCTGACGTGCCATCGTGCACGAACTGACCCTTTGGCTCTAGTCCATTCCGCTCGTCGGTGTCCGTGTGGTGAACCAACGGTAGCAAGTTAACGTCTTGCAGTCTGTTCAAAAGTGCTCACCCCAGGAACTCTGTGCTATTTGGCTTGAGCGCCGGCAGGATCACCCCGCGGCACTCGCCGAAACCGATCCGCCGGAATCCGGGCTGCTCGCACCACCCACGCAGGATCACTTCGTCGCCGTCCTCCAGGAACCGCCGAGTCTCACCTGCCGGCAGTTCGAGCGGTTCCCTGCCCCGCGATGTGATTTCCAGCAGACAGCCGCGGTTGCGCTGGTCGGGCCCCGACACCGTTCCGCTGCCGATCAAGTCGCCCGTGCGGATGGGGCAGCCGTTGGAGGTGTGGTGCGCAATCATTTGCCCGAGCGTCCAGTACATTGTGGAGAAATCGCTTTGGCTCACCAGCACGGGCTCCTGCATCTTTGCCGAACGGAGCCAAACCTCCAGCGTGATGCGATACGCCCCGCCGGGGGCGTGCAGGTGCGGCAGCGGTTGAGGGTCTTCAGCCGCCCGCTGCGGCACGGCGCACCGGAACGGCGCCAGCGCTTCGCGGGTTACTACCCAAGGTGAGATCGAGGTTGCGAAGTTCTTGGCGAGGAATGGCCCGAGCGGCTGGTACTCCCAGGTTTGGATGTCCCGCGCAGACCAATCGTTGAGCAGGCAAACTCCAAACAGATGCTCTTCCGCTTCCGCGATCGGGACCGGCTCACCCATCGCGCTGCCGGGACCGAGAAACGCGCCGGCCTCCAACTCGTAATCGAGCGCCCCGCTCGGTCGATAGACCGGGGGCCCCGCGGCAGCTTCCACGATCTGTCCACACGGGCGGCGCACCGCGGTCCCACTCACCACGACCGACGAGCTGCGCCCGTGATAGGCAATCGGCATCCACTTATAGTTCGGAAATAGCGGGTTATCCGGCCGAAATAGCCGCCCCACATTGGTCGCGTGGTCTATGGATGCGTAGAAATCGGTGTAGTCTCCGATCGGGCACGGCAGCAACAACTCAACGCCGGACATCGGCGTCAGAAACCTCGCGAAGCCTGGCGTGTGCGTGGCGAGCGAATCGCCGATCCGTTGCCGCAACCGCACGCGGGCCGCGCGCGGCATCGCCATCACCGCTTGCATGGAAGCGATGCCGAAAGCTTCGGTGATATCGAGAACCTGGTCTCCAATGGCGACGCCCAGACAAACCCGTTCGTCCCCGGTGCGCCGGAAGCTCGCATACGCCAGGTTCTGGATCGGAAACTCAGTCTCAGGCGCATTGGCCGATTCCACCCAGCTCTTCAATTCCGGTTGATGAGTGCGATCGATCATTTCAGCAGACCCAGTGCCCGCAGATCGTCGATCGGTTCCTCGAACGAGCACGAACCGAAGCTGTGGGCGAATTCGCGGCGAGCCTGCGCCACTTCCGCGGCGGAAGCCCGCCAATCCCGCCACCGCAGTCCGTCGTTTTGAAAATCGAAAGCCGTCGGATCGGTCTCGTTCAGCAGACTTGTCAACATTGTCCGGTCCATGCCCAGCCACGCAAAGGTCGCCCCGACGAAGACGTTCAGGAAGCCGTGCATGGACGTTCGAATCGGATGGTGAAGTCCGGCGGTGGCTTTGAACGGCAAACGGCGCGCCGCCGCCGCACACAGGAACTCCGCCAAACTCTCCGCTGACGGAGTCGCGGTGCGAATCTTGGCATACCCGTCTTCGACCCGGTCCAGCGGCACTTCACAGTATGTCGGCAACGAGAGCCGCTTGCCGGCTTTCGTCTCCAGCGTTTCCACCTGCGGCGGCAGAGGCCCGGGTTCTCCCCCCACCAACAGCGTTACGCGCCACTCCTCGCCCAACGCCACTTCACCAAGGTTTTCAATGGGCAGCACCAACCGGTTCAGCATCCACGCTTCCGGCGCTAGGAGGTAGCGCCGATAGTTCGCTACCACCTCCGCCAACGGCAGTGACGCCGGCGGATACAGGCCGGCGTAGTCCACCACATTGGCGAGTAGTGCCCGCAGGGATTCCGCCATCACGATGCCAACGCCCCCGGATTCGCCACCGTGGAAAGATCGCCCAACCGCTCGCCCAGATACTGTTGGCGCAAGAGGCGCCGCACGATCTTCCCGCTCTGCGTCTTGGGCAGCTCCCCGGTAACCACCACTTCACGCGGCCGGAACATCGGCCCCAATTCCTCGACCACGGTCGAGCAAACCAGAGCCGCGTCCACCTTCGCACCCGTCTGCGGCACTACGTACCCGACGATCGCTTCGCCCTTCAACCCGTCCGGCACTCCGATCACCGCAGCTTCGGCAACCCCAGGATGCCGCATCATGGCCTCCTCCACTTCGGCCGGTCCTACCTTCCTGCCTGCGATATTCATCGATTCATCGGCGCGGCCGTGCAGGAACCAGTGGCCGTCTTCATCCACGCTGGCCCAATCGCCCTGATACCACATGCCGGGGAAGCGCGACCAGTACGTGTCGAGATAGCGCTGGGGGTCGTTCCAGATGCCGCGAGTCATCGAAGGAGCGGGCGCAGTGCACACCAGGTAACCCATTCGCCCGCGCACGGGAAGTCCATTTTCGTCCACCACCTCGGTCGCCATTCCGGGTGCGGGCGCTCCCAGCGTGCAAGGCTTGAGTTCCTGGATCGGCAACGGAAAAAGGAAGCTGCCGACAATTTCCGTGCCTCCCGAAATGTTGATGATCGGGCACCGTCCGCCGCCCACTCGCTCGAAATAGCAGCGCCACGACCGCTCGTCCCATGGTTCGCCGGTCGAGCCCAGGATGCGCAGAGACGGCATCGGCGGCAGTTCCTCCCCGGCCTTGATGAGCATCCGGATCGCCGTCGGCGAGACGCCAAAAGTGGTGATCCGGTGGCGTCCGATCATCTCCCACAGACGCATCGGCGTAGGATAATCGGGCGCGCCGTCGTAGAGAAAAATCGTGCCGCCGAACAGGTGGTTCCCCAGGATGCTCCATGCCCCCATCATCCAGCCGATATCGGAAAGCCAGAAGAATCGGTCGTCGGGCTGGTGATCGAACGCCAGCCAGATCTCTTTGCCCATTTGCGCCAGACAGCCCGCGTGAGTGTGGACCACGCCTTTCGGTTTTCCGGTGGTGCCCGAGGTGTAGAGCATGAGCGCGCGGTGCTCCGCATCGAGCGAGGCCGTCGAGAAAGACGCCGGCTGTTCCGTCAGGAACTGGCGCCAGGCGGGGCTGCCTACGATGATTCTGTCGACCGCGCCTGGCATCTTCTCGGCGAGCGGCAGCCGTCTCCCGCGCCGCGTCAGATGGTCGCTTGTGAACAGCAATCGCGCGCCGCTATCTTCGATGCGCGCGGCGATAGCCCCGGCGCCGAATCCGGCAAAGATCGGCACCACCGCGATGCCGGCTTTCCAGCAGCCGTAGAGAATCGACAGCGTCTCGGGGACCATCGGCATGCATACGGCCACACGGTCGCCCGGCGCCAAGCCGCGCGCCACCAGTCCGTTTGCCACCCGGTTGGCTTCGTCGCGCAATTCGCCAAACGCGATACTCCGTGTCTCGCCGCTTTCGCTTTCCCAGATGCACGCTACGCGGCCGGAATCCGCCCAGCGGTCCAGGCAATTGTGCGCGATATTGAGGCGGCCACCGACGAACCATTGCGCCCATTCCGGCCCGCGGCTCGTGTCCATCACCTGGCGGTAAGGCTCGAACCACTCGACGCGCATTTCGCGCATCAGCTCGTCCCAGAATCGTTCCGATTGGTCTCGCGAAAAGCGCAGGAACGCCTCGCGGTCGTCGAATCCCAGGCGCTGCATGAATCGCCACACATTGGTCTTCTCGATCCATTCCCGCGATGGTTTCCAGACAGCGTCCAATTACCTCTCCTCCTACCCGGTAGCGCCGCTTCAAAGTTTCAAGTCACCGCCGGCAAGATCGGCGGCGCTACCGCTTCATCGAGCCAACTGGACCAATACTCTTTCCACTCCACCTGTTCGCCCGCCGGGAGCACGTGGATCGGGTTCAACCCATCCAGCATGACCGCATATTCGTCGGTGCGGGATCTCTTCTTCTGGTTGAGCAGCGCCTTGGGATGCGGTCCGTGGTGAATGCCGCGGGGGTGCAGGGTCGCCATCCCAGCCCGAATGCCGTCGCGGCTGAAGAAGTCGCCGTCATGGTAGAAGATGAACTCGTCGTAGTCGGTGTTGCGGTGGAAGAACGGAACGCGCATGGCATCCTCGTCCTGCTCGAGTGGCCGCGGCAGAAAGCTGCACACCACCGCGCCCTCGGTGACAAAGGTGCTGTGCGCGCTCGGCGGAAGATGGGCGCGAAGGCTCATCACGGGCCGGATATCGCGCATGTTGATCTTCCACGCCGTGAGATCACCCTTCCATCCAACCACGTCGAGCGGATTGAAGGGGTACACCACTTTCGAAATCTCGTCCTCCGCCTTGATGCGGATCTCCCACTCGCCCGCCGAAGCGGCGCCGTCGTCGAGATGAGGCTCCGGCTCCGGCGTCGTGACCACTGCCGGATCGTACAGCGCGTGCTGCCCGAGGAGCCCTTTCTCCGGAGGGTCGAACTCCGTGCGTGACTGGATGATCAGAAAGAAGTTGTCCGTGGTCTCCGGCGCCACCCGGTATGTCACCGCCCGCGGCATCACCACGTAGTCGCCTTTTTCGAAACGCAGCGGACCGAAGTCGGTTTCGATAATACCGGCGCCGCGATGCACGAAGATCAGCTCGTCGCCATCCGCGTTGCGGTAGTAGAACGGCATCGCCTGCGACCGCCGCGACACGTACACCTGCACGTCCCGATTGCCCAGCACCGCTAGCGGTGTTCCTTCGCGGTCGCGCAGATCCGAAGGTTCCACCCGGTTCAGATCGAAGCAGTGCGGCCGCAGCTTGCCTTCGAACCGAATCCAGCCTGTCGGCGGATGCGCGTGATAGAGATGCGCGCTCTTTCCGTAGAATCCCTTGCGCCCGTGCTCTTCCTCGTAAGTGCCTTCCGGCAGGCCCACGTGCGCCTGGCTTGCGAACTTGCCTTTCTTGAGTGGATACATAATCCCCCTTACAGATTCCCGCGCAGCGCCTGTTCGCGCTCGATGGCTTCGAACAGCGCCTTGAAGTTTCCCTTCCCGAAACTGCGGCTCCCCTTGCGCTGAATGGCTTCAAAAAACAGTGTGGGCCGGTCCTCCACCGGACGAGTGAAGATCTGCAACATGTAGCCTTCGTCGTCCCGATCGACAAGAATGCCCAATTCCTGGAGCGCTGCGGCGGGCTCATCGATGGGTCCCGTCCGCGCCGGCAGGTCCCGATAATACGTCGAGGGCACGCGCAGGAATTCCACGCCCTGCCGCTGGAGTTTCGATACGGTGTCGATGATGTCGCCGGTCGCCAACGCGATGTGCTGCACGCCGGGTCCCCGGTAGAACTCCAGGTATTCTTCGATTTGCGATTTGCGTTTGCCCTCGGCCGGTTCGTTGATGGGGAACTTCACCCGCTGGTTGCCGTTCGACATCACCTTCGACATCAGCGCCGAGTATTCTGTGCTGATGTCCTTGTCATCGAAATGTTTGAATAACTGGAATCCCATCACGTCGCGATAGAAATCCACCCAGCGGTTCATCTCGCCCCAACCGACGTTGCCCACGATGTGATCGATATGCGTAAACCCGGCCGGCCGTGACACCGGATCATCGCCTTCCACCTTTCGAAAGCCCGGCAGAAATGCGCCGCTGTAGTTGGCCCTTTCGACAAAGGTGTGAATGGTGTCGCCGTAGGTTGCGATCGCCGCCAGACGGACCTCGCCGTCCCCATCCCGCTGGGTCTCCGGCTCGCGCACGCTGCGCGCGCCGCGCCCGGTGGTCTCGCGCCAGGCAGCCTCTGCGTCATCCACCCACAGCGCGATATCGTGCACACCATCTCCGTGCAACCGGATGGAATCGGAGATCGGATGGTCCGGGCCCAGCGGCGTCGTCAATACCAGGCAGATCCGCTTCTGCACCAGCACGTAGGATGCCCGGTCGCGTGTGCCGGTCTCAGGGCCGCGGTAAGCAGCCAGTCGGAACCCGAACGCCGAACGGTAATAGTGCGCCGACTGGCGCGCGTTGCCGACATAGAATTCCACGTGATCGATGCCGTTGAGCGGAAGGAAGTCCTCCCCGGCCTCCCGGCTAGCGGACGGCGTTTGTTCGAGCGATGGCGGCATAACTTCTCCTGAAAGCTTCGATGCAAAGTGAGTTGTCCTGGTCGGTGCCAGTGGAAATGCGCAGGCAGTTGGGCAGGCCGAAAGCCTTCAGCGGCCGGACCACCACGCCCTGCGCCAACAACTCCTCAAAAATGCGGCATGCCTCGGTCTCGCCCGGCAGCACAATCATCACGAAGTTGGCCTGCGAAGGCACCACGCGAATGCCGATTTCCTCGAGACCGGAAGTAAGTTGCCTGAGCCCCCGCGAATTCAGTTCGAGCGAGGAAGCGAGAAACTCATCATCCGACAGGGCGGCCATCCCGGCGGCCTGCGCCGGCGTCGAAGGCTCGAACGGCAACTTCACCTTGAGCAGGTTGCGGATCAGTTCCTCATGCGCGAACCCGTACCCGATGCGCACGCCAGCCAGCCCGTAGGCCTTCGAAAACGTGCGCAGCGTGATCACGTTGTCGTAGCGGTAATGCATGGAATCGGGGTACTGCGGGTTCGACTTCGCGTATTCGAAGTAGGCTTCGTCGAGAATGATCAGCACGCGCGACGGCACGTGACGGTAGAAATCGTCGAACTCTCGCCTGGTGAAAATCGTGCCTGTGGGGTTGTTCGGATTAGCGAGATAAACCAACTTGGTGTGCGAATTGATCTCCGCGGCAAGCGCCGCCAGGTCGTAGTGCCAGTCGCGGTAGGGCACGGTCCGGTATTTCACGCCGCGGGAACGCGCCAGCACCTGGAAGCCGATGAAGGCCGCCTCGCTGGTGAGCACCTCATCGTCATCGCACAGAAATGCGCGCACGATGTTAGACATGATGCCTTCCGACCCGCTGCCGGCGATCACGTTTTCGGGCTTGAGCTCGAACCTGCGCGCCAGAGCCTCCCGCAAATCGAGCCCGCCGTTCGGATATAAGTTCAGCCCCTCGAGCGAGCGCCGGACGGCCTCCACCGCCCGCGGCGAGGCACCCAGCGGATTCTCGTTGGAAGCCAGTTTCGCGACCCGGCTCAGCCCGTATTGCCTGCGAACCGATTCGGCCGTCCGCCCGGCTTCATAGGGCCGGAGAGCCTCGATATAGGAAGGAACCAGTGGCACCCTAGACGCATCCCTGTTCGCAGTCTACCATAGCACCTCCTGAAGGTGGTTGTATTTGGCATCGGCGTTTGGTATAAACAACACAGGGATCGATTGAGGGGAGGGGATGATGGCTGAAGCCTCTGTAACCCAAGAGGACCTGGAGCGCGGGTTGACCACCGGCCACGCCCCGTTCATTGAGGAAGCCCGCTCGCGCGGCGAGCTTTACATCCACCAGCCGTACGAACTGTACTCCGCGGCGAACCACGAATCGTGGCGTCGGCTTTGGGAGCGCATCCAGCCGCGCTGGGAACGCTACGCCAACCGTCACTTCCTGCACGGAATCGAGACGCTGCAACTGCCTGCCGACCGCATTCCGCGGCTCGAAGATATTAATCGCGCACTCGTGCCACTGACCGGATTCCAAGCCAAAGCCGTCAGCGGCTACGTGCCGGGTTTGCTCTTCTTCGACTGCCTGCGGCGCCGCGAGTTTCCCACCACCATCACGATTCGTTCCGCCAGCCAACAAGACTATCTGCCTGAGCCCGACATCTTCCACGACCTCGCCGGCCACGTGCCGATGCACACCGAGAAGGCCTTCGCCGACACTTTGGTGCGCTTCGGCGATTGCGCGCATACTGCCGTCGAAATTACGGCGGGGATCCGCGACGAGCGGGAACGGGCCCGGCGCCTCACCAGCATCATCCGGGCGATGTCGCGTTTTTTCTGGTTCACCATCGAGTTCGGTCTGATGCGGGGCCCCGGCGGGATCTGCGCATACGGCAGCGGACTTCTCAGTTCCTACGGCGAATTGCAGCACGCCATCGAGTCGGATGAAGTGGGCCGCTTCCCAATCCAGGCCGAATGGGTGATCAACCAGGCCTCCGAAATCGACCACTATCAGCCGCTCTTGTTCATTGTCGATTCCTTCGATCATCTCTTCGATCTGGTGAACCAACTCGAGCGTTGGATGCGCGAAGGGAAACTGAACAACGTGGCGCCCGGCCTGCCCGAGATCAGCGAGCGGGATTTGCGCAGCTTTCTGGAAGCGGCAAGCTGATGCCGGTGCGAGGCAACGCCACCACAAACGCCGAGCGGATGAGCGATCTCGTCTGCAGCCTGCGCGCGCTCGAAGGCCGGATACAGGCGGGCGGAGGCCCCGCCAAAGCCGACAAACAGCACAAGGCCGGCAAGCTGACTGCCCGCGAGCGGATTGGCCGTCTGCTGGACCCAGGCAGCCCGTTTTTTGAAGTCGGCATGCTGGTCGCCTACGACCAATACGAAGGACAGGGCCCGTGCGCGGGCGTGGTCACCGGCCTCGGGCGTATCGAAGGAAGAGCGGCGGTCGTGGTCGCCAACGACGCCACCGTGAAGGCCGGTTCCTGGTGGCCGGAAACCATCCCGAAGATCCTGCGGACGCAGGAGATTGCCATGCGCAACCGCGTGCCGATCGTCTACCTGGTGGACTCGGCGGGAGTGAACCTGCCGCTACAGGACGGCATCTTCCCCGGACAATACGGCGCAGGACGAATCTTCTATTACAACTCGCTGATGCGGCGGAAACTGCACGTGCCGCAAGTGTCGGCGGTGATGGGCCCATCGATCGCGGGCGGGGCTTACCTGCCCGCCCTCAGCGACGTCATCATCATGGTCGAGAACGTCAGTTTCATGGGACTGGGCGGACCGAACCTGGTGAAGGGGGCCACCGGCAGCACGGCCGGCTCCGAGGAGCTCGGCGGTGCCACCATGCACACCGTCTCGAGCGGCGTGGCCCATTACAAAGCCGAGGACGACGCGCATTGCCTGGAACTGATCCGGCAGGTGTTCCGCGCCTTTCCCCCTCCACCGCACGAGGTCACCGGGTGCGCGCCCGCTCTGCCTGCTTCCGAGCTTTACGAAACGCTGCCGGCGGACCACCGGCTGCCCTACGACGTCGAGCGCATTATCGGCGCGGTTTTCGACGGCGACGATTACCTCGAGTTCCAGCCGGGGCATGCGCCCGAAATGCTGTGCGCGCAAGCGCGGCTGAACGGGCGGCCGGTAGCCCTGGTGGCAAACCGGCGCGGCTTCCTGAGAACCGCGGGCGGGCCGCGCGTGGGCGGCATCATCTATACCGAATCGGCGCGCAAGGTGGCTTATTTCGTGGACAATGCGGAGCGGCAGAGTTGGCCCTTGATCTACCTGCAGGATGTCTCCGGCTTTATGGTCGGCGTCGAAGCGGAATCGAGCGGCATTATCCGCGCGGGCGCGGAGATGGTGGAGACCATGTCTTGTGCGACGGTCCCCAAGATCGTTTTGACTCTGAACCACTCGAGCGGAGCCGGCTATTACGCGATGGCCGGTCAGGGGTTCGACCCTCACTTCACGCTCGGTTGGCCAACCGCAAGGATCGGGGTGATGGAGGGCGAATCGGCGGTACAGGCCGTTTTCGGGCCGGAAATCGAGAAACACAAGTCCAACGGGCAGCCGCTGCCCCCGGACATCGAGCGGCGAATTGCACAGACGCGCGCCGATTACGATCGCTGGCTGGAGGCGACCTTCGCCGCGGCGCGAGGCCACGTGGATGCGTTGATCGATCCGCTCGAGACTCGCCAGACTCTGGCGTTTCTGCTGGAAGTCGCGCTCGAAAAATCGAATCGCAGGCCGCTCGCGCTGGAGACGCTGTCATGATCCGGGTCGCCAATGGGCAGGGTTTCTGGGGCGATTGGCTGGAAGCGCCGGCGCGCCTGGTGGAGCAAGGCCCGATCGACTACCTGACCCTCGACTACCTGGCCGAAGTGACCATGGCCGTGCTCGAAAAGCAGCGGCAACGGAATCCGGAGCTGGGTTACGCGGCCGACTTCCCTCCCCTGATGGAGCGCCTGTCGCCTGCGCTGAAGCAAAAGCGGATCCGCGTGGTCACCAACGCAGGCGGATTGAATCCCGGCGCATGCGCCCGCGAGGTGCGACGCCGCGCGCCCGGACTGAAGGTGGCCATCGTCGAAGGCGACGCGGTGACGGCGCGAATCGGCGAGTTCCTGGCGAAGGGCCACCGGTTGAACAACATCGACACGGGCGAACCCATCGACGCGATCCGGGACAGGATCCTCAGCGCGAACGCCTACCTGGGAGCGTTCCCGCTCGCACAAGCTTTGATGGCGGGCGCTGACGTGGTGATCGCCGGGCGCTGCGCCGATTCCGCGCTGGTGTTGGCGCCCTGCGTTCACGCCTTCGGTTGGGCAGCCGACTCCTGGGACCTGCTCGCAGCCGGCGCCACCGCCGGGCACATCGTCGAGTGCGGCGCGCAGACCACCGGCGGCAATTCGCAAGTGGATTGGCGGGAGATTCCCGATTTGGATGAGATCGGCTACCCCATCGCCGAAATCGACGCCGGCGGCCGCTTTGCGATCACCAAGCACGCCGGCACTGGCGGCCGTGTGACTGCGGATATCGTCAAGGAACAACTGCTGTACGAAATCGGCGATCCGCGTAGCTATCTTACGCCGGACGTAATCGCCGATTTCACCGGTCTCCATCTCGCGGATGAGGGCCCGGACCGGGTTCGGATCACCGGCGCCAGGGGTCGCGGGCGCCCCCCGTGCCTGAAGCTGAGCATCAATTACCTGGCGGGCTGGAAGGCCACCGGGACACTGGTCTACACCGCGCCGGACGCGGTCGCCAAGGCCCAGGCCGCCGACCGCATCGTGCGGCGCAGGATCGAAAAGCTCGGCCTGCGCTTCGACGAGATCTACACCGAATACCTTGGCTGGAACGCGTGCCATGGAGACGCTGCGCCGGCGGCGTCCGCCGTCCCGGAGGTGCAGTTGCGGATCGGCGTCCGCGGCCAGCTGCGGAGCGCCGTGGACCGCTTTACCAGGGAAATGGCGCCGCTGGTGCTCAGCGGCCCGCCCGGCGCCACCGGCTATGGCGGCGAAGGGCGCGCACAAGTGCGCGAAGTGATCGGAAACTGGGGAGCGCTGCTTCCCCGGGATGAGATCCGGCCCAGCGTGGAGGTCTTCGAGTGAAGGCGCCGCTCTCACGAATCGCCCATACGCGCTCCGGCGATAAGGGCGACGTGGTCAATATCGGCGTAATCGCCTGGCGCGCCGAAGACTACCCAGTTCTCATGCGCGAAGTGACCGCCGCTCGCGTCTTCGAGTTCTTTGAGGATCGCATCGCGGGGCCCGTCGAGCGCTTCGAAGCGCCGAACCTGGGAGCGCTCAACTTCCTGTTGCACGGCGCGCTGGGCGGTGGCGGCACGGTTTCGCTGCGCATCGATTCGCAGGGGAAAACTTTCGGCGCGGCGCTGCTGCGGATGGAGATCGAAATCGATGAGTGAAAAACTGATGGTGCGGCGCGAGGGGCGTGTGGCGCGCGTCACGCTGAACCGTCCAGAGGTGCGCAACGCGCTCGATTCCCAGCTCTGCGCCGCGCTTCTGGGCGCTCTCGAGGAAGCTAACGCCGACGCGACGGTTGGTTCCATTCTCCTCGATGCGGCCGGCTCCGCGTTCTGCGCCGGCATGGACCTCAAAGAGCCGGCGGCGCTCGATTCCGCTTCGCTTCCGCCGCTGCATGTGGATCTGTTTTCGTTCGGCCGCAACCTGACTAAGCCGATGGTAGCGGCCGTTCAAGGGGCGGCGCTCGGCGGCGGCGCCGGACTGGCGTTGAATGCTCACATCGTGCTGGCCGCCGGCGATGCGCGGTTCGGGCTGACCGAGACCCGCATCGGACTTTGGCCCTATGCGATTTTCCCGGTGGTGGCAGCGGCGGTCGGCAGGCGTAAGGCTGCGGAGCTGGCAATCACGGGCCGCATCATCGGCGCGGCTGAGGCGATGGCGCTCGGCATGGCGGATGAAGTGGTTCCCGCCGGGAGCCTGGCGGCTCGCGCGATGGAACTGGCGAAGTCGCTCGCGCGCAGCAGCGGCGAGGCATTGGCCGCCGGGCTGGGTTTCCTGCGGGACACAGAGGGCTTGCCTCGGGACGAGATTCGCCGGTTGGCGGCCGAGCGCCGTCTGGAGGCGCAGCGGACCGCCGATTTTCGCGAGGGAGTGGAGGCGTTCCGGCAAAAGCGCGAGCCCGTTTGGCCATCGCATCGTTGGCCTGGTGGAAAACGCGAAGCGGCTGGGGACCGCTAGCACGAGGGGTTAAGGAGGGGGACAAATGAGCGCCAGTCAAGCTGCGCTGGAAACGCGCGCGATATTTCCGTACTTCAATGAGGAGCACAAGCTGTTCCGCGCCTCGGTGAAGCAGTTCTGTCAACGCGAGATCGCTCCCCACTCCCAGCAGTGGGAAGAGGACCATGAATACCCCAAGGAGATCTTTCGCCGGGCCGGAGCGCTGGGGCTCTTCGGCATCCGCAGCGATCCCGACTGGGGCGGAGCCGGCATGGACTGGTGGGCCAGCGCGGCCGCTTACGATGCGCTGCGCTATACCGACTTCCCCAGCCTCAACATCGGCTTCATGGTGCAGGCCGACCTGACCATCCCCATGATCGAACATCTCGGGACTAGCGAACAGAAACGGGAATTCCTGGCTCCGGCAATCACCGCTGACCGCATCGCGGCGCTTGGCATCAGCGAACCCGGCTGCGGCTCCGACGTGGCCGGCATCCAGTGCAGCGCGCGGGAATCCGGCGGCGACCTGATCGTCAACGGACAGAAGCTGTGGATCACCAACGGCGCCATCGCCGACTTCATCGTGCTGGCCGTGCGCACCGCTGAGAACCCACACAAGGGCATTTCGGTGGTCCTCTTTCCGACCGACGTCAAGGGCTTCAGCGTGGGGCGCCGCGTCGGCAAAGTCGGCCACGTTGCGTCGGATACGGCGCATTTGTTTTTCGACGACTGCCGGATTCCGGCGCGGTACGTGCTGGGCGAGCGCAACCACGGCTTCTATTACGTGGTTCGCAATTTCCAGGGCGAGCGCGTGGCGCTGACTCTACTGGTGCTGGCCTTCATGGACCGCGCCATCGAGCTGGCGGTCGATTACGCCCGCGAGCGCAAGGCTTTCGGCGTTCCTCTGATCGAAAAGCAGGTGTGGAAGCATCGCTTCGCCGAGCACGTCGCGAACATCGAAGCCGCGCGCTGGCTCACCTATCGGGCGCTCGATCTTCTGAACCGCAACGAAAAGCCGGAAAGCGCCGTGGCGATGGCGAAGCTCGTCGTGTGCGACCTGGCGCAGAAAGTGACTTACGATTGCATGCAGGTCTTCGGCGGTTTTGGTTATACCACCGAATACCCCATCGGCCGCATCTGGCGCGACATGCGGCTCTACACCATCGGCGGCGGCACCAGCGAAATCATGAAAGAGATCATCGCCAAGCACCAGGGCTACTAAGTCACCCCCGGGCTCGACCTACCGCATGGCGTACGAGCTGAGCACCTTCACGTAGTTCGCGCGCTCGAAGGCTTTCGGCTGCGGGACCGCGTTGCGGCTCATGCTGCCCTGCATCTGCTTGATGGAATCGTATTCGTGCTCGCCCATCCAGACCAGCAGCTCGGTGCAGATAGTGTCCAGGTAGCTGATGCCGCGCTTCAGCAGCGCGGAAGTCATCATCGCCACTTTGGCCCCGGCCATCATCGCCTTGATCACGTCGGTGGCGCTGTGCACTCCGCCGGTGAGCGCCATGTCGGCTTTGATGCTGCCGTATAGCACCGCGATCCAGTGCAGCCTGAGCAGCAGCTCATGCGAGTTGCTGAGGATCAGGTTCGGCACCACCTCCAGCTCCTCCAGATCGTAATCCGGCTGGTAGAAGCGGTTGAACAGCACCAGCCCGTCGGCGCCCGCCGCGTCCAGCTGGCGGCCCATATTCGCCAGCGAGCTGAAATACGGTCCCAGCTTGACGGCCAGCGGGATGCGCACCTCGGCCCGGATGGCCTCCACCAGCTCGATGTACTGCCGCTCCACCTGCTCGCCGGTGACATTGGCGTCGGTGGGGATGTAGTAGATGTTCAGTTCGAGCGCGTCCGCGCCGGCCTGCTGGATCTGCTTGGCGTAGCGCAGCCAGCCGCCCTTGGTGGTGCCGTTGAGGCTCGCAATTACCGGAATCTTGACCGCCTGTTTGCACTTGGCGATATGCTCCAGATAACCTTCGGTGCCGCGCACGGGGCTGTTCAGCTCGGGAAAATTGGTTTGCGCTTCCGAAGATATGGACGAGGTTTCCGTGATGAAGCGGTCGAGCTCGTCGCTTTCGATTTCGATCTGCTCCTCGAACAGCGAGTGCAGCACCACGGCCGCCGCGCCCGCGTCCTCCATGCGGCGGATGTTCGCCACGTCCTCGCACATCGGCGAGGAAGAGGCCACCAGCGGGTTCTTCAGTTTCAACCCAAGGTAGGTTGTCGATAGGTCGATGGTCTTGCTCAGGTCGATCATTTTTTCACCTCCGCGGTGGCCGGTTCGTGCGCCATGTAGTCATACAGCTTCCATTGCTCGTTGACATCCTGTTGCGCCAGCGTCAGCAGCTTTTTGGCTTCTTCGGGATTGCTCTTCACCAGCATGGTGTAGCGCGTTTCGTTGTAAATGAAGTCCTTGAGTGCGGCGTTGGGCGCTTTGGAATCGAGCTGGAACGGATTCTTGCCCTGTGCCACCAGGTCCGGGTTGTAGCGGAACAGCGGCCAGTAGCCGGTGTTGACCGCCAGCTTCTGCTGGTCCATGCCGTGCGCCAGGTCATAGCCGTGGGCGATGCAATGGCTGTAAGCGATGATGATGGACGGCCCGTGGAAGGCTTCCGCCTCCAGGAACGACTTGACAGTGTGCATGTCGCCGGCGCCCATCGCCACCCGCGCCACGTAGACGCTGCCGTAACTCACCGCCATCATGGCCAGGTCCTTCTTACGAACCGGCTTGCCGCCGGCGGCAAATTTGGCCACCGCGCCGCGCGGCGTGGCTTTGGATGCCTGGCCGCCAGTATTGGAATAGACTTCGGTATCGAGCACCAGAACATTCACGTTGCGGCCGCTGGCCAGCACGTGGTCCAGGCCGCCGTAACCGATGTCATAGGCCCAGCCGTCACCGCCGACGATCCATACGCTTTTCTTGACCAGCGAGTCGGCCACCGCCAGCAGGTCGTGGGCTTCGCGGCTGCCGGAGCCCGCCAGTTTCTCGCGCAGAATCTTCACCCGGTCGCGCTGCGCGAAGATGCCGGGCTCGGTGGCCTGATCGGCTTTCAGAATCGCCTCGACCAACTCGTCGCCCAGCGCTCCACTCAAGCGCGTCACCAGTTCACGCGCGTATTGGTTCTGGGCGTCGACCGCCAGCCGCATTCCCAGACCGAACTCGGCATTATCTTCAAACAGCGAATTCGACCACGTGGGACCGCGGCCCTCGGCGTTGGTGCAGTACGGCGTGGTGGGCAGGTTGCCGCCGTAGATCGACGAGCAGCCGGTGGCGTTGCCGATGTACACCCGGTCGCCAAAGAGCTGCGTCATCAGCTTGAGGTACGGCGTTTCGCCGCAGCCCGAGCAGGCGCCGGAGAACTCGAACAGCGGGCGCAGAAGCTGCACATCCTTCACCTGGCTCATCGAAAGCGCGGCGCGCTCGGTCTCCGGAATCCCCAGGAAAAAGTCCCAATTGGCGGCCTCGCTTTCGCGAATCGGCGGTTGCGCGACCATATTGATGGCGCGGCGCTTCACCTCGCTCTTGTCCTTCACCGGGCAGAACTCCACGCACAGCGTGCAGCCGGTGCAATCCTCCGGCGCCACCTGCAGCGTGTACTTCCGGTCCTTCATGTCCTTCCAGCGCGCCGGAACCGCTTTGAACGTGGCCGGCGCGCCGGCAAGCTGCTTCTCGTCATAGACCTTGGCGCGGATCACCCCATGCGGGCAGACCAGAATGCACTTGCCGCACTGGATGCACAGCTTCTCGTCCCATTCCGGAATCTCCAGCGCGATGTTGCGCTTTTCCCACTGCGCGGTGGCGCTGGGGAACGTGCCGTCGATGGGCATGGCGCTCACCGGCAGATCGTCGCCTTCGCCGGCGATGATTCGCCCGAGCACCTTCTGCACAAATTCCGGCGCGGCGGCGGGGACGGCCGGCCGAATGTCGAATTGAGCGGTCACTGCGTCCGGCACCTTCACCTGGTGCAGGTGCGCCAGCGCCGCATCCACCGCCGCGAAATTCTTCTTCACCACGCTTTCGCCGCGCTTGCCGTAAGTCTTCTCGATGGTGTGCTTGATGGCGGCGATGGCTTCTTCGGGCGGCAACACGCCGCTGATCGCGAAGAAGCAGGTCTGCATGATCGTGTTGATGCGCCCACCCATGCCCGTATCGCCGGCCACCCGGTAACCGTCAATCACGTAAAACTTGAGCTTCTTGCCGATGATCTGCCGCTGCACCGTACGCGGCAAGTGGTCCCACACCTCGTCAGGTCCGTAAATGCTGTTGAGCAGGAAGGTGGCGCCCTGCTCGGCCGACTTCAGCATGTCGATCCGCTCCAGGAACGAGAACTGGTGGCAGGCCACGAAACTGGCCTTGGCGATCAGGTAGCTGGAGCGCAGCGGAGTGGGCCCGAAGCGCAGGTGCGAAACGGTGATGGCGCCGGACTTTTTCGAATCGTAAACGAAATAGCCTTGCGCGAAGTTGTCGGTTTCCTCGCCGATGATTTTGATCGAATTCTTGTTGGCGCCTACCGTTCCATCCGCGCCCAGCCCGAAGAACAGCGCCCGCACCGTCCCCGGGACTTCGGTCGAAAACTCGGGGTCGTAATCCAGGCTGGTGTGCGTGACGTCGTCCTGAATACCGACGGTAAAATGGTTCTTCGATTTCGGCTTCGCCAACTCGTCGAAAACACCCTTCACCATTGCCGGAGTAAACTCTTTGGACGCAAGGCCGTAACGCCCGCCGATCACCTTTTTCTTTACATCCATTTCGACCAGCGCCGTGAGCACTTCGGTATACAGCGGCTCGCCCGTGGCGCCGGGCTCTTTGGTGCGGTCCAGCACGGCGATGGACTGGACGGAAGCCGGCAGCGCTTCGACGAACTTCTCTATCGCGAACGGCCGGAACAGCCGAACTTTCAGCAAACCGACTTTTTCGCCTTTCGCGTTCAGCGCTTCTACACATTCCTGCGCCACTTCGGCGCCCGAGCCCATGATCACCAGAACGCGCTCGGCATCCGGCGCGCCCACGTAATCGAACAGCCGGTACTGGCGGCCCACGATGCGCGCGAACTTGTCCATCGTATTCTGCACGATGGTGGGTGTGGCCAGATAGTAGGGGTTGATGGCTTCCCGCGCCTGGAAGTAGACGTCCGGGTTCTGCGCCGTGCCGCGGATCACCGGCCGGTCGGGCGAAAGCGCCCGCGCGCGGTGCGCATGCACCAGGTCGTCGTCGATCATGCCGCGCAGGTCTTCGTCGGTCAACTGTTCGATCTTGGCGACCTCGTGCGAGGTGCGGAAGCCATCGAAAAAGTGCAGGAACGGTACCCGCGCTTCGAGCGTGGCTGCGTGCGCGATCAACGCCAAGTCCATCACTTCCTGCACCGAGTTCGAACTCAGCATGGCAAACCCGGCCGAGCGCGCCGCCATCACGTCACTGTGATCGCCGAAAATCGAAAGCGCCTGCGCCGCCAGCGCCCGCGCCGCGATGTGAAACACAGTCGCCGTCAGCTCACCCGAAATCTTGTACATATTCGGGATCATCAGCAGCAGGCCTTGCGAGGCGGTGAAGGTCGTGGCTAGCGACCCAGCCTGCAACGCCCCGTGCAGCGCACCGGCGGCGCCGCCCTCGCTTTGCATTTCGATCACCGTGGGCACGGTTCCCCAGATATTCGGCCGGTTTTCGCTCGACCACTGGTCCGCCCA
>JBEKKO010000080.1:0-25027 GCA_050010695.1 Bryobacteraceae bacterium
CAGCCCATCGGCATTCGCGCCGATTCGCGCTTCACCGCGCCCGAGCCGGAGCTGGCCGTGGTGCTGGGCAACCGCGGCAGCATCGCGGGCTACACCCTGGCCAACGACGTTTCGGCCTGGGACATCGAACGCGAAAATCCCCTCTACCTGCCGCAATCCAAGGTCTATGACAGTTGCTGCGCCCTCGGCCCGGTGATCCTCACCGCCGACGCGCTGCCGGATCCCTATGCGCTCGAAATCACCTGCACCATCGAGCGCGGCGGGCAGGTGATCTACACGGGCTCCGTTTCCACTTCCAAGCTGCACCGGCGGCTGGACGCGCTCGTCGCGGCGCTCACCTTCGCCAACCGCGTGCCCCTGGGCACCGTGCTGCTGACCGGCACCGGGATTATCGTGCCGCAGGAAGCCGCGCTCGCGCCCGGCGATATCGTCCGCATTCGCGTCCCCGAAATCGGCGAGCTGGCCAACACAGCCGCACTCGTCGGATAGCGATCTCTTGCCGCCGCACAGGCTAGCTGACGCGACGAGCTGAGAGCACATCCCGCGCAGTCGTCCAGCGAATACCGGGATAGCGATCGTTGTCGAGCGGCTCTAGCTTTGCCCGGCCATCGAACATGTTACGCATGTACTGCATGCCCTGCCATGCCGGAAAAATTTCCTTCTCTCCGGGAGCGACCGTGCGCGCGACCTTGATCAGCGTGCCGAGCATTCCCAGACCTCCGGCGCGGAACAGGCGGAATCTGTTCCCGGTCACCTCACTTACGACCGCCGCCAGTTCCCGGGCGCTGAGTTGATCGCCGGCAATTCGTAGAAAGCGCGGAGTGGACGGATCAAGAGCCGCGCTCGCCGTGAATGCGGCCGTGTCGTCCACCGTCGTAAAGTCCATGCGCTGGTCCGCGTCGCCCCAATAGAGGACTCGCTTCAGTTTGAAGAGAATGAGCGGCATCTGACCGGTCAGCATATCGGCAAACGCACCGTTGAAGATGGTGGTCGCTGAAATCGAAGTCTGATCGAGACGCTGGTGAAAGTCCCGGCGCAGATCGAGATTGCGATTCTCTCCGGGCGGAAACCTGGTGAAATCGAGCGAGTAGTCGGACGGAATGAAACGTGGCACGCCGGCCTTGAGCGCAGCCTCGACCAGAACCATTTGCGTTTCCACGATCACGTCCCGCAATCCCTGCAGCGCGGACACCACGCAGGACGCGCCTGAGCATGCCGGCGTCACTTGGGAAGCGTTGCTCAAGTCGACACTGGCAATCGTTACGCCGACCTTCTCGAGTCGCGCCAGCTTGTCTGGCGCAGTGCCGTGGCGAACCAGCGCTTTTACGCTGGCGCCCCGTTCGAGCAAAGCTCTCGCGATGCGCCCGCCGAGATTACCGGTGGCTCCCGCCACCACGATGGTCGAGTGACTCATGATTCCGATATTAGAGAAAGGAGAGCGTCGCTGCCAAGTGGGCGCAGGCCCGGGTAACCGGGAACCGCCCTTTACGAAACCTTGATGGTTCTTCTATGACTTATTTAGCAACTTCCGTTTATCATCGCTTCGGAGCCTATTTATGACCTCAGTCAGCGCCGGCGACGAAATCGATTGCTATCGGATTGAAAGCCTGGTCGCCCGCGGCGGCATGGCAACCATTTTCCGCGCCGTCGACATGCGCGACGGCCGCACGGTTGCCATCAAGGTGCCGCACGCGCAAGCCGAGTGCGACCCGGTTTTCTTCGACCGCTTTCAGCGGGAGATCGCGATCGGCCGGAAACTCGACCATCCCGGCACCGTCAAGACACTCAACAATGGCGACGGCAGCCGGCTGTACATGGTGATGGAGTGGGCCGAAGGGCGTTTGCTCCGCCAGGCGTTGGCCGATGAGGGCCGCTTCTCCATCGAGCGCAGCTTGAGAATTGCGCTCGCCATCTGCGACGCGCTGGACCACATCCATGCAAACGGGGTGGTGCATCGCGATCTTAAGCCGGAAAACATTTTGCTCGACTCCGGCGACGGGATCAAGATCGTCGATTTCGGCATTGCCTATAACGCCGCCGCGCGCCGGCTTACCTTTGGCAAGCTCTCCGAACTGATGGGCAGCCCCGACTACATCTCCCCCGAACAGGTCAAGGGCAAACGCGGCGATGCGCGTAGCGACGTTTATGCGCTCGGCGTGATGCTTTATGAAATGGTCACCGGGAGGGCGCCGTTTACCGGGTCCAATCCGTTTCAGGTGATCAACGACCGCGTCGTCAACCATCCGGTCCCGCCGCGCGAAATCAATCCCGAAATTCCGCCGCAGCTCCAGGAGATTATTTACCGCGCGCTGGAGCGCGAGCCCGCCAATCGGTACGCCAATGCCCGCGCGTTCGCCCACGACCTGGCGCATTCGGACCAGGTGACGGTACGGGAACGGCCGGAGCTCCGCGATTGGCGAACGCGCCGGTCGCCGCGGTCCCGCAGCGTGCTTTCCTACGCGATGCTGGCGCTGGTTCCGGTGGTCGTCTTCGGCCTGCTGATGATCGCCGCCCACCGCGGCTAACAACGCACGGGCGTTTCGGAGAAGGCCGGCGCAAAGAACCGGCGGCAAAGACCGCCGGCGTTACCAAGAAACGTAAAGCCGTACCCGTAGCGACGGCGGTCTTTGCCGCCGGTGTTCTTCCTTTACGGCTGCAGCAGCTTGCGGTCGCGCATCCAATCCAGCAAGCGGTCCGGCCGGTTGGCCACCGGCAGTTTTGACCGCAGGCCGAAGCCGTGGCCGCCGCTCCCATAGATGTGCATTTCCGCCGGCACCTGCTGCTTCTCGAGGTCCAGATAGAGGTTGACAGTGGTCACCACGTGCGAGCGGTCGTCATCGGCGCAGACCAGAAACGTCGGCGGCGCGTCCTTGGGCACGGTGATGGTTCCCGGCCGGTAGCCGGGATAGACGACCACCGCGAAATCGGGGCGCGAACTGGCTCGCTCGATCGGGTCGGCCACGTTCGCGTTGCCAGCGTCGAAGCGCGTCTCCATCAACGCCGCCACTTCGCCGCCCGCCGAGAATCCCATAATCCCGATCCGCGCCGGATCGACGCCCCATTCGCCGGCCCGGCTGCGCACCGTCCGCATGGCCCGCGCCGCATCCGCCAGGGCATTGCCTTCCACTGTGTAGTGGGAGCCTGGCGCGCGCGCCAACCGGTACTTCAGCACGAACGCGGCGATTCCGTTGCGGTTCAGAAACTCCGCGATTTCCCAGCCTTCCTTGTCGATCACCAGTTGCGAATGCCCGCCGCCCGGCGCCACCACCATGGCCATCCCGCTGGCCTCGTCCTTGGGCGGCAGAAAAACGTAGATTGACGGGTAGTGGACTACCGTGAAATTACTCGGCAGCCGGGCGTCCCCTTTGAACACTTCCGCCGCCGTCTCACCTTCCGACCCAGGCGCGCCGTTGGGCCACAGCCGGATCTCCTCTCCACGCTCGGCGGCCAACGCGGTTGCCGCCACGAACAAGGTCACTACCCATTGCCTTCGCATGATCCCTCCCACATTCAGCAGCACCACGCAAGAGCGCGCCCTGGGGGTCGTCCCCAGAGGGGACCCCAGGACGCGGGCGTCCGCCCCACTTAGAACGTAAGTCGCGTCTGGAAATCGATGCGGCGGTTGTTGGCCGTCGATCCAGCCATGCCGCCGGGACCACCCCAGCCTCCGCCGCCGAAACCGGTGTTCACGCTGGTGGGTTCCAGGAAGTAGGGCGATGTGATGACGCCCTGATATCCGCCGGGATTGAAGTGGTTCAGGATGTTGGTAAAGTTCACGCCCAGCGTCAGGTTGAAGCGGTGCTCGGTGGAGTCGCCGAACATGCCGCCCATGCCGCGGCCACCACCGCCGCCGCCCCTCATGCCGCCTCCACCGGGAGGTCCACCGCCGCCCGGACCACCCCAGCCGCCACGGTTGCCGCCCTGCGCCTGGTTGCCCCGTATGGCGCCGAAACCGAACACCCGGTATATCCGCATATTGACCGAAATCAGGCCCGGCATGGTCAGGTAGTTTCGCGGAACCAGATTCGCCGGGTTCGCCACGTTGTACGAAGTCGTGAAGTTGCCAGCCGCCGAGCAAACCACGTCGCCCAAGAGAACAACGCCGGTGGCACCGGAGCACTGTGCGCCTGGCGCAAAAGCCGCGCGCGCGTTGGTGTTCGTCGTGCCGTATAGGTCCGTCCCGGCCAACACATCGTACGGCTGGCCCGATCGCAGGCTGATGAACGGCGCCACGCGAATGTTCTTCGGTCCAACGATTGACCCCATCACCATGAAACTGTTCCGCCGGTCGAAGTTCGAGCGCCCGTAATCCAGCGCGAAGTCGTATGGGTCGGTCGGCGTCGAGGGCAGATCGTGGGCGTAGGTCAGCGAATAGTTCCCGAACAGCGAAACCCGCTGGCTGAAACGCGTGTTGAAGTTCGCCATCAGCATTCTTTGCCGCATGTACCCGCCGGATTCGTACTCGAATTCGTTGCCCGCGTTGTACCCGTATGGGAAAACGCCGTTGGAAGCGCTGAGCGGCTCCTGCGGGTCGAAGCTTCCCGGCACCGGCGAGTTGATCGGCACCGTTTGCGCCAGGTGCTCGGAGCGGTTGTAGGTGTAGAATATCGAGGCTGTGGTATTGCGCGGCAACTGCCGCTCCACACCGATGGCTTCCTGCATGCTGTAATCGGCGCGCAGCTTCGGGTCCACCAGGTAGGTCGAATTCTGTCCCGGATTCAGACTCGAAATCGAGGGAATATTGCCGATGTAAAACGCCGGGTCGTACACCGTGTACTGGAGCTGGTTCACCCCGTTGCTAAGATACGAGTTCTCGAAATAGCTCAACCCGATGCGGTCGTAGAACATGCCGGCCCCGCCGCGAATCACCGTCTTTTGCTTCCCGTTCTTGGCCGAGCCGGGCGCCCAGGCGAATCCGAGGCGCGGCGCGAAGTCGCCATGATCGCTCACCAGAGTTTGCACTTCATAGCGCATTCCCAGGCTCAGCGTGAGATTCGGCTTCAGCTTCCAATCGTCCTGGATAAATGGCGCGCCATCGTAGCGGTCCTTGCTCACATAGGCGAGCCCGCTCTGAATCGTGAATCGCGACGGGCCTCCGCCCTCCGCTTCGATCTGCGTCACCGAGCACCCATCCTGCTGCTGGAGCGTCAGGAATTGGGTGTATTGCGCGACGGACGTCATCAGTTGCCCCGCACCCGAGTTGCCCCCGCAGCCCGTCAGCACCGGCGTCAGACCGCCCAGAAAACTGAACGAGCCGTTAAACCCCCTGGGACTGTTGCTCGCATCGCTGTCGCGCCGCAGGCGAACGCCGAACTTGATGGTGTGCCTGCCATGCAACATCGACGTGCTATTCGTCAGCTCCAGGTGGCCGCTAGTGTCATGCTGGGCCCCGATCCCGTTGCCGCCCGTCACGAACGCGCCCACTACGTTGATCGAGGGAATCTCGTTGCCGGCCGACGCGGTGTAGTTGCGCACGAACTGGAACCGAATCTCATTGACCACCTTCGAGCTCAGGACGGCATCCTCCGTGATCATCAGGTTCTGCGCATCGCCGCTGGTATTGTAGGCCTGGCTGTTGGTCAGAGCAGGATACAACGGCGTGAGGCCGGTGTCGAACGCAGGCGGCAGGCTGGTGCCGCCCAGGCCGGCGTTGTCCTTTGAGTTGAACCGGTCTTCGAATCTCACCGTCAGCGTGTTGTTGGTATTCAACTGGTAGTCGATGCGAGGCGACAGCTCGGTGAACGTCGAAGGCGCGACGACGGACGTTCCCACCGCAACCGGTTCGAGCGTCGTGGGATCCACATAGGTGGCGTGGGTGATCGAATTGTCGGTGATGTCGCGCCGGTTGAAATCCAGGAAGAAGGAAGTCTTGCGATTGAGACTGCCGCCGAGATTGCCGTTGATCATCCGGTTCGAGTAGTCCGGCTTATTGGACGCCAGCGGGTTCCGCGAGTCGAAGACAGCATTCGAGTCGTTCAGCGAAATCATGCCGTGCAGCTTGTCGGTGCCCGGCTTGGTGAGGATTTCGATTCGGCCGAAGCCCAGCCGGTCGAATTCCGCCGAGAAAGGATTCTGGTTGATGCGGATCTCGCGGATGGATTCCTTGGGCGGGAGCTGGCCGCCGCTGAAGCCGTCGATGTAGATCTGCCCGCCGTTGGGACCGGCGCCCGGCCCGGCCAGCGCCTGCAGCGCGTCCGATAAGTCGTCGGGATCGTCCGGCAGCGCCTCCAGGTCTTCGCCCTTCATGACAATCGCGGTGGCATTATTGTCGGCTTCCACGCTCACCGACGGTCCCGACTCGGCCTGCACCGTCACTTCCTGTTTTTCCGCGCTGATCGCCAGCCGGATCGACATCTGCACCGGTGCGCCGGCGCCCACGTTGACCGTTCTAATGAATGGCGCGAAGCCGGGATAGGCCACCGAAACGGTGTATGGGCCGGGCGCCAGGCCCAATAGGGAAAAGGTGCCGTCGCCCTGCGTCTGCGGCGTCTTGGTCAGGCCCGCGTTCGTCACCGTCACATTGACGCCTGGGATGACGGCGCCGGAATCGTCCATCAACACGCCTCGCACACCGCCGGTTGCCGTCTGCGCCGGAAGGCCGATTGCCCCCAGCAGCGCCACCAAAAGAAAAAAGAGAATTCGTCGCGTTCTGACCATGCTTCCTCTGTTCGTAGCTTTTCGCCGCGTGGCGGCTCGCTGCGCCCCGCTCCTCAGTTGCCCTCGGCTCCCTCGCCGCCACCGCCCAGGTTCCAGCCGCCCATGATGTCGCGGGTCGAATTAGGCGATGCGGTCAACAGCGGCTCCACGCCCGCCAGCATCATGATGCCGGTCAGGTGAGTGCCGTCGGTCCCTTCGGTCGTGGACACCATGATGGCGTCGCCGCGTTTCAGATCCGCCAGTTGCACCGCCGGCAAACGGTCCAGCATCTGCTTGATGTCGCCTCCGCCGCGCCCGCCCCAACCGCCCGGTCCACCGTTGGCGCGGCCCGCACCCGCCGCGCCCTGCCCTCCCTGCGGCCAGTTGCCCGGCCCGCCGTTGCCGCGGCCGGCTCCCTGCCCCGCCGCGCCGCCCGCTCCGGCGGCGGCGTTGTAGCGCCGCGCCATCATCGCCGCCATCTGCTCCGGCAGCTTGCGAATCACCGTATCCGACGTGATTTTCAGCACTAGCAGCGGCGCCTTCTTCGCCGCCAGGTCCTTGACCCGCAGCGTGCCCTCGGCCACATCCACTACATCGATGGTCGCGGCGATCTGCCGGAAAGAACCCGAAACCAGCTTTTCCGCCGCGATCCCCGTTCCTTCCGCGCTCTTGTTGCCCAGCACATGCAGTTCGTCGCCCACGCGGATCTCGGCCAGGGTTCCCGGCTTGGCATCGGCCAGCTTGGCCGAATCTTTTGCGTAGCGGAGAAGTTCGGCGGCCACGCCCGCGTCGACCGTGTATTGGCCGCGCCCAGCTTTTATGACGATGGTCTTCGCCGCCGGGTTTACCTCAGTCACGATTCCGGTCGTCCCCCGCTTCTGCCAGTCTTCCTCTTCCTTGGCGTGCACTTGCGCCACGTCGGCCTTGGTCATCACGTACACCGTGCGCGCCTCGAATGACCTTTGATAAACCCCAAACTGCCCGATCGCCGCCACCCGGTCTCCCGCCGCGATGTCCGCCATGCCGATTGGCGTCGCCTTTTTCGTGTCGGTCTCACCCGGAGGCAGACGGCGCAGGAACGATTTGTCGGTTGTGGTCACGGTTGTAACATCGCCCTTGTCCGTCCCGAGCGTAATTACCCCGGATCGAGCGTCCACGTTCGTGACCGTTCCGGTCACCCGCGCCCGCATCGGAGCGGCCGGCGTCTGGGCTCGCGCGCCGGCGCACATCAGAATCGCTAAAACTATAACGCCAAGAGATTTCATGGTGTTGATCAAGACTTGGAAGGTTCCAAAATCTAGGGCGTCGCTACCCCTACCCAAGGTTACACGGGCGGGAGTGCCGTGGGGGGCGGGCGGGTTTCGCAGCGGCTTAGAAAAAGAACCGGTGGCGAAGACCGCCGGCGCTACGAAGAAGCGTCCGCGGTAGCGCCGGCGGTCTTTGCCGCCGGTTCTTTGCGAACGGACAATCGTGCAACAACAAGAAAAGCCGCAGCAGCCTCTCGCTGCTCGCGGCTTTTGGGTAATACCAAACTTCAGCGGCTACGATTACGCGGTGGTTTTGGCGGCTGTGGTCTTCTTCGTCTTGGTCGTCTTCGCCTTGGTGGTCTTCTTGGCGGTGGTGGTGGTGGCTGCGTCGTCGGCGAAAGCCACGACTACGGTCGTGCTAAGGAACGCCAAGCCAATCATCAGAGACATCAATTTCTTCATTTTTGTGCAGTTCTCCTTTGGAAGTGTTGAACGACTTTCTCGTCCTGGGTTAATCATACCCACCCATACATGAACCCGCCCTTAAGCGCGAATTAAAACGGCTTCATGTGCGGCCCGGCCCCAGACAAGAAGAGCCGCGGCAGCTTCGGGAAGCTGCGTCGCGGCTCTTCTTGCAACCAGTAGAGATGTCTCTCCTACGTGGTCTTCTTCTCTTCTACGGTCTTCTTTTCGATGGTCTTCTTTTCCACGGTCTTCTTTGGTTTGACCGTTTTCTTGACGGTTTCTTTCACCACCGTCTTGGTGGTGTTCGTGGCATCGTCCGCGAGAACAACCGAACCACCGATGAAGGCCAAACCGAGCATCACAAACATCAACTTCTTCATTCTTCCCATTCTCCTTTGGAGGGTTGGACGAGAAATCCCCGTCTGGTGCTTATGATAACCACATACACAATAAACAGCGCCATGAATAGTAATTAAAATACCTTAAGATCTGAATCACACCTCTTGGCGCTTCGCAACGGCCCTCCATTCCAGCTTTCTTTTCACATACTTAGCGTCGAACACCGCAGCCGGAGCGGAGGCGCGCTCTGGCCCCGCCTGCTAGATTCAAAACGGAATGAAGAAGTCGGATATCGCCAAACGGATGGCGCGGCAATCCAATACCAGCGTCGGCCAGGCCGCCGACTGCCTCGACCGCCTGGTGCAGGAGATCGTCGCCGGCCTCCGCCGCGGGCAGGACGCCAGCCTGCCCGGCCTCGGAAAACTCACCATCAAACCCAATGGAAACCTGGGGTTCCACCGCGAGGGTGCGCCCCGCCGTGATTGACTCGCCGGTGCTCGAAAGATTCTCGCGCGCCGTGCTCGGCGGTCTGGCCGAAGGCAAGGCGGTCGAAATCGATGGGCTGGGCACCTTCTATCCCCATCCGGTGGCGGGATTCCGTTTTGCGCCGCTCACGCGTCCCGTTATCTTCATCGCCTACGGCACGGAAGACCGCGACGCCGCGGCCGCGCTCTACCTGATCTTCGAACACGCCGGCTTCAGCCCCTGGATGGATAGCAAGAAACTGCTGCCGGGCCAGAACTGGGCGCGCGCTCTCGAAGCGGCCATCGAGACGTCGGATTTCTGCGTGTCCTGCTTTTCTTCGCGCTCGGTGGACAGGCGCGGCGGCTTTCAGGCGGAAATCCGCTACGCTCTCGATTGCGCGCGCCGCGTCCCGCTGGAGGAAATCTTCCTGGTGCCGGTGCGCCTGGATGCGTGCCGCGTGCCTCGCTCCATCCAGCGCGAGTGGCAGTACGTGGACCTGTTTCCCGACTGGGCGTCGGGCGTGGCGCGCCTGCTCTCCGCCATCCGCGCGGAATGGGAACTGCGGCGCGACCGGCGCTTCATGGCACGATAACCGCCGCGCCATCGATCGCGTCCCGCTTCACCGCCTGCAGCGCCTGGTTGGCTTGTTCGAGCGGGAACACGGTGACTCGCGGCCGCAGCCCGATCTGGGCCGCCATACGCAGGAAATCCCGCGCGTCGGCGCGCGTCATATTGGCCACGCTGCGGATCTGCCGCTCGCCCCACAACAGCCGGTCGTAATCGAACTCGGGCATGCGGTCGAGGTGAATCGCGTTGATGGCCACTACGCCGCCTTTGCGGAGGCTCTTGAGCGCCGCTACCACCACGTCGCCCGATGGCGCGAACGTCACCGCCCGGTCGAGCTCGACCGGCGGCCGGTCCCGCTCCGCGCCCACCCAGGCTGCGCCCAGCGATTCGGCGAGCGCGCGATGCCCGGCGCCGCGGGTCGCCACATAGACCTCGCACTTCCACGCTCGCAGCACGGCGATGGCGAGGTGCGCCGAAGCGCCGAATCCGAACAAGCCCACCCGCTCGCCCGGTTCCACCCCAGCCACGCGCAGGCTGCGGAAACCGATGATGCCGGCGCACAGCAGCGGCGCCGCGTCCAGATCGCCGAGGCTTTCGGGCAGAGGATAGACGAAATCCGCGCGCGCCACGGCGTATTCCGCGTAGCCGCCATTCACCTCGTAGCCGGTGAAGGTGGGCGCATCGCACAGGTTCTCCCTGCCGTGGCGGCAATACCAGCAGGCGCCATCGGTACCGCCCAGCCAGCCCACCCCCACGCGTGCGCCCTGGGTCAGCCCGGCCGGCGCGGGCGCCGCCACTTCACCCACTATCTGATGACCGGGAATAATCGACGGCCGCCGCGGCGCCAGCTCCCCTTCGACGATGTGCAGATCGGTGCGGCACACGCCGCAGGCGCGCACGCGCAGCAGCACTTCCCCGGCGCCCGGCTGCGGCGTGGCCACCACTTCCAGTTTGAGCGGCGACCCCGCCACATCGCCCGGCCGGCGCAGAACCGCCGCCTTCATGGCTGGCGCTCCAGCGTCTCGACGCCCGCGGCCCCGCCAATAATCGCCTCCCGCGCCATGCCGAGGAACAGCCCGTGCTCCATCACACCTACCGTCCGGTCCAGCGCCTGCGCCAGTTCTTCGGCCGAGTTGAATCCGGTGAATCCCGCGTCCAGGATGTAGTGCCCGCCATCGGAAACAAACGGCTGGCCGTCGTCGCCCAGGCGGAGTTTGAATTCGCCGCCCATCGCACGCAGCCGCCGCGCCGTGGATTGCCAGCCGAACTGCGCCACTTCGATCGGGATCGGGCCGCTCGCGATGCGCAGCCGATCCACCACCTTGCTTTCATCCGCCACGATCACCAGCCGCGCGGTGACGCTGGCCACCATCTTTTCCCGCAGCAGCGCCCCGCCCAGGCCCTTGACCAAATGGAGCGTGCCGCGCTCGACTTCGTCGGCGCCGTCAATCGTGAGATCGATGCGCTCGTGTTGCGCCAGGTCCGAGAGCCGGATTCCCAATTCGCGCGCCAGCGCCGCCGTCTTTTCCGAAGTCGGTACGCCGACGATGTCCAGGCCCGCGGCCACCCGCCGTCCCAAAGCGCGCACCGCCAGCGCCGCCGTGGTGCCGCTGCCCAATCCCACCACCATGCCGCTTTCGACCAGGCCGGCCGCGCGTTCCGCCGCCTCCAGCTTTTCCTTGGCGGCCGTCCCGGTTGCCTTCGCCCGATCGGCGGTAACCGCCGGTGCGATGGGGGCCGCGAAAACCACCACGTGGCCGCCCGGCGCGAACACGCCGATTTCGCGCATCCCGTAAAAGGTGGTGCGCTCCGCGAGCGCGATGGGATAGCCGGCCAGGCGCTCGACCACATCCGCGAAATCGCCGACCTCGATGAAGAGGCCGGTGCCGCGCGGCGGACCATCGGGAGCGAAAGCCGCCAGATCCTGGCGCACGCTTTCCACCGTCTGCAGCATCAGTTCCGCGCCATCGCGCGCCAGGATGACGAAACCCAGCCGGTCGCCCTCCGGGACCTCCACGGTTTTCGCGAAACCCATACGGTCCACCCAGAAGGGCAAACAAGCTTCGATCGCTTCCGGCATGAGCGCTGCTGTGATCTTCATGCCACAGATTTTAACCGGAAGCAGCCTCGCCGGATTGGAAAAAACGGCCACCGCGCCGGGCCGGCTCGCGGTATGCTCCGAAACATGGGACAAGCCAGAACTCTCGAGCGGGCGGATGCGAAGCTCCGTGCCGCCGCTCCTTATATCGAAGAAACGCCTTGGGAACGCAAACGGAGCGCGGCGCCCAAGACCGTGATTGCCAACCTGTCGCGCATCCCCGGAGTCGGGCCTTCGATTGCCGCCGATCTTTATTTGCTGGGGATTCGCGACGTCGCCGAACTGCGGGGCCGCAACCCGGAAGCGCTTTACGAAGAGTTTTGCCACGAAGTGGGCCAGCCTGTGGACCGGTGCCTGCTCTACACCTTCCGCTGCGCGGTTTACTACGCTTCCGCAGCCAAGCCGGAGCCCGAGATGCTGAAGTGGTGGAACTGGAAAGACGGCGGGCCCGCGGCAGCGGCCGCCGGCGTGCGGCCGGTGAATTCGCGAAAATCGCGGATCAGGTGAGCTTGGTCGAAATAGCCGGCCGCGACGGCAATCGAACTCCAGTCCGGGCGGCGCGCGGCGGCGGCCAGACGGCTGGCATAACGGAAGCGGAGCACACGGGCCAGCCGCTTGGGACCCAGGCCGGCCTCCTCCAGGCAGCGGCGGCGAAATTGCCGCGGGCTCATGCCGGCCTGCCGCGCCATCCAATCCACATCGGCGACACCGTTGGCAGCGGTCAGGAAACGTAGCGCGCGCTCCACTGGGCCGCCCGCCTGTTTCGGCGGCGCCAGTGCTCCCGCCAATATCCGCACGCAGTCGGCCGGCGCCGGCGCGTCATCCAGGCGCCGCCGCAACTGGAGTGCGCTCAATCCCCAGAGATCTTCGAGCTTCGCCGATTCGTCGGTCAGCACCACCGCCGGCAGCTTCAGGAACGCCCCCGCCATCCCCGGATGGAAGCGCATGCCCACCGTCTCCATGCGGCCCGCGTAATGAAATCGCCGCTCCACCGTCATCGCGCCAATCGCCCGCAGACCCAGGTCGCGGCTATAGACAATGTCGAGGCACCCGTCCGGCGGCACCGCCCATTCAGTCGCCGGCGCGTCCCTTTCCGCTTGCCAGATGCATTCCACCCAGCGCGCCAGTGCCAGCGCCGCGGGATGTTCGCGATAGAAAGCCGGGGCCATTGGTCGATTATACAGCGGGCCCGCTACCCGGAACGGCGTGGCGCAACGCACTCGTGCGTGCCGTGTCGAGACTGACTCTTCTCGACACCTGCCGGCGCACGGGAAACCGGCGCCGGCACGAGTGCCGGCCCCTACAGCGGCGCAGGGAATGGTTCTTCAGACTGCCAACCTAACAAAAAGTTCTTTACAAACGACATTATGTGATGTATACATTACTTAAAATTACTTTTATTTAACATCAGGAGGTCATACATGTCAGATTCGGAAAAATGGGCGTGGTGGACGCTCGGGGTGGTGGTGCTGACCATCGCCGCGTATGGCGCCTTCGTCGCATTTCTGGGGCACGGTCCGGCCATCATTTCGGTTTTTGCGCTGTTAGCGCTGACGGCGATCCCGGCTTCTAGCCGCCGCTATTTCAAAGGTCGAAGGTTCGATGAGCGGGAACGCCAAATTGCCGGCAAGGCGCTCCGGGCGGGTTTCAGCGCGTTCTGGCTGGCGTTCGGCGGCCTCATTCTCGCGATCTATTTTATCAAGGGATGGGACGCTACCCTGACCGTGCCGGTCTGGGCGCTCATGGAAACTCTCCTTTGGGCGACGACTCTCATCTGGGGCGTGGAAGCTCTGACGACGATCGTGCTCTACCGCGGTGGACCGCATGACTAGTCCGGAACCGGAGATCAAAAATCACATCCGCCGGCTGCGTTTCGAGCACGGAGAAATGACTCAGGACAACCTGGCGAAACAGGCGGGCGTGACGCGCCACACGATCATGGCGCTGGAAGCGGGCAAGTATTTCCCCTCGTTGCTGCTGGCGTTCCGCATCGCGCGGGTGTTCGGAGCGGGGGTTGAGCAGGTGTTCGAGTACCGCGGTGGGGAATCGAGGTGATCGTCGCGCGTCTTGGAAGGCTCCGGGCGTGCCGCGGGCGGAGGAAAGACGAAGAAAAGACACCGGCGGCAGAGACCGCCGGCGCTACCGAAAAAACCCTACATGCGGTGGAAGGCCTTCAGGATTTCGCGGGTGGAGTAGTGCATGGCGATGGGGCGGCCGTGGGGGCAACTCATGGGGCAGTCGGTTTCGGAAAGGGCGCGGAGCAGCCATTCCATCTTGGCGGCGTCGAGGCGGGTGTTGATCTTGATGGCGGCGCGGCAGGCGATGCCGGCGGAGATCTCGCGGCGCAGATCGTCGAGCGAGCGCTGGCGCAACTCGCCTTCGGCGATTTCGAGGATTTCGAAGAGGATCTGCTCGAGGTCGGCGGCACCGATGGCGGCGGGCGCGGATTTCACGGCGATGGTGCGGCTGCCGAAGGGTTCGGTTTCAAAGCCGGAGGCACGCAACTCATCGGCGATACGGGCGTAATCGATCTGCTGTTCGGCGGTGAGCGTGAGAATCATCGGCATCAGCAGGCGCTGGGTTTCGACGGCTCCGGCGGCGCGCTGCTTGAGGACCTGCTCGAAAAGGATGCGCTCATGCGCCACGTGCTGATCGACGATCCACAGGCCGTCGCGGCCGGCGGCGACGATGAAGCTCTCGTGAATCTGGCCGAGGGGACGCAGATCGGAAAGCACGGAGAGCGACATTTCGGGTGGCGGGACGGCCTCGGGCGGGAATTCGCCGTGGGCATCGAGGCGGCGCGAAAGTTTGCCGGAGGGGCGCGGGCCGGGCGCCACTTCGATCGGCGGGGCGCTGAAATCGAGGCGCGGCAAGGGGCCGGCGGTGGGGCGCAGGGCGAACTCGGGCAGCGGCGGCTCGCCCGTGGATGGGGGCGATTCGAGCGGCGCGGTTTCGCCGGCCGCAACTGCAACATGCCCGGCTGGAACAGGCGCGGCGTCAACCAGGCTGGCTGCGTCGGGCGCCTGGTCTTCGATCATCTGGCTGAACTCGGAATACGGCAAGCGTGCGGCAGGCTGCGCGACGGCGGAGTGCCCGGCGGGCTGGAAAGAGGGCGCGGGGCGGCTTTCCATCAGGCGATCGCGAATGGTGTCGCGGACGAAATCGTGAACGAACGAGCCGTGGCGGAAGCGGACCTCGGTCTTCGAAGGATGGACGTTGACGTCGACCTCCTCGGCATCGCACTCGAGGAAGAGGAGCGCGAAGGGGTAGGCGGCGGGCGGCATCAGGTTGTGATACGCCGATGAGAGCGCGTGCAGCAGGAGGCGGTCGCGAATCAGCCGTCCGTTGACGAAGATGAAAACCGAATTGCGATTGGCCTTCTGCACCTGCGGGCGGGAAAAGAAGCCGTTGAGGCGGAAGCGGCGGGTGGGCGGCTCATCCGGCTCGGCGCGGTATTCGGCAATGGCTTGCGTGGGCGGCGCGCTCGGCTGCGCCATGAACAGATCCTTCTCGCGGTTGCCGATCTCGACCAGGTCCTCCAGGGTGCGGCCGCCGAAGACCTGGTAGACGCGCTCGGCGAGGGTCCCAACGGGCGTCACATACAACAGCTCACTGGCGCCGCTGATCAACTGGAAAGTCTTCTCGGGGTGAGCGAGGCTGTAGTGAGTGACCAGGCTGGCGATGTGGGCGAGCTCGGTCGGTTCGGTGCGCAGGAATTTCTTTCGCGCGGGAACGTTGTAGAAGAGGTCGCGGACGGTGATGGCGGTGCCGCTGCCCAGAGCGGCTTCTTCGCAGCGCAGCATCTTGCCGCCGGCGATTTCGATGCGGGTGCCGGTGGTCTCTTCGGCGGAGCGGGTTTCGAGCAGCAGCCGCGAGACGGAGGCGATGGAGGGGAGGGCCTCGCCGCGGAAGCCGAGGGTGGAGATGGAGAGCAGGTCCTTGACGTCGCGGAGCTTGCTGGTGGCGTGGCGCTCGAAGGCGAGCAGCGCGTCGTCGCGGAGCATGCCGCAACCGTCGTCGGCGATGCGGATCAGGCGGCGGCCGCCGGATTCGACCTCGATGCGCAACTCGGCGGCGCCGGCGTCGAGCGAATTCTCGAGCAGCTCTTTGACCACCGAAGCGGGGCGCTCGACCACTTCACCGGCGGCGATCTTGTTGGCGACCTGGTCGGGCAGGATGCGAATGCGGCCCATGGGCAATCTTATGTTTCACTATAGCCCAGGGGCAAACCGGGTACAGGCACGAAGTTTCGCAAAAGCGGCGAAATTCGAGCCAGTCCCCGCTTTGCACGCCTATCCTTGCGGGGGCCTCCCGAGGTTCAACAACCACTGGATGCCGAAACGGTCGGTGAGCATGCCGAAGCGAGTGGCCCAGAAGGTCTCTTGGAGGGGCACGGTAATCTTGGCGCCTTCGCCGAGTGCGGCGAAGAGGGCGTCAATTTCCTGAACAACCTCGCAGTGGACGGCCACCGAGAAATTGTTGCCTGGTTGGAAGGGCATGCCGGGGTTAGTGTCCGCCGCCATCAGAATCGTAAGCGAGCCCTTGGTGAGCGACGAATGCAGGATTCTGTCTTTTACGTCCTCTGCCGCCCAGGCTGGACCGCCGGGCGCTTCGCCATACGGCAGGAGGAACAGCTCGGCATCAAAACATCTCTTGTAGAATTCCATGGCTTCGCGGCAGTTGCCATCGAAGTTCAGGAAGGTGACGGCTTCTTGCATGATTGGCTCCGATCAAGCATGATCGCACAAAGGGCAAACCGGGTACAGGCACGAAGTTTCGCAACAACAGCGAAATTCGAGCCAGTCCCCGCTTTGCGCTAGGCGGCTTTGGGTTTCGCCAACAGTCCGGCGGTGGTTACGTAGGCGATGGCGGCCAGCGGGACGACGAAGCCGATCATCACCGAACTATGGTCGGCGACCACACCCATCAATGGCGGCAGAATGGCGCCGCCCACGATGGCGGTGACCATCAGGCCGGAGATCGGGTTGGCGTGTTGCGGCATGGCTTCGATGGCGGTGGAAAAGACGAGCGGGAAGATATTGGCAAATCCGAGGCCGATCACGAAACAGGCGGCGACGGCAACGGCGGCAACGGGCACGAACAGGCCGAGCAGTCCGACGATGGATACCGCACAGGTGAGGGCCAGGAACTTGCGCGGCGCCATCCAATTCAAAATCACGCCGCCGGAGAAGCGTCCGATGGTGAGGGCGGTGAAGAAGAGGCCGGTGCCGAGAAGGCCGAGGGTCGCGATATCGATGTTGAACTGCTCTTTGAGGAACGCGGGAATGTTGGCGCTCATGCACACTTCAGCGCCGACGTAAAAGAAGATGGCGCCCACCATGGCCAGCACGTAGCCGTTGGCGAGCAGTGCCAGGCAGGAAGAGAAGGTGGTAGCCTTGCGCTCGCCGGTGTCCTCTTTCACGTGCAGCGTGCTCACGGCGAGCACGGTAATCGCCAGCGCGACGGCGTAAATGGGGAACATGACTTGCCAACTCGCGTGAAAGTAGCGTTTTGCGACCAAGGGAATGAGAGGCCCGGAAAGCGACCCGATGGCCTTGACGAACTGGCCGAGGGAAAGATTGCGCGCGTACTTGCCGGGCGCGGAGACGTCGCGCATGATTGGGTTGCCGGCCACCTGGAGAATCGCCGCTCCGGCATCGAGCAGCAGCACGGTGAGCAGAAAGCGCACGAAGGTGGTGAGGCCGAAGCTGGCATTGAGCAGGCCGACCAGGGCGATGCCGAGTCCAAGCATCAACACGGTTTTCTTACCGCGCCGGTCCTGAAAGACGCCCATCGGCACCGAGAGCAGGCCGAACATGCTGAATCCGACGAAGGGAATCAGCGAGGCCACCGTGTTGCTCAAGTGAAACTGATCTTTCGCCAGGCTGACGAAGGGGCCGACGGCGTCACCGAAGCCCATCGCGAGAAAAGCCAAGAAAACCGGGAAGGTGCGTATCTTCATAGCCAATCGATGAATTGTAGCAACTGGCCGGGGCAGTGGGGCAGGCGTTTCCGCCGTCGAAAGCGGCCGCCCCAGCCGGTCACAAAGGACAGTAGAGTCTTATTTCTTTTATTGCGTGGCAGTTAGCGGCGAGCGGCCGGCAGGAACCGGGCGGCGCGTTCGCTACCATTGAATCGGTTATATGGCCACGCTTCTTTCCATTACCACGCGCCGGGGAGACGGCATGAAACCGGGCGGGCGAGGCCAGGGGCACGCAGCCTCAGCGCCGCCCACCGCGCCCACCGCGATTTACTCCGGCGAGTTGCCGGCTGGCGCGGACCGCTCGGCCGGCCTGGCGGCGTTGACCGCGCAATACTACCGGCGCTGGCAGCCGGGGGTGATCGAAGAGCGGCTGCTGGTGGACCTGCTGATTGCGGCCGACTGGCAATTGCGACGGCTGCAGGCAGGTCGCCAATGGCGCCCGCCGGAACCGGCCTGAGGGGACGCGCTGTCTGCAGGAAAAGCCTAGACGACTCTCGGCTCAGCAGGCTGGACAGGGCTGGACTGCCTGGCTGGACAGCCTGCGCCACCATGGCTCGATCAGAGCGGCGACTCGGGTGTACTATGACTTCCGGCGCCGACCTTGATGGCGAAGACGGTTTGGTCGTCGAAGGCGGTCGAGGAGAACTTGTCCTGGTCGCGGAAGATCGCGCTTACCATGCCGGCGGCGGAGCGAGCGCAGTTGGCACGCAGAATCTGCGCCAGGCGGCCCTTGCCATACTCGGTGCCGGCGGCGTTCAGATTGTCGGTGATGCCGTCAGAGTAGAGCACGATGGCATCGCCGGGCACGGCATGGAACACCACTTCCTCGTATTCGCGCGAATCGAGCAGACCGAGCGGAACACCCTCGACGCGCAGATTCAGGATGTCGCCTCCGCGGCAGATCATGGGCGGCAACGCGCCGGCATTGGCCATCGTCATGTGGCCCGCCGCCGGGTCCCAGAGGAGCACCAGCAGGGCGGCATAGCGCGCTTCCACTTTGCGTTCGCCTAACGCGTCGTTGAGGGCCTTGAGTAGCTCGGCGGGGCGGCGGCGGCGCGGCGCGAGGGTACGCAACAGACCGTTCAACAGACCGCCATAGAGCGCAGCCGCGACGCCCTTGCCGCTGACGTCACCGAAAGCGATCACGGTCTGGCCGTCCTTGAGCTCGAAGATGTCGTAAATGTCGCCGGAGATGCCGCGCGCCGGGCGCAGGCGCACCATGGCGTCGAGGCCCTCGATTTCGGGCGCAGCATCGGGCAGCAGCACGCGCTGGAGTTCGCGGGCGGCCTCGAGGTCCTCCTCCATGCGCCGCTCGCGCGTAGCCAGCTCCTGATACAGGCGCGCGTTTTCGACGCTCGAAGCCACCTGCGGCGCCAGCAGCGCCAGCGTGCGCACGTGCTCGTCGGTGAAGTAGCCGACGCGGTCGCTCTCCAGGTCCATCACTCCCACCACGCGGTCCTGCAGCAACAGCGGCACGGCCACTTCGGAGCGGATATCGGAATGAGAGGCGATATAGCGCGGGTCCTTGGCGGTATCGTGCACGCGCACCGGCTGGCGCGAGGCGGCGGCGGCGCCGGTGATGCCCTTGCCAAGCGGGACGTTGTCCGTGTTCACGCGCTGGTCGTAACGGATGCTGAACAGGTGGCGCAGGGCCTTGGCGTCGTGGTCGATGAGCAGGATGCTGAAGGCGTCGTAGTTGATCAGCTCGCGCACGGTGCTGGCAATCTTGCCGAGCAGTTCGTTCAAATCGAGAATGGAGGAAAACTCGCGCGAGATGTTAGCCAGCGTCCGCAAGGTGCGATTGTTCCGCTCGACGCGCATATAGAGGCGCGCGTTGTCGATGGCCACGGCGACGCGTCCGGCGATCAGCCGCAGCAGGGCGCGATCGTACTCGGAATATGCGTTCACGCGGGTGGATTGCAAATCGATGACGCCGACCAGCCGCTTGCGGGCAATCATCGGAACGGCGAGCTCGGTGCGGACGGCGTCGACTGCGTTGAGGTAGCGCGGATCGCTGCGCACGTCGCCCACCAGCACCGGCTCGCGGCGCGCGGCGGCAGCGCCGGTGAGTCCTTCGCCCAGTGCGATGGACAGCTTCGAGATCAGCTCCTCGCGGTGGCCCACGGCGTGGCGGATGTGGAGGGAGCGGCGGCGCTCGCTATAGAGCAGGATCGCGAACAGGTCGTAACGGAGCACGCGCCCGATGATTTCGGCCACGTTGGCGAGCAGGCGGTCGAGGTCAAGCGTCTCGGCGGTAGCGGCGGAAATCTCCAGCAGGAAATCGAGCAGTTCGCTCCGCTCGCGGAAACGCACGGCGCTTTTGCGGCTAGTTTGCATGGGCTCTCGACGGTAAGTGGATTCGCAGGCGCACCGGTGACATGGGTCCTTCAGGCCGCCGCGGTGGCTTCCACGATCTTGATGCTGGCGCTGGCGCCGATGCGGGTGGCGCCGGCCGCGGTCATGGCGCGCAGATCGCTCAGCGTGCGGATGCCGCCGGCAGCCTTGATGCCCATGCCCGGTCCGACGACGCCGCGCATCAGGGCCACATCGTGGGCGGTAGCGCCGGAGGTGCTGAAACCGGTCGAGGTCTTGACGAAATCCGCACCGGCCTGCTTGGCCAGATTACACGCCACCGCTTTCTGGTTGTCGTCGAGCAGCGCGGTTTCCAAAATCACCTTGACGATGGCTCCCGCCTCGTGCGCCGTTTTGACCACCTGCCGGATGTCCTGCCGCACCGCGTCCTGGTCGCCCGAGCGGAGCGCGCCGATGTTGATCACCATGTCGATCTCGGTAGCTCCCACGCGCACCGCCACGGCGGTTTCCGCCACCTTGGCTTCGGTGCTGGTGGCGCCCAGCGGAAAGCCCACCACGGTGCACACTTTCACCGCGGAGCCCGCCAATTCGGCGCGCACCAGCGGCACCCAATAGGGATTCACGCAGACGCTGGCGAAACCGTACTGACGGGCTTCGCGGCAGATTCTGACGACGTCGTCGCGGGTGGCTTCGGGCTTGAGAATGGTGTGATCGATGAGGGCGGCGATGGACGGGTCGATTTTGGTGAGCCGCTCGCTGGCGGAAACGCGATCGGCCCCGGCGGCGATAATCTCCTTGGTGTTGCGGGCGCAGGTCTGGGCGCAGCGCTGCACGCAGCCGGGGCAGACCTGGTCGGGCAGGTTGAGACCTTCGCCCTTTTTGGCGGCGGGCAGAGTACGCCCCACGCGCGTCAGGATCTCTTCGCCGATTTCGGCCACCAGCCGGTCGAGCTCGGTTTGTGTCACGGGAGCGCCTTTTTCGCGAATTGCCGCTCGATGGCGACGATCTTATCGAGCCGCGCCTGGTGCCGGCCGCCAACAAACCGGGTGGCGATCCAGGTGCGCAAAACGTCTTCCGCCTGGGTTTCGGTCAAGAGCCGTGCTCCGAGCGTAAGCACATTAGAATCATTGTGTTCCCGGCTATTCCTGGCGGAAGCCTTATCATAACACAGGGCCGCGCGGATGCCGGGAATCTTGTTGGCGGCAATCGACGAGCCGATGCCCGCGCCATCGATCACGATGCCGCGAGCGACGGCGCCGGAGGCGACCAGTTCGCCGACCTTGAGCGCCAGGTCGGGATAATCGGCCGGTTTCTCCTCATAGACGCCCACGTCGCGCACTTCGAGGCCGAGCGAAGTAAGCACCGGCTTGAGCGCTTCCTTCAGGCGGAATCCGCCGTGGTCGGCGCCGATGGCAACGGTCCTTTCGGGCGGCGCCAGCACGGAAACCTGATCTTCGGGCACCTCCAGAATGCGAACCCCGCGCGCCGCCGCGGTCTCGCGAGCCTCAGCCGTGACAATGGTATCGGGAGACACGCGCAGGTCGCCACTAGCCGGAACATCCACCGCCGTAACGATCTGCCGCATAGGGAACCTTCATTGTAATGAAAAAAACGTCTGAACCCAGCACACCCTTCCGCGTGGGCCGGAGAGACGCGGCAGGGAAACCGCTACTGGCAACCTGCGAGCAGCAGCCTATCCGCAAACGGACTCAAATGATACGATAACGAAGCGGAGGCGCGGGACAGGGAGGACTTTCCGCGGAAAGCCTCCCCTGCCAGTCTCAGATTATACAGGAGGACCGCTATGGGATATTGGCGTGAGAAACCACTCAACCAACGGTTAAAGGACACCTACGACTTCATCCGGAAACAGATGGCGGGAGTGGAGGGCGTGGATGCCGGCATTACTTCGATGGACCTTCGAACGCGTGCCCTGGACGCCGCCGGCAACCTGGCTAGACTGCTCGAAGTCATGTCGCTCGGGTTTCGCTGGGAACTCATCAAATCGGCCGATGAGACCCGGCGGCGGCATTACATCCGTTCCGTGCTCTTCGGCCTTGGGCGATCCAGACAATGTGGGCAAGCACCTGACGGTCGACCAGGTTCAGTCAAAGAAGGGCGCGGTCACGGGTCTCGGCGAAACTGAGCTGAGACAACTATTGACGCGGATGTTCGCGCGGTCGGTACAGACCGAAGGCGATCGGACGTTCGCCGGCTTCGATACGACTCTGGAGAAGGAAAACGCCGTCTGGGCATTAGACAAGATTGCGGAAGCCATCACCAAGGTGCAGAGGGCGCTGTTCGCGGTGATCAATAACCCTACCGAGGCGACCCGATTCCGGACCTGGTTCGGCGCCTCAAACCGAACCTTGATCCGCGGGAACTACGGCAAGATCCTGGCGGGCATCCAAACCGGGATCATGCTGATCAAGGATGTGGATCCTGCCAACGACAATGTCTTCGGCTACGTGTATCCGAACGGGCCAAACGATCCGCCGCGGGTGTATTTGTGCGGGGCGTTCTGGCGGTCCGGCAAGGTGACCTGGAAGTCGGTAGGTGTCCACAAGATCAAGAAGGATGGCCGCGACGCAGCGGACAACGCGCTCGGCGTCATCCTGCACGAACTGTCTCACCTCTTCGTTGGAACCGATGATCACGAGTATGGGCAGACCGATTGTAAGCAGCTTGCGATCAGCGACCCCGCCCTGGCCGCGATGAACGCAGACAACTACGAGTACTACGCCGAATCGGTTGTGGCCGGCTGATCGCCGGACAGGCGGGTCCGATCGGCCAGTCACCTCAACGGTTCCGGCGTTCAGCAGGAGTGACCCGGTGATGAAAAAGAAGCCGGGGCTCGGCCACGCTTGTTCTGTAGGTGCGCCACGCGGGAACGGAGTCTTCCGGAAAGACAAAAACGGGCAAACTGAAGAGCACGCCCCACCAATGCGCTATAAAGGAAGTGGGACGTTCCGGCGGGATGACCGGAAGCGAGGAGAGTGCATGAAGATCACCTATACGGGCAGGCAGGTGGAACTGCAGCCGGCTGAGTTGAAGAGACTGGAGGCGCGGTTCGCCAAGATAGGCAAGCTTCTGGACGGGAAGCGCGAATCGGAGGCTCACGTCATCCTCTCGCTCGAGCGGCATTTGCATCAAGCCGAGGCCACGGTGAATTATTACGGCCATCAACTCGCCGGCGCGGGGTCCAGTACGGATCTGTTTACGGCCATCCACTCGGCCGTGGAGAAGCTGGAAAAACAGGCCGTGAAGGAGCGGACCAAGTGGCGCGACAACAAGCGCACACCGCGCAAGAGCGCCTCGGAGGCGGAAACCGAAGCCACCCTGCCGGAGGTGGAGATTGAGGCGGAAGCGGCGACGGAGCGGCGCGTCTACCACGTTGGCCACCACAAGAAGCGCAAGCCGATGACGCTGGACGAAGCGCTGCTCGAAATGGACAATCGCGACTACGTGGTGTACCGCGACGCGGAAACCGATTGCGTGAGCGTGCTGGTGCGGCGCCGCGACGGCCATTTCGACCTGATCGAGGCCTGAGCAAGCTCCATGCCGCGCCATCGTGCCGCAGCCGCGCCCGAAGCCGGAAAGCGCTCCGCGCGCCGGATCAGGCGAACCGCGCCGCCCGCGGCCGCCGAACCCGAGTTGGTCATCATCACCGGCCTGAGCGGGTCGGGCAAAGGGTCCATGCTCAAGGCGTTTGAAGACCTTGGGTATTACTCGGTGGACAACCTTCCGGTGGAGTTGATCCCCACGTTTGCGGAACTCACCCGCGACAGCTCCAAGTTCCGATCCGCCGCCCTGGTGGTGGATATCCGCGAAGGCGGCGGCCTGGACCGCTTCCCCGAGGTGTTGGCGCAGATTCGCGACACAGTGAAGGCCCGCCTGATTTTCGTGGAGGCGGAGGATTCCGCCATCCTGCAACGCTTCAGCGAAACCCGCCGCCCGCACCCGCTGGGCACCAACCGCTCGATTCCCCGAAGCATCCAGCGCGAGCGCGCGCAACTGCAAAAAATCCGCGGCATGGCCGACCTGATCGTCAACACGTCGAAATTCACCGTGCACGAATTGCGCGAGTTCATCGGCGAACGATTTCGCGGGCAGGGCGAAGAATCGAAGATCCGGGTCTACGTCACCAGCTTCGGTTTCCGCAACGGCGTGCCGCCCGAGAGCGACCTGGTATTCGACGTGCGATTTCTGCCGAATCCGAATTACATTCCCAAGTTCAAAAACCGCACCGGGAAGAACCTGGCGGTGGCTCAATACATCCGGTCCTTTCCGCAGACGGCGGAATTCACCAGCCGCATTTCGGACCTGCTGATTTACCTGCTGCCGCATTACATTCGAGAAGGCAAGAGTTACCTGACCATCGCCTTTGGCTGCACCGGCGGCCACCACCGCTCGGTGATGATGGCGGACGAAATCGCCCGCAACCTGGCGAAGGCCGGGTACCACGCCAAGGTGACGCACCGGGATATCGGATAGCGGGGTTCGACGTGGCGCACGCACTCGTGCGTGCCGCGCCGGCATTCGTGCCGACGCCCGGTTTCCGACACGAGAGCAGGTGTCGAGAAGAGTCAGTCTCGACACGGCACGCACGAGTGCGTGGGCTATGCCGGCGGTAATGCGGCTATTAGCATTATTTATGGCACTGAGAGCTTGCATTTAGAAAACGTGCAGGGTAAACTCAAAGTTCAGTTCATGTCTCGCGCTTCGACAGGCCGGTCCGCATTCGCTCACCTTGCAGGGATTCCCGTTCGCATCGTCATTATTAACCTGGTCATCGTAGCCGGCCCCGCTTGAAGGCCAGCCGGAAGCAGTAACCGAGGCCATCAGCGGGGTTCAAAACCGGCTGGTGGCCTTTTTTGTTATGCAGAAACTTGAATTACCAATGGTTGAGGGGAA
>JBEKKO010000081.1:0-25026 GCA_050010695.1 Bryobacteraceae bacterium
GAGATGGAAATCGGCGGCATCAAGCGCTACACCGCCAAGTACAGCGACGACAAGAGCACCATTCCGGGCGCCAAGCAGATTTTCCGCGACGTGGCGCGCGACGTGGTGGCGCGCTCCGGAGAGTGCGGGCGTGGCGAGGCGTTGCTGCGTCCGGTGATTCTGGGTGGCCGCCTGGTGGAACCGCTGCCCGCGCTCGATCAGGCTCGCGAGCGAGCGCGGAAATCGGTGGCCGGCCTTTCGCCCGCGCTGCGCCAACTGGAAACCACCGATCCGTGGCCGGTGATCTACAGCCGCGAGTTGCGCGGGCTGATGGAGCAAACACGTTTGAACCTGCTGGGCACGGCGCCGGTCGCATGAGAAGCGTCTTTTTCGATATCGATACGCAACTGGATTTCGTCAGCCCGGCGGGCGCCCTCTACGCGCCCGGCGCGGAGCGCATCGTGGCGGCGGTGGCGCGGCTCAACCGGCATGCCGCTGCCGCCGGAATCGGCCTGGTCTCGACCACCGACGCCCACGCGGAGAACGATGCCGAGTTCGCCCGATGGCCGCCGCACTGCGTTTCGGGCACGCTGGGCCAACGCAAGCCGCCCGCCACGCTGATCGAGAAGTCCGTCGTGGTGGCCAATCGCGACGGACTGCCGGAGACCGCGGGCGCGGCGCAGATCGTCGTGGAAAAGCAGACGGTGGACGTGTTCGAGACGCGCACCATCGCGCCGCTGCTCGAGCGGCTGGGTGCGGACCGTTTTGTTGTGTACGGGGTGGTAACGGAAGTCTGCGTCCAGCATGCGGTGCGCGGTCTGCTGCGCTGCGGAAAGCCGGTGACGATTGTGACGGACGCGGTGCAGGCGCTGCGCCAGGATGCCGGAGAACGGACGCTCGAGGAACTACGCGCAGCCGGCGCGACGCTGGCGACCGTTGGCGAAGTGCTGCACATCGGCGGATAGTTGGCAGGACATGCCGTAGGTCGAAAATGCCGTGGTGGTAGGACAGGCGATCGGTTTTTGTCGCCTGCCTTGCGCCCGCAGCGACAGGCCACAAAGGGCGATGGCCTGTCCTACCTTGCTGTCGCTTGCCGCCGGCGGAGGAAACTGAGAACGGTCAGCGCGAGCCCGGCGGCCAGCATCGAACCATCGCGCAGCAGCGTCTTCCAGGAAATGATATCGCCCGGTCCGAAGCAGCCGCAATTGATCTCCATCCCTTTGGCGTAGGCCCGCACCATCAGCGCGACGAACACCGCCAGCAGCAGAGTGATGGCCGCCGCGGCGCTGCGCAGCCAGAAGCCGGCAATCAGCAGCAGGCCCACCACGAGTTCGAACCACGGCAGCGAGTGGGCCACCAGTTCCACCACCTTCAGCGGCAGCACCTGGTAGGAATCGACCTCCATCGCGAACAGCTCCCAAGGCATGCGCAGCTTGGTCCAGGCGGCATAGACGAACACCGCGCCCAGGAGGATGCGCAGCACCAGCGTGACCGCGCGCAGGGTCTTACTTGGAGAGGTCATCGATCAAGCTCTTCAGAATCTCGTAACTCAGCGTGCCCGAAACCGGATAGCGCTTATCGCCGCGCGACACCAGCAGCATGGGCGTCGAAGTCACCGGAACGGCGTGCCCGAGGTTCACGTCGCGCAGAATCTCGCCCAATACGGAAGCGCTGCCCGCCGCCGCTTTGACCCTGGTCTGCTGCGAGGGCGTCAGCACGCCGGCCACTGTATCCCACACCTTGCCGTTGGTCGACCAGGCGACCTGGTCGCGGAACAGCGCGTCGGCCACCGGCTGATACAAGCTGAGACGAGCCGCGGCGGTGGCGTAGCTGGCGGCCTCGCGCGAGTGCGCGTGCTGGGGCAGGGGAAACTCGCGGTACACCAGGAAAACCTTGCCGGTCGACACGAAGTCGCGCTGCAACAGCGGCAGAGTGCGTTCGTGAAGCGCCTTGCAAGCGGGGCATTCGAAATCGCTGAAGACCTGAATGGTCACCGGCGCCGACGGGTTGCCGGCCGTCTTGTTGGGATCGATGTCGTTCACCGCCGCCATTGCCGGCCACAGCCATAGCAGCGCCACTGCGCCAAGTCTCATATTCATATATTATCGGGCAGCCGCGCCGCCAGGCGGCCTACTGGCCGAGGTAATGATTCAGCACGCTCGACAGCAACTCGTAGTTAGGCACGCTGGGCAGCATGAAACGCCTGCCGTCGACCGTCAGAAATATAGACGGCGTACTGTTGACATGGTCCCGCGTGGCATCGTCGATATCGTGGCGCACCTCGGCCTCGACGCCCGCATCCTTGGACAGGTCCTGCACTTTCTTCTGTTCGGCCGCCGTCAGCACGGTAGCCACGGTTTCCCAAAGCTGGCCGTTGACAACCCACACACCCTGGTTCTTCCACAACGCGTCGGCGACCAGCGAATACTTGCCGATGCGCGCCGCGGCGGTGGCGTAGAGGGCGGCCTGGCGGGCATAAGGGTGGTATTGGCCGGCCAGCGGGAACTCCCGATTCACCAGGCACACCCGGCCGCTCACCACGTAGTCGCGCACCAGCAGCGGTATGAGATCGTCATGCATCACCTTGCAGTGCGGGCAGTCGAAGCTGCTGAACACCTCGATCACGATCGGCGAATTCGTCCCACCCAGGGTCTTACCCGGGTCGAAGGAGGCGGCAAACGCCAGGGAGGGAAGCAAAGCGGCGGCCAAGGCAGTGCGTTTCATGTATACCTCAATTGTACGCGACGCGGCCCGCGCCGGCGGGCTGGGCAGCGGCAGGCTTCCAGTGCCGCTTGAAACGTGATTAAATCGACTCATCCGGACTGCGAGGTTCGGAGAGGAGATCCCATGTTGTCGAAAATCCTCATCGTTGGAATGCTGCCCGCCGCGATGGCCTTCGCGCAGGGGGGGCATCGGAGCGAGGACCCGAGCGGTGGAATGCTGGCGCAGAGGCAGAGCCAGCTCGATCAGTTCGCGGACAAGCTGAAGCTCAACAAGGAACAGCGGCCCCAAGCCGAGACCATTATGGATGCAGCACGGGAAGCCATGGGGCCGGCCCAGCAGAAACTGATCGAGGCGCGCAAGAACCTGGCGGCGGCCCTGATCGGCGGGCAAAGCGGGGATGCGATCGACAAACTCACCAAAACCTACGCTTCGTTATCCGCCCAGACCAAAATGCTGGAAGCCAATGCGTTCGCCAAGATCTGCGCCCTGCTCAAGCCCAATCAGCAATCCAAGGCTGTGCAGAACTTCGGCTTGATGGCGCAGTTGGTGGAATCGGGGCAGATGGGCGGCCCAGCGGGAGGCGGCCAGGCAGGCCAATGGAGCGGCCGCGGCGGCGGCCGGAGATAAGCGGGGTACGCATATGTTCATCAGACTTTTATCGGTGGGGATATTGGCTGCGTCGTTGGCTTTGGCGCAGTGGGGCCGCGGCGGCGGCGCAACCGGCAGCGGCGATATGAGCCCGCGCCGGGAGGGGCCGAGCCAGACGCGGATGGACCGGATCACCGCCATGCTGACGCTGGACGCCGAACAGCGGAAGCAGGTGAAGTCCATCCTGGATGACGGCCAGAAGGAGGCCGCTCCCGTTCGCGACCAGTTGGTGACCGCCCAGTTGGGAATCGCCGAAGCGGTCGAGGCGGGCAAGAGCCAGGACGAGATCGGCAAGACGATTGACGACTATGCCGCGCTGGACACGCAGATGACCAGCATCGAGCTGCGGTCGCTTGCGAAGATCAGCACGGCTCTGCGTCAGGAACAGCAGGCCAACTTGGGCAGGCTGTTCTGGATGATGCGCGGAATCTTCAAGAACAAGAACTGGAACGACGCCAGCGGGTGGTGAGGCGGCGGATTCGCCAATTCCACCTCTTCCTCATCCGAAACGGGAAAGCCGGCTCGGCTCCGCCCAAGCGGGGCGCTGGCGCTCCCGGCAGTAGGTCACCTGGTACCGTCCCCGGCTCCCCGCCCGGTACTGTGCCCGGTTTCCTCCTCTCGGATAATAGCGTAATCTGATATCGTTCCCGGTTTCTCCGGTTTCCCCGATTGAAACACACAAGACTCTGCATAAAGGAGGTCGGGCAATGGCGAGATTCTCTAAGAGACCCGGATCCCAGCGTCCGGTGTTGCGCGCTGTCCTGGTTCTCATGGCCCTGGCGCCCGGATGGCAAGCCATGGCCAGTACGGTCGATAAGCTGACCGGGCTCACCCCGGGGGACACGATCGGCTGCAACTACACCTTCAATAATGGCGACCCGTCGATTCCCTGCGCACAGGACATCGTCGCCGCCGACGGGACTGTCTCCTTCGTGAAGCCCAACGCGGCGTTCGACAATATCGAGTACTTTGACGTCACCACGGGCGGCGACATCGTGGCGCTGACATCCGTCAACGGCGAATTGAAGGCTGGCACCGAGTACCCGATCCTGCAAGATTTCCCCGCTCACAGCTTCTTCGACGTTTTCACCGAGATCACTTTGCCGGGCTTCAACGGCGACGGGTTGCAGGTGCCGGGAGCGATCGACCTTGACGAGATGTTCGACTTCACCAACGGCACGAGCTCCGGCCTCCCCGATGTAACGATCCCCGGCTTCACGGGAACTGCGGTGGTATCGGGATTCGACCAAGTGTCGAGCACGCCCGAGCCTTCCGCGCTGGAGCTGTTGGCGGCAGGTCTAGGCGGGTTGTGCCTCTGGCGCCGGCGACTGGCGCATCCACGAAACTAATAGGCGTTGATTCCTAACTGTTGAAGCTTCTTTGCCGCCGCCGGCCATCCTCCGGTGGCGGCCGCGGCGGCAATCGAGTACGGTTCCCAAGCGACGCCTCCGTGCGCGGTTCGAATCACGGGATTGTCTGACCAATTCCAGAGACGCGCGGGCTGGTCGTTCACGCTGACGGGCAAATGGTCCCAGCGGCCCTTGGGATAGCAGTACGCTCCGACCGCCTGTATCAGACAGCAATACACGGCAAGCACGACGAACGCGCACTTCAAACCTCTACCTCCGATTGCCGGCATGCCAACCGCTATCAGAATCATCACTGGAGCGCAGATCTCGGTGAGTAACCGGGGGCCCCAGCAATATCCACCCCACCAAGCCGGCCATATCGCGATGAAGCCGATGTGCAAGAGCGAGAAAACGCTCGCGGCAATGACGACCAGCCGATGTTGCCGGCGCGATTCGCGAGCACGGGGAGCAAAGGCGGCCAGCGCGAAAATCGCGATCGGAGTGTAAATCAGGAGCCCTCGTCCGGGGCTGAGCAGTATGCCGAGGAGTCCGTCGAACAGCCTTCCGTCGAGTGCGGCCGGATATCCGCCCGCGAAGCTGTGGAACACGGCAAAGTTGTAGGCTGCGATCAGCGCCGCCGCCAGGACCGGAAACACAAAGACGCGGATGTAATGCGCCGGGCGCGCAGGCTGCAACCAGAGAACCAGCGCAAGAGCCGGCATCAGCGCGAGGTTGGTCGGGCGGATCGCCAGAGCACACGCGGCGAAACCGCCGGCGATCCAATACCAGCGCGATTCGGAATGGGACGCACTGAATCGCTCAATCGAGTACAGGCAGCCAATGATGGCGAGTTGTCCAAAGGTGTGTTGCCACAAGGCTTGGCTTGCGGTAGACCAGTTCGCTGTTCCAAGCGCAAACAACAGGGTGAGCATCCAGGCTGTGCGGCCGGATGTCAGCCGGCGCAGCAACAATAGCAGAAAGATGGCCGCGCCAGCCGCGAGCGCCACCGCCACTACCTTCTCGGCTATCCGCGCGATCGCGATCAGACTGCCGGGAGGCTGTTGGCGGATCCAGGGCGCGAATGCGACAGGGAAGTATAAAGGCGTCACCAGGGCAGGTCCGGCAATCGGGTAAATGCTGTACCAATGTCCGCCCGTTTTGTGCACCACCTCTGAACCGTACCAGACGTGTTCACTGATATAGGGGCCGAAACGGTCGAGGGTGATCGAGCCATCGAGGAGTATAGAGAACGGAATGAGCGAAGCCGGAAGGGAATCGCCTGAGGCGATGGGCCGGAGGCTGGAATGGTACACGGCCGAGAGAACCACGAACAGAAGAACGTACGTTCGCACAGATGGCTTAAGGCGAGGTCGAGCCGGCCGCGCATTCATTGCCTCCCGCTCCATCCGTTCCCGGCTGCTGGCTCGTCCATGTCCGTTTGACTCGCTTGAAATCGATTCCAATGGGCTCACGCTGACCGCGCCGCGCCTACCAATTTACCCGAGCGCCCGAATTCGAGCCAGGGCTTTCTCCATTCTCTCGCGCGCAGGGGTGAAAGCGGAGCGCCATTCCTCGTCTCCCGTGGGACAGATCAGGCCCACGAAAGAAGCGCTAAGTCATTGAAAACAATAAAAGGCGTTTTCAAGAATGGGTCAGTTCGTGCCCATTTTGCCATTGGTTTGCCGCTGGCCGGCGAAAGCGGGCGCCCGAACTGCCTGCTTCCTAACCCCAGTGTGGCACAAGGGGGATGCGGAGACGGCGTTCCGAGTGCGAGAACGGGGGTGTAAGGCTTGTGGGGACAGGGGCTTGGGAGAATTTGCCGGGGCGGTGAACGGCGCGGCAAACGTCGCGGTTCATCGCGGCCGATTCACGCAACGTCTGCGTGTAACTACAAAAAGAGCTACATTCGAGAATGAAATACGAGGGGACGAAGGGAAGGATCGGAGGAACGTCGCCAAGCATGGCCTCAGCGTCGAGGATGCCGAACAAGTGTTTTCCGGGCCTTGCGTCACGTTCGAAGGCTTCGATTACGGGGAAGAGCGGCTTGTCACTTTGGGTCTGCTAAGGGGAATCGCCGTGAACAAGAAATCTATCAAAAGCGACTTGGCACGGATTGACCGCATGCGGGATGCCGATATCGACTATTCCGAAATTCCGCCGCTCGACAAGACCTTTCTCAAGAAGGCAGCCAGTGCTTGGCCCCCGGCGAAAAGGCAATTGACAATTCGTCTCGATGCGAACGTGCTCGATTGGCTCAAGGGTCATGGCAAGGGCTACCAGACGCGCATTAACCGCATTCTGCGCGTAGTGATGGAGAGTCAGCCGCCAGCTCCTCAGTAGAACTTTCAGAAAAACTACGCAGTTCAGGAGCCTGTCGGAGATAGAATTTCCACAATCACCCGTTGCGATCGGCTGACTCAGCGACCACGAGATGTTGGGGTCGAAACGACCAAAAACCGTTTACTCCGACAGGCTCTCAGGCTGTCCGTGTTTCCTCCCCGTCCCTGTTTCCTGTTTTCCTTGATTCCTTTTCCGCATGAGGCGGCGGTTCTACCCCAGCGCCCGAATCCGATCGAGCGCCTTCTCCATTCCTTCCCGCGCGGCTTCCGACAGCGGGGCGCCGAGGTCGAAGGATTCAGCGCCGATGCCGACCAGGATGGCTTCGGGGGCTTTGCCATATACTTCCTGCGTGAGGCGCAGCAGCCAGCCGGGGGAGCAATAGTGGGTGGATGCGCTCTCGCCATCGACGGGCATCATTTGCACCTCGCCAGGCGGCAGGTCGGTGCGCGCGTCGATGAAGATGACGCGCTCCTCGGCCGCCAAGCGCTCGGCCAACTCGGGCACTAACTGCTGGACGGCTACGCCGCCCAGGATGGTGGCCAGTTGCGGGCCTACGGCGTCGTCACCGCGCAGGGAATTGCCATAGCCGAGGATTAGCGGTGGACGGCGTGGCGCACGCGGTCCTGCGTGCAGAGGCGAGATTCGTGCCGATGGTTTCTTGGTGCGGGGCGGGCGCTGGCATGCGAGCGATGACAGACCACGAAAGGCGATGGTCTGTCCCACCTGTTCCGGGGCCTCGAAGAAGTGTACAGACTCCGGGCGTCGGCACGAGTGCCGACGCGGCACGCACGAGTGCGTGCGCCACATTTTACGTGCGGGCCTCATCGAGGAGCGCCCCATCGGGTCCGCGCAACTCGACGGCGACGGGGGTGGTGCCGCCGGCGTGCGTGGAGCAGCTCAGACACGGGTCGTAGGCACGCACCACCGCCGACACGCGGTTCAGCATGCCTTCCTGCAATTTGCCGCCATCGACAAAGTGCTTGGCGGTCTCCTCGACGCTGCCGGCGATCGCCAGCGCGTTGTGTCCGGTGGCCACAATCAGGTTGGCCCAAACGATGCCGCCGTCTTCGTTCACTTTGTAATGATGGATGAGGGTTCCGCGCGGAGCCTCGATCATGCCGATGCCCTCGAGCGCGTTGACGCCCGCGCGCGCCCGCACGTGGGTGTCGAGGATGCGCGGATCGTGGAGCAGCACTTCCATACGTTCCAGCGCATACAGCGCTTCAATCAGGCGCGCATAGTGGTAGAGGAACGAACTGCGCGGCGTGCGCCCGAAGCGCTCGCGGAATTCGGCCAGCTCTTTGTCGGCCTCCGGCGTGCCGCACCGGTCCGCCACGCTCAATCGCGCCAGCGGACCCACGCGGTAAATACCGGCCGGGAATCCACGCGGCCGGAAATACGGCGACTTCATGTAGGAGTCTTTGGCGGATGCTTCGGCGATGTAGGTCGCGTAGTCGTCGGCCGGAACCTGGTCCTCGACCACGGCGCCCTCGGCGTCGCGGAAGCGCAGCCCGCCGTCGTAGAGTGCGACCGCGCCGGAACGGTCCACCATCCCCGCGCTCATCATCGGCGCGGTGCCGAAGTTTTTGATCTCTTCGTCGAAGCGGTCCAGCACGCTCTTGAAAAGCGCCAGCGCCCGCCGCGCAATTTCCTTGGCCTGCGGCAGGCCGGCGATCATCTCGTCCCGCCCGGCGGCGCTGAGCGGTTCCTTCATTCCACCGGGCACGATCCACGACGGATGGACACGCTCTTTGCACAGAATCTCGATCGCGTGCTGGCCGAACTTGCGCAGCTCGATGCCATCGCGCGCCAGCTCGGGATGCTTTTCGATGACGCCGATAATGTTGCGCTTCGCCATGTCGGAGTCGAAACCCAGCAGCAGGTCGGGCGACGACAGGTGAAAGAAGCTCAGCGCGTGGGACTGCACGAATTGGGCATAATGGACCAGTTCGCGGAGCAGGGCGGCGGCCTTGGGAATCCGCACGGCGAGGATGGCGTCGCAGGCTTTGGAAGACGCCAGCAGATGGCTGATGGGACAGATGCCGCAAACGCGCGAGGTGATCCCCGGCATTTCGTAGAAGGGGCGCCCCTCGGTGAACTTCTCGAACCCGCGGATCTGCGTCACGTGGAACTGGGTGCGCGCCACCTTGCCGTCGTCTCCCAGATGGATGGTAATCCTGGCGTGCCCTTCAATGCGGGTTACCGGATCGATGGTGATACGTTTCATGCCGCGAGTCTCCTACCCGAACTTCAACTTGGCGCTGGCGTCGGGCTTACGCCCGGCGAGCAGGTCGCCGAGAACGCCGAGGATGGCCTTGGCCGGGGGCGGGCATCCGGGCAGGTACAGATCCACTTTGACGAATTCGCGCACCGGCCGGGCCTGCGGCAGCAGCGCCGGCACGCCATCGGTGGGCACGCCCTTGGCGGCCGACACGCCCTCGACGTAGATGGATTGGAGCATCTTCTGCACCGGCAGGCCGTTCCGCATGGCGGAAACGTTGCTGGTGACCGCGCAATCGCCCAGCGCCACCAGGGTTCGCGTGCGGCTGCGGATTTTCTGCAGCTTCTTCAAGTCCTCCTGGCTGCTCACGGCGCCCTCCACGAGGGTGACGTCCACGCCCTCGGGAAACTCCTGCGCGTCCACCAGGGGGCCATAGACCAGGTCCGCCTTGCCCGCCACGTCGATCATGGCGGCGTCGATATCGAGCAGCGACATATGGCAGCCGGAGCAGCCGTCCAGCCACACCGTCGCCAGCTTGAGGCGGCTCATGGGCGGGCTCCTTTCAACAGCGCCAGGGCGCTGATGTTTTCGTGGCGCTTGGTCATCTCTTCCACCGCGAACCCTTTCTCGATCAACGCACCCGTGGGGCATGACTGAACGCACTTGCCGCAATTGGTGCAACTCGACGCCGAACCCCAGGGCTGGTTCAGCTCGCTGGTCACCCGGCACTTGATGCCGCGGTTGGCCACCTCCCAAACGTGCGCGCCTTCGACTTCCGCGCAGACTCGGACGCAGCGGGTGCACAGCACGCACCGGTTGTGATCGAGCACGAAACGGGTGTGCGAGAGGTCCACCGGCAGCCGCGGATAATTGTATGGGTAGCGCACGCTGCTGACGCCGAGCGATTTGGCGAGCGATTGCAGTTCGCAATGGCCGTTCGACACGCACACGGCGCAAACGTGGTTGCGCTCCACCAGAAGCAGTTCGATCACCATCCGCCGGTATCGGGTAAGCTGCGCCGAGACGGTGGTGACCGACATGCCATCCTGGGCCGGCGTGGTGCAGGCGGGCAGCAGGCGATTAACGCCGGCCACCTCGACCACGCACAAGCGGCAGGCTCCCACCGCGGTGAGCCCGGCCATGTGACAGAGGGTCGGGATCTCCTTCCCGGCTAGCTGCGCCGCGTCGAGGATGGTCATGCCCTCGGTGGCGCCCACCAGCTCGCCGTCAATCCGGATCGAGATTTTCTTTTGCGCCATCTTTATCTCCCGCTCACCGTTTTCACGTCACAGCGCAGGCACCGGCAGGCCTCTTCGCAAGCCTCCTCCGGCGTCAGCCCGATCACCACCTCCTCGACGCCTTTCACCCGTTCGTGCGCGGGGAGTTGGCTGGGATGGTGGCGGCGGCTCTCGCTCGGCTGCAAAGGCGCCTCCTGTGAGTACTCGAACTCGGGGAACAGCTTCGCCCATCGCCGCACGCCCATCAGCCGTTCGTCGATATTGCGCGCGGCCTTCTTTCCGTAACCCATGGCGTTGGAGAGATTGGAAGCGCCGCTGACCACGTCGCCGCCGGCGAAGAACCGCGGCCGGCTGGTCTCCATGGAATAGCGGTCCACATCGATGGTGTTTTGCTCGCTGATTTTCAGGCCGGAGGCGTGGAGCAGGTCCATGTCCACGGTTTCCCCGACGGCCAGAATTACGCTGTCGCACTCATAGCGCTGAATCTCGCCGGTCGGAACCGGCTTGCGGCGGCCCGAGGAATCGTACTCGCCGAGCTTGGTTTTGACGACTTCGAGCGCCTTCACGCGGCCGTCCGGCGTCCCGATGATGCGATGGGGCGCGGCCAGGAAGAGGATCTTAGCGCCCTCATCCTCGGCTGCCAGGGTTTCCTCTTCGATGGCGGGCATATCTTTCCGCTCGCGGCGATAAACGATTAGCGCCTGGGCACCCATGCGCAGAGCCGTGCGCGCCGAATCGATGGCCGCATTGCCGCCTCCAATCACGGCGACTTTGCGGCCGAGGACGAGTTCCTCCTGGCGCGCCACCGCTTCCAGGAACGGCAGCGCCGGCCACACGCCCTTCAATTCGGTGCCCGCCAGATACACCCAGGATTCCTTCCAGGTACCGAAGGAAAGGAAGACCGCGTCGAACCGGTCGTCAAGGTCGCTCAGCGGCAGGTCGAAGCCGACCCGCGTATCGAATACGAATTTGACCCCCATCCGCTCGATGAGCTGGATCTCTTTTCGCAACACGTCTTTGGGCAGGCGGTACTCGGGCAGCACATACCGCAGCATGCCGCCAGCTTCCGCTTTGCTCTCGAATACGGTGACTTCGTGACCCAGCATGGCCAGGTAGTATGCGGCGGTGAGGCCGGCCGGCCCGGCGCCGGCGACCGCGATCTTGCGCCCGCTGGGCGGGAATCGCCGCGCCACCACACGGGCATTCAGCTCTTCATACCGGTCGGAGGCGAACACCGTGTCGGCGATCAGGCGGTGCACATCGCGCATGTTGACGGCCTCGTCGAGCGTCTGGCGGCGGCACCGGTTGTCGCACGGATGCTGGCAAACGCGGCCGGTGGAGGCCGGCAGCGGATTGTCGATCGCCACCGATTCGTAGGCCTCATCCAGCTTGCCTTCCTTATAGAGCTGGAGGAAGCGCGGGATGTTCATGTGCAGCGGGCAACTGTTCTCGCAAGGCGAGAGCACCAGTTCCTCGCAGACGCCGGCCCGGCAGCGCCGCGCCACGATGTGGTCTTCGAATTCGTGGCGGAAATGGCGAAGCGCGGTCAGCACGGGATTGGGCGCCGATTGGCCCAGCCCGCACAGGGAGCAGTCGCGAATCATGCGGCCGAGGTCTTCGAGCACCTCGAAATGCTCATGAGCGGCGACCCCTTGCGTGAACGAATTCAGAATCTTCAGCGCTTTGTCGAGACCCACGCGGCAGGGCACGCACTTGCCGCAGGACTCGGAATGAGTGAACTCGATGAAGAACCGCGCCACGTCCACCATGCAGTTGTCTTCATCCATCACCACCATGCCACCGGACCCCATGATGGAGCCGATCTGGGCCAGGCTTTCGTAATCCACCGTGGTGTCGAACATCTCATGCGGGATGCAACCGCCGGACGGGCCGCCGGTCTGCACGGCCTTAATCGCCCTGCCGCCGATGCCACCCTCGCCGATGTCGTACACCAGGGTCTTCAGCGGCGTGCCCAGCGGCAACTCGACGAGCCCGGAGTTGGTGACCTTGCCGACCAGCGAGAAGACCTTGGTGCCCGCGCTTTTGGTGCTGCCGGTTTCGGTGAACCAAGCGGCGCCCTTGGTGACGATGGGCGCGATGTTGTACCAGGTCTCGACGTTGTTGATATTGGTTGGCCTGCCCCACAACCCCTTCTGGGCGGGAAATGGGGGACGCGGGCGCGGTCGCCCGGCCATGCCCTCGAGGGACGCAATCAGCGCGGTCTCCTCGCCGCAGACAAAGGCTCCGGCGCCTTCCACCAGCGAGATATCGAAGTTGAACCCGCGTCCCAGGATGTTCTCGCCCAGCATGCCGTACTCGCGCGCCTGCTCGATGGCGCGCTCCAGCCGGTGGACCGCCAGCGGATATTCGGCGCGCACGTAAACGATGCCCTCGGTGGCGCCCATCACGTAGGCGCCGATGATCATGCCCTCGATCAACGCGTGCGGGTCGCTCTCGATTTCGTTGCGGTTCATGTAGGCGCCGGGGTCGCCTTCATCCGCGTTGCAGACGATGTATTTCTGGGGGGCCTTGTTCTTGAACAGGAACTCCCACTTGTTCCCGGTGAGATATCCAGCGCCTCCGCGGCCGCGCAGTTTGGACGCCTTGATCTGTTCGATCACGGCTTCCGGGTGGCCTTCGATGAGGACCTTGTACAAGGCCTGGTAGCCGCCCACCGCCATGTACTCTTCGAGATCGTCCGGATCGATGAAGCCGCAATTGCGGGTGACGATCTTCCTCTGCCCGCGAAAGAACGGAACCTCGTGCCAATTGCGAAGCTCCGGCCAGGCGGCGCCGTACTTGATGTGCGAGGTGATGTGGTCCCATTCCTCGATCTTGCAGTAGGCCAGGTCCGGCGTCACGTTGCCGGTGGCCACATCGTGCAGGATGCGCGTCACATCGTTCGACTGCACGCGGTGGAGGACCACCAGCGGGCGGCCCGGCAGGCGGACGGAGACCAGCGGCTCCTCCGAGCAAGGCCCGAGGCAGCCGACGCTGGCGAGCGAAACGTCGGCGCCCGCCCGGTCGATCTGCTCGGCGAAAGCGTGATACAGGCCCTCGGCGCCGTTGCCGCGCCCGCAAGTGCCCATGCCGACCGCGATGCGGGGCCGGGCAGGCACTAATTTCGCCAAGCCTCGCTCGCGAACGTCGCTAAAAGCGTTGATATCCAGAATCCGCGTCATCGGTCATGACCCTCGGCGATGGCCGCCACTTCGCGCGTCAGCGTTCGCTCATTCACGTGGCCGCAGATGCGGTGGTCCAGCTCGACCACCGGCGCCAGGGCGCACTGCCCGAAGCACGCCACCGTGCGAATCGTGAATTTTCCGTCCGGCGAGGTGGGCGATTCGTCCTCGCCGCCGCTAATCCCCAGATCCAGGCGAACGCTTTCGAGCAGGCTGCGCGAACCCCGCGTGTGGCACGCCGTTCCGCGGCAGATGCAGATGGTGTGCTCGCCTTGCGGCTTCAGGTTGAACAGCGCATAGAAGGTCGCCACGCTGTAGATCCGCGCAAACGGGATCTTCATGGCTGCCGCGATGTAGCGCAGACTGGCCTCCGGAAGATACTTCTGGGGATGACGGTTCTGGACGGCTTCCAGGATGGCCAACAGCGCGCCCGGACGGCCGCTGCGGCTGGCAATCACCTGGTCGATGAATGCTTCCATGGCCCCAAAATAACACCTATACATCCTGAAATGGAAATGGGTGGGGGAGGGTTTGTAACATGAGGATCGGCAGGCCGCGCAGTGACGGATTGCGGTGCGACGGCAAGCGCACCGCCGCCATCCCCGCCCCTGGAGTCTCTACACTTTCGTGAGAGGTACGGCGCGCGCCGGCGCGACGGGAAAAAACACCGGCGGCCTAGACCGCCGGCGCGCACTCCGCGAGCTATTCTTGGTAGAGCATGACGCCTGTGGCTCTGACCATCGCCGGTTCCGACCCTACCGGCGGCGCCGGCCTGCAAGCCGACCTCAAGACGTTTCACCAGTTCGGCGTGTATGGCGAAGCGGTGGCCACGCTGATCACGGTGCAGAACAGCCTGCGCGTATCGCGGGTGGAGGTGCTTTCGGCCAGGCTGGTGCGGCAGCAGATCGAGGCTGTGCTCGAGGATATCCCGCCCGCCGCCGCCAAGACCGGCGCGCTCGGCTCGGCCGCGATTGTGCGCGCGCTGGCCGTGACCGCGCGGCGCTTCGAATTCCCGCTGGTGATCGATCCGGTCATCTTCAGCACGCAAGGCCCGCCGCTGCTCGAGCCAAAAGCGGTTCGGTTGCTGGTGGAGGAACTGCTTCCTTTGGCGGCCCTCGTCACTCCCAACGTTCCCGAGGCTGCGGCTCTCACCGGCATCGCCATTCGCGGTGTGGAAGATGCACGCCGCGCCGTGCTGCGCCTGCATGAAATGGGGGCGCGCGCGGTGCTCCTCAAGGGAGGCCATTTACCGGGCGATCCCGTGGATCTGCTGTTCGACGGCTCAGCGTGGCACGAGTTTGCCGCGCCGCGCATCGCGACGCCGCACACCCACGGAACGGGCTGCGCATATTCGGCGGCCATCACCGCCTGCCTGGCGCGCGGTGAGGCGCTTCCCGAAGCGGTTGCGCGCGCCAAGCGGTGGATCGCCGAGGCCATCCGCGGCAACCCCGGATTGGGCCGCGGCGCGGGGCCGATCAATCATCACGCTGCTATTCTGTAGATGAATCATGACCAAGGTGCAGATCCGCTTCCGCCTACGGCAACCGCTCAGCGACCGCCTGTTTCAGACGATTGCCAACGCGCACACGCTCTACGGCATTCAACGCGTGCAGTTGTCGCCCGCCATGGACAGCCTCACCGTGGAATACGATGCCACGCGCCTGCGCCCGGCCGAGGTGGAAGCCGCTCTCGCTGGCGCCGGCATCGCGGTCGAACAGGCGTGAGGGCCGGGCGGGACAGGCGGTTGACAGACGAAAGCGTCTGTCCCACTTTGCCGTCGAATGTCTTGCAGGCGGTGTGGGGCAGGCGCTTTCGCCTGCCAACTGTTTAAAGCGCGACGCCTTGACAGACGACACAAACCGATCATGTGTCCTACTAATCGATCAACCCGTTGCGGACGGCGAAGCGCACCAGCTCATTGATGCTGTGGACGTTGAGCTTTTCCATGATGCGGCCGCGATGCGCATCCACGGTATAGACGCTCAAGTTCAGAATGGCGGCGATTTCCTTGTTGGTCTTGCCCTCGGCGAGCATTTGCAGAACCTCGCGCTCGCGGCTGGTCAGCAGGTCGATGGGGTTGGTGACGTGGCGGCGATAGTCGTCCAGCACGGCGTCGGAGACGGCCGGGCTGAGGTAGCCTTCGCCGGCGGCAATGGCGCGCACCGCGCTGACCAGGTCGGCGGCCACCGAATCCTTGAGCAGGTAGCCGCGCGCCCCGGCGCGGAGAATCTCGCGCACGTAGACCGAATCCTTGTGCATGCTGAGCGCCAGCACGCGAGCGTGCGGTGCGTGCTCGGCCATGCGGCGGGTGGCTTCGATGCCGTTCAGCTCCGGCATGGCGACGTCCATCACCACCACGTCGGGCTTCAGTTTGGCGGCTAGCTCGAGGGCCTCGCGGCCGTTGCCCGCCTCGCCGACAATCTCCATGTCGGATTGCTCGGCGAGGATCATCTGGAAGCCGCGCCTCACCACCGCGTGGTCGTCAGCCAGCAGAATGCGGATGCGTTTCATGGGGGATGGGGAGCCGAACCTCAATTAGAACACCCTGGCCGGGGCGCGAGCGCTCGGTCAGCTCGCCGCCGGCGATGCGGGCGCGGGCGCGCATCCCGATCATGCCCATGCCGCGGCCTTCCGCGGGCGTGCCGGCGAGCCCCTTGCCGTCGTCTTCCACGCTCAGGCGGAGCTGGCCTTTTTCGGCGGTGAGCTTCACCGTCACCTTGCGCGCGGCGGCGTGGCGGGCCACGTTGGTGAGGGCCTCCTGCGCGATGCGGAACAGGTGGGTTTCGGTTTCGCCGGGCAGGCGGCCGTCGAAGTTCGATTCGAAACGGGTTTCGATGCCGGTGCGCGCGGCGAATCCCTCGACCTGCCAGCGCAGGCTGGCCGCCAGTCCGAAATCGTCGAGAATGGTGGGCCGCAGGAGCTGCGACATCTGGCGCACGTTGCCAATGGCCTCGTCCACCAGGCGCAGGCAATCGGCGGTGCGTTCCGCGGTGGCTTGCCCGCCGGCGGCCAGCGCGGCGAGATTGGTCTTGATGGCGGTGAGCGACTGGCCCAGCTCATCGTGCAGCTCATGCGAGAAGCGCCGCGCGGTGGCCTCCTGGTCCTCGAGCATGTGCCAGGAGACGCGGCCCAGTTCGGCCGTCTGCCATTCCATCCCGCGGATCAGGCGCGACACCATGCGCACGGTAATGACGGCGAAGAGCAGCGCCAGCAGGACGCTCGATCCGGCGAAGATCACGGTGGTCCGGAGCAGCTCCGAGGTCAGTTGGTTGAGCTGCGCCTGCGCCACGCCGGCCTGGCGGTATTGCCGCTCCACCAGGCGCGCCACCACGGTCATGAAATCTTCGTGTTGGCGGAACAGCTCAACGGGCGCGAAAGTTTCCGGCTCGTCTTCCGCCAGGATGTGACGGGCCTCGCCGGAAAACGCGAGCGACGCCTGCTTGAGGCGCGCCCAGAGATCGCGGTCGGCGGTGCGGGCGCCTTCCGCCGCGATGCGGGCGGTGTCGGCGTCGGCGGTGTCGAGCTGCTGGAGGATGGCGCCCTCGTCCACCGAATCGGGATCGCGCGCCAGCACGGAGAATACCTCGCTCAAGCTGGTCTGCTGGCCGTGCAGCTCGCCGATCAGGCGGCGCGCCACTTCCTGTTCGGCGATCAGGCCGGCGGCGCTCTGCCGGATGGCATGGATATTGCGGACGGCCACCAGGGCGGCGGCCAGCAGCAGGATCACCACCAGCCCGAAGCCGGCCGTTAGAACGCGAAAGATGTTGCCGTGGGTGATCGGCTTCGGTTGCATCGCGTCTTAGAGTATCGCAGCGCGCGCCGCCCGGCTTGAATCGCCCGTCCGAGCTATCGGGCGCGCCCAATCCAGACTAACAAATCTTAACCGTTACCACTGCGGATTAGGCTCCCGGAATAGCCTGCCGCGGCTATCGTGCATTTTCCGAGGTTGGCCCAACATGGAATTGTAAGCGGGCGATGAGGCCCGCAGAGGAGAAATAAAATGAAAAAGACGCTGTTCGCCATCGCCCTTGCGTTTGCCACCGTTTCGTTCGCCGCGCAAACGCCGGCTCCCGCGCCCGCCGCAACGCCCGCGCCAACCACCAAAACTGCCAAGAGCACTGCCAAGCCGAAGAGCACCAAGAGCACCAAGACCACGAAGAAGTCGACCAAGACGACCGGCTCTTCGAAGGCCTCCGGCAAATCGAAGGTTGCCAGCGCACCCGCCGTCAGCCCGGCCAAGAACTGACCGAGCAAAGAAATGTCGAGACGAATCTCGACACTGCAGGCTTGACAGCCCGCGCCACGTTGCCCCGCCGCGTCCTCATCGAAGGGCGGCGGGGCTTTTTTCGTTTCCGGAAACCAGCGCCTTGCCGCCCGGTTGTTTTGCGGGTGGCTTTCGCATTATCCTTATGTTCGCCATGACGCGGACCGATTTTCTGAAGCTCTCCGCCGCCGCCGCGTTTTCGACCGCGGCCACGGCCCAAAACCAGCATCCCAATCGGGACCTGGGTTTCACCGACACACCCATGCTGCCGGGCATGCCCTGGCACGTGCACGATCCGGCGCGCCCGCATCCCAAAGTGGTGGTTCCGGCGAGCGTGCCCGGCGGTCCGCCTTCGGACGCCATCGTGCTGTTCGATGGCACGGACCTTTCCCACTGGGTGCAGCGCGGCAGGGGCGCCGACGCCGGAAAGACGGTCGACCCGGTGTGGAAGCTCGGGGCCGGCTACTTCGAAGTGGTGGGCAATTCGGGCGACCTGTTGACGCGCGAGAAGTTCGGCGACTGCCAGTTGCACGTGGAGTGGGCATCGCCCGCGCCGCCGCATGGCACCAGCCAGGGCCGCGGCAACAGCGGCGTGATATTGATGAGCCGCTATGAGATCCAGGTGCTGGACGCGTGGGAGAACCCGACTTACGCGGATGGGCAGACGGCGGCGATTTACGGTCAGTGGCCGCCGCTGGTCAACCCGGCCCGCAAGCCGGGCGAGTGGAACACTTACGACATCGTCTTCGAATCGCCGCGCTTCGCGGGCGACCAGGTAACCAAGCCGGCGTTTGTGACGGTGTTCTACAACGGCGTGGTGGCGCACAACCACAAAGAGATCATGGGCCCCATGGTCTACCGGCAGGTAGCCCACTACACGCCGCACGCGAGCGAAGAGCCGCTGCTGCTGCAGGATCACCACGATCCGGTGCGCTACCGCAATATCTGGATCCGGCGGCTGGGCGGGTACGACCAGCCAGAGTAAGGTGGGGCAGGCTTCAGCCTGCCAACGCCCGCTCGCGGGCGTGTTCTTTCACAGCTTCTAAACTATTGAATAAGGACTGGCAGCCTCCGTTGAACCAGAACCCTCCGCGCATCCTCGTGGTACGGCTCGGCGCGATGGGCGATATCGTCCACGCCTTGCCCGCCGTGGCTTCTCTGAAGCAAGGTTTCCCGGGCGCGCACCTGACCTGGGTGATCGAACCGCAGTGGGCGGCGTTGCTTGAAGGCAACCCATTTGTCGACCGCGTGATTCTGTTGCACCGGCGCAGCGCCTCCGGCGTGTTGGCGTCGTTGCGCGAGCTGCGCGCCGCGCCATTCGACTTGGCGGTGGATTTCCAGGGGCTGCTCAAATCCGCCGTGGTGGCTGCCGCGGCTGGCCCCAAGCGCATTTTCGGTTGGGACCGCGGCCAACTGCGGGAGGCAGCGGCGGGTGTCTTCTATACACATCGCGCTTCGAGCGCCGCCGCGCACGTGGTGGACCGTAATCTGGACCTCGCCGCGGCCGCCGGCGCCTCTGAGGCGGTGCGCGTTTTCCCGTTGACGGCCGGCCGGCCCGAGGCGCCCTTGCCCGAGGGCGCTTTCGTGCTCGCCTCACCAATGGCCGGCTGGCGCGCCAAGCAGTGGCCGCTCGAGAATTACCTGGCGCTGGCTGGTTTGCTGCTGCGCGAATGCAAGCTGCCGCTGGTGCTCAACGGTCCACCGGGGAGCCTGGGCAGGTTGACAGACGAAGGCCCGCTTCGGACCCGAAGCCCGGGCGTCTGTCCCACGCTTGAAACCGCGGATGGGGTATGGCGGCACGCCTGCGGGCTGCCCGGTTTGATCGATGCCACCCGCCGCGCGACCGCGGTGGTGGGGGTGGATAGCGGACCCATGCATCTGGCCGCGGCCCTTGGCAAGCCCGGCGTGGCGCTGTTCGGTCCCACCGACCCGGCGCGCAACGGCCCTTATGGCGATTCACTGCGCGTGCTGCGGTGGCCGGGCGCACTGACCACTTACAAGCGGCTTGGCGAGATCGACGAGAGCATGCGGCGGATCGCGCCGGAGGAAGTGTTCGAATCCCTGCGCGCCGCGCTTGGCTGCGCGGGTGGTTCCAGCGGGTGCGTGGCAGGATGATTCAGTTTCCCAAACCTTACGCCGATGCCGTGGCGAGGCTGCGCGTGCCGTCCGGGTTTCTGATCGTGGTGATCTTCGCCTGGTTGTCGCGGCCCCTACCGGCATCGATTGCCTGGGGGGTTCCGGTCTCGCTGGCCGGTCTGCTGCTGCGCGGCTGGGCGGCGGGGTGCCTCGACAAGAACCGGCAACTTTCGACCGGCGGACCATACGCGCACACCCGCAACCCGCTCTACCTGGGCACGCTGCTGGTGGCCGCCGGGCTCGCCATCGCCGCGCGCAGCCCGTGGCTGGCGCTGCTGTTCGCCTGCGTCTTCCTGTTCGTCTATCTGCCCGTTATCCAGCTCGAGGAGCAGCACTTGCGCCACCTGTTTCCGGAATACGAATCTTATGCGGTGCGGGTGGGAGCGCTGTGGCCGCGACTGACTCCGCATCCCGCGTCGGCTCCAGCGGCGTTCCGCTTTCGTTTGTACGTGCAGAATCAGGAATATCAAGCCGGCGCCGGATTTGCGATAGGGCTGACTTACCTGATCTGGCGGCTGCCGCGATGAGGGCGTGGCGGGGCGAAGAAAGGTCGAGACGAATCTCGACCTTGCAGGCAAGACTGCCTGGCAAGACTGCCTGCGCCACGGGGCATTCGAAAAAAAAACTGAATCCTTCTGGCTTGCGATGTATCCAATCTCACAAGGGCAAGTGGCGCGGGTCAAAAGGCCCGCCAGGGAATGCTGATCGGGGAATTCGGGTGCATGACCGCTCGGAGGGGAACGGTCATGCGCCAAGTTTAGCGGCGCGCCAGCGCCACGCCATCACCAGCGCCGAGCCGATCAAGATCAGCGCCGCGCTCAATCCCACCCAAATTCCAGCCGCGCCCCATCCAAATCGAAAACACAACAGATACGCCACGGGCAGGCACACACCCCAATAGCCGGCCAGGTGCGCCAGCATGGGCGTGCGGGTATCGCCGAGGCCGCGCAGGGCGCCGGTGGCCACCACCTGCAGTCCGTCGAACAGTTGGAACAAGGCGGCGATGCGCAACAGCACCGCGCCGGCGGCGATCACCGCGGCATCGGCAGTGTAAATGCGGACGATCCAGCGCGGCGCCGCTCCCAGCAACACGCCCGCGCCGCCCATGAACAGGGCGCCCAGCAGGATGGCCGTCCAGCCGCGCACCGCCGCACCGCGCTTATCGCGGGCACCAATGGCCTGCCCCACCCGCACGGCCGCCGCCGAGCTGATACCCAACGGCACCATGTAGGTCGTCGATACCACGTTGATGGCGATGCTGTGCGCCGCCAGCGAGGTTTCATCCAGGTGGGCCGCAAACACGCTTACGAGGCCGAACACCACGCCTTCGAACAGGATCTGGAGCGCCGCCGGCATCCCCAAACCCGCCAGGCGGCGTATGCGCTCGAGCGAAGGCCGCCAGGAGACCGCCAGCAGAATATGGCCCGTCCGCCGCTCGTTCCAGACGATCGCCGCCAGCAACACCGCCGCCATGTAGCAGCGCGCAATGGTGGTCGACCACCCCGAGCCTTCGAGGCCCATCCGGGGCGCGCCCCAGTGGCCGTACATCAGCAGCCAGTTGCCCAGCACGTTGACCACGTTGGCGCTCACCAATGCGAAGGTCACCGGCTTGACCACGTCGATGGCTTGCAGGTAGCGGCGGAAAGCGGCATAGAAAAGCAGCGGCGGCAGGCCCCATGCCAGCGCCTTCAGAAACGGATCGAGCAGCGCCATCACATTGGGGTTGGTCCCGGTGACGCGGAGCAGAGGAATCAGCAACAGAATCAGCAGCGCTAAGAAGGGCGCGAGAGCCAGGCTCAGCCAGACGCCGTTGACCAGCGTGCGCCGGCAGTCGGCGGCGTCTTCGGCGCCGTGCGCCTGCGCCACCAGCGTATCCATTCCCAGCAGAAAGCCGGTGCCGCAGATGGCGATGGGATAGAACAGCATCGCGCCCAGACTGCCGGCTCCCAACGCGGCGACGCCCAGGCGGCCGGCCATGATGGTGTCTTCGAGACCCATCGCCATCCAGCCCAGCTCGGCCAGCGCCAGCGGAACGGCCATCCGCAACATGGGCGCGAACTCGGCACGGAAATGGAGTTGACGGTCCGCCACGCGTTATGCCTTGGGATGAGCCTTGTCGTACACCCTCATCAGGTCGGTGAGCGAAACCTGGGTGTATTTCTGGGTGGTGGAGAGCCGCGCGTGCCCCAACAGCTCCTGGATGGCGCGCAGGTCGGCGCCGGCGGCGAGCAGGTGAGTGGCGTAAGCGTGGCGGAAGCCGTGCGGGTGGACCGACGGATCGCCGCACAGAACCGTGGCATACAGTTTGACGATGCCGTGAATGCCGCGGACCGTCAAGCGGTGGCCGCGGTGATTGAGAAACACAGCCCGCTCATCGCGGACCACCGGCCGCTCGGCGAGGTAACGCTCGAGGGCTGCGGCGGCTTTGCCGGGCAGCGGCACCTGGCGCTCCTTCTTGCCCTTGCCGCGCACGCGCATCCACACCTCTAGCGCCGCTGCGCTTACCCCCGGGGCGTCCCGCCCGGTGAGGGAGCCGCGGTCGAGATCGTCCAGGTTCAGCCCGGCGAGCTCGCTGACCCGCACGCCGCAGCCGTAGAGGATCTCGAGCAGGGCGCGGTCGCGCGACGGGTAGGGGCGCTCGAGTTTCCCGGCGGCCACGTCGTCGAGCAGGGTGTTCATCCGCTCCGCCGTCATCACCACCGGGAGTTTCTGCGGAGCCTTGGGCAGCCGCAGCAGGCGGGCCACATTGATGGCGGCCACGCCCTCGCGCTGGAGGAATCGAAACAGGCCGCGCACCGCGGCCACTTTGCGGCGGATGCTGACCGCCTGGAGCGGCTGCCGGTACAGCCAGAGCATCCATTCGCGCAGCAGCAGCAGGTCGATGGCTTCGGGCGCCGGTGGATCGACTCCCGGCGGGGAAAGGAAGTCGAGCAGTTGCCGCAAGTCGCTCCGGTAGGCGTCGAGCGTGTGCGGCGAGACCGCCGTTCGCGCCAGCTCCGCCAGGTAGCGTTCGATCTCGTGCTCCAGCCGGGAGGACATGGTTTAATCCGCGATCCGGCCTGCCGGTGCAGACTTTTTCCGCGCGCGCGGCGTCTTAGTCACTGAGAAACCGGTTGCTATGATGAAAACCATGAAGCGATGTCTGTGCCTGTTGCCGCTTGCCGGCGCGCTGGCGTGCGCGGCGGATCTGGCCGGCGTGCATTCCGTATATCTGCTGCCCATGGCGCGCGGCATGGACCAGTATCTGGCCAACCAGCTTGCTAGCGAGCATATTTTCCGGGTGGTCACGGATCCCAAGCTGGCCGATGCCATCATCACCGACCACATCAGCGAAGGTTTCCAGGCGCAGTTGGAGGGCTTCTCGCCGACTCCCAAACCGCCGGAGCCGGCAAAACCAGCCACTCCGGAGCCTGCCACCAAGGCGGGCGACGAGGCGGCGCCGGCAAAAGCGGCTGGTGCGGATTCCAAAGCCAAGCCGGGCGATGAGCCAGCGTCGCCGGGCCTGACGGGGAAGACGGAAAACACGCTGAGCAGCCCCAGCACCAGCTCCGGATTCAGCCGCGCGCGCGGCACGGTGTTCCTGGTAGACGCCAAGTCGCGCCAGGTGATCTGGTCCATATACGATCCGCCCAAGGATTTTGACGGCAAGGAAATGAATCGCACCGCCTCCGATATTGTAAGCCGCCTCAAGCGGGACCTGAACCCGAAGAAGTAAGCGCTACCGGGCCACCAGGGGATTGCGAACCGTAATCCCCGACAGGCGGCCAAAGTCGCGGTCCGCCGACCACAGTTCCCGTACCCCGTGCTCGAGGCAAATCGCGGCCACACGCGCGTCGTGAATCGCATCGCCCGAAACGCGCCCGGCCTCGGCCAGCCCCCGCAGTTCCTTCCAGTGGCCCTTCAACTCGCCAATCGTTCGCAGGGAGGGAGAGCCAAGCCAGATCTCAGCCTGATCGAGCGCCTTGGCAAGCGGCGTGGGCGGACGGTAGATGCGCGGGTGCGTCACCACCGCCAGGAACTCATGGAGGCAAGGCCACGGAATCGCCCAGGGAGCGGACCCTTCCGCCAGCGACTCGATCAGGCGATAGGCCCGCTCATGCCACTCCGAGTCGCGACGGTGCGCGTACACCAGGATGTTGGTATCGACCGCGATCATTCGCCGCGGCCTTGGTAGATTCTGCCGCGAACGGCGGGCCAGGAGAATGGATCGCGCAAACCTTTGCCGCCCACCGATCCGTTGCGCAGGCGGAATTTCCTCGGCCGGCGCTCCTGGTCGATGGCGGCCCGCAATCCTTCCTCCACCAAGCGGCGTAGCGGCACCTTGCGCGATGCGGCGAAGGCCTTGGCCTCCTCGAAGAGCGAATCCGCAATTTCGACGGTGGTCTTCATATGACCCATATTACCATTCTGCTCAATATGGGTATATGGGAATTCCGCGGGATGGACTGGCTTGAAAAAAGGGCCTACACTTGGGTCGTTGACAGGTGAGGGAGATGATGGTCCTAAATTCGCGATATTGCTGGTTGTTGGCTGCTGTCGCATTGACTGCGGGATGCGGCAAGCAGGAGCGCATCGAAGCGGTTCAATTTGCGCAGGTGCTGACGGGGAAAAAGGCTGACTTTTCGAGCGCCAACGCGATCGAAAAAGATCTCATCAGTAACGCCCGTGCCTGGAGCGGCGGCATCACGGCAAATGGGGCGGGCCGCGGAGCCGAACTGGATCAAAACGCCGCCGTGGCTGCGGAGCTGGCGAAGAACACCGTGGCGGTCAGCTCTCAATTGAGCCAGGTGCGCCAGGCAATTGACGCCCTGCCGCTCAAAGAGGAGTATCCACGGGAAGTCCGCGATGTGTTGACCACCGCACTGACCAAACGGCAGCGGGCGCTGCAGGAGATGCGCGCGTTGTTGGAGCAGTCCGCAACGCAGTTTCTGGAATTCAGGCAGAG
>JBEKKO010000082.1:0-48420 GCA_050010695.1 Bryobacteraceae bacterium
GCACCCATTTGGTGCGGCCCAGGCTGCCCGGTCCCGCCAGCGGAACTCAATAAATGCTGCCTTGCCTATAACCTGCAGAACCCGGCGAAAAACGTGGTTCGCCTACGGACGGATTACGGTCCTGAATCGCTGGCCGGGCGGCGGTAAAATGTTTACATAGCTATGTCGCTGCGGTTGTTCCTCACGATCATGATCGGGACGTGTGCGGCTACTGCACAGAAGTACGACGGGCCGAAGCCGCCCAAGCCGGACCTGCCATACATCAAACACGCCGATACGCTGCTCGCCACCGAAGCGGTAGAGGCGAAGGTGCAGAAGAAGAAGGACGACACGCTGTACACAGTCGATGGCGCCAACTCGCCCGCCAAGACGCCGCTGGCGGCGCCGATCCTGCTCTTCCAAAGCGGAAAGATCAACCCGGAGAACCTGCAACTGTTCCGGATGGAATCCAAGGACGGCCACCGCGAATTGAACCTGCAAAAGAGCGGGGAACCGATCCGCATCGAAGTGACCAAGCTGGGGGACACGCTCTCCAGGATTGAGCCTTACAACGGGCTGGACCCCGGCGAGTATGCGCTGGTGGCCGGCGGGTCGAACCAGATGTTCTGCTTCGCGGTTTTCTAGCAGTTGGCAGGCGGAAGCGCCTGCCCCACCGCGCGTTATATTAGTAGATTCCCATGCAAATTGAAAAGGTGTACGAGCCCCAGCGGTTCGAGCCGCATTGGGCGCAGTGGTGGATCGACTCCGGCATCTTTCGCGCTGCCGGAACATCCGCGGCGCGCTCGTTTTCCCTTGTCATTCCGCCGCCTAACGTGACCGGATCGCTGCACATCGGCCACATGCTGGAGCACACCGAAATCGACGTCACCATCCGCTGGCATCGCATGCTGGGCGAGAACACGCTATGGCTGCCGGGCACCGACCACGCCGGCATCGCCACGCAAATGGTGGTGGAGCGCAAACTGGCCGAAGAGGGCATTCGCCGCCAGGACCTGGGCCGCGACGCGTTCGAGAAGCGCGTATGGGAATGGAAGGCCGAGTACGGCGACAACATCAAGCGGCAGATGATCCGCCTGGGCGCGAGCTGCGATTGGTCGCGCGAGCGGTTCACGCTCGACCCCGGCCTGTCGCGCGCCGTGCGCGAAGTTTTCGTGCGGCTATACGAAAAGGGCCTGATCTACCGCGGCGAGTACATGGTCAACTGGTGCCCGCGCTGCCGCACCGCGATCTCCGACCTGGAAGTGGCGCACTCCGACGTGCCAGGCCACATGTGGCACCTGCGCTACCCGGTACACGGGTTGCCCGGCCGCTTCGTCACGGTAGCCACCACGCGGCCGGAAACCATGCTGGGCGATACCGCCGTCGCGATCAACCCGAAGGACGAGCGCTACCGCGACCTGCATGGCCGCACCGTGGACCTGCCGTTGATGGACCGCGAGATTCCGGTGATCCTCGACGAGCTCGCCGATCCCGAGTTCGGCACCGGCGTGGTGAAAATCACTCCCGCGCACGACCCCAACGATTTCGAAGCGGGCCGCCGCCACAACCTGGCCAAGATTCAGGTGATCGGCGAAGACGGCGTCATGACCGCCGCGGCCGGCCGGTACGCCGGCGTGGATCGGTTCGAAGCCCGCCGGCAGGTGCTGGCCGATCTCACCGCGCTGGGCGCGCTGGTGAAGACCGAAGATTACGCGCTGAACGTGGGCAAGTGCGCGCGCTGCTCGACGGTGGTGGAACCGCTGGTTTCCACGCAGTGGTTCGTCAAGACCAAGCCGCTGGCCGAAAAAGCCATCGAAGCGGTGGAAACCGGCCGCATCGTTTTCGTCCCCGCCAATTGGAGCAAGACTTATTTCGAGTGGATGTACAACATCCGCGACTGGTGCATCTCGCGGCAGCTCTGGTGGGGCCATCGCGTCCCCGCCTGGCACTGCCAGGAGTGCCACGAAATCATGGTGGCGCGGGAAGCTCCCACAACGTGCGGCCGCTGCGGGTCGGCCGAGTTGCAGCAGGATACCGACGTGCTCGACACCTGGTTCAGCTCGGCCCTGTGGCCGTTTTCCACGCTCGGCTGGCCGGACCAGACCGAGGATCTCAAAGCCTTCTACCCGACCTCGCTGCTGATTACCGGCTTCGACATCCTCTTTTTCTGGGTGGCGCGGATGGCCATGCTGGGCATCGAATTCATGGGCGACGTGCCTTTCCGCCAGGTCTATATCCATGGCCTGGTGCGCGACGCCGAGCGGCAGAAGATGTCGAAGACGAAGGGCAACACCATCGACCCGCTGGTGGTGACGGAAAAGTACGGCACCGACGCCGTTCGCATGGCGCTGTTGCAAGGCGCCGCGCCGGGCACCGATATCGTGCTCACCGCAGAGCGCATGGAGAGCTCGCGCGCCTTCGCCAACAAAATCTGGAATGCAGCGCGGTTTCTGCTGGGCAAGATGGAATTCTGCGGCGTGGAGCCGTGGCTGCCGGCGAGGCTCGAAGAGTTCCGTCCGGAGGCGGACCCCGAAACCGGCGTCGTGCCCATCGAGGACCGCTGGATTTTCAGCCGCTTGAACGCTTGCGCGGCGCAGGCCAATCGCGCCATCGAAACCCATCGCTACCATGAGGCCGCGCAGGTGCTGTGGCATTTCTTCTGGCACGAATTCTGCGATTGGTACCTGGAGCTGAAGAAGCTCGAATTTCGCGAGAATTCGCAGCTAACGCCGGGCTGGCGCAACGCGCTGGCGGCGTTCGAGACAGCGCTGCGGCTGCTCCATCCCGCCATGCCGTTTCTCACCGAGGAGTTGTGGCAGCGGCTGGCGACCGATCGCGCCACGCGCCCGGTTTCGATCGCGCTGGTCGATTACCCGCAGTTCCGCGAAGACGCCACCGATGCCGAAGCCGAGCGCGAGATCGGCATCTTACAGGAGATCGTGACGGTGGCGCGCACGCTGCGCACCGAGGCGAAGCTCGATCCCAAATTGCAGGTTGCGGGCGTGCTGTATTCGCTCGGATCCGCGCTCGAGGTGGCCCGGCGCAACGCCGAAGCCATTCGCAAGTTAGCCAACGTGAACCTCGAGCTGAAAGCCGAGGCCGCTCCCAAGGCACCGGGCATCCGCTCCGGCCCCGAGTTCGACCTGGCCCTGCATCTGCCCAAAGCCCAGGAAGAAGCGCAGAGCAAGCGGGTGGAAAAAGAGCGCGAGCAGCTTGTCAAGAACATCGCCAACAACGAGCGCCAGTTGAGCGACGAGACGTTTCTCGGCCGCGCTCCGGCGCACGTGATCGAAAGCCTGCGCCAGAAACTGGCCGAGTACAAGACGCAGCTTGCCAAGCTCGATGCGGGCGCGCAGTGACACCGCTCGACATCGGCGGCCTGCGCCGCGAGTTTCCGGATCGCCGGATCGATTACTACCGGTCGATCGATTCCACCATGCGCGTGGCGGCGGCGCTGGAGTTGGGCGAGGTGGTGCTGGCCGACGAACAAACCGCCGGCTTGGGCCGCCACGGTCACACCTGGCACTCCGAAGCGGGCAGCGGAATCTACTGCTCGCTCATCGTGGCGCCGGCGCCGGTACTCACTCTGGCGCTGGGCCTGGCGGCGGTGGATGCGATCGCCAAATCCATCGGCATCGCCTGCGATCTGCGCTGGCCCAACGACGTCATGATTGCCGGCCGCAAAGTCGCCGGCATTCTGGTGCAGTTGTCCGGCGGCAAAGCCATCGCCGGCATCGGCATCAACGTCAATCAAAAATCGTTTCCGCCCGAACTCGCTAGTGAAGCCACTTCGCTGAGCCGTGAAAAAATGCGGACCCCATGGTTGACAGGCGGAAGCGCCTGTCCCACATTGCCGCCGCGGGATTCGGAGGGATGTGGGACAGGCGCTTCCGCCTGTCAACCCATTCCACGCGAAGCCATCATTGCCGCGCTGTTGCGCGCCACCGATGAATATCTCGCCTACGATACGCCGGCCATCCTGCGCCTCTTCACGCAAGCCTCCAGTTATGCCGCCGGACGCCGCGTGGAGGTCGAGCAACCGGGCGGCGTGATTCGCGGCGTCACTGCCGGCCTGAATCCGGAAGGCTTCCTGGTGGTGCGCCGGGACGACGGAACCGATACCCTGATTATTGCGGGAGGCGTACGTGCTGCTGGCTCTTGACGCAGGCAACAGCAACATCACGATCGGCGCTTTTGAAGGTAGCAAACTGCTCTGCCAGTGGCGGCTGCGCACGGTCCACGAGCAGACCGCCGACGAGTGGGGCATTCTGCTGCACAATCTTTTTTCGCCGGTGAACCTGAATATCGACGCGGTCGACGGCATCGTCATTTCGAGCGTGGTGCCGCCGATCGATTCCACACTGGCCGCCATGACGCTGCGTTACTTCCACACGGAAGCCGTGTTCGTCGGCCCGAAAACCGATCTGGGAATTGGCATCCTCTACGACAACCCCAGCGAAGTTGGCGCCGACCGCCTGGTGAACGCCGTCGCCGGTTTTCGCAAGTACGGCGGCCCGTGCGTGATTGTCGATTTCGGCACCACCATCAACTTCGACGTGGTTTCGCGCGATGGCGATTACCTGGGCGGCGCCATTGCGGTGGGCGTGGGCATCGCCGTGGAGGCCCTCTTCACCAAGACCGCGCGCCTGCCGCTGGTGGAGTTCCGGCCGCCCAAAACGGTGATCGGCACTAACACCGTGGCCAGCATGCAATCGGGCTTATATTATGGCGCGGTGGGAATGGTGGATGGCATTCTGGAGCGCATCATCAAGCAACTGGGCCCCGACACGAAGACCGTCGCCACCGGCGGTCAGGCCGGCCTGGTGGTCTCCGGCTCGCGCTATTTGAAAGTGGTCGACGAACATCTGACGCTGGAAGGCCTGCAGATGATCTGGGAGCGAATGCACCGGCCGTGAGCGGCGATCCCGATTTTCTCCGCAACTATTTCAACTACTTCACCGAAGTGGAGGAGCACTTCCAGCGCGCCCGCGGCACGGCGCTGTTTCTGATGTCGCCGCTCGATTGGGCGCTGGTGGAAAGCTGGAAGAATGCAGGCGTGCCGCTCGAAGCCGTGCGGCGCGGGATTGACGCGGCCTTCGAGAAATGGCGCGGCCGCAAAGTGAAAACGCAGATGGTGAACTCGCTTGCCTTCTGCGCCCAGGCGGTGCTCACCGAGGCCCAGGCCATGGCCGGCCAGGCCGACCCGCGTGCGAAGCGGGAAGCCGCAGCGCCATTTCCGCTGGAAGATTTGCGCGCGTATCTCGAATCGAACGCCGCCGCGCTGCGCGAACCGTACCCGGAAATCGCCGCGTCTCTCGCGCGCCTGGCTGCCGAAGCCGAGAAGCATTATCAGGACCTGGAAGGCCTGGAACAGCGGCTCACGGTGCTGGAAGAGAAAATGATCGCTGCCGCCCGCTCGCGCCAAAGCGATGACGACTTACTCCAAACCCGTCGCGACTTAGACGCCCAGTTACGTCCCTATCGCGGCAAAATGACCGCCGATCAACTGGCGATGTTAGAACGGCAATACCTGGAGCGCAGCCTGCTGGAGAAATCGGGGCTGCCGCGGCTGAGCTTGTTCTATATGAAATAAGGTGGGGCAGGTTGTGACCTGCCAACGCCCGCTTGCGGGGGCGTTTTCGTAGCGCCGGCGGTCTTTGCCGCCGGTGTTTCTTCCGTGACAACTCGACGCAAGACACCACACACCGGCGGCGAAGACCGGGCCTTTAGCTTTAATAGAGGCACCGGCAGGCGAATCAGAGCCGCCGGAGTTTTGACACGGAGCGGCCCAACGGATGGGTCTTTATCGCGGTTTTGCCACCGTCGGGCCTGTTTTGGGCAGATTTTTCCTCGGCGCGCTGTGCGGTGGTTTAGAATCAAAGAGCCAATGGATGTTGGGCCCGTAGCTCAGGTGGATAGAGCACCTGCCTTCTAAGCAGGGGGTCGCTGGTTCGAGTCCAGCCGGGCCTACCAATCCTCACCGAGATGTGGCGCCTGGAAGGTCCGTCCCGGTGCCGCTGGCGGTGGACGTCCGTCTTGTGGCCCAGTATGCGAACGGCGCGGGACGACCGCTATCCCGCCGGCGCCAGGTTCACGGCCGGGCCGGTATCGTGACCGGAGTGGGCCAGTCTCGCGGTTCCCAGGTTCCACGGGAAGCCCTCCAGCAGCGCGTAGACCTCTTCGCTACGGATCGGTTTGGCGAGGTAACCATCCATCCCGGCGTCCAGGCAGCGCCGGTCATCGCCCTTCATCGCGTGCGCGGTCATCGCGACGATGGGCTGGTGCTTGCCGGTTCCGCGCTCGCTCTCGCGTATCGCCGCCGTGGCTTCGAAACCGTCCATCTCGGGCATCTGGATGTCCATCAGCACCAGGTCGAACGAATCCTTTTGCAATATGGCCAGCGCCTGGCGCCCGTTGCCGGCCACGGTAAGGGTGTGCCCGCGCTTTTCGAGCATCCTCACCGCCAGTTTCTGGTTGATGGGATTATCTTCCGCCAGCAGGATCTTCAGCCTCGACTCCGCGTGACTCTCGTGAATCGCGTGACGCGTGATCAGCCCGTCGGCGGCCGATGTCGCGCCCGAGCGGTCCAGCAGCATGAAGATCGCTTCGCGCAATTCGGATTGGCTCACCGGCTTGGTCAGATATGCGGATATGCCTAGTTGGTTGCAGCGCGCTGCGTCGCCGCGCTGCCCAGCCGAGGTGAGCATGATGATGGGGGTTCGAGCGAATCCCGGATCGCTCTTCACGTCTTCGGCGAGTGAAAAGCCGTCCACATCCGGCATGTGAGCGTCGGTCACCAACAGCGTCACCGGCTTGCCGGCGTCCGCTCTCTCGCGCATCAGGGCCAGCGCGTCATGGGCGCCTTCGGCCACCAGTATCTCCGCTCCGTACTTGGCGAGGGTATCCCGCAGAATGCGGCGGTTGGCCTGGTTGTCGTCCACAACCAGGAACTGCGCACCTTCCGGCACATGCGGCGACAGGGCCGGGCTGGTGCGAGGCAGCATCGACACGCCCATCCGTGCCGTGAAGTGGAAACAACTGCCTTGGCCGGGCTCGCTCTCCACCCACATTTCGCCGCCCATCATCTTGACCAGGCGCAGCGAGACGGTGAGCCCCAGGCCGGTGCCGCCGTACTGGCGGGTGGTCGCGCCGTCGGCCTGCGAGAAAGCTTCGAAGATCTTGGCCTGCTTCTCCGCCGGGATGCCGATGCCGGTGTCCCGCACCGTGAAGTGCAGCAGCACCGAGTCCCCCTCGCGGCTTTTCAGGTCCGCCTTGACCACGATTTCGCCGTGCTCGGTGAATTTGAGCGAGTTGCCCACCAGGTTGTTCACGATCTGGCGCAGCCGCGTGGGATCGCCCACCAGCATCTCGGGGACTTCGGGAGTCACCTCGCAAGTCAGCTCCAGGTCCTTTTCGGCGACCCGCAAACCGAAGGTCTTCATGATCTGGTCGAGCGCGTCCGCCAACGGGAAGTCCACGCGATCCAGGTCCAGTTTGCCCGCCTCGATCTTGGAAAAATCGAGGATGTCGTTGACCACCGTGAGCAGCGCGTCCGCCGAGTTGCGCACCATGCTCAGATACTCGCGCTGTTCGGAGGTGGTGTCGGTATCGAGCAGCAGCTCGGTCATGCCCAGCACGCCGTTCATCGGCGTGCGGATCTCATGGCTCATGTTGGCCACGAACTCGCTCTTGGCCCGGCTGGCGGCTTCGGCCGATTCCCGCAGGTGCGCCTCCTGGTCCAATTGTTTGCGGATGATGCCGGTCTGCCGCCGCACTCTTTTCCGCAGCGCCAGGATCCATGCGGCCGAGCAGAGAATCAGCGTGCCCATCACCGCCAGCACCTGCAAGGCGCGTTGCGCGTTCAGCCAGGGAGCGTCGCGCACCACGGTGATGTCGGCGGCCGATCGCATGTACAGGTCGAAGGAAGTCGGCACATTCTGGTACTTGTTGTCCACGCTCACCGAACAAACGCCAGTCAGCCGGAGCAAAGCGCCGTTGTTGGGCCAGACCATCTCCTTGCGCTCGTACGGCAGGTGCGCATTGAAGACCAGATCTCCGGCCCGCATCATCAACTGCTGGTCGGCGAGTGTCGAAAGGTGGTCCACCAGGGTCGCTTCCACGCGTGCCAACTGGGAGTCGCACGCGCCGGCCAAGGCGTCCTCCGCTGTAACTTCCGGTGGATTGATGGGAGTGGCGCGCCCGAGCCGCCGCACCTCCGCGTGTTGCAGAATCGGCGAGAACGGGCCTGGAAACGGCATTCCGACCGCTTCCACCGCGTCGCCAGGGCGAATGCCCTCGGGCAGAGTCGCCTCAACCCGAAGTCCGGCCGCGGAGTCTTCCATATAGGCGGCGCCGCCCGGATCGACCAGGGTCAAAGTACCACGAACGCGAACGCGATGCCGCTCCTTGGACGAGTACTGCATCAGGCTGGAGACGAGCGTTACGGGAATGTCGGCGGTGTTGGCGACTCCGGGCGTGAGAATGGCGACATTCCTCCAGCTCGGCACGAACATATGGATGCCGATCAGTTGGCGCCGCTCATTGAAGAGCGTGCCACAAACGCCTTCCAGCCGCACCCGGGCGTCCAACAGGCGGCCGGCCAAGGGACCTGCATCGTCCAGGTAGGTCACGAACGTATGCACCCCTTCGACCACCGTAAGCTGAAGCACGCCCTGGTCTTCCTGGACGGCGGCCACATTTCCTTCGGCTTGTACCCAGTTGCTGTCTTCGCGACCGGTATAGAGCTCATCGAGACTCGCCTGCCGGGGCTTGGGCATCAGGCCCGGGCCGATTTTGCGAACCTGGCGGCTATGCAGAATTGGAGCAAAGTTCCCCGGATCCGTGACACCCGCGACCTCCACCAGGTCCCCCGCCGCGAAACCGCCGGGGTCGGGTCCGTCGTACCACAGAAAGATTCCGCCCGTGTCATCCTGGACGAACGTCACGACGTTAGCCTCGTGGTACGTTACTACCGCCTGCAGCTTCACCGCCAACGAACGCGTGGCTTCCGTTGCGGACAAGGCGTGCACCTGGCCAATGCTGGTGAGTACACCGTGCGCCTCTGGCGCATCGGAACGGGTGGACGACGCCCCTTCCAGTACTGCGGCGCCGCCGCTCGCCAGCACCGGGAACCCCGCGATCTCTTCCTCATCGGCATTTGGCAGGGCCCTGTCCGGCAGGGTCAGGCGCAATTCGCCGGTGGAATCGCGGAACCATTGTTCCTGGCCGGCGCCCTTCGCGACTATGCTTCCCCGCAACCGTACCCGCCGGTTTGGAAGCGAACCTGCCATGCGGACCGCGTCCGCCACCGTGACCATCGCGAGCGAGCCTACCGGCGCTTGCGGCGCCGCTTTCGTCACAAACATCAGGTCCGGGCTCAGCAGCAGAAGGTCCTCGCTTCCGGAATGACTCGAGATCCGGCGGGCCACGCCCTGCGCGTGGACTCTGGCTCCCATCAGGTTCGCGATCGACGCGTGTCGCTCGCTCTTATCGATCTTCACCCGCACACGCCGGCCGTCCACTACCATGTGCAGCGTCACGATGGCGAACCGGTCGACCGTGGCCGCGTGAGCCATCCCTTCCACCTCGATCCACTGCCAGTCCACCTTGCCCTTGAGCCACTGCTCGGCCGTGGTTCGCCTCGCAACCGGCATGTCGGACTTGCCCAGCACGGTTACGCTCGGCCGGACCAGCGTCATCCCACTTTCGGCGCGGCGCGTCTCGCCGCAGACCTCGACCCTCTGCCGGTCGGCCAGCCCCGGCGTGTTCACCTTGTCGAACTTGAGAGCGCCTGTCTGGTCCTGAACCACGAGGGTTCCGAAATCCGCGTCATAGTACGTAGCCACGCCGGTTACGCACACTTCCACCGCCACCGGCAAATTGCCGGCGCGGAGATCGGCCACGCTCACCCGCCCGCCCGGACCGATGTGCGGGTGCAAACAGGCAATCAGCCCGACCAGCAGCCCGCCCAGCGCACCGGTTTCGGATCGCCAATAACTCACGGTTTTCTTATCGGCTGATTGGGCGTTTTACTCTAGCCTGCGCAGAGGAAGGGCACCGGACAGATTCCAGCGCGCGCTGTCATGGCTGGGCTTACGCAGAGCCGCCGGTCATCCAAAGTAGATGCACCCCGGCCCAGCAAAAAGGTTATTGCTCCCGTAAGGCGGCCATCGGGTCCACTCTGGTGGAACGTTTGGCGGGCCCGTAACAGGCAATCGGCGCCGTGGCCAGCCGGAGGGCAGTCACCGCCGCAAAGCTGGCCGCCTCTCACGAAAGCGCGCCCTGGACCGCGACCAGCAACCGATCGGGAGAAACCGGCTTCAAGAGGACGGCGTTCGCGCCTAACAGTTGCGCCGCTTTCAGGAATTTGCCGCCAAACGCGCCCGAGACCGCCACCACTTTCAGATCCGGCCGCTCCTGGTGCAGAATTCCGATGATATCGAGTCCCTCTTTCTCCGGCATCACCAGGTCGGTCAGCAGCAAATCAAATCGCCGCGCGCGAATCTTCCGGAGCGCCTCGGCGCCATCGCGGGCCACCTCCACCTCATAGCCCGCGCCCGTCAGCACGTGCTCAAAAAGGCCGCGCACGCTTCCTTCGTCATCCACCACCAGAATGCTCGCCGCCAGCCGAGGCGGTCCCAGCGCCTCCCGCACCTTCACCGCCAGCGCATCCGGCGCAAACGGTTTGGCGAGATAGGGTGTGCCGGACTCCAGCCACTGGTGGCGGACCATTACGTCCGCGGCATACCCCGACATGTACAGCACTTTCATTTCCGGCCGCAACGGCATCAGGCGCTCCGCGAGTTCCTTCCCCGTCATGTGCGGCATGTCCACATCGGTCAGCAGCAGGTGAATCGGTCCGGGGTGACGCTCGGCCACCAGCAAGGCATCGCTCCCCTGCGCGGCGTCCAACACCGCATACCCGCGCTCCTTCAATAACGTCATGGCAAGATGGCGTACCGGGAGCTGATCCTCCACCACCAGAACAGTCTCGGTGCCCCTCGACGAAGGCGTCACGCCGGCGGCTTGCGCTCCGGCCACGACCTCGGCCTGGTCGAGCCGCGGCAGATAAACCTCGAATGCCGCTCCACGGCCCGGCTCGCTCGTGACGGCAATCGAGCCGTTGAGCTGCCGGACAATCCCATAAACCGTCGAGAGACCGAGTCCGGTACCCTCGCCTTCCGCCTTGGTAGTGAAGAACGGATCGAAGATGTGTGGCTGGTGCTCTTTCTCGATACCAACTCCGGTGTCACTGACCAGCAACGACACGTACGGCCCGGGCGCGATCTCGGGATGCGCCGCCGTATACGCTTCGTCTACCTCGACGTTGGCCGTCCGGATGGTCAGCGTTCCGCCGCGAGGCATGGCATCCATCGCGTTCACCGCCAGGTTCATCAACACCTGGTGCAGTTGCCCCGGATCCGCCATGACGAGGCACTCCGCGGGATCCGACTCGACGACCAACTCGATGTCTTCCCCAATCAGGCGCCGCAGCATAGCTTGGTTCTCGGCCACCACGCTGCGCAGATACATCGGTAGGGGCTCGACGCTCTGCTTGCGGCTGAAGGCCAGCAACTGACGGGTGAGATTGGCGGCGCGTTCGCCCGCCTGGCGAATCTCCTCGACCCACTTCCGCAAGGGGTTGCCGTTCTGGTACTCGCCGAGCAACAGATCGCCGTAGCCGTTGATTACCGTCAGCAGGTTATTGAAGTCATGGGCGACGCCGCCGGCCAGCCGCCCGATACTCTCCAGCTTCTGAGACTGCCGGAACTGCTCTTCCAGTTTGAGCCTCTCCGCCTCGGCGCGCTTCTGTTCGGTAATATCCCTGGTTGCGGCCAGAAGCAGTTCTCCTGCATCGCTCTCCAGCGAGTTTGCCGATACCAGCACCGAGCGCAGTTCGCCATCCTTTCGCCGGATCTGGAATTCCGTGTCTTCTGCGTGGCCCTTGGCCGCGAGTTCGGATAGCAGGCGCTGCCTGTCGGAGTCGGCATAGACACCAAGTTCCGTGACAGTCCTGCCGCGCGCTTCGTCTCTGGAATAACCGAGGACCTCCGCATAGCGATCGTTAACGTCCAGGAGCAAGCCGTCCTGCAGGGTGGAGATCGAAAGCGCATCCGCCCCCGTCATGAATGCCATCCTGAATTTGTTCTCGCTGATCCTGAGTTGATCCTCCGCCCTCTTGCGCGCCGTGATGTCCTCGACAAACCCTTCGTAACAGGCTGTTTCTCCGTCGGGTCCGACTACCTTGCGACAGCTCGCCGAGGCCCAGATGACGGTGCCGTCCTTGCGCCGGAGCCGGCACTCATATCCACGGACGGAACCCTCTTGTTCGACCGCCTGCAGAAACCGCGAGCGGTCTTCCGGATCTGCCCACGCTTGATGGGCCGGTACGGTAATTGCCGGTGCGAAGCAGACTTCGGACTCGTAACCGAGCATCTTAGCCAGGGCCGGGTTAGCCGCTAAAACAAGGCCCTCCGCCGACGTTCGAAACATCCCCTCCAGCGCGCCTTCGAAAATGGCCCGATAGTCCTCGGCCCTCTTCCGCATCTGTTCCGCCATGGCCTCGATCTCGGTCACCCGCGCCTTAAGTTCCGAGATATCCCGGAAGATACAGGCGACCTGGCCTTCCTGTGGCCGGAAGGCATGTACCTCGAAGTGCTTGTTCAACCCGGCATGGCTGCTCTCAAAACGCAATGGCTCGCCGGTCAGGGCCACCTTCCCGAAGTTCTCGATCCAATGGGCTTCGGTGCCGGGCAGCATTTCCAGCACGGTTCGGCCGATGCATCTTTCAGCCGGGAGTCCGGTCATCTCCTCGAACGCGCGGTTGACGGCCAGGAAGCGGCAGTCGGCCGGCTTGCCCTCCGCGTCGAAGATCATTTTCTGCAGCGCGAAGCCATCCAGCATCTGGCTGAAGAGCATCTGGCTGCGCTCTTCCAGCCGATGAAAGGCGGTTGTGTCGATCAGGAACCCTTCCAGGCCAACCACCCCGGCTCCTTCTTTCACCGGGTGTGCGGAAAACGTGTGATAGCCGACACTGCCGTCCTTCCGCTTCCGTCTGAATTCCCCCGCTGGGACCGGCGTTCCCGCCAGCACTTGCGTGACGATTTCGCGGGCTTTCTCCTGGTCGGCCTCCAAGTGAACCACGCTGAAATGGCGCCCGGCGATCTCGGCGGCTTCCACATAGCCGTGCATTTGCAGCCAGGCGTCGTTGACCCACTGGTAACGGCCATCGGCATCGATATGAAAATGACCCGCCCCGGAATCCTGGACGGCTCGGCGGAAGCGACCCTCCTCCGCCGGCGACCGGCCCGCGGTCTCATCCGTGGCGGCCTCCCCTTCGAGCAACCCGCGAACCCGGCGCAGAAGTAGCTCCTCGTCGACGGGGAACGGCAGCAATCCGTTCCCACCCAGCCGGGCGGTCACCGCGCGTGAATCTTCATTGCAGAGAGAGGCCGACACCAGCAGAATCGGAACCCGATTCCACGCCGGGTGCGCGGAGGAGCGCAGCAGACCGCAGAGCCGCCACGCGTCCAGATCCGGCGGATCGAGGCCGGCCACCACGAGGTCGGGCGGCGGATCGCCGGGAGCCGCCAGGACCCGCTCGAGGTTCGTCGAGACCACCACGCGGTGACCTTCCTTCTCCAGCGCAGGCACCAGCGAGAGGCGTTTGGCGGGGTCGGCCGTCGAGACCGCTACGGTGTGCCGCTGGCTGTTGGCCACGTGGCGCCTCCTGCGCGGACGATTCGCCTGGCCGCAACAAGACGGCGCTGCGCGAATTCGACGGAAATCGCAACCCCGTCATCCTGGGACAAGCTTGTGAGGAGTGCCGACCGCCTCGAGGCGGCGAAGATGCTGCGCCAATCAAGCCTGGCAGACAGATGGATCCCTCCGTGATCTACACGGGTTGCGGGCTTAATCCTAGCACTCTTTTCGCCGGCGCATATGGTCAATTCTGCACACTAAACGGGATAAACAGGTCCTCTATTTCCCATATATGTCCGTGCTCATTCGTGACTGACATCTTATCGACTGGCATCGAGGACTCGCGCGCAACCTTGTGTCCGAGCTTAGTTGGACAATCCGGCTTTTGGCGCCTTCTTAGAGAACGTTATCTTGCGCGTATCTCATCGGGATGCAATTGACCCCGCCGGGATCAGTTCCGTTTTGGTCCAAGGCCGGGCCCTCCTTCGTTCCAACCTGGAACACGTTCCATTTCGGAACGGGCTCTCGGTCCTCTAATTACAGAAAGAAAAGTACTTAGAGCCTAAAGTCGCGTGGCACTAGGGATGCACTTCTAGCTGTGCCGGCCGGTTCGGGCCGGGCCCAAAAAAATCGGAAAAAAGGACGGAACGCGATGAAGGTGACCAGTGTGTCCGCACGCAAAGAGGACAGGATTTCGCGGGAAATTCGCGATCGAATCGTGCTCGAACATCTTCCCCTGGTGAAGGCGATCGCCATCCGGGTTCACGAAAACCTGCCGGTGCATGTCGACCTGGACGATTTGATCCACGCTGGCGTACTCGGCCTGTTCGACGCCGTCGCTAAATTCGATCGGGGCAAGAAAGTGGAGTTCCACACCTACGCCAAACACCGCATCAAGGGCGCCATCCTGGACAGCCTGCGCCAGCTCGATTGGGCGTCGCGGGATATGCGGAAGCGGCAGAAGCAGATTGATGCGGCCACCGGCGATCTCGCCACCAGGCTGGGCCGTAATCCCAACGAAGTTGAAGTGGCCCTGGAGTTGGGCGTCAGCACGGACCGCCTGCGCCACATTCAGGTGGAATTGCGGCATCTCGGACAGATCTCGATTACGCAGCGGGACGACCTGGACCGCGATCGCCCGCAGGAGTTTCCAGCCACCGCCGAGCTCCAGCCTGACCGCATGTGCGAGCGGCGCGAGTTGGAAAGCACACTCGCACGCGCCCTCGGAACGCTTCCGGCCCGCTACCGGAAGGTTGTGTTTCTGTATTACACCAACGAGATGACGATGAAGGAAATTGGCAGCCTGTTGGGCGTCAACGAAAGCCGCATCTCGCAGATTCATAAGATCGCGCTGAAGAAGATGGCGCTGGTGCTGGAATCGCAGGGCATCCGCTCGGCGGAAGCCTTTCAGCCGATGTAAGACTCGACGCAGCGCGGCTTTTTGGCGAGAAGTTTTTTCGCGCCTGCGCACTTTAGTGTCAGTGATGAAAGGGCCCGAGCACCCGGACGCCAGCCTGGACGATCGCATCTTCCAAGCCCGCAGCCAGTTGCAGCGGACCCCGGAGTGGCATCCGGAATTCGAGCGCCGGATGCTCAGGTTGATACGCCTGGTGGACGAGCGGGATGCGCGCCTGGCCGCGCCGCGTGCCCCGGTCCCGGTTGGCGTTTGGCGCTGCAGCCGCCGATGCACCTAAGACTCGCCGGATGGATCGCTCGCTATCCATGTAACCGGACTTGCCGGATATCCCTCTAACTAGACAGGAGGGAAGTAACATGAAGACAGGGGCAACCACAAGGATTCTGATGGCTGCGGCGTTACTGGCCGGCGCCGCTCTGGGGGCTACCAAGGACAGCTTCCCAAAGTCTGCCGACGATGAGATCGCCAAGAAAGTACGGCACGTGGTGCTGAATTACCCGTATTACACTTTATGGGACCAGGTCGGCCTGTTCGTGCATGACGGCCAGGTGGAGTTAAACGGGGCGGTGACGGAGCCCTTCAAGAAAGCCGATCTGGCGCGATTGGTCGGACGCATTCCCGGCGTCACCGGGGTCGCCAACGAAATCAAAGTGCTGCCGCCCTCGCCGATGGACGAGCGTCTGCGACGGCAGGTGGCGCGAGCCATTTTCGGCTATCCGGGGCTGACGCAGTACGCCGCCGGCCCGCTGCCTTCCATCCACATCGTGGTCGATAGCGGGCGCGTGACCTTGAGCGGCGTGGTCTCGACCGATGGCGACAAACAGCTAGCCGGCATCCGCGCCATGGGCGCTGGATTGAGTCTCGGCCAGGTAGTGAACAACCTCGAAGTCGAACATCCTTCCGCCAAGAAGAGCTAAGCGTTGGGGAGGTGGGACAGACGATCGGTTTTTGTCGCCTGTCAAGCTGTCGTGCCGTAGTGAAGCATGACAGACCACGAAAAGCGATGGTCTGTCCCACCCCGCGAACGGATTCAATCAACCTCTAATTCAGGACACTGACGGTTACGGCTGTTCTTCGAGCCCCACTTTGCCGTCGAAGCTGCGGTAGGCGTAAACGAAATACACGGCCACCAGCAGCATGCCGGGGATGAACCAGACCAAGCCGACGCGGAGGCCGTAGGGCGCCGCGGAGGCATTGGCAATGGTCAGCGAGCGCGCGGGATCGCCATTCGAGGGCAGCACGCAAGGATACAGGCCGAAGGCCGCGCTGACCAGCATGGCGGCGAGAAAGAGCGACGAAGCGAGAAACGCCGCCCGCTCCCGCAACCGCCGGTTCATCACCCCAACCGCCATCAGGGCAGCGATAGCGACCAGCGGGAACAGCCAGCCCCACGGCCGCGCGGCGAAGCTCGCCTGCAAGCGCGGCTGAACGCCGAAGCTGGCCAGCGTGAGCAGCGCGATTAACCCGAGCGCGCCCCACCAAACCAGCCCGGCCACGCGGCGCGCCCGCACTTCGATCTCACCCGCGGTCTTGAGCGCCACCCAGAGCGCACCGTGCAGCGCCAGCACGGCCAGCACGGCCACCCCGGCCAGCACGGTGTACCAATCCAGAATGCCGGGGGACTTACCCGGCGTCCAATCGGTCCACAGCGGCAGGAAGAACTCGCCCGATGCATCGAGCGGCACGCCGCGCACCACGTTGCCCAGCGCCGCGCCGAAGAAGATGGCCAGCAGCGCGCTCGAGACGGCGAAACCGGCGTCCCACAGCGGGTGCCAGACGGGGCTTGCCAGGTGGTTGCGGAACTCGATGGAGGCGCCGCGCAAAATCAGCAGCCACAGCACCATCATCAAGGGCAGATAAAAACCGCTGAAGCTGGACGCGTAGAGCGCCGGGAAAGCGAAGTAGAGCGTGCCGCCGGCGGCCAGCAGCCAGACTTCGTTGCCGTCCCACACCGGGCCGATGGTCGAGAGTGCCACGCGGCGCTCGGCGTCTGTGCGCGCGACCAGGAAATGCACGATCCCGGCGCCAAAATCGAAGCCGTCGAAAATCACGTAGGCCACCAGCATGCAGGCGACCAGCCAGAACCAGATCGTTTCCATAATGACTCCTCAAATTGCGGCCGCGCGCTCGGGCCCCTCTTCGATTTCACGATAGACCAGGAACAGGAACAGGATCGCGAGAATGGTGTAGATGCCCAGAAACCCGATCAGGGTAAACAACGCATTACCGGAGGAAACCTGCGCCGAGACTCCCGCCGGCGTGCGCATCACGCCGTAAATGAGCCACGGCTGGCGTCCCACTTCGGCCGTGATCCAACCGGCGGTGTTGGCGATGTAAGGGAATGGCAGCATCATCATGAGCAGCCAGAGCAGAGGGCGCGACTGGTACAGCGCCCCACGCCACAGGCGGAACGTCGCGATGGCCAGCACGGCGAGAAAGATGGTGCCCAGCCCGACCATGATGTGATAGCTGTAATAGAGCAGCGGCACGCTGTCCGGCCAGTTCTGGGGCGGGAACGAATTGAGCCCCTTCACTTGCGCTTTCCAACTCTGATAAGTCAGGAAACTGAGCGCGCGCGGGACCACCAGCGGATTGTCGAGCCGCCGGCGCTCCATGTCCGGCTGGCCGAGGATGGCGAGCGGCGCGCCCTGTTCGGTGTCGAAGAGGCCTTCCATCGCCGCCAGCGTCACCGGTTGGTTCCACGCGATATTGCGGCCCTGCCCGTCGCCGGAGGGAAAGACCATCAGGACGGTGGCGGCTATGCCCGCGATCACGCCCAGGCGGACGAAGGTGCGGCCGTGCTCCTGGTGGCTGCCCGTGAGCAGGTAGAACGCGCCCACCGCGGCCATCACGACGCTGGCCGTAACCACCGAACCGCTCATGGTGTGCAGGTATTGCCAGCCGAGCCAGGGATTCAGCAGCAGGCCCCAGAAGCTGGTAAGGACCGTCTCGCCGTGGGCGCCGACGGCGTATCCGGTGGGGTGCTGCATCCAGGCATCGGTGGCAACGATCAGGAATCCCGACGCCCATGAGCCCAGAAAGACAAGGAAGGCCGCGACCCAATGCGCCTTCGGCCCCAATCGCTTTTCGCCGAACAGGAAGGCGCCCAGGAAACTCGATTCCAGAAAGAAGGAGAAGACGCCTTCCATCGCCAGCGTCTGGCCGATCACGCCGCCGGCGGATTTGGCGAAGCGCGACCAGTTGGTGCCGAACTGAAATTCCATCGGGATGCCGGTCACCACGCCCATGGCGAAATTGATGGCGAAAATCTTGGCCCAGAACCGGGCGGCGCTCGCGTAGTGCGGGTTGCCAGTGCGGAGCGCCATGGTCTTCAGAATCAGAATCAGTAAAGCCAGCCCCATGGTCAATTGGGGAAATAGGTAGTGAAAGGTGACGGTGAATGCGAAGTGCAGACGGTGAATTGTAAGCGCGTCCATAAGACTCCGGGGCGGGTTCGCGGCCGGGGGTGGGCAAGCGCAGCGCGACCGTTACCCTCCAAACAGTTTAGGACACCGCGCGCGGCGGGGGCGTGCGCGAAGATAGTTGGGTGGGGCATGCTTTAGCTTGCCCAAGAGCAATGGGGCTAATGCGAATGGCCGACGAACGGTACATGCGGGAGGCGCTCGAGCTGGCGGCGCGCGGGGCGGCGCGGGGCGAAGTGCCGGTGGGCGCGGTGGTGGTGATGGGCGACGCCGTCGTTGGGCGCGGATGGAATTGCCCGATCGAGCGCCACGATCCAACGGCCCACGCCGAAATCATGGCGCTGCGCGAAGCCGCCGCGGCGGCCGGCAATTACCGGTTGGCGGGGGCGACGCTCTATTGCACGCTGGAGCCGTGCGCGATGTGTGCGGGCGCGCTGGTGGCCGCGCGCGTGGAGCGCCTGGTATTCGGCACGCGCGACTTGCGCTTCGGCGGTGTGCGCAGCAAATTCCGCATCGCCGATTCCGGCACGTTGAACCACACGGTGGAAATCGTGGAAGGCGTGCTGGCGGTGGAATGCGTGGAATTACTGCGCGGTTTTTTCGAGGAGCGGCGATAGGGTTCGAGTTGGCGGGCGAAAGCGCCTGCCCCACGAATCAGGCGGCCGGGCCGGGTGCCTTGAACGCAAAGGCGAAGAAGGCGGCCAAAGCAATCAGGACGAACGCCACGACATAATTCCAGGCGAGTTTCTCCTTCAGAAACAGGACCGCGAATCCGGTGAAGACGATGAGCGTGACGACCTCTTGAATGATCTTGAGCTGGAATCCCGAGAAATGGGTATAGCCGAGGCGATTTGCCGGCACCGCCAGGCAGTATTCCAATAGCGCGATCGCCCACGAGACGACGATCGCTTTCCAGAGCGGCCAGGCGTGGCCGTACTTCAAGTGCCCGTACCAGGCGAAGGTCATGAAGATGTTCGACAGAAGCAGCAGAAGGACGGTGCTCACAGGGTTGCTCCTTGGGTTGGGTTAAGAAATAGTTTGTCGCGTGTCTCCGGCATGAAGAAGTAAAGGATGCCGAATGCGGCCGCCGCGACCGCGGCCAGGAAGAGAAAGCCGGCGCTGGAACCGAAGTGATGCACGATGGAACCGGCGATGACCTGGCTGAGCGAAGCGCCAATGCCGACCGCGGTGGCGATCGCCCCGAGGGTGAGATTAAAGCGGCCCGTGCCCCGCGTGAGGTCGGCGATCACGAGGACCGGCCGCTGCTCATTTTCCTCGTCTGCGCCGTGATGTTCCATTTTGCCAAGGCCGCGATGCTGCCGCTCCTGGGCGAGATGCTGGCCAAGGGTCATGGCCGAAGCTCGATGATGTTCATGTCGGCGTGCGTGGCGTGGCGGCTGGAATACTCGGCGTCGTCATCGCATTCGGCGTTCTGCCGGTTCGCGCCGTTCTCTACACGCTCACCCACCACAGGAGTGAACTGGGGGGAAGGCGTTTTGGCATCCGGTTCTTTAGATGCCGCGTCCGCCTTGGGAAGGGGGCGGCTGCCATGGAGACTTTTGTCGAAAGTGGTCTCTTCACGGGCGAACGGCTGCCAAATGTCGAAGCGCAGCGGGCCGGGCATGCCCGGCCCCTACGGGCGATTGCGGGTCGGGCTAGGCCTGGGTTGGCTCGGTCTTGCCGGGTTTCAGCTTCTCGCGCTGCTCGCGCAACACGGCCTTGCGGCTGAGCTTGATTTTGTTGCCTTCCGTGGCCAGCACTTTGACCAGGATCTGATCGCCTTCCTTCAGCTCGTCGCGCACGTCGCGGATGCGGGTTTCGGCGATTTCGCTGATATGGAGCAGGCCATCGGTGCCGGGGAAGATCTCGACGAAGGCGCCGAAATCGACCAGCCGCACCACCTTGCCCAGGTAGGTTTTGCCCACCTCGGCCACGGCGGTGATGTCGGAGATGATCTGGATGGCCTTATTGGCGGAAGCTTCGTCGGCGGAGGCGATGCGAATGGTGCCATCGTCCTCGACGTCGATCTTGACGCCGGTCTGCTCGACGATGCCGCGGATAACCTTGCCACCGGGTCCAATCACGTCGCGAATCTTATCGGTCGGAATATTGATGGTGTAAATGCGCGGTGCGTACTGCGACATGTTGGGGCGCGGTGCGGCGATGGCCTCATACATCTTGTCGAGGATGAACAGCCGCCCGCGGCGCGCCTGTTCCAGCGCTTCCTTCAGGATGGCGGTGCTGACGTTGAGCACCTTGATATCCATCTGCATGCCGGTGATGCCCTCGCGGGTGCCGGCCACTTTGAAGTCCATGTCGCCGTAGTGATCCTCGGCGCCGGCGATATCGGTGAGGATGGCGTACTGGTGGCCTTCCATGACGAGGCCCATGGCCACTCCGCCGACGTGGGCGGCGACCGGCACACCGGCGTCCATCAGGGTCACGGAACCGCCGCAAATCGCAGCCATCGAGCTGGAACCGTTCGATTCCAGCGTGTCGCTGACTAAGCGTATGGTGTAGGGGAACGTAGCCTCATCCGGGATCAGCGGCGACAGAGAGCGTTCGGCCAGCGCGCCGTGGCCGATTTCGCGGCGGCCGGGGCCGCGCATGAAGCCGACCTCGCCGACGCTGAACGGCGGAAAGTTGTAATGCAGCATGAAGCGCTTGGTAACCTCGCCGGGCTCGAGCAACTCGATGCGCTGTTCGTCGTCCTTGGTGCCGAGCGTGACGGTGACCAGCGCCTGGGTTTCGCCGCGGGTGAAAAGCGCCGAGCCGTGGGTGCGCGGCAGCACGCCGGTTTCGATGCTGATGGGCCGCACCTGGTCGAACGCGCGGCCGTCCGGGCGGCGCCGGTTCTTCAGCATCTCATCGCGGAAGATGCGCTCCTTGAGCGCGTCGTAGCACTTACCGGCCTCGACCTTTTGTTCGTCGGCCAGCGGCTCCAGCACGCGCTGGCGCACCGCGGCTACGCGGGCGTAGCTGTCCAGCTTTTCGTACTTCTGGGTGTTGAGCGCGTCGGTAAGTTCCACGCGCGCGGCCTTCTCGACGGCGGCGTAAATTTCCTGGTTGAGCGCCGGCGGCGTAAACTCGCGCTTCGGCTTACCGGCCAGCTTGACCAGTTCGCGGATGCCCTTGGCGATCTTGGTGCAGCACTCATGGCCGAATTCGATGGCGCCCAGAACGTCGGCTTCCGAGACCTGCTTCGCTCCGGCTTCCACCATCACGATGCCGTCTTCGGTGCCGGCCACCACGATGTTCAGCTTCGATTCGCGGCCTTCGGTGTAGGTTGGGTTGGCCAGGTACTGGCCGTCCTTCATGCCGACGCGGACGCCGGCCAGCACGTGGTGGAAAGGAAGATCGGAAATGGCCAGCGCGGCTGCCGCGCCGCAGATGGCCAGGGTATTGGGGTCCTGTTCGGGATCGGCCGAAAGCACCATGCAGATGATCTGCGTTTCATTCAGAAAACCTTCCGGGAACAAGGGGCGCACCGGACGGTCGATCAGCCGGCAGGTGAGAGTCTCTTTCTCCGACATGCGCCCTTCCCGCTTGATGAAACCGCCGGGAAACTTGCCGGCGGCGTAAGTGTACTCGCGATAGTCCACGGTGAGCGGAAAAAATCCGGCTCCCGGTTTGGCCTGATCGGCCATACAAGCGGTGACCAGAACTACCGAGTCACCGGAACGAACGACGACCGCGCCGTTCGCCTGTTTGGCCATCTTACCGGTTTCAAAGGTAAGCTTGCGGCCGCCCAGGTCAACTTCAACTGTGTGAATCATAATTTTTCAAAAACCTCTAAATCTCGGCCAGGCTCCAGCCCCGCACGAGTTGCAATTCGGCCCCACCAAAAGGAAGGAGCCATTTGAGAATGGAGATGACGGAAAGAAAGCCCGGCCCTGCGGCACAAGCCGCACCGGCTTCCAGGTCGGATGGAATGTGGTTTCTCGAAAGCACCCGCTTCTTCGTCTGGAAAACAGGACTGCTTCCGGAGAATGACTAACGACGGATGCCCAGGCGCAGCAGGACCGCCTTGTAACACTCTGGGTCCGTATTGCGCAGGTAGGTCAGAAGCCGGCGCCGTTTGGCTACCAGGGTCAAGAGGCCCTTGCGGGAACCATGATCCTTCTTGTGCGCCTTGAAATGCTCCGTCAGCAGCGTTATCCGCTGGCTCAACAGGGCAATCTGCACTTCCGGCGAGCCCGTGTCGGTCTTGTGGCGTTGATTAGTGGTGAATACCTGCCGTTTTGCTTCGACCGCCAGTGCCATTCTTGGAGTACTGCTCCTTGTCTTCTCTTATTCTCGTTTCGTTACGTTGTTTAGGATAACACAATTGCCGGCGATTGTGGCTCGGGTTGTGGAAGCGCGCCATAATGGCTGGCCACGTACGCGTTGAGGATTTCGATGAACTCGGCCACGATGCGGTCGCCCTTGAGGGTGACCCGCAGCCGGCCGTCGACATACACCGGGGCTTTGGGTTCTTCGAAAGTGCCGGGCAGCGAAATGCCGATGTGGGAGTGCTTGGATTCGCCCGGACCGTTGACCACGCAGCCCATCACGGCGACCTTCATGGTCTCGACGCCCGGATGGTTTTCTTTCCACTTCGGCATCTGCTCGCGCAGGTAGGTTTGGATCTGGTCGGCCATATCCTGGAAGAAGGTGCTGGTGGTGCGGCCGCAACCGGGGCAGGCGGTGACCTGCGGCGTGAAACTGCGAATCCCCAGCGATTGGAGAATCTGCTGCGAGACGATCACTTCCTCCGTGCGGTCGCCGTTGGGCAGCGGCGTGAGCGAGGCTCGAATGGTGTCGCCTATCCCAGCGAGCAGCAGCGGCGCCAGCGCGGCGGTGGTGGCGACGATGCCCTTGCTGCCCAGGCCGGCCTCGGTGAGGCCGAGGTGCAGCGGGTAATCGCAGGCGCCGGCGAGCGCGCGATACACGTCGATCAGATCCTGCACTCCGCTCACCTTGGCGCTGAGGATGATGAGATCATGCGCCAGGCCGTAACGCTCGGCGGCGCGCGCCGATTCGGTGGCGCTGGCTACCATGGCGTCGAGCGTCACCTGGCGCGCGTCCTTGGGCTCGGCGGCCCGTGAGTTTTCGTCCATCATTCGGGTCAACAACTGCTGATCGAGCGATCCCCAATTGACGCCGATGCGCACCGGCTTGTGGTTCTCGACCGCCACTTCGATCATGGCGCGGAAATTGTCGTCCGTCTTGCGGCCGATGTCCGAGTTGCCGGGATTGATGCGGTACTTGGCCAGGGCGCGCGCGCATTCCGGATATTTTTTTAGGAGGATGTGGCCGTTGTAGTGGAAGTCGCCGATGATGGGCACCCGCGAGCCAAACAGGCGCACCGTTTCGACGATCCTGGACACGGCGGCCGCGGCTTGCTCCGTGTTGACGGTAACCCGCACCAGCTCCGAGCCGGCCGCAGCCAACGCCATCACCTGGTTCACCGTGCCGGCCACATCGGCGGTATCGGTGTTGGTCATCGATTGCACGACAATCGGATGATCGCCGCCGACCGGCACACCGCCCACATCCACGACCACCGCCTTGCGGCGGGCACACACAGCCATCGGATTCCCTCCTCGAGTGGAGCTTCCATTTTATCAGTGGAGGGAAGGGAAAGCGGGGCGCTGCGTTTCATTTTGAGGAGGTTCGGATGGGCACACTACGGCCTTGGGGCCGAGGTGAAAGAGATAGGAGTGCGTTGCGGGTGGCCGGGCTTCGCGGACGGACCCAGAGGGTACCCCGCCGTGCGTATCGGCCACCCAATGATTTAAGTAGGAACTTCGATGATCTAGGCCCGCTGTATGGCGGACATATCCTTGCCGATTCGTTCCTTCACTTTCTGTTATCCGAGCGGGCGGCAATAATAGCTATCCGTATTCCGCCGGCGGTCATTCCTTCACTTTCTGTTATCCGAGCGGGCGGCAATAATGGCTATCCGTTGTCCGCCGGCGGTCATGAATTCCGGGAATCCAAAGTCTTCCGTCGAGAGTCCTGCCCGTAGGGGACCCCGCATGCCGTTAACGGGCGCCGGAAGTTCAGTATCACTTGAGTGCAACGCTTGCTGGCCAGCAAGAACAGACTAGCAGCGGAGCCTGGCGCCACAGTCCTGACTTAAGGATAACCCGTGTGTCCAGGGTTTTGACAGCTAAGTGATTGAGTTAGTGGGGAAGATAGGTTGTGACTGGGAGTGCAGAAGCGGGGAAGAACGGCCGGGCTTCGCCCGGTGCGCCGATTGACAATCGGGGCGCAGGATATCATCCTGCCCCACAGCGGCCGGGCATGCCAGGCCCCTACAGAGCAGTCACCACAAATAGTCCTTGGCGATGGCGCGTTTTTCGTGGCCGTCCAGGACGTGAACTACGCGGATTTTCTTCAGCGACACCGGGGAAAGCTGGCCGATCGGGATGTAGACGATGGTGCGGCCGACGCGGTTGGCGATGGTCTTGAAAATGGAGCGCGGCGGCTTGGCGGCTACATAGACGACATAGTGATGGATGGAGTAATCGAGGGCGGCCAGTAACAGGCGTTCGGATTTGGATTCGGCGTCTTCGTAATCGGCGTCGCGCCACACGTCGTACATACGGTGCGGCGGCAGGCTCATCAGGAAGCCGCCATACTCGGCGCGGCCGATGCCGGGGCCGACCAGGTTGTCGAAGGGGAAGGTCGAGTAGAACGCCATGTCCGATTCGTTCTGGCTTTCGCCGGTCCAGGTGGTGGTGAAGGGATAGCGGTTGTCGCGGTCTTCATCGAAGATAACCACCACAGACCCGACCTCGCCGCGCATCTTCTGGAACTGGCGCACGTAGATGCGGTGTTCGTACCATTTGCGGATGGTCTCGCGCATGTCGATGCCATCGAGAATCGAAGTGGTGAATGGTTCGACCCGGACGCGGTCTTCCGAAAGCAGGTTCTTGCCTTTCTTCTTGAGGAAGCGGCCGTAGTCTTCCACCACCAAGTCCTCGGGCGGATAGGAGCAGATGCCGGTGCCGTTGACCTGGCTGGCCCATTCGCCGGGGAATTTCTCTTTCTTGCGCGGCCGCAATCCAAATGGGCGCAGACGGCGCTTGGTGCTGGGGAGGCGGCGGCGGAGCCGTATGTGGCGGGTGTCGCGCCACATCTGGTCGCCGGAAATGCGGACGGTGAGCAGCGGCGATTCCAGCTTTTGCGGCGGATACTTGCCGGCGGCCTCCCAAACGTCCCAGGCGTAGTTGTCGTCAGCCACGCCGCGGGCGGCCACCGCCATATCGAATATGCCGGCGCACAATTCGTGCGCGGCCAGCGCCAGGTTGCGCGTGTAGCGGGCCAGCAGGCGGCGCTGCCAGTGGGCCATGCGTTCGCCGGTGGAGGCTTCGTATTCTTTTTCCGCCGCCAGCAGCACAGCCAGTTGAGCGTGGCGCCGGTCGATCAGGTTGTGGTCCGCCATCGCGGCGCGGTAATTCTCATAACGCCACTGAAGCTGCGGATATTCGACGGCGATTTCGGCCAGCGAATCGGGGTGCGGGTTGAGCAGCTCGATGCCTTCGCGGCGGGTGGGCTTGAGCGGCTGCGCCTGCGGCTCTTCCATCGCATCCAGCAGCGGGTCGAGCAGATTCAGCGAAACCACCACCAACGCGCTGGCCGTCGGGTCGACACCCTGCAGTTTCCAGGCGATGCCGGCGGCATGGCGCGAGATCTCCTCCGAGCGCGGCTGCGGGTAAACGCGGTAGGCTTCGACAAAGCGCTTCAGGCCGATGGCGCGAATCGCGTAGGGGTCGGGATAAGCGTCGGGCAGGTGCGGGCGTTCGCCGGCTTCCGGGTCGGCGAAAACGATCTCGGCGCCGATTTCGAGGCCGGTGCGAATGGCTTCGGTGAAGGGATCGGCCGGCTCGACCAGCACGTAAGCGGCGTCGTCATCCTCCGGATAAAAGATCAGCGACATCTCCGGCAGGCGTTGGACGCCGCGGATCCAATCCTGTTGCAGGCTGACGGGGAGTTCGAGGGCGATCACCTGCGGGCGCTCGCGCAGGATGGCCTGGCGCACCTCGATCGAAAACTCGAGGCGTCCGGGCACGACTGGGAAATAGGTGAACCGGCCGCGCCGCAGGCTGCCGGCTTCAGGAATCGGCTGGCCGTCGTCTGGCATAGCGCAGCGCTTCCTCTCCGAGGACGCGGGAGATGGAGATTTCCAGAGCCTCGTGCTCGTGAGTTTTCTGGGTGGCGAGGCTTTTCAATTTGATGGCGAAACGGGCCACGTTGATGCCGTCGCGGACCGTGTAGCGCTCGTCGGCGGCGTGCGCCATTTGCAGAAAGTCGGTGACGTATTCGAGGATGCGATCTTCGGCGAAGGGCAGGTTCTCGCGCAGGATTTGTTTTTCCTCGTCGCGCTCCGGGAAATCGATGAAGATCTGCGGCTGAAGCCGGGAATGGATGTACTCGGGCAGCTCGAAGGTGGAGGCATCGTCGTTCATGGTGGCCACCAGGCGGAACTGCGGGTGGGCCTTGATCTTGATGCCGGCCACGATGGATTCCACGTAGCGGCGGTTGTCGAGCAGCGGCGCCAGGCTGGCCCAGCTTTTTTCGCTCATCCGGTTGCCTTCGTCGAGGATGGCGATGCCGCCGCGAATCATGGCGGTGACCAGCGGCGAGGCGACATAGCGCAAGCTGCCGGTGCCCTCGATCACCGGGGTGACCAGCAGGTCTTCGGGACGCGTGTCGAGGGTGGCTTGGAGGATGTAGACCTCGCGCCCCATCCGCTTGCCGGCGGCGTAGGCGAGGGTGGTCTTGCCGACGCCGGGCTTGCCGAGCAGGCGCGGGCTCATCGGCAGATCCTGCTCGTGAATCACCATCCACGCCGCCAGCAGGTGGCGCATCAGCTCGCTCTGTCCCACCCACTCCGCCGCCAGCTCATCCGGATGGGCCAGGTGAAGAGTGACGCCTTCGATTTCAACCGTCATGTGCTCTTCCATTATCCAGCAACCGGGATGCGCTGGTGGAGCTTGGTAGGGCAGACCGTCGCCTTTGGTGGTCCGTCATGCTTTGTGGCCTGTCGGCTTCGCCAAAGCACGGCGCCTTGACAGACGACAAAAAGCGATCGTCCGCCCTACCTCGGTCACTTCACGGCTATGGCGTCCAGCGCGAAGCCGGCATCCATCGAGGGCAGGCCTTCGAACTGCAACAGCGTTCCGGCGGGCGGGCGCTCGGCATCGAAGACTTGCGCGCGCATTTGGCGCACTTGCGCGGCGATATCGAGCGAGAGCGGATAATAATCGGCGAACGCCACGTTCCCCGCTGAGATCCCCGCCTGCGTCAGTTCCTTTAGCAATCGGTCGAAAGCCAGTTGCGTATCGCGCGCCTGGTAACCGAAGGAAACCTGCGCGCCGGTCAACACCACTTCGGCGGAGTTCACCAGCGCGACCGACGCCCGTCCGGATTCGCGCGGCAGGCCGTCGGGGTCGAGGAATTGGAGCGGCCCCGCCGGATCGGAACTCAGCCGCGCCACGGCTTCGCAGGCAGCCAGCGCGCTGCCGGGCGACCGTTGGGTCTGCACGTAGTTCAACGCCGCGCGCGGGTATGCGGCATCCACCAGGCTGCGCGTCGCGGCGATATCGGCCAGTGTGCTCACGAAGCAGGTCACCCGCAGCACGTTCTGCGGGGTCGCGCCAGCGGCGCTGATGGCTTGGCCGAGTTGATCGAGCGCAGTGCGGACCAGCGGCGCGGCCGGATCGAGCGGGCTCGCGGATGCAGCAGTTTGCGCGGAGAAGAACGCCAGGCCGTGCGGGTTCACGTCCTTGTGCGCCTCCCCGATCGCCTCCAGCACCACTTGCGCGCCTTCCATTGGCAGCCCGCCGGCGCGCAGCAGGGTCAGCGCGGGCAGTGGCCGTTTGCGTGAAGTGAACTCTTCGCTCACCAGTTCGCGCACGCGGCGGACGTCGCCCGAGCCCGCCACGAACGCGCGAATCTTGAGCACCGTTTCGCCCGGCGAGTCACGCCAGAGGGCCTTCAGCGCCTCGCGCACCTGGTGCGTCAGCAACCCTTTGCCGATCAGCGGCGTGACGTAGAACGTCAGCCGCCGCGGATTGCCCGTGGTGACAGCCGGCAACTCAGCCGGCAGTTGCAGCACCTGAGTCCGCTGTTCCTTTTTCTCGCGCTTGTCCTCAATGGGCGGTTGGGCCGCGCTGGCCGCCACCGCGGCCAGCGTCAACAAGAGGATGCTCTGGGGCAGGCGCGGTACGCGCATAGACCTGGATTGTAGCAAACGGGTAGGGATGGGCCGGACTCTGGTCCGCCAGTCGATTAGAAATCTCACGAAACCGGCAGAATCGGGTGGTCCGTCTGATGCGCTGCGTACTGGATGGCCGCCAGAATATCCTCGCGCTCTAGGAAGTCATGGTCCGCGAGGATCTCTGCGATGGAAGCACCCGCGCCCAAAAGTTCGAGGATGTCCGTAACGCGGATACGAAAGCCCCGAATGCACGGACGTCCGCCGCACTTACCTTCTTCAATCGAGATGCGGCGCAGACGTTCCGGAGCCATGATCCACAGCCAGTGTACCAGTCGTCGGCGGGAAGACGTGGCGCTTGTCTTCAACGGGCAGTTGGGCGGCACCGGCGGCAACCGCGCCCATCGTCAACAAGAAAGTCCACTGTGGCACCCGCCTGAGCCGTTTGCCAAATGTATCTTCGTTGAGGTGCGTCAAGTGTTCGGGCTAAGAAATCACACGCGAAAGGCGACCGCCTTCTCTGGCGGAATGCGGCCTTTTCGGACTGCGAGTTCGACCACATTGACCACTTCGTACAGCCACAAGGCGGGGACGACCGCGCTGTCGGTCAGATTCGAGAGGCGGCTCAGCAGTGATTGCGTGAACTCCGTCGCTTCCTCGGTGAAGCACCAAGCCATCGTGACCGTGGTGTCGAGTACAAACCGGCTCACGGGCGGCCTTCATCGATCAGTTCTCTGATTGTCAGGCCTCCGAGCGTGAGCCCTTTGCTCAATTCGCGGATGCGTGCGCCCGCCGCGAGCGCCCGCTGCTGATCGAAAACCGGCCCCGTCTCCGACGCGAGAGACTGGAGCGCACGGAGGATGACATCTTGGGCATCCGTGAACGCGCCGCTCTGGAGCCGTTGGTGGATCAGCGATTCGATCTCGGGTCGGGTGATTTCGATGTTCATGCGGGTGCATCCTTGTCTCTACCCTAACCCTGCTTCAGTTCCGCGTCAACGGGCAAGCTGGAGGATACCCCAACCAATATGGTATGGTTTGGATGGATGGACGCTTTGCCGCATCTCGATCATGGGTCGGAAGTGCCGCTTTATCGCCAACTATACGAGCAGTTTGCGGATAGGATTCGGTCGGGCGAATTGGGGCAAGGGGAGCGGCTGCCGGCCACTCGCGAATTGGCTGGTTCACTTGGACTGAACCGCACGACCGTGGCGGCGGCTTACGAAATGCTCGAGGCCGAAGGCATGATCGCGGGCAGGGTGGGGAAGGGCAGTTTCGTGACCGCGGCGCCGGCGGCTGGCGAGCCGCCAGGTCGGGGACCTGCGCCACACCGTCTTGGGGTGCGCTGGGGAGGGTTGCTGGAGCATGGCGAGGCCGCGCCTGTGCCGGCGGCGGCGCTGGGGCGCGAAACCATCAGCTTCGCTACCTCGTGGCCATCGCGCGAGCTGTTTCCGCTGGACGAATTTCGCGCCAGTTGCGCGGCGGTGCTGGCGCGGACGGACTTGGCGGACATTTTGCAATTGGGGTCGCCGGCGGGATACGAACCGCTGCGCCGGTATCTGCTCGATGAAGCGCACCGGCACGGACTGGCGGGCGCGGCGGACGACCTGCTGATCACCAACGGCTGCCAGCAGGGGCTCGACCTGGTGGGCCGCGTGCTGCTGCGGCCGGGCGACGCAGTGGCGGTCGAGGATCCGGTGTACCCGGGGCTGAAGAGCCTGCTCACGGGGATGGGCGCGCGGCTGGCGGCGGTTCCGGTGGGCGCCGACGGGATGGAGATTCCGCGGCTGGTGCGGGTGCTGGAACGCGAGCGGCCGAAGCTGATCGTGGTGACGCCGGACTTTCAGAATCCCACCGGCGCCACGCTGCCGCTGGCGGCGCGGCGCGGGCTGCTGGAGGCGGCGCGGTCGGCCGGGGTCCCGGTGGTGGAGAACGATCCGTACAGCGAGTTGCGATATGAGGGGCAGCCGCTCGAGGCCCTCAAGAAGCTCGATGAGCATGGCGGGACAGTGCTGCTGCGCAGTTTCTCGAAGGCCAGTTTTCCGGGTCTGCGGGTGGGCTGGGTGGTGGGTCCGAAGCCGCTGCTCGACCGGCTGCGGCATGCCAAGGAAGCGGCCGATCTGCACAGCGATCAGCTTTCGCAGGCGGTGCTGCTCGAATTCGCCGAGTCCGGGCGTTTGGAGGCGCACCGAAGGCGGCTGATCGAGGCGGGCGGGGAACGGTTGCGGGTGACCCTGGAAGCCTGCCGCGAATTCCTGCCGCCCGGTACGCGCTGGACGCGGCCGGAGGGCGGCATGAATTTGTGGGTGAGCCTGCCGGAGCCGCTCGATGCGGGTGAACTGCTGCCGCGCGCGCAGGAGCTGGGCGTGGCGTACTTGCCGGCGCGTTATTTTGCGGTGTCGCGGCCGGAGCCGGGCGGGTTGCGATTGAGTTTCGCGGGACTGGCGCCGCAGCAGATTCGCGACGGGCTGGCCATCATCGGGAAGTTGGCGGCGGCGGAGTTGGCTGGTGCGAATCCCAGCGGCGAGCCGGTGACGGCGATGGTGTGAGGGCGGATTGGGAATTTGGTTTGATTGGCATAGCTATTGCGGGAAGAAGAAAAGCCGGGACGAATCTCGGCTCAGCAGGCTGGACAGCCTGCGCCACGAGGGAGAGCGATGTTTGAGTTTACGAACGAGAGTTTTCGAGTGAAGGTCGGACTGGCGGAGATGCTGAAGGGCGGCGTGATCATGGACGTCACCAACGCCGAGCAGGCCAAGATCGCGGAGGATGCGGGGGCGTCGGCGGTGATGGCGCTGGAGCGCGTGCCTTCCGACATCCGCAAGGATGGCGGCGTGGCGCGGATGGCCAATATCGGCATCATCGAGAAGATCATGCATGAGGTGAATATTCCGGTGATGGCGAAGGCGCGCATAGGCCACTTCATGGAGGCGCGCATTCTGGAAGTGCTGGGCGTGGATTTCATCGACGAAAGCGAAGTGCTGACGCCGGCCGACGAGGAGCACCACATCGCCAAGAGCGATTTCAAAGTGCCGTTCGTCTGCGGGGCGCGCAACCTGGGCGAAGCGCTGCGGCGGATCGCCGAAGGCGCGGCCATGATCCGCACCAAGGGCGAAGCCGGCAGCGGCAACATCGTGGAAGCGGTCCGCCACATACGCACCATCGTCAGAGAGATGAAGCATCTCACCATCCTGGGCAAAGAGGAGTTGGTGCACCAGGCCAAGGAACTGCAGGCGCCGCTCGAATTGGTGGAGTGGGTGGCCGCGCACGGCAAGCTGCCGGTGCCGAACTTTTCGGCTGGCGGAATTGCGACTCCGGCCGATGCGGCGTTGGTGATGCAACTGGGCGCGGAGGCGGTTTTCGTCGGATCGGGGATCTTCAAATCGTCGGATCCTGCGGCGCGCGCGGTCGCCATCGTGCAGGCGGCCAAGAATTTCGACAATCCGGAAAAGTTGCTGGAGGCCAGCCGCGCGCTGGGCGAGGCCATGCCCGGCCTCGACATCGCCAAGCTGCCGGAGGGCGAGCTGATGCAAACCCGGGGATGGTAATGAAGAAAGTGGGCGTGCTTTCGCTACAGGGCGATTTCGCCGCTCACGCCGAGGCCTTGCAACGAGCCGGCGCCGAGCCTGTGTACGTGCGCCACGCCGGGCAGTTCGCAGGTCTGGACGGGTTGGTGATTCCCGGCGGCGAGAGCACCACCATGCTGAAGCTGCTGCGCTACGATGGCCTCATGGAGCCGCTCGAGGAATTCGCCCGTTGCAAGCCGGTATTCGGCACCTGCGCGGGGGCGATCCTGATGGCGAGCCAGGTTTCCGGGCCGGCGCAGGAGAGCCTCGGGCTGATGGACATAGCGGTGGAGCGCAACGGTTACGGCCGGCAGGTGGACAGCCGCGTCACGTCGATCGTACCCGAGGCCGATTTCGAGCGCCGCACCGCGCCCGGCCCGCTGGAGGCCGTCTTTATTCGCGCTCCGATCATCCGCCGCGTCGGCACCGGCGCCAACGTGCTGGCACGCTATGGCGGCGATCCGGTGCTGGTGGAGCAAGGCCCGCACCTGGCCGCCACCTTCCACCCGGAGCTCACCCAAGACGGGCGCGTGCATCGGCTGTTTCTGGAAAAACTGTGAGTGAGAATCTCACCCGCGTTCTGTTCGTTTGTATCGGCAATTCCTGCCGCAGCCAGATGGCCGAAGCCTTCGCGCGCGCGCTGGGCGGCGACGTGATGATTCCGGCCAGCGCCGGATTGGCACCCGCCTGGGACGTTGCGCCCGATACCATACGCGCCATGCAGGAGAAGAACATCCTGATGCGCGATCACTTCCCGAAGAGCTTGCAGAACCTGGCCCGCGTCCGGTTTGACGTGGTGGTCAACATGTGCCAGCGGCCGCTTCCGCTCGGTGCCACGCCGGCTCGTCTCATCGAATGGGAGATTCCCGACCCGATCGGGATGACCTACCAGGAGCACTGCCAGGTCCGCGACGGGATTGCGCGCAAGGTGGTGGAGTTGATCGAGGACCTGCGCCGCGAGCCGAAGCCGCCGCAGTTCCGCGGGCAGGGGTCGGGCCGCCTGCCGCTGTGAGGATTTCCGCGCGAGCCGGCGTCTTCGTCCTTGACTTTCGCGGTTGTGGTAATTTATTCTGACGATTCGCTTTGGCCACGTGGCCGCTATCGAAATGGGGGATCTTTCGCGCCCAACAACGGAATCCGTGGAAAGGTCGCTCGATTCCTCCCTGGAAAGCGTGGACCACGCCGAAGACCTGGCGGTGGGCTTGGCGCGGCGGGCCGGTTTCGACGAGGAAGACTTGATGAAGATAGGGCTGGCCGTGCGCGAGAGCATGGTCAACGCGGTGGTGCATGGCAACCGTTACAACGCGAACAAGAAGGTGCGCTTTTCGGCCAGCATGAACCAGAGCCGCTTCACGGTTCGGATCGCCGACGAAGGGGAGGGTTTCGACTATGTGAACCTGCCCGACCCGCTGACGCCGGAGAACCTGTTGCGAACCTCCGGGCGCGGCATTTTTCTGATCCGGTCGTTCATGGACGAATTTCATGCCCGGCGTATGGAGCCGGCGGGAACCGAAGTAACTTTAGTGAAGTTTGCGGTGTCTAAGTAGATTCTTAAGGAATCCCAGGAGGATATTCAGTGAGCGTTAAGTTGAGTACTCGGCAAGTGGGCGACGTCTCCGTGGTGGACGTGGCCGGTCGGATCACTCTCGGCGAAGGGTCCAGTGCGCTGCGCGAGACCCTACGAGACATGGTGAGCAAGGGCCAGAAGAAGATCCTGCTCAATCTCGGAGACGTTTCTTACATCGACAGCTCGGGCATCGGCGAACTGGTATCGGGGTTCACCACCGTTACCAACAGCGGCGGGCAGTTGAAACTGCTCAACCTGAACAAGCGGGTGAAGGACCTGCTGCAGATCACCAAGCTGTATACCGTCTTCGACGTTCACGAAGACGAAGCCGGCGCCATCCGCAGCTTCGCGTAGGGTGCGGCCGGGCGCCTGCGGCGGCGGCAGCCAAAAGCGCTTCCAGTGGTTTGATCTCGCAAGTGCTTAATGTTTGTCCGAGCATAACCGATTAAACTAAGGGGAGAGCGCTTCGACTGAACTATGAAGATACCCGCGGGTAACCTCGCGCCCATCGTGCAACGGCGTTCCGGGAAGCCGTGCCTCCGGGAGCGGCGCCATCCTCGGATGCGCGACACTTTGACGGAACCTCTGCTCTTGAGCGACGAGCGGTGGCGTGGCGCCATGCTCTTGGAATCGGGCAAGCATGAGGCTCAGGCACTGGCGCTCGAATTTGAAGGGGATCTGCGGCTCGCATTCGCGCGAACTTTCTGCGCCGAAGCGGTACGTTCCTACTGGACCGAAACGCAACGAAGCTATAGAGACCCGTGGCCACTGCCAACGGCGACATTCCCGGCCGGAGGGCGGCTGAAAGAACCCGCCCTATCTCTGGCCAAGCGAATGGGCGCGGCCGGTGCGGGATTGGATCTGTGTACTGCCAGCTACCTGATTGGCGTGATCTATACGGCGATGATGCCCGAGGATGCGCGGTCACGGTGGGGGAGTTACTATACGCCCCCCGGGCTGGCCCAGAGACTCATGGATCTGGCGACCCAGGCGGGGGTGGATTGGAACCTCTGCCGGGTGATCGACCCGGCCTGTGGAGGCGGCGCTTTTCTGGCGCCCGTAGCGGCGAGAATTGCGTCGGCAAGTGCCCACCTGCCCGCTCGCCAGGTTGTCCGAGCGGTTGCGGAACGTCTTCGCGGCGTCGAAATCGACCCATTTGCCGCATGGACATCGCAGGTGTTCCTCGAAGTTGCAGTGATGGAAGTCTGTCGTGCGGCGAATGAGAGGCTTCCGCAGATTGTCGGTATTGGTGACAGCCTGCTGCAAAACGTCACGGATACCTACGATTTGGTGATCGGAAATCCGCCCTACGGCCGGGTCACGCTCAGCCGGGAAGTGCGGGAGCGGTATCGCCGAAGTCTTTACGGCCACGCAAATCTCTACGGACTTTTCACCGATTTGGCCGTCCAAATGACGTGCCCAGGCGGGGTGATCGCGTTTGTCACCCCTACGAGCTTTCTAGCGGGAGCGTATTTCAAGTCTTTGAGGCACTTGCTCGCGACAGGGGCGCCTCCCGCGAGCCTGGACTTTGTCTCGGTCCGCAAGGGCGTCTTCGACGATGCTCTGCAAGAGACCTTGCTTGCAACATACAAGCGCGGCGACCGGAGCAAAGGCGCCGCCGTTCACTTTATCTCGCCTAATGGCTACTCGGAGGTCGCCGTGCGGCCGGCTGGCCGATTCGTCTTGCCGAGTTCTGTGGGCGCCCCCTGGATGGTTCCCAGGAACTCCGACCAGGAAGCTCTGATTACGCTGCTGCGGCGGATGCCACACCGGTTGAAGAACTACGGCTACGAGGTGAACACCGGACCTTTGGTCTGGAACCGGCACAAAGGCCAGTTGGCGCGGCATCCTTCGCCGGGGACCTTGCCACTCATATGGGCCGAAGGTGTCACCCCGGATGGCAGGTTCGTTTTCCGAGCCGCCAAGAAAAACCACGAACCCTTCTTTAGGCCGCAACCCGGCGATGACTGGCTGATCTCCCACAAGCCTTGTGTCCTGGTGCAGCGCACGACGGCCAAGGAACAGTGCCGGCGTTTGATAGCGGCGGAACTCCCCAACAAGTTCCTTCGGCTTCACCAGGCCGTAGTGATTGAAAATCACCTCAACATGATCCGGCCATCAAACGGAGATCCCGGCGTGGCGCCCGGCGTGTTATGCGCGCTTCTGAACTCGGACATCGTCGACAAGGCATTTCGCTGTTTGAGCGGGAGCGTCGCGGTATCGGCATACGAATTGGAGGCTTTGCCATTACCACCGCCGGAAGAACTTTCCAGCCTAACGGGACTTGTCCAGGAACGGGCCAGCCGCGAGGTCATCGAACGTGCCTGCGCCGAGCTGTTCGATGAGTAGCGGCCGTATGGAGCCTCCCCTCCCGAAACTGATCGCGGTAGCCGATATTCAAAAGCGGTTGTTGGAAATCTTTCCTGAAGGAACACCGAACCGTGGCTATTGCACTCGCGAAATCGCCGCCAAAACCGTATTCGTGATGCTGTATGTCGGATCCGTTGAAGGCCAGGGCTACCTTCGGCCGGATCAGGTGACTCGCATGACCGACGCACAGGCCAAGAAATCCGACGAGCCGGCGCGGCGAAAATGGGCAGCGGCGTCCTTGCGGAAATCGGGAAATACTCCCGGCCGGTGGTATGCGGTGAACACCCGCGAGCCGATTCGAGACGAAACCCTGAGGGAAGGCTTGGTGCGAGTTGGCGCGGCAATCGTGCGAAGCGATCTGCCCACCACATCGTCGGCGCCGCGGTACGCGCTCAAAGCCTCGTTTGCGGCGCTGTTCGATCCGGAATTGCTGGGCGAGCATTTCGCCGATGCAGCCGCAAGATGGCAACGTGAAAACTTGTCGGCCGGTGCATTGGCGCGCATTCAGTTGGTCGGAAAAGGGGCCACGCCAGGCGCGGCAGGCCTGTTGGTCACTTTTCCGAACGGGGAGACGCGGCGCCTTTCGACGGGGCCGAGTTCTGTCATTACGAAGGCCGTGGTTGAGGACTTCTGCGCCCGCTTTCCGGAGGCGCCTGGAGTGATCTTCTTGAGCGAGAGCGGAAACAAAGTGGTAGCCCGCGATGGAGCTTTGGCGAAAGCGATTGGTTTGGCCATTCCGCCGGACAAATATCTCCCCGATCTACTGCTCGTCGACACGGGGCCAGCCAGTCCACTTCTGATCTTTGTGGAGGTGATGGCCACTGACGGACCGATCAACACTGCCCGAAAGAGCGCTTTTCTGGGGATCACCCGCGCCGCCGGATTTGCGGATCAAAGCGTGGCGTTTGTGACAGCGTATCTTGACCGAGGTCGGCCTGCCTTTCGAAAAACCATTCCCGAATTGGCGTGGAATTCCTTCGCCTGGTGCGCATCCGAACCAGAACACATTATCGTCCTGCGCGAGGGGTGTGCCGATCAGAGTGCCCGGTTGTCGGAATTGTTGTAGCGGCCCTAGCCGCCGCCGACGAACTGGACGATTTCGATCCGGGCGCCGGCTTCGACTACGGTGTCGGGCCACTGCGGCTGTTTGACGATGCGGCGGTCGAGTTCGACGGCCACGCGCGCGGGATCGAGGCCGAGGCTCAGCAGCAGTTCGAGCAGGGTTTGCCGCGCGGCCACGGTGCGCGTTTCGCCATTAACGATTACGGGGATCTCCATCGCCGGTTGACACTCTACTTTTGCACCCATTATAGTCAAGTTTAGGCCGCAGGTTCCCGAATCGACATGCCAGAATCATACGCTGAACAGTACTTTCCTGTGCTGGTGCAGGCCTTGCTGGCCATGGCGACGGCGGCCGGCCTGATCACGGTTTCCTACCTGCTCGGCAAGCGGGTGCGCAACCGCGTGAAGGACATGCCTTACGAATCGGGCATGGTTCCCACCGGCGATGCGCGGCACCGCTTCAGCGTGAAGTTCTACCTGGTGGCGATGCTGTTCATTCTGTTCGATATCGAGGCTATTTTTCTTTATCCCTGGGCGGTGGTGTACCGCGAGCTCAAAATGTTCGGGTTCATCGAGATGCTGGTATTCGTCGTGCCGATCCTGGCCGGTTTCTTTTACATCTGGAAAAAAGGCGCGCTCGATTGGTCCCCCGATTCCACCGCGGACCGGAAACGATAACGACTGCTATGCTGCCCGATCAATTGCGCGAACAGGCTCTGGCTCTTGCGGTGGCGGACTTTGACGGCGACGCCGTGACTGGCGGCAAGTTCGACCGGGGCGAGTTGACGCTCGAAATTGCCGCGGCCAAGATTGCGAGCATCTGCGGATTTCTGAAATACGATCAGAGATTCGTGCGCTTGAGCTCGGTCACCGCGGTTGACCGCTATCCGGCCGAGCCGCGCTTCGAGGTGGTCTACCATCTGCATTCGGTGGAGAAGAACCAGCGGGTGCGTTTGAAATGTCGCGTGGAGGGAGCCGATCCAGCCATCGAGAGCGTCACTTCGGTGTGGCGGGGCGCCAACTGGTATGAGCGTGAAGTGTTCGACCTGTTCGGCATCCGCTTCGTGAATCATCCGGATCTGCGCCGCATCATGATGCCCGACGATTGGGAAGGCCACCCGCTGCGCAAGGATTACCCCATCACGGGCGCGAGGATCTGACCATGAGCGAACCGGACACGCCAGGAGTCGCCGCGACGGTCAAGATCGAAGAGCTCAGCTCACGCAGACGCACGCTGGTGCTCAACATGGGCCCACAGCATCCCTCGACGCACGGCGTGCTGCGGCTGCTGATGGAGCTCGATGGCGAAACCATCGTGCGCTGCCAGCCCGACATCGGCTTCCTGCACACCGGGATCGAGAAGGAATTCGAGGTCAAGTTGTATCAGCAGGCGGTCACCCTCACCGACCGCGTGGATTACCTGGCGCCGCTTTCGAACAACCTGGGATGGTGCCTGGCGGTGGAGAAGCTGCTCGGGCTGGAGATTCCGCCGCAAGCGCAGTGGATGCGAGTGATGCTGACGGAGTTGACGCGCCTCAACAGCCACCTGGTCTGGCTGGGCACGCACGCCATCGACATCGGCGCCATGTCGGTCTTCCTGTACTGCTTCCGCGAGCGCGAAGACATCCTGCGGATCTTCGAAATGTTTTCCGGCCAGCGCATGATGACCAGCTACTTTCGCATCGGCGGGCTGGCGCTGGAGCCGCCGCGAGGCTGGCAGGAGCGAGTCGGGAAATTCATCGACGTGTTTCCCAGCCGGGTGGATGAGTACGAGGATCTGCTCACCAACAACCAGATCTGGATCGGCCGCACACGCGGCGTCGGCACCATTCCGCTCGAAGATATGCTCGACCTGGGCGTCACCGGTCCCATGCTGCGCGCCGCCGGTTTGAAGATGGACGCGCGCAAAGACGCGCCGTACTCCAGTTACGATAAGTTCGATTTCGAAGTGCCGGTGCGCACGGAAAACGATGTTTACGCGCGCTACCAGGTGCGCATTGCGGAGATGCGGCAGAGCGCGCGGATCGTGCGCCAGGCGCTCGACGGCATGCCCGCGGGCCCGTGGAAGGCCGATTCGCCGCATGTGGTGCTGCCCGACCGCGACAAGATGAAAACGCAGATGGAGGCGCTGATCTATCACTTCAAGATTGTGACCGAGGGCTTCCGCGTGCCGGAGGGCGAAGTCTACCAGGTGATTGAATCGCCGCGCGGCGAACTGGCTTATTACGTGGTTGGCGACGGCACGGCGCGGCCGTACCGGGTTCACATGCGCACGCCGAGTTTCGGCAATTTGCAAGCCACCCCGCGGATGGTGGAAGGCACGCTGATCGCCGATGTGATTGCCGCCATCGGCAGCATGGATTTTGTGCTCGGAGATACGGATCGATAAACCGCCCATGACATTCTCTCCCCAATTGGAAGCCAGGTTCGCCAAGCTGCTCGAGAGCTATCCCGCCGGACGCCAGCGCGCGGCGATGATTCCGATGCTGCTCTATGCGCAGGACGAAGTTGGGTCGGTCACCGATGAACTGGTCGAGGAGGTGGCCCAACGCGTCGGCGTGACGCCGTTGCAGGTCAACGAAGTGGTTTCGTATTACAGCATGTTGCACCGCCAGCCGCGCGGGAAGTACCACGTGCAGGTGTGCACCAACATCAGTTGCCTGCTGCACGATGCCGATCGGCTGCTCGAACATACTTGTCGGAAGCTGGGCATCGAGAACCATGGCGTCACCGCGGACGGGCAGTTTTCGATTGAAGAAGTGGAGTGCATGGGCGCGTGCTCCTGGGCGCCGGCGATTCAGATCAATTACGATTTTCATCACTTCGTGACGCCGGACAAACTCGACCGGCTTTTGGACGGCCTGAGGAAGAAGCAATAGAACATGGTGTATAACGAACCCAGCCCGCTCGAAACCAGGGTGCTGTCGCGCCGTTTCGGCATGCCGCACTCCGAGTCCATCGACACCTACCTCGCAACCGAGGGCTACCAGGCGTTCCGGAAAGCCGCCAAGATGACGCCCGACCAGATCATCAATGAGATGAAGGCGTCGAACCTGCGCGGGCGCGGCGGCGCGGGGTTTCCCGCCGGCATGAAGTGGAGTTTCGTGCCGCGCACTTCGCCCAAGCCGAAATACATCGTGGTCAACGCCGACGAAGGAGAGCCCGGCACGTGCAAGGATCGCGTGCTGATGGAAAACGATCCGCACCAGTTGATCGAGGGCGTTTTGATTTCGGGGCTGGCGGTGGATGCGCACGCGGGCTGGATCTACATTCGCGGCGAGTATCGCTACCTGATCGACATCATGGACCGCGCCATCGCGGAGGCTTACCAGCGCGGCTGGCTGGGCAAGAACATTCAGGGCACCGGTTTCGATTTCGAGCTGTACACGCACACCGGCGCGGGCTCGTACGAATGCGGCGAGGAATCGGCGCTGCTGGAATCGCTCGAAGGCAAGCGCGGCGTACCGCGCATCCGGCCGCCGTTTCCGGCCGTGGTGGGCGCCTTCCAGTGTCCCACGGTGCTGAATAACGTGGAGACTTTTTGCGCCGCGCCAGCCATCATTCTGAACGGCGGAGCGGCGTTCGCGGCGCTGGGCGTGCCCAAGGCCGGCGGCACCAAGATGACCTGCCTCACCGGCCACATCAACAAACCCGGCGTCTACGAACTGCGGCTCGGCTTCCCGGTCAAACAGATGATCGAGGAAGTGGGCGGCGGCATGCGCAACGGGAAAAAGATGAAGGCGTTCATCCCCGGCGGCTCGTCGTGCCCGGTGCTGACGGCGGCGGAGTGCGAAGGCGCCACCATGGATTACGATTCCATGGCGCAACGCAAGAGCATGCTCGGCTCGGGCGGCGTGGTGATCATGGATGAAGACACCTGCATGGTGAAGGCCTGCCTGCGGCTGATGAAGTTTTACGCGCACGAAAGCTGCGGCTGGTGCATCCCGTGCCGCGAAGGCACCACCTGGCTCAACAAGATCATGACGCGCTTCCACGATGGCGGCGGAACCGAGCAGGACATCGGCCTGCTGGGCGACATCGCGAAGAACATGCTGGGCCGCACCTTCTGCCCGCTGGGCGACGCCGCCGCGCTGCCGATGATTTCCATCGTCGAGAAGTTCCGCCCCGAATTCGAAGATCATCTGAACGGCAAGCCGTGCCCCTTCGAGCATTCCAACCGGATGGTGACGGCGTAATGGCTGACACGGTAAAACTCACGATCGACGGGCACGAGGTCAATGCGCCGGCGGGAATGCTGGTGATCGACGCCGCCAAACTGGCGGGCATCGAGATACCGGCGTTCTGTTATTACGAAGGGCTTTCGCTGCAAGCCGCCTGCCGGATGTGCCTGGTGGAAGTCGAGAAGATGCCCAAGCTGATGACGGCCTGCACGCTGCCGGTGGCCGCGGGGCTGGTGGTGCGCACCGATACGCCGCAGGTGGCCGCGGCGCGCAAGTACATGCTCGAATTCCTGCTCACCAATCATCCGCTCGATTGCCCGGTATGCGACAAGGGCGGCGAGTGCGAGCTGCAGGACATGGCGTTCCGCTACGGCGCCGGCGAAAGCCGCTACACCGAAAGCAAGGTTCATACTCCCGAAAAACAATATTCGCCGGTGGTGTTTTTCGATGCGCCGCGCTGCATCCTGTGCTACCGCTGCGTGCGCATCTGCAACGAAGGGATGGGCGTCAACGCGCTCGGCGTGGTCGAGCGCGGCGCGGTTTCGGAAATCGCGCCCAATCACGGCGACCATCTGGAGTGCGACGAGTGCGGCGCCTGCATCGACATCTGCCCGGTCGGCGCGCTCACCAGCGGCATCTACCGCTACCAGACGCGGCCCTGGGAGATGACTCACGTCGGCACCATTTGCACGCACTGCTCGGATGGCTGCAAGACCACGCTCGGCGCGCGCAACGACCGCATTCTGCGCGGCAACAATCGCGACCGCTCCGGCATCAACGGCGAATTCCTCTGCATCAAGGGCCGCTACGGTTTCGATTTCTACGAGCATCCCGAGCGGTTACAGGCGCCGCTGATGCGCGTGAATGGCAAGCTGGAAGAGGTTTCGTGGGCGCAGGCGCTGGCCGCGGTGGCCGAGAAATTCAAGCAGACGATTGGCGCGGGCACGTTCGGCATCATCGGCTCCAGCCACACCACCAACGAAGAGAATTACTATTTGCAGAAGTTCGCGCGGACGGTGCTCGGCACCAACAACATCGACCATCACCGCACCGGCGACGTGGTGACGCTGGTGGATGCGCTGAGCGGCAAATCAGGTGCGCTGGCCACGGTGGCGGATCTTTACGAGCGCAAGGCGTTCCTGGTGCTCGGCGCCGACCTGGCGTTGGAGCATCCGCTGCTGTCGTACCAGATCCGCGCCAACTGGCGGCACCACCAGGCGCGCGTTTACGTGGTGACGCCCAAGGCCGTGCGCGAAGATAAATACGCCGCCGCCATTGTGCGGGGCCGCGATTACGAATCGCTGCGCGACAAGCTGAAGGCCGAGCCGGAGCTGGTGATTCTGTTCGACGATTCCTACCAGGGCGGGGAACTGCGCAAGCTGGTGGAGTTCGGCGAATCGCTCGGCATTCCGGTGCGCTATATCTGCCTGGTGGATTACGCCAATTCGCGCGGCGCCATCGACATGGGAATAACGCCGGAGCTGCTGCCCGGTTACCAGCCTTCCGCGCAAGCCGGCCTGCACCTCGACGAAATGCTGACGGCCGAATTGAACGTGTTGTGGGTGGTGGGCGCCAATCCGCTCGAGAACGCCGCGCGCAAAGCCGGCTTCCTCGTCGTACAGGATTTGTTCCTCACTGAAACCGCGCGCCAGGCCGACGTCGTGCTGCCGGCCGCCTGCGCGTATGAAAAGAACGGCACGGTCACCAGCGGCACCGGCGAAGTGCAGCGGCTCAAGCGCGCCATCAACACCATGGGCGCCAAGCCGGATCTCGAAATCACCGGCTTCATCGCGCGCGAAATGGGAGCGGCGGCCGCGCTGGGGCCCTGGACGCCGGACGCGGTCTTCGAAGAGATCCGCAAGAACGTTCGCGGCTACGATGTGGCGGTGCCGGTGCTGGCTACTGGCGGCGCGGCGCAAACCATGCCGATCAACGGGCGCGTTGCCGTCGCCGGCGCGGCCGGCCTGGTGCGGTCGGATCGCAACGGCCTGTTCGCGTCGGGCACGCTGGGGCGTTATTCTAAGGTACTGAACTCGGTACTGGAAAGCCGCTTGAGCCGCTAATGGACTCGTTCATCGTCATCAGCCTCATCAAGATCTTCGTGGTATTCGGCGCGCTCTTGACCATCCTGGCCTACCTGCAGTGGGTGGAGCGGAAGTTGATCGCCCATATCCAGGTGCGGCCCGGCCCGTATCGCGTGGGCCCGCACGGCCTGTTGCAACCGCTGGCCGACATCATTAAGCTCATCACCAAGGAAGACCTGGTGCCGCCCTACGTCAACAAGACGCTGTACCTGGCGGCGCCCTTTCTGGCGGTCACCATGGCGCTGCTTTCCATTTCGGTGATTCCCTTCGGCCCCGCCATCCCGGTGTTCGGCTACCACACTTTTATGCAGCTCACCGACCTCAACTTCGGCGTGCTTTTCATCCTGGGAATTTCATCGATGGGCGTGTACGGCATCGCGCTCGCGGGTTGGAGCTCGAACAATAAATACGCGCTGCTGGGCGGCTTGCGCAGCTCGGCGCAGATGATCAGTTATGAGTTGCCGCTCTCGCTGGCCATCGCCGCGCCGCTGCTGATTTCGAACACGCTCAGCCTGCGCAAACTGGTGGACACGCAGGATGGTTGGATGTGGAACTGGAACCTGTTTCACGGCTTTCAATACGTGAGCTTCGTCATTTTCATCATCGCCGGGTTCGCCGAAACCAACCGCGTGCCGTTCGATCTGCCGGAAGCGGAGAACGAACTGGTGGCCGGCTTCCACACCGAGTACAGCAGCATGAAGTTTGCGTTGTTCTTCATGGCCGAATACGCCAACATGATCACCGTGAGTTGTATGGCGACGCTGCTATTCTTAGGCGGATGGGTGGCGCCGTGGCCGGCCAAGTTCGGCTCCGGCTACGTGCCGGTGGTGATTTTCGCGATCGCCGGCGTGGTCACAATTTGGCGCGGGTTAAACCCGCGGCGCAATCGCGACCGATATACGTTTGCGCCGTTCGGCGTGGTTTTCCTCGGCGTCGCGGCGGTTTTCCTGGTGCCGCTCACGCAGAGTGCGCTGCTGCCGCTGTTCTGGTTCTGCGCCAAGACCGGCGCCATTCTGTTCCTCTTTATCTGGATTCGCGGCACGCTGCCGCGCTTCCGCTACGATCAACTGATGGGCTTCGCCTGGAAGGTTCTGTTCCCGGTGGCCATGCTGAACCTGATGGCAACCGGCCTGGCGATTGCCGCGTTTTCGTGAGTTGAGTGCAATGGATTTGATTGTCTTTCTGGTTTTCGCTGGCGTTGCGGTGGTGGCCGCCATCAACGTGGTAGTGCAACGGCACCCCATCTCGAGCGCGGTTTCGCTGATCGCCGTGATGGGATCGCTGGCCGTGCTGTACCTGCTGCTGGGCGCCGAATTCATCGCCGCCGCGCAGGTGATCGTCTACGCCGGCGCGGTCATGGTGTTGTTCGTTTTCGTCATCATGCTGCTCAATGCCGGCGGCGAAACCAAGGCCGGCCGCTCCTTCGTGGCCAGCCGGCTGGGCGTACCCGTGCTGGTGGCGCTGCTGGCGCTGCTGGCGTTTTTCACCGCGTGCATTTACCCGCACGATACGCAGGTGCATTTCGGCGGCTTCCGCGGCGGCACGGCGGAGGCGGTGGGCCGCGCCCTGTTCACCACTTACCTGTTGCCGTTCGAGATCACTTCGATTCTGATCCTAATCGCCATCGTCGGCGCCATCGTGCTGGCGCGGAAGGAGCTCGAATGACGGGGCACGTGCCGCTTTCCTGGTTTCTGATGCTGAGCGCGGTGCTGTTTTCGCTCGGCGTGGCCGGCTTCATTTTTCGCCGCAACATCATCACCATGTTCATGTCGATCGAGCTGATTTTGAACGCCGTCAACCTGACCTTCATCACTTTCGCCTACCAGCGGCAGCAGGTGGCCGGCCATTTGTTCGCGTTCTTCGTGATGGTGGTGGCGGCGGCCGAGGCCGCGGTCGGCCTGGCAATCATTCTGACCGTTTTCAAGAACCGCGGCACTTTGAATATCGACGACCTGGACTCGATGAAGAACTGACACGCGACCGATGCAACTCTGGCTGATACCCATACTTCCGCTGGCCGGCTTCCTGATCAACGGCCTGTTCGGCCGGCGCTTTTCCAAGGGGCTGGTCAACGCGTTCGCCATCGGCAGCGTGGTGCTCGCCTTTCTGTGGGTACTGAAAACCCTGTCGGGTCTGGGCGGCATGAACGCCGTCTACACCGAGCATTACTTCACCTGGATTCAGAGCGGCGCGCTATCGGTGGGCTTCGATTTCTCGGTCGACCGGCTCACCGCGGTGATGCTGCTGGTGGTCACCGGCATCGGCTCGCTGATCCACATTTACGCCATCGGCTACATGGCGCACGAGGGCGGCTACTATCGCTTCTTCGCCTACCTCAACCTGTTCATGTTCTTCATGCTGACGCTGGTGCTGGCCGCCAACTACCTGGCGCTGTTCGTCGGCTGGGAGGGCGTCGGGCTGTGCAGCTATTTGCTGATCGGTTTCTATTTCGATAAGAAGTACGCCACCGACGCCGGCAACAAGGCGTTCATCGTGAACCGCATCGGCGACTTCGGTTTTTCGCTGGCGATGTTCCTGATCTTCCGCCAGTTCGGCTCGTTCGATTTCGCGCGCGTGTTCGCGCAGGCGCCGGGCGCGCCGGTCGGGCTGCTCACCCTCATCGGCATCCTGCTGATGGTGGGCGCGTGCGGCAAGTCGGCGCAGATTCCGCTGTACGTCTGGCTGCCCGACGCGATGGCCGGCCCCACGCCCGTTTCGGCGCTGATCCACGCCGCCACCATGGTCACCGCCGGCGTTTATATGACGGCGCGCTCGTGGGTCATTTACACGCACGCTCCGATTGCGATGGATGTGATCGCCTACATCGGTATCGCGACCGCGTTCGTCGCCGCCACCATCGGCCTGGCGCAGAACGATATCAAAAAGGTCTTCGCTTACTCGACCGTGTCGCAGCTCGGCTACATGTTCGTGGGCGTCGGCTGTGGCGCGTTCTCGGCCGGCATTTACCACCTGATGACGCACGCGTTTTTCAAGGCGCTGCTCTTCCTCGGCGCGGGCGCGGTGATCCACTCGCTTGCCGGCGAACAGGACATGCGACGGATGGGCGGGCTGCGCAGCAAGATTCCCTGGACGTGCGCCGTGATGGCCTGCGCTTCGCTCGCCATCGCCGGCTTCCCCGGCACCTCCGGTTTCTGGAGCAAGGATGCGATCCTGCTGGCGGCCGCTCATCGCGCGCCCTGGATTTACTGGGTCGGCGTCTTCACTGCCGGCATGACTGCGTTCTACGTCTCGCGCGCGTTTTTCATGACCTTCTTCGGGCGCTATCGTGGCGGCCAGGAGCATCCACACGAATCGCCGCCCGTGATGCTGGTCCCGCTGGTGATTCTGGCGGCGCTTTCGCTCGGCGGAACGTATGTGTTCAAGGTCCCCGACTTTCTGCGCACCGTTTTTCCGGCGGTTGAAGCGGCGGAGGAGGTTGGCCCGATGGCCGTTGCCAGCGCCGCCGGCCTGCTGGGCATCGGGCTGGCTGCCCTGATGTACGTGTTCAAGCCAGGTCTCCCCGATGCCGTCGTGAGCGGCGCCAGGGGCCTCTACACGCTGGTTTATAACAAGTATTTCGTGGATGAGATCTACGACGCGGCCGTGGTGAGGCCGCTCGTGAACGGCTCGCGCGTGGTGCTCTGGAAGGGCGTTGACGCCGGGCTGATCGATGGGATTGTCAATGGCATCGGCGCGCGCGCCAAGGGCATCGGCGGAGTGTTGCGCCTGGCGCAATCCGGGAACACGCGCAGTTACGCCACCTGGGTGGCGTTCGGCGGCGTGCTGGTGATCTTTTTCATGGCGGTGCTGGTGGTGTTGGGAGGACTGCGATGAACCTGCTGCTGCTGGTTCTCCTGCTGCCGGCCGCCGGGTTTCTGATCGCGCTGGCGCTGCCGCGTTCCTCGCCGGCCTCGAGCCGCTATTGGGCGTTGGCGATTTCGCTGGTCACCTTTATCGGTTCGCTGGCTCTGCTCGGCTGGTTTGACCGCACGGCCGGCGGCGATCAATTCACCGTCGATCTGCTCTGGATCGCTTCGCCCGAAATCCGCTTCCACATCGCCGCCGATGGCGTCAGCTTGTGGCTGGTGCTGCTTTCCACTTTCCTCACGCCCATCTGCGTGTTGATTAGCTGGAACCACATTCAGAACCGCGTCAAGGAATTCTACGCCTTCCTGCTGCTGCTGGAATTCGGTCTGGTGGGCGTGTTTCTGGCGCAGGACCTGTTTCTGTTTTACGTGTTCTGGGAAGTCAGCCTGGTGCCCATGTATTTCCTGATCGGCATCTGGGGCCACGAGCGCCGCATTTACGCCGCGGTGAAATTCTTCCTCTACACGATGGCGGGTTCGGTGCTGATGCTGGCGGCCATCATTTACCTGTACAATCGCGCCGGCACGTTCGGCTACGCGGCAATTCTGGATCAGCTCTCGAGCGGCCGTCTCAGCTTCACGCCCTTTGAGCAGATGCTGCTCTTCCTGGCCTTCTTCTTCGCGTTCGCGATCAAGGTGCCGCTGTTCCCGCTCCACACCTGGCTGCCGGACGCGCACGTCGAAGCCCCCACCGCCGGTTCGGTGATGCTGGCTTCCGTCATGCTGAAGATGGGCACCTTCGGTATCCTGCATTACGCGCTGCCGCTGTTTCCCAGCGCGGCGCGGCGCTGCGCCCCGTGGATCGCGGTGCTGGCCATCATCGGCATCATTTACGGCGCGCTGGTCGCCATGGTGCAGCCGAACATGAAGAAGCTGGTGGCGTATTCGTCGGTCAGCCACCTCGGCTTCGTCGTGCTCGGCATCTTCTCCTTCACCCAACTGGGACTCGATGGCGCGGTCTACCAGATGCTCAATCACGGCATCACTACCGGCGCGCTG
>JBEKKO010000083.1:0-24414 GCA_050010695.1 Bryobacteraceae bacterium
CAGGGAACGCGACCTCCCCGAAACATCGAATCCACTCTAACCCAGCTCCTCCAGCCGCCCCCTCAAAACCGGACATTTCTACTTTGCTGGGAATAGGACATTTCTACTTTGCCTTGACAGGGAAATGATTTGCCGCTATTAATGTGGAGCAAGTCGTGTGGGAGCAAGTCGGGGACGGACGGGGAGCAAGTCGGGGACCTGACGGAACTGCATGATTCATTCCGATAGCGCCCCGGCCTACAGCAGGTCTTCGCGTTTCCGCCGTTCGAGCGCCCTGACCACGTCGCCGACTTGCTGCGCATGGTCGCGGCGCGTCACCAGCAGGGCGTCGGGAGTATCGATCACGATCAGATCATCGACGCCGAGCAGGGCCACGGTCTTGCCGGGGGCATCGACAAAGTTGTGGTGCGCATCCAGGCAAACCGATTCGCCGGCCACCACGTTGCCGTCGCCATCGCCGGGCAGCAGCTCATAAACGGCGTTCCAGCTTCCCACGTCGTTCCAGCCGAAATCCGCGGCCGCGATGCCGTGCACGTTGCCGGCTTTTTCCATCACCGCATAGTCGATGGAAATATTGTCGGACAAGGGAAAGGCGCGCGCCAACCCGGCCACAAACTGGCGCGAGCCGAAGCGGGGCAGGGAAGCCAGCAGGGTGGCCGTCTTGGGCAGGTGCTGCCGCAACTGCTCCAGCAATACGCCGGCGCGCCAGAAGAACATCCCCGAATTCCAATAGAAGTTGCCCGCCGCCAGGTAGCGTTTGGCCTGCGCCAGCGCGGGCTTCTCGCGGAACCGTTTCACGGGAAGGGGCTCGGCCGTGCCGGCCTGGGCGCCGCGCGGGAATTCGATATAGCCATAACCGGTTTCCGGCCAGCGCGGCTGAATCCCCACCACCATCAGGTTGCCGGCGGCCGCACCGCGGAAAGCGGCTCGCACCACGCTGCGATACACCGCCGGGCGGGCCACCACGTGATCGGCGGGAAACACGCCCATCACGGCATCCGGGTCGACCGAGCGCAGAATGTGCGCCGCCAGGCCGATGGCCGGCGCCGTGTTGCGCTGCGCCGGTTCGGCCAGCACTTGCGCGTTGGGCACCGAAGGAAGCTGCGCCACAATGGCGTCGCGCAGGTGATGGTTGGTGAGGATCCAGATGCGCTCCGGCGGAATCACCGGCGCCAGGCGGTCGACGGTGGCCTGGATCAGCGACCGCTCACCCACCACGTTCAGTACTTGCTTGGCGGAGCGCCGGCGGCTCCGCGGCCAGAAGCGCGTGCCGCGTCCTCCGGCCAGGATCAGTCCGTAACAATGGCGGTTCATTCAGTTCAGCGGGTAGCCGTGAATCAGGCGCAGAGTGCGGTTCCAACGGGTCTTGGTGGGAAAGTGTTCCACCATATCCAGCAGGTGGCGGAAGCCGAGCGTGGGGCCGATCAGCGCCGCGGTCGAGGCGTCGTAGGACCAATAAACGATCAGCGGCTTGCCGATGATGTTGGCCCGCGGCACGAACCCCCAGTACCGGCTATCGAGCGAGGAGTCGCGGTTGTCGCCCATCGCAAAATAACAGCTTGGCGGAACGATCACCTCGCCATTCTTGACGTGGTTCAACAGCATGTCCTGCGCCTCCGGTTCCACGTGGATGTTGGGTTCGTTGGGAAAATTGTCGCGGTAGGATTCGATGTACTGCGTCTTGTGACAGACGTAGGGTTCCCGCACCGCTTTGCCGTTCAGGATGAGCTGCTTGTCGATCAGCCGGATGCGGTCGCCCGGCAGGCCGATGCAGCGCTTCACAAACGTTTGCTTGATGTCCACCGGATAACGGAACACGATGATGTCGCCGCGCTTGAGTTCGGTGTAAGGCAGAATGTATTTCGAGACCGGTCCCGAGGGAGCGTAAGATAGCTTGTCCACCAGCAGGTGGTCGCCGATCAGCAGGGTGTCTTCCATGCTGCCGGTGGGGATCACGAACGCCTGCACCAGCGAAGTGGTGCCGAACAGCAGCAGGATGATGGTGACGGTCCATTCCACCAGGAATCTGCGCTCCGCCGGGACGGGCGGAGCCTCCACCGGCGGGGGCGGTGGCTCTTGCACCGCGGCTGCGTTGATTTCTTCCACAGTCTCTCATTGTACCCTCAATCCCTGTTATCCTGTTCTGGCAGAGTCCGCCGACCAGGCATTCCAAGAGGTTCCCGATTTTGAGCACCACCGCCGCGCCCGCTTCCGTTCACCCGAACTCCGCCACGCACCGGCGCATGGCCCTGATGGTGGCGGGCGCCACCGTGCTCAGCGCGGCGGCGCAGATCCTGATGAAGATCGGGATGAACCACTTCAGCTTCAACCTGCCGGCGATTCTGACCAACCTGCCGCTGATCGCCGGGTATACGCTATATGGCCTGTTCACCGTGCTGATGGTGCTGGCGCTGCGCGAGGGCGAACTTTCGCTGCTCTATCCCATCATCAGCCTGTCGTACGTTTGGGTGACGGTGCTTTCCTACTTCATCTTTCACGACACCCTCAAGCCACTGAAACTGTTGGGCATCGCCGGCATCATGGCGGGCGTGGCCATGCTCGGCCGGGGTGAGCGCCAATGAACTCCACGCCGATCGGTTCGATTCTGCTGGTGCTTTTCGGCGCCGTGGTAGGGAGCTTCGGCGCGGTGTTCCTGAAGCTGGGCGCGGTCCGGCTGACGGGGCTGATGAGCCTGTTCAACTGGCGCCTCGCGTTCGGGGTTGGCCTGTACCTGGGCTCCTCCGTGTTTTACAGCATGGGAATCCGGCATGGGCAGCTTTCCGTGCTGTTCCCGATGGTCGCCGTCGGATATATCTGGACCCTGCTGTGGTCCCGCCTGTTTTTCCACGAGCGGTTTACGCGGTCGAAGATACTGGGGCTGGGCCTGGTGCTGGCGGGCGTCGTTTTGGTCGGCCTGGGCAGTTGAACGAGGTTGACAAGGCAAAGTAGACTAAACGCAACCTTTCGCCGCGGTTCGGGTTGAAGTATGCTGAGAGTCACGGGCTGCCCGCGTCCCCCGAGCTCCATTTCCTTTAAGGAGTCTGTATGAAATATCGCGCAATGGGGACCAGCGTGCTGTTGGCCCTTCTCGTTTTCGCCGGTTTGGCCACGGCGCAATCCACCACCACTCCAACCTTTGAAACAGCCGTCACTACGGGCATCGTAGGCTGGGCGCCCGCTCTGCAGGCGGCGCAATTGAACGTGCTCAACACGGCCGGCGTTGTTCCCGTCGCCGCGACCGCCTCGGCCGCTGTGACCACCACCACCCCCCCGGTCGCCGCCTGCCCGGTCGAACTCGAGTTTCGAGATGGGCAGAATAACGTGCTGAAATCGCTGGAGGTGAGCAATGTGGCACCGGGCACGGCCGCATCGCTGACGCTGAAGCTCGCCGACTTGACCACCGCCACCACCGCCCTGCGCATCGATATCCGTGGCGTGGTAAGAAGCAACCCGTTCGTCAGCGGGCCAATCCCCGCGGGAGGCGGGACCATGATTCCGGCCTTCGCATTCGGGGCTTGTTCCATCATGCCGACGCTCGAATTGTTTGACACTGTCACCGGCATGACGCAAGTGGTCACCAGCGACACGCGAGCCTTCGGCACGCTCGTGGCTGTGCCGCTGTCGATAAAGAACTGAGCGGCAAGGTAGGGCAGGCCACCGCTTTTCGTGGCCTGCCGCTGCCGGCGGAAGACAGGCGACCAAAACCGATCGCCTGTCCTACTGTCCGACCGTAATGGTCTTGTGCAATCTGATGTCTGCCGAGGATGCGCCGGCCAGGATCTCCACCGATTCCGGTTCCACGACGAATTTGCTCCCGGCTTCATCCCAATAGGCCAGCGATTCGGCCTGCAAGGGCACCGAAACGGTTCGCGTCTGCCCGTGTGGAATGTTGACCCGGCTGAAGCCCTTCAGTTCGCGCGCCGGACGGTCCACTTTCGAGCCGACGTGCCGCACGTAGAACTCCACCACTTCGTTGCCATCGCGCGCGCCCGTGTTGGTCAAGTCCACGCTGACCGTGATTTCGCCGCCAGCCTTCAAGTCCGGTGAACTGGTGCGCAGATTCGCGTATCGAAATGTCGTGTAGCTCAAGCCGAATCCGAACGGATAGAGCGGCTCCTCTTTGGCGTACATGTAGGTGCGGCCGTGCCGGATGTCGTAGTCCATCATGGGCGGCAACTGGTCTGTCGATTTCGGCCACGTATGCACCAGCCGGCCGGCAGGGTTGTAATCGCCGAACAGCACGTCGGCGATGGCCGAGCCCTCCTCCTGGCTGTTGTGGCTCATGTGAATAATCGCCGGCACGTTCTGCTGCGTCCAGTTGATGGCGTACGGGCCGCTCGAAATCAGCACCACCACGGTCCTGGGATTAGCCTGGTAAACTTCCTTGACCAGGTCCTCCTGTTCGAGCGTGAGCGTCTGGCGGTCGCTGCCTTCCATGCCTTCGCTCGGGATGGCGCATCCGCCGGTCGTCATCAGGCCCTGCAACAGTTGCTGCGGCGTCCGGCCGCAAGTGGGATGGTTGCCCACCACCACGATCGCCAGGTCGGCGGATTGCGCCGCTTTCGCCGCCGCGCCGCCGGTGTTGTCCACCACGTGGCGTATCTCCACGCCGGGGCCGAGCTTGGCCCGAATGGCCGCCAGCGGCGTCACCGCGTACGGTGGCACTCCGCCGTAGAAATCCGGCAGCACTTCGTTGGCGCGCGGGCCGATCACGGCGAGTGTCTTGATGGCATGCCGGTCCAGCGGCAACAGGTTCTGCGCGTTCTTCAGCAGCACCACCGATTCGCGCGCCACCTGCAATGCGATGGCGTTGTGCTGGGGCGAATTCACCGGGTCGGGCGCGCCCTTCAGCTTCGAGTACGGAACCACCGAAGGCGGATCCAGCAGGCCCAGCCGTAGCGCCGTGCGCACGCTGCCGCGCAGCGCCGCATCGATATCCGCTTCCTCAAGCAGGTGGTCCGCCAGCGCGCCTTTGACCGCCGTTTTGGGGTCTTCGAAGATGGTCAGGAACATGTTGATCCCGGCCTTGACGGAAGCCGCGGCGGCTGTCTTCAAACTCGGGAAGTACTTGTGCTGGCTGACCAGGTTGCCGAGCGACCCGGCATCCGTGCAGATGATCCCGTCAACGCCCCATTCCTTCACGGTGATGTTCCTGAGGATCGGATTGACCGTCATCGGCACGTGATTCCAGGCGTTGTAAGAGGCCATGTAACAGCGGGCTCCGCCGTCCACAATTCCCATCCGAAAAGGCACCGAATAATACTCGCGCAGCAGACGCACATCGAAGTCCGAGGACGACCCGTAGCGGCCGTGTTCGTTGCTGTTGGCCAGGAAGTGCTTGAGCAGGCTGGCGGCTTGCCAGTACTTGGGATCGTCACCCTGTATGCCGCGAATCAGCGCGGCCGCTAGCGTGCCGTCGAGGAACGGATCCTCGCCGTAGGATTCCTGCGTGCGGCCCCAGCGCGGATCGCGCGCCAGGTCCGCGTTGGGCGTCAGCAGCACCAGAAACGCCTTCGCATTTTTGCCGTTTTCGAAAATGTAGCGCGCCTCCGAGCCGATCACCGCGCCCGCCTGGCGCACCAGCGCCGGATCCCAGGTGCGCCCCAGGCCGACGCCCTGCGGGAACTGCGTGGTGGGCGTGGGCAGCGTTTTCAAATCCGCCGGCGCGTTGGGGAACGCGTCGATTATGGTCTGCATGGGGCCGCCCAGAACCACCCCGCTGAGCGCTTCGCCGATCGCCGTGCCGCGAATGCCGAGCCGGGGAACAGCCACGCCCGACATGCCCAGGCTGGCAATTTTCTCGTCCAGCGTCATCAGCGAGAGCACGTTGTCGATGCGCTTCTCCGCCTCGAGCGCCGGGTCTTGAAACGGGTGCTGGTATTGCGCCAGCGCGGATGCGGAAAATGCCAGAAACGCAGCACCCAAGCACAGCGCAAAAGCAACGTGGCGCACGCACTCGTGCGTGCCGCGTCGAGACTCTTCTCGACGCGCTTGCGTCCCGTGGCAGCGGGCGTCGGCAGAAGTGCCGACGCGGCACGCAGGAGTGCGTGCGCCCCATTTGCCCATCAGGCGATCAGAGGCTGTATTCAAGGTTTTCATCGGGGAACTCCTTTTTCTATTCACTCCGCCGCCATCGTCACTACCGCTACGCCGAGGCCGCGCAGAGTCAGCTTATCGGCGTACACCGCTTGCCGGCCGGGAGCGCCGCCCTTCGTGGTTTGGTCGACGTACTCCATCCCAGTGGCGCGGCCGTTGAGCGTCAGCTCAATCTCGCGGTCGCGCTTATTTACCAGTAGCAGCTTGCGCTCGCCTTTGGGTGAGAGCATCCCCAGCGTGTAAATCGCGGAATTGTGGCTCGCTGTCTTCACGATCCGGTCGCCCGGGTGGAAGTTGTTCTTGAGCAACTCCAGCACTCGTAATCGCGCATTGGGAGCGCCGGTCGACCAATCCACCATCGACACGCTGGGGAACTGTGTGGGATAGCCGACCAATTGCGATTCGCCGGCGATATCGATGCCCAGCGCGGCAAGCTGGCCGAAGACGTAGGCATAACAGGCTCCCGATAGGTTCCAGTACGAATCCGGAATCGCCGTCCGCAAATTCGGATCGCCCGCCAGAATGCTGCCGATCTCGTTCACGGTGGTTTCGGTGGCGGGAGACAGCCGCTGCCGGATGGCTTCGATATAGCGCACGGTGGCGATGAACCGGTCCGCCTGGTCGAAGAACGTGAACTGCTGCACGGCGGGGCTCTCATCGGCCGACGGTGTCGCATAGAAGTGATACGAGATCATATCGAGCGGTATGCCCGGCCGGTGATTGCGCGGGTCGAGGAAATACTCGAACATGCGCGGATTGCTGGACGGCGCGGCCGCGGAGATCCCGACGAACTTGATTTCCGGCGCTACTTCGTGAATGGCCGCGACAATCGCGTCATAGCGCGCCGTGTACTGCTCGGGAGTCGTCTGGTGCTCGAAATCGGGCTCATTCAAGACTTCCCAGTAAGCGATTTTGAAGTGATGCCCGGATTCGTGCCGCTGGCCGAACTCATCGGTGAAGCCGCCGTTTACGTACCAACTCACCAGGCGCGCGTAGTAATCGCCCAGCTCTTTCCCGGAAGGATCGCGCAGTTCGGTCGCCTGCGTGTACTTCCAGGTGACTGCGTCCGGGTCGGCCGGATACTTTACCGGCTCGGCGGTCTTGAACATCCATTGTGGAATGGTGCTGAAGTTGAGGATGACCGGATGCCCCTTGGTCGCGTTCAGAAAGTCCACCGTCATGGGATCGATCAAAGAAAAATCCCAGAAGGTCTTCCCGTTCGCGGGCGGCTCCAGTTCGGCCACCGCCAGCTTCGGGTAAGGCAGCCAGGGGACGTAGCGCACGTAGTCGGCGCCGATGCGCTCCAGTTCGCCGAAGACGCGATCGTGAATCGGCGACCCGCGCCGCAGCGGCGGGTTGACGACCACCTGCAACGTCGCCGTGGTCTTCGAGACCCGCTCCACTTTGTCCCATTGGACGTCGACCTGCTGGGCGAGCGCGCACGTTGCGGTGACGATAAAAACTGCGATCACGATTAGCTTCATAAACTCTCCTGGATCTTAACGGTTGACAGACGAAAGCGTCTGTCCCACAGTGGGGCAGGCGCTTCCGCCTGCCAAGCGCGTCTAACACACCCGCGCTGCTTCGATCCCCAGCAGCGCGCCGAGTTTCTCGATTCGCGACGCGATGTGTCCCACGCCAACCGCGCAATGATGAGCCGGCCCTTGCGCGTTCCATTCCTCGAGGAACCGCCGCGCGCCAATGGGGAAGCGGTAGCGGCTGTTGGTATTGCCGATCTCGAGGATTGGCCCCGCCACCGATTCCGCTTCCGCCACCACCAGCTTCAGGCGGCCCTCCGCGCTTTCCGCCACCGAGAGCAGCGTCACGGGCCCGTGTTTCACCGACATCTCGACCGATAGCCCGCGTCCCACTTTGCCGTGGAACACGCCGAGCGGCCGCACCTTGGTCTTGCCTTCGGCGATCCCCATGTGCCCCGGACCGTCGTGCCCCATCAGGACACAATCGTCTTTGAAGTCCGTGGCGTAGTATTCGGTGAACGATCCGCCGGCGCCAAAGCCGTCCATGATCTTCATCGCTTGTGCGTTTTTGATTTCATACTCGCCGGCCACCGGAATGCCGCGCGCCGTCAGCAGGCTGGTACCGAGGATGATCGAACTGATGGCGTCTTCATTCTCCGGTACACCGGTACCCTGGTAATAATACGCCAATGATCCGAGGGCGTGATTCTCGACCAGCCGGTCGAGCGCCACCGACGTGCGCGCGGCGCGGCGCAGTTCGTCGCCCGGGCAGTCCGGTTGCACGTCGAAAACGTCGTGGAGGTGCTGCGCGCGCGCCTCAACCTCGGCTTCGGGTACCGCCCGGCGGAGCGCGGCCAGCTCATCCACTTCGATCAGCTCGATGTGTCCGCCGAAAGTGGCGCATTGCAAGGTGAGATCGGAATAGATATCCAGCATCCCGCCGTAGTAGTGGCCCATCAGGCCGAGCCGGTTATGTTCCATCACCGAGGCGACGCGCGCCGCATCCAGCCAGCCGGCAATCTCTTCCCAGGCGGCCGGATCGTCTTCCAGCATCCCGGTCACCTGGAAGAACGGGACGCCGCAGCGGCGGAAGACATTCGCGATCTCCGGAACCGGGCACGCCTGGCACCAGCTCAACCATTCGCCGGTCATCCGCCCGCGATCGCCCATTCGATGGAACGCGGAATAATCGATGGCCTCGCCGGGCGTGAGATTCAGGATGACGACCGGAAGCTTCGCCCGGCGCACCACCGGCAGCACGGTCGAGGACAGAGCGTAGGTCGAAACGTGCAGGAAGATGAGGTCGACGTCGGCCCGCCGGAACTCGTGTCCCGCCGCCGCCGCTTTTTCCGCGGTGTCGATCATCCCCAGGTTCACCACCGTGACGCCGTCCCGCCCGAGCCTTTCGGCGACCCGCCGGTTGTAGCCGGTCAGCTTATCGAGCAGCCCGGCGAATTGCGGCCAGTAAGCATCCAGCCCGATACTGAACAGACCGACACGAAGCTCGGAGGTGGCCTCGATCTTCATAGAGCGCCGCAGCAGCAGCCATTCTAACTCCGCACGAATGGCGGGCCCAACCTCAGCTTAGCTAGCCGTGGCGCGGGGGATTACGGCGAAAGGATTTCGCGCATCGGGCGCCGGGGCTCAGAAATGAAAGCGGTAGCGGATCTCGATGTAGACCTGGCGTGGATTGATGAAATGCGTACCGCCGAAGGTGTTGCTGGTATCGAGAAGATAGCGCGTGTTGGCGATGTTCACGGCACTGGCTGAAATCGTCCAGGCCTCGCGAAACTGCTTGCCGAGCGCCAGATCGAACGTCCAGTGCGGCGGCAGATGGGATGGGCCGTCGGCATTGAGGAATCCCGATCCGAACTGGCAGGCCGGCGTCGCCCACAAGTTACCGGGCAGGCTCAGCGAGACGACTGAAGTGACCGTGTTCCGCTGGTCGTGATCGAGAAGAAAATTGCCGGCCGGAGCCGCCTCGAGCAAACCGCCGGTGATCGGGCCGGTCCCCTGGGCGATTTGGTTCGACCAGGCGACGCGCCATTGCGCCCGCCGGAACAGGCGCGGCGAACGGAGAGTGACCTCGGTGCCGCTGATGATAGCGCCCAGATCGGTTAACGGAATGAAGATGCCGGAATCGCCGATCGCGTCGTGATCGAGGAAATTCCGCGCGCTGGTGTGGAAGTTGTCGGTATCGAGCGCCCAACCGCGCCACGGAACGGTTATGCCGACGTCGTGCTGGATGTCGCGCTCGCCCGATAGCGGGATGAAGCCGTATCCCTGCGTTTGGGCAAACGCGAGTGCGGGACCGGCCAGGCTGTCGAGCGGCGGCGGCTGATAGTAATACGCGTAGTAGCCGTGCAGGGTCCAGTTCAGGCGCGGGATGCGGATGGCGCCGCCCAACCGCGGGTCGGCGGCGCTCTCATTAACCAGCCCGCCGTAACGGGTAAGACGGATTCCCAGGTCGAGAGTCAGCCACGTGGTTGGTTGGTACTGGTCGTCCGCATACGCCGTGCTCGAGTGGGCCCACTGCTTCTCCTCCTGCGTGAACACTCCGCCGCCCGGGTTGGCGGTAAGCCCGAAAAAGGCGTCGTCGCGCTGGCCCCAGAAATCGACGCCAAAGCGCAGGTTGTTGCGCTTCTTTCGCGCCTGCAGCGCCGCCAGCGAGCCGAGATAATTCGAGCGCTGGTTATCGTCGAGGATAAATGGGTTGTCGAGCGGCCCGCCTGCATAATGAGAGCCGTTGAAGTGGTAGCTGGGGGAGACCGTCAGCAGCCAATCGCTCGAAAAGGCGTGGCTCCAATGGAACCCGCCCAGGTCGTCCCTTTCCAGATCCAGGTCGCGAATGCCGGACGATTCGAGCGGAAAATCGTTGGGAACCTGGTAATGGTCCGCGCGCACCGAGACGACCCAGCGCAATTGGTCCTTGGCGCTCGCATTGTAGAGCAGGGAAACGAACCCGCCTTCGCCGCTTTCCTGGTCGTGGATGACCTGCGAGATGGGCGTGCCCAGGCCAAGCTCGCTGCGGTTCCCGTCGGCGCTGACGAAATAAGCGAAGCGCATGGTATGCCCGCCGATGGCGAACTGATCGTCGGTCGAATCGAAATTGCCGGCGGAGAAAACTAAGTCGGCCTGGTTGTCGCGCTCGAATCCGGAAGGAGTGACCACGTTGAAGAAGCCGTAGGTGCGGTCGCCATACTCGCTCGAATATCCGCCGCGCTGAATCTCCAGTTCCTCCACGTCTTTGGGGTTGACGATCGGCGCGACGTTGGCGGCGATGTTGGTATTGATCACCGGCACGCCATCGATCAGCCAATTCACCTGATGCCCGCCGCGTATGTGGAGCATGTCGTGGACCATGTAAGCGCCGGGCGTAAAATCCGTGATCATGGCGAGGCTGTTGGTCTGATCCGCGCCGGGCGTGCGGGCCACGTCGTCTTGATCGACCAGCACGCGCGGCGTGGCGGTCTGGGCGCTCAACCGGTCGGCGGCGCTCGAAACCGTGACCACCTCGCTCAAGCCGGCCAGTTCCATTTCCAGGTGCAGCGCCGGCGCTCTGCCGGCCGCCACCGTCACACTCCGCTCCAGTTGCCGGAAGCCGGGCGCGGACACCTCGAGCGTCCAGGGGCCCTCGGCCAGGTCGTCGAACTGGAACTCTCCCTCGGCGTTGGTTGGCGCGCTCTCGCTCCGCGCCGGCTCGGCGGCGTGGGCCGACACCTGCGCCCCCGCGATCGGACGGTGAGCCGGATCGTGCACCACGCCGCGGATGACGCCTTGGGCGGCGGCGAGCGCGGGGAATGTCAGCAGCCAGAAACAGGCTGCCGTGAGAATCAAGCGGCGGCTCCCGCTCACTTGCGCCACACCGCGGAAAAGCGGCCTTCCGAGTGACTGAGATAGTGCAGCCGCATTCCTTTCGAGACCGCCGCCACGGCCGATCTCGCCCACAATCTGGTAGCGGCCGAGCTTGCTAGGGGCGCCCGCCGCCGGGTTCGTCCCTGGTCCCATCCTCCCTGACCTCCTCCCGATGGCAAACGGCGCGGACAGCGCTGCCGCTTCGTATCTGGTTTTCTATTCTCTCAGATTGGGACAGTAGAGAGGTGGGACAGACCATCGCTTTTTGTCGTCTGTCAAGGCTTTGCGCCTTGGCGAGCGATGACAGACCACGAAAGGCGATGGTCTGTCCTACGGGAAACTCCGGGCCTCGCGTCAAGCCTCGTTGGCTTTGCCTAACTCCACGTTCGTCAAGGTGACGATGGCTCCGGGAGCCACCAGCACTTGCAGGCTGGCGCCCGCCGGCTGGACCGAATTTTCCTGCTGCGGGCTGGCCGTCTCCAGATACCGAAACGCCGCTCCCGGCCATTTGACGTCGACCTTCTGCGCTACGCCGGAGCGGTTCAGAAGAACTAGCGTCCTCTCGCCGCCGGCGCCGCTGAACGCCGTCGCCAGCACGTTCGGGTTGGAACTCGCCGCATTCACCCGCTGCATGCCGGCGCGCACCCGGCGTGAGTAGGCCCCGAAGATCCGCAACTGGTGGCTGGATGCCACCGGCTTCAGCCCATGCTCCGGATCGGGCACCAGCAAGGTCCGGGTCCATCCGTAAGACGGCTGAACCACGTTGAGCAGAGTCCAGCAATACATCACACCGCAGGCGTCCAACTGGGTCAGCACCTTGTGGTAGAGCTGCCCCATCGCCAGCGCGACCCGGTAAGCGCGCGTCTGATACGCTCCGTTGTTGACGCACAACTCGACGGCGAAGAACGGCTTGTCTCCGACCGCATCGCGCAACTGAGTTAAGCGCGCGTCGAAGCCGTCGGGGTCGTGAAAATAATCCTGGTAATCGTAGAGGTTCGAGGCGGAGTAGTCGATGGTCTTCCACACCGCCGGGTCTTGCCGGAAAGCTTTAGCGGCCGCGACGCCGCCGAGAGAGAACGGTGCGTTGTGCATGTGGATCTTGATGGCCTCGAAGCCAGCCGCGTCCAACCCCTGGCGCAGCGCCGGCGCCATCTTCTGCCAGTTCTCCGCCGATTGCGTCACTTCGTTCTGAATCCCGACAATTTCGGGAGGTTGGCCGATCCTGTCTCGCGAAACCTGACAGTACCGCACCATGGCCTTGACATAGACTTCGATCTCGGGAGCGTCGGTCAGTTTGCCGGCGGCATCGCGAACTCTGGCCCACGGCGGCAATTCCCAAAACTCGAAGATCACTTTGCCGCCCAGGCGCCGCACCCGCCGCATGTATTCGAAATCGCTGGTCTCGCAGTTCGGAAAGTTGTCGCCGTAGTAATGCGGAGAGGCATCCTCGGTCCGGTCCCAGTTGGTCATCTCCCGATTGAGCAGCGCGCCGGTGGGATACTCGCGATGCAGCAGCAGGTTGTACTCGGCGAGAATGTTCCACCACTCGCGGGCGCCCTGCGGGCTCAATTCCGCGAAAGCGGGAGGCGTGGTAGTGCCGCCCCAGCCGAGCATTTGCTGGAACCGCACGGCGTCATCGACGTCGACGGTCGCCGCTTCCACGGCCGGCGGGAGCAGCCTTCCGCGCACCGAACCATCCCCAGCGAAGGCCAGTTGGTGGCGGTTCACATCGAGCGGCGCGTTGGAAGAGAGCGCCTCTTTCCCGTTCAAAAAGACGCGCACCGTCAACCGGTAGTCGGCCACCACCGCGATCGCCTTCAGGTCCCCGCCATACTCGACGCTCAATTCTTCCCAGAGGCCCTCCGGATGGCGGCCGGGGCGCGGTTGCACCGGCGGCACCTTACTCAGCCCCGGCGAGTCGTCATAGCGGACCGCCAGGCGCGCCTTGCCGCCGCCGGCTTCCACTGTGAAGCCCCCGCACGGCCCGGTGAAAATCCATCGCAACTGCGATTTATCGCCGCTCCAATCGTCGATCTCGATGGTCCGCTCAAACAGCGCCGGCAGCCATTCGGCGAAATATTTTCGTGGCGGGCCGGGCACCGTCCACTTGGTCCGCGGCGATGGGGCGCCGGGAAAATGGAAACCATCGCCGCCGGCCGAAGATCCTTTCCAGGGCGGCAGGTCCAGCTTGGCTGGATTCGACGGATCGCTGCGCTCCTGCGCTGCCGCCAATGCCGATGCCGAAAGCATCGCTCCGGAAAATGTGCGCCGCGAAAACCGTTTCATCGAACCTCCTGTTGGTCTCACCCGCCCGATTAGTCCTGACCGGAACCGGTAGCTCCACGATAATACGTTTCTTTCGGGCCAGATCGGCCCACGTCCCCGTCGCAGCCGCAGTCCCCGGCGCGGCAGACTGAGCGAGCTGAAATGCAAAGGCTGCACCCGAAATGCGAAAGTTGCCAAAAGGCGATCGGCAAAGGGCGGGTCTTGCGCGTTCGGTGGGCGGCAGAGTGACATGCCGCATTCGGCCCTTCTCGTGCTGGTTCAGTAAGACAGAGCCTTGACAATTTGGCTGTACGGAGATTTTTAGGCGGAGGTGCAATATGTCGAAAACCGCAGTTGGCTTATTTGAGAACCCGGGCGTGGCGAACCAGGTCGCCGACGATCTCGATGCCAGTGCTTTCCCTCGGAACGAGATCCGCATTTTGGGAGAGCCGCTGAGTATGGACGTCGCCGGGATTACGAGTATCCCACGCATCGATTTCGAGGTTGGTTTGAACCGGGAACTCAGGACAATCGGGGCAAGCGACCTGGAGGCGGCTGCTTACGTCCGGGGAGTGCGGCGTGGCGGAGTCATCGTTTTCGCGACAGGATCGAACGAAGCGGTGGACAGGGCGGCTGCGGTCATGAACCGCCGCGGCGCGATGGAGGTTGAAGAACTCATCGGCCGCGAACCGGGTACTGGCAGCCTGAGTGTCGGTAGCACGCCTCCCGTACTGGATAGTGGCGCCCAGACAGGGCGGGTCCGCCAATCCGGTGGCGGCGCCCGCATGTTCGCGTGGTAGCTCGTCCAGGCGCATCCGGGTAAGTGCGGGTGCTCTACTTTATCTGAAAGGAGAAATGAAACGCTCGGACTAGGATTGGTCGGGACCATTATCGTGATTGTGTTGCTTGTGTGGTTCCTCCGCAGGTTGTAAACGGTTACGGATGGGTGCGCTGGCGAGGGCCCATGCGAAGCAGGTAAGCTGGAAGGAGCGCCCCTGCCGCCGCTTACTTCCCTATGGACACTCATTCAGCGCTGGATCGCTACATCAGTCTCAAGCTGGCGGCCCTGGGCCAATCCACGCCCCGTACCGCCTCGGACCCTTACTTCCTCCAGCTTGCGGGACCGCTGCTGCGGAATATCCACCAGAAAGACCAACTGTTGCGCGGTCTTCTGTGTCCGGTGGACGCACGCATCCAAAGCTTTCTCGACCGCTATCTGAAGGACACTTGGCCGCAGGGAGCGCCGCGTCTCGCATCCCGCACGCTGACTCTCGATCTGCCGGGGATGGCGCGCGCCCTCTCGTTTCCGCCGGGCGCGGAAAGTTTTCACTCGCCGTATCTGGATTCCTACCGCGTGGCCCAGGGCGTTCTGCACAATCCCAAGAGCGATCGCCGCACCACGCAAGGCGTCTTCCATATCGCGGAAGGCGGTTTGCCTATCCCGGCGGACAAGATTGCCGTTCCCAAGCCGGTTTTCGCGGCACTACTCGCGATGGCGCTCGATCCTCCGGAGGATGTACTGGCCCTGCCGTATACCGCTGCCGAACCTGCGGCGGGCTTGTTCGTTTCGCTGCTGCTGCGGCCGGCGGTGTGCCCGGCTACCAGCCAGGCGCCGGAAAGAAGCATGGAGATCCGTTTCTTCGCGCCTGGAACGCTGGTCGCCAACCTGGATTTCGTGGAGTGCCTGTTCGGCAATGGCGGCGATCCGTACTTGCCGGAGAATGACGCAGCGCTCGATGTGCAGCATTGGACCGGCCATTCCGGCTGCGTGATTCTGGCTCCTCACCTCGCCTCGGTGTGCAAGAGCGAGTTGGGCCTGCCTCACGCCAGTCAAGCCACCGAACGGCAGAAACGCGACGGCATGTGCTGGAGCCAGCCGGATGAGCTGTACAACGGCGGCAAGGCTTTCAAGGTCGCCGGCCGCGACGAATCCGGCGTCATGGTGACCATCATCGCCGACAGTTATTTCGGCTATTGCAAGAAGGAAGTCAAAACCCAAATCAGCTTCGCCGCCAACTTGTATGGGCTGTGCGAAGAGGAGCACGCCGGTGGCGCCATAGCCTTCCCGGCTTACGTGCTCGGCCAGGATTTCATCGCCGATCGCACGGTTCGACTGAGACGCACCACGTATGAAGCCGCCATGCGCTTGCTGGGCAGCCGCGCCGAGGTCCAACCGGAAGGCTTCGCCGTGGACCGCCGGTTCCCCAGTATCCTCTACGTGCCCGAAGCCTCGACCTTCGGCGTGCGCGAGGGGTTCGTCCGCTGGGAATCGGAGGGACAGCGGCGGCAGATTCCGCTGCGCGCGGAAGAAGTATACGTGCTTCCTTCGGGCTACCGGCTCCGGCTCGAAAAGCAGCTTACCGGCACGTCCTGGCGGCTGGTCGGCACGCGCCCGGACGGAGCGCTTTGTCACAAGCCGTCCACCGTTTCGGGAGGCGGCAAGAGCGAGATTTCGAAATCGATCTCCGACCTTCTGTTGAAGGGTTCCGTTTTCGTGAGGGACTACTCGGGCGACATGGACGAGGTGGCTGCCATCCTCGATAAGGATTACTCGCGCGTCTTTCGGGCCGGCCGGCCTGGCCACCGCGCGGACCGGCCGATTCTCAGCGTCGAGCGGTCGCTCGGCTCGGTGATCAAGCTGCTGACTGCCTCCGGCGATTACACCGACGAGCACAACCAGTGGGTGCGCAGCCTGCCGCAGACCATCCGCCAGCTTGTCTTCACCGTCAAGCGTTACTACCGGCCCGAATGGGGCGATCGGTGGCGCGAGCACTTCACCGTGGACCGCATCAACGGCTTCCTGGGCCACGAGCTTAAATTCGACGGCGAAAGACTGGTGAGCAATTATCTCCGGGTGGGGTACGATCCGGACGGCTCCTGGCGCATTTACAAACTGCGCCCGGATTTTCATCCGGCGGACAAGGTGCAGGTGGAAGACGATATCACGGCGTCCGTGCTGCTGCCGCGCGAGGCGCTCTCGCATCTGGACGAGAAATACCGGAACCCCAGCGTCAAGCTGGTGGTCAATTGCGAAGCCATGCTGTTCCAGCGGCCGGACGAAGGCATCCACCGCGGCGCCGATCGGCAGGCGGAGGACGATATCGCCAGTCCGGAGACGTTCCTCTCCAACTTCGAGCCGCTCACCCGCGCGGATGCCAGGCGGCTGGTCGATCATGTGGTCGAATTCGACCGCTACAGCCAGCCCATGAAGCAGCTCATTGCGAAGTTCGCAGCTTCGGAAAGCGGCGGTTACGTGGTCTCCTCCGCGCACCCGCGCCTGGTGGATGGCAAACCATCGAAGAATCCCCGCTATCTGCAGAAGCGGCCGGACCTGGTGCATGCCCGCGAGACTTACCTGGCCGAAATCACGGCGCGCCTGGACCGCACTATTCCCGACGACGGACGCGTGTTCTTTCCGGTCAACGCGGTTTTGCCCGGCCGCCGCAACAATCCGCCCGAACCAAAGCTTGGCATCGCGCCGTTGGCGGTCTACAGTCCGATCCACTACCAGGAAACGCCGGAACTGTTCATGGAGTTTATCTCCAGCCTGACTGGCAAATCGCCTTCCACTACCGGATTTGGCAGCGAAGGAGCTCTCACCAAGGGGCCGTTCAACGCTTTGCTGCCGGTGATCGACGTGAACAGTGCGCTGACTTCCATGATCCTGGGAGAGTATGCGGCGATTACCACTTCGGCCGGTTATGTGGGCCCGCATTACCGCGTGGAGCACGACATCAGCATGCTGGCGCCGGAGTTGTGGTGCAGGATGAGGGTGGAAGAGCGCGACCCCCGGTTTCTGATTGAAAACGGCTACCTGGAAAAGGTGGAAGATTTCTGCATAGACGGCCGCACGGTGCTGGCCAGCCGGCTGGGCTACCGGATCACGCGGCGCTTCGCCGACGTCTTCCTGGGACGCATTTTCGAAACCCCCGACGCGGTCTTTCCGGAGGAGATGTTGCGGCCCGAGGCACAGGATCTGGCCATGTTCGCTTCCGGGGTGGATGCCATCGTGGAAAGCCAGCAGCGGGTGGCCCAGGCGTATTTCGAGGATGGCAGCGTGGAAGATGCCTGCCCGCCGCTGCGGGCGCTGCTCGAGATCATGGTCCATGGCAGCTTCCAGGGGATGACGCTCGAAGATCCCCGGCTGCGGGCGCAATTCACTCGCGAAGCGGTGTTGGCCAGCGATTGGTACAGGCAGCGCCTCCGCACACGGCAGCGGAAGGAAACTGAATTGTGGGAGCGCCACCTGCGGGCCTTGGAGGAATTCCGCGCCTCGGGATTGGAAATCCCGCCGCAACTCGATTTGGAAGCCCGCGTCCGGGCTGCCAGGGACAGGCTGGCGCGGGTCGGCTCGACGGATTATTTGAATGACTTGACGGGCACCATCGGTGCCGATCCGCTGTTTGGCGACTCCGGAAGCTAAACCAACTTCGGCAGAAGCGCAGAGTGGCCTTGCGGCCTCCAGCTCCGCCTGTTAAGTGCGATGATCGAAGCCACCCAAACGATTCAAAGTACGGGGGCCGAAAGTTTGGCTGCAGTACCGAAATTGCACCAAACTTACCATAGGCCAAACTGGTACGACATGGACTACCGTAAAGCGAGGTTCTCTGGCATCCTAGGTTCAAATGGGATGCGAACTTAGGGACCAACTCGGAATCCAATATTTGGCGGCCCTCGATTTGGTGCGACGGGCACAGCAGCACGTCAACCAGGCTGTGACTGTCACTAACATCGAGTGCGCCAGGACGGACCTGCGTCGGGTCGAGCAGTACCGGCTCGACATACTTCGCGAAATCAGCGGCCATTGCGACAGCCACGACTGCGCCACTCGGCATCTGGAAGAAATCTGCCGGCAGCAGCTCCGGTCCAGACTGGCGGTGGCGTCGTGATGCTGACCGCCGGACTTTACGGGGCTACGGTTTTGCTGGTGCTTGCCGCCATTATCCGTGCCCAGTACAAACGCAGCCGCCGCCTGCAACCAGTGCTAGCTGGACTGGATCCCCTGCCGTCTACATCGTCAACCGCACTGGTGCCCGTGAAGAAGCGGTCCGACCGTGTCAATTCAGCCCTGCGGGCCTGGTCGGTCGAGCGCGCGGAGGCCGATTTAATCGCGCCTTCGCGGCCAGCGGAGCCCGAGCCCGCAACGATGCTCGAACGCGTGCCGGAAGCGCAGGCCACCAATCGCACGTCGTGGACGAAACCCGAGCGGGCGGCCCCTCCTGCGAGGGAATATTCGGAGTGGGTGGATCACTCAAAGTGGATGCCGGAACCGGAACCCGTCAGCGAGCCGGCCGCCAACCAGGATAAGTTCTCTCGCGAGTCGGCCGCCGGCCAGGATCAGTTCTCGAACGAGTCAACAGCCGACCGGGATAAGTTCTCGAACGACCCGCGCGACGCCGAGGATGACCGGTTCATGCCGCCAGGGAATGCGCCGCTTTCGCAGAACGCCGATTATTACGAGACCCTGCAAATCAGCGCCAACGCCGACCCCGAGACGATTCACCGGGTCTACCGCATCATGGCGGCGCGCTTTCATCCGGACAACCCTACCACCGGCAGTCTGGAGCGCTTCCTCCAGTTGCGCGAGGCTTATCAGACCCTTAGCGATCCGCAACTGCGCGGGGAATACGACGCCAGCCGGCAGAGCGGGCAGACCCAACCCCTGCCCATCTTTTGGCAAAAGTCCTTCGTGGATGGCATTGAGGGCGAAACGAACCGGCGCCTGGGCGTGCTCTCGCTGCTGTACCAACGCCGCCGGATTAGCGAAACCAAGCCGGGCGTTTCGGTGATGGAACTCGAGCGGCAAATGGCGTTCCCGCGCGAGTACCTGAATTTCACCCTCTGGTATCTGCGCTCGAAGGGGTACGTGGCGGTGATGCAAGACAACTCCGACTGTGCGCTGACCAGCTCGGGCGTCGACTACGTGGAAAGCAGCTCGAACACGAACAAAGTGATTCGGGAATTGCTGACCGCCGGAACCGAGGAATGCGCGCAACCGCGGGCACGTCAGAAGGTAGTGACTTTCCCGAAAGCCAGGGCCAGAAGCCGCTCGTCGGAGAGCTCCCACCGAACGCTGCGCCGCAAACAAGCTGGCCGCCGCTAAGCGCCCGTCAGCAGATAACCGGTTCCAATCACGGGCGGCCGAACCGGTCGGCGCTACGGGCGGGCATTGCCTTGTAGCGCTGGCGGTCGGTGCCGCCGGTTGCTCGCCCGCGGCCGCCACAATTGCGCAAGCTGTTTCCGAAACAGCTCGGGCGTCTCGCTATAAAGGCGCTGGCCGAGCGCCAGGGCCTTGTGGCGCAGCTCGCGCTGCAATTCGCCGATGAGGTCGCGGCAGAGTCCGGCTTCCTTCGGCTTTCGCCCGCCTGCCGCTTCGGCCGCCAATCGCGCCGAGAGCACTTCCAGATTATGATGCTCGCCCAGCCACGTCTCCAGTTCCTTGAGGCTTTTCTCGCGGGCGCGGGTGGCGGCGTTCCAGCGGGTTTCCAACAGGCGGAGATGATACCAGTGATCCTTCACCCGCTTGCGCCATTCGTGGCAGTGCTCCGGCTGCGGGTGGCGGCGGACGGCTGCCATGGCGGCACGGCCGCGGCGGTAGGCCGTTTCCATGCCCGGCGCCAATGCCACCGGCCCATCCATCACCAGGCGCCACCGGCTGACGCGGGCCGAGGCCGCCCGTAGCGCTTCGCCAGCCCGGCGCATCGCGTTGGCCATGCGAGATCCTCGCCGCTGCCGCCGCTGGTTTTCGATCAGAACGCCCCGTATCGCGGCCAGCGCGGGAGCGGATCGATCGTCTTTGCGACGCTCGCCAAGCTGGTCGAGAGTCTCGATCATCACGGTCCCGTCGCGGTATACCGAGAGCCGGCGCGACACGTCGCGCAGCCGCCGGTTTTCGATTGAGTACAGGCCGCCCAGCTCGCCCCGCATGAGGCGCAGGATGGCTCTGACTTTCTTGATCGATTTGCGCGCCTCGTGGATGGCCTCGTCGCGCTTGCGGGCCTTGGCGTGGCGGAGCCCGCCGGCGGCGGAAGAGAGCTCCTCGCGCGCAATCCGCCGCAGCCCTTCGCGCACCGATTCGCCGGATTGCAAACGATAAGCCACCGACAAGTCCTGGTATCAGCATAGAGCACGGGTGATAAAATCACTATCATCAGGGCGGAAGCGAGTGGGGGTGGGCCCATCGCTTTCGGCGTCTGCATACCAACGCAAGGAAGACTTCATGGTTACCCGTCAACGTCCGCTCCCCGGCGCGATTACACTGTGTCCGGTGGTCATTTGGCTTTGTTTATACGGTCCGCAAGTCTCGGCGCAATCGGCTCCCCCCCTCGCGCTCTATCAATGGGAACCGGTCCGCATCGTGGCGGGCGGTTACATCCCCGGCCTGATCGCGCACCCCACTCAGCCCGGCCTGATTTATGCGCGCACCGACATCGGCAGCGCGTACCGCTGGAATCCGACCACCCAGCAATGGATTCCGCTGACCGACTTCCACGCGCCGACCGACTATAACCTGCAAGGCCCGGAGAGCATCGCGCTCGATCCCACCGATCCCAACCGCCTCTACATTGCGGCCGGCATGTACACCGGCGGGCCGTCGGCGATCCTGGCGTCCACCGACCAGGGCGCCACTTTCAGCACTTACCCGGTGAATTTTGTGATGGGCTCCAACGACGACGGGCGGGACGCTGGCGAGCGCCTGGCGGTGAATCCGTTCAACTCGAGCGAACTCTTCATGGGCACCCGCCAGCAAGGGCTGTGGAAGAGCGAAAACCATGCCCAAACCTGGACCCAGGTCGCCAGCTTTCCTATCCAGAGCTCCAACGATCGCTGCGGCGAAAACGACAGCAATGGTTGTGGCGTGCAATGGGTGCTGTTCGATCCGGCGCACTCCGGCACCATCTATGCCGGCGTCTACGGGACTGCTTCGATTTACAAGAGCACCGACGACGGCGCAACCTGGAAGGCGCTGCCCGGCCAGCCGCTTGCGTGGCCATTCAGCGTAACCAAAGCGACGCACGCTCCGGCGCCAATGCGCGCGGTTCTGAATCCGGACGGCAATCTGTATGTCACTTACGCCGATCTTCCCGGCCCCAACGGCATGAGCTACGGCATGGTCGAGAAGTTCAATCCCTCCGCCGGGACGTGGACTAACGTCACTCCGCCGCTCGATACAAACGACGGAGAAAGTTCGCCACGCGGCGGATTTTGCGGCATCAGCCAGGACCCGAACCGGCAGGGCACGGTGGCCGTCGCCACGCTGGACCGCTGGTATCCGGTGGACACTATTTACATCACACACGATGGCGGCAATACGTGGATCGATCTCGGCTCCATCACCTCCGCCGCCGGCGTCGATGGACCCCAGCAGGGCAACTACTATTTCAATCCGTCGGTGTACACGCCGATTTCACCCTGGCTGACCTTCGGCAACACGTCCTATCCTTTGTCGCCGACGCCAACGGCGAAGTTCGGCTGGTGGATGTCCTCGCTCTTGATCGACCCGGCGAATCCCAATCACCTGATGTTCGCGACCGGCGCGACGTTGTACGCCACCAACAATGTCTCCGCGGCCGATTCCGGCCAGGCCCCCACGTGGTATGTGCAGGGTTGGGGCATCGAGGAAACGGCGGCAACGGCGTTGATCAGTCCCACCCAAGGCGCTCACTTGTTGAGCGGGGTCGGCGATGTCGGCGGCTTCCGGCACGACAACTTCGCCATCTCGCCCACCGGCGGCATGTATACCAACCCGGTGTTTACCACGACCGACGGCCTCGACTGGGCCGGTCAGAATCCGCAGTTCGTGGCCCGCGTCGGCGAGGCCAGCAGCAATTCCACCAGCCCGTGTAACTACGGCGGGTACTCGACCGACGGCGGCACCACCTGGACGCCGTTCGGCAGTTGCGCGGCCGGCGGCACCAATAGCAACAATGTGGGAACCATTGCGGTGGACGCGAGCGGAACCATCATGCTGTGGACTACCGGCTCCGGTGCGCCGCAGTATTCCACCGACAACGGCAATAGCTGGAATGGCACCGGCGGCCTGCCAGGCTCATACACGGCGGTGGCTGACAAAGTGACTCCGCAATTGTTTTACGCCTTCGACGGCACCAACTTCTACAGCACAACCAACAGTGGCGGAACGACTTTTGCGAAGGTAAGTCAAACCTCGCTACCCTTCGCGTCGGGACGCGTGCCGGTGGCGAACTTCGCGCGCCCCGGCGATCTGTGGCTGCCGCTCGGCGTCTCCAGCCTTTTTCATTCCACCGATGGCGGCGTCACCTGGAAGCAAGCGGCCAGCGTCTCGGCGGCGAACCTGGTAGCCATTGGAGCAGCCAATCCCCGAGCGCGCAACGGAGTGCAATCGGTCTTCCTATACGGGGCGCTCTCGCCATCGGCCATAGTCGCCATCTATCGCTCCGACGACAACGGATCCACCTGGGTGCGCACCAATGACGACGCGCATCAGTATGGCGGACCTTCGGTGATGGCAGCCGATTCGCGCGTCTATGGCCGGGTCTACATCGGCATGAACGGCCGCGGCATCGTCTACGGGGACTTCCTCACCAACTCGCGAGGCCGCCAAAACGCGCGCCCGTTCTAGGGTTCGCGCACTTGATTAACCGTTGTCCGTAAGGGCCGGGCATGCCCGGCGCGGCTCTCCTTAGCAGGCGGCTGCCCGAGCCACCTCTGGCGCTTCGGAGTGTCCGTCGGCTTTCGCCAGCAGAAACCCGAACTGAACAGGCTGGTCGCGTTCGTCGACCCAATCCGATCCACAAAGCCGTAGTTCTACCGCGTCCTTGATGCCGGCAACGGCCAGACGCATCCGCGATCGCGTGTTGGCTACCGCGACGGCTTCCATGATGCTTCCGTCGTGCAGCCGAATCAACGTGTACATGCCCAGTACCTCCTTAGAGAGTGTTACTTGATTTTCCACGCGAAAGGGGGAGGGCACAATACTCGCCTTGGTTATGTGCTGATCCTCTCACAGCGACATCGCCACAACAGCGGCGGGCGCTGCCGGGCGGGCAATGCGAGAATGGGTTCGAGGCGGAACCCGCTTGCCATCGGAGCGGTTGCCCGTCTAACCTCACATGACTAAAATTCTGATTGCAGGCGGCGGACTGGCAGGCCTGGCTGCGGCGGCCGCGCTGGGCGGGGCCGGATTCGAAGTCGATCTGTTTGAAGCGCGCCCGTTTCTAGGCGGCCGCGCCACGTCCTATCCCGTGCCGGTGGGCGAAGGCGAATTCGAGACCATCGACAATTGCCAGCACATCCTGCTGCGCTGCTGCGTCAACCTGCTCGATTTTTATGCGCGGCTGGGCGTTCGCGACCGCATCCGCTTCTATCGCGAGTTCGTCTTTCTGGAGCCGGGTGGCCGCGCCTCGGTCTTGCGCCGCGGCCGGCTGCCGGCGCCATTCCACTTCGCCGGCGCATTCCTCAAAATGAAATGCCTGGACGCGGGCGACAAACTGGCCATCGCGCGCGGGTTGTGGGCGATTCGCCGCGAGCGCACCCGGCGGCAGGATCTGGACAAAATCAGCATGCGCGACTGGCTGCTGCAAAAGCGGCAAACGCCGCGCGCGATCGACCGCTTCTGGCGACAGGTGCTGGTCAGTGCGATCAACGAAGATCTGGACCGGATGGCCGCCCGGCACGGCTTTCAGGTGCTCTGGCTGGGGTTCCTGGCGCGCGCCGACGCTTACGAAATGGGCGTGCCCGC
>JBEKKO010000084.1:0-23912 GCA_050010695.1 Bryobacteraceae bacterium
GCACTACTCGCCACGCTGACGCGCGTCTTTGGGGAGATGCAGTCGCACCCCCAACTGATCCAGGCCTATCTGACCCCTTTTTGTTGATCCTTATGTCCCTTTATTTATGCGCGGACGTATAGTCAAGACCGGAAAGATTCGTCTGGCATTGGACCTCGGCCATCTGCACAAACTTGACACTACCGGCCTTGGGACGCTCCTCTTTACCCTGGCGAACCTGCGGAAGGCGGGTGGAAACCTGGCACTCTTCAACCTAAGCGCGTCGAATATCGAATTGCTGACCGAAGCAAAACTGGAAACTGTACTCGAAGTATTTCACGACGAGCAGGACGCGATTGACAGCTTTTTCCCCGACCGGGAACTAAAGCGCTATGACATATTGCAATTCGTCGAATCCAAGAAGCTGAATGGTCCGGCATCCGTGCCAGTTATTCGAAAAGGGCCATGAATACTCCAACTCTTTTTACTCCTCTTCGCCTAGGCGCGATTGAGGCGCCAAACCGCCTGGTGATGGCTCCGCTCACGCGGATGCGCGCGGGGCCGGGCCGGGTACCAACTCCGTTAATGGCTGAGTACTATTCGCAGCGGGCTGCGGCGGGCCTGATCATCACAGAAGCCACGGCGGTTTCCCAGCAGGACACGGGCTGTCCCAATACACCCGGCATCTACACCGACCAACAGGTCACCGGCTGGCAGCGGGTCACCGAGGCCGTGCACCAAGCCGGTGGCCGCATTTTTCTCCAGCTTTGGCACATGGGCCGGATCTCTCACCCGAGCTTTCAGCCGGGCTGCGGGTTACCGGTCGCACCCAGCGCCATCGCCCCGCGGTCGGGCCAGGTTCTCACGGAGACCGGTCTACAGCCTTACGTTACGCCGCGCGCCCTGGAGACCGAGGAATTGCCGGGTGTCGTGCTGCAATACTCTGCCGGAGCTCAACGCGCCAAAATCGCCGGCTTCGATGGCGTGGAGATTCACAATGCCAACGGCTATCTGCTGGATCAGTTCCTTCGCAGTGACACGAACCGCCGCACGGATGACTACGGTGGCCCCGTGGGGAATCGCGCCCGGCTGACGATTGAAGTTGCCGCAGCCGTCACGAAAGTGTGGGGTGCTGACCGCGTGGGTATTCGCTTCTCGCCGGGCGGCGTCTTCAATGACATGCACGATTCAAACCCGCTGGCGACGTTCAGCTACGTGCTGCACGAGTTAAATCCGTTCCACCTCGCCTACGCACACCTCATCGTGTCCACGGAAGACGATTTGCGGCACGGCGCGGTGCCTGTGCCCCTGGCGGTACTGCGGCAGGAGTTCCAAGGGTCGTTGATCGTAGCCAATGGTTTCAACCGCGAAACTGCGACACGGGCCGTGGCGGAGGGAGTAGCAGACGCTGTGGCGTTTGGGCGGTTGTTCCTTGCCAATCCCGACCTTCCTGAGCGATTTCGTCTCAACTCACCGCTCAATTCGCCGAACGAATCGACTTTTTATGGCGGAGCGGAAAAGGGCTATACCGACTATCCGGCGCTTGGTGCCCAGCTCGTTCAAAGATAGATGAAGCCTCGACTCAACGCAGCCTCGGCATGCTCATCGCCGTGACGCAACAAAACCGCCCTTGGCCTAGTCGCTCTCGAGGTATTCGGAAGGCACATCGTCCTCTGGAACTTGTTTGGTGTGGACCTCGGCTACGTCCGGGTCGGGTGCGTCCTCCACCCCGCCGATCGCTTCGGCCTCGAAGGATTGCCCCTCCTCGACCAGTTCTTCGACGCTTTCCGACCCTGCCTCTGCGACATCCGACAATCCCTGCGTGTCCCCAGACTGGCCGCCCGAATTCGCCGGGCTCCCCTTCTCTCCAGTCGGGACGATAGCGTACGTTCGGATGCCTTCATCGGTTCGATGCTTCATGCATTTCCTTATTGCACGCGATTGGCCACTGTCAACTGGCTTGTGATCGCGAGTTGGACGAGCTTCGCCTCCGGGGTAAGGGCTCTATTGGTGCTGGAAGACGAGCGTGATCGGCTTGTGGTCCGGCCTCACCACGCTGACCGTCATCATGCCGTCCGCGGCAAGGGTGTAGCGTTCGAGAGTAATCGCACCGTATTGCGTGGTCGTCACCTTCAGGACGTCGTGATCCCAACTGGTTTTGCTTTTGAGGTCTTTGCCGGTGTGAATCGTGGCGTTGTTGTCGGCGTCGGTGATGTCGCGGTAGAAGAAGGTCTCAGTGGCGCCTTCATACACGAAATTGCGAGAGACGGTGATGATGCCCTGCCGCTCGTTGATCGTCACGGTGCCCGTTTGAACGACGGGTTGGCCGGCAAAATCGCTCTTGGCGGGCACCAGCGTCCAGGTGCCGTTCAGCGCGGTGTGGTCGTGCGCGAGGGCGGCGAACGCCAAGAAAAGCGTCGTTAAGACGGCGCCGGTGATCGTAGTAGCTGAGTATGTCCTCATTGATTTCTTTCCAGGGGCTGCCGTCTTCAACGGAATCGCATGCAGCGTTGGGAATCTGAGAGCACGCGCATTGCCGTTCAGTTGAAAACGGCGACGCAGGCGGGTTCTGAGGGAACGGGCGAGGATTATCGTGGAATGCGGGTTTGACGACTGGGCTGGCGGAGCAAAGCCTGCACTCGTCGTGGCGGATTCTGCATGTGGCTTTCGCGCCAGGGGTAGTCGGGGGATTTCAAGGTCCGTGTCCCCAAAACCGCCTGAAATCGCGCCGATACTCGTCGGCCTTAGCTATATTGAATTGTGGGGAAAACGTGGCGGCGCACACTGGCTCTTGGGCTCGCCTTCGTGCTGGCGATGGCGGGCACGATCATCTTCGGCACCAGGGCCAACCGGCGGGCGCGTCAGATCCGCACGGCCAATGAGCCCATCCGGGAATGGATGTCGGTCCCGTTTGTCGCCCACACCCACCACGTTCCCGCCTCCGTGCTGTTTCAAGCCATTGGGGTTCGTCCGCAGGAGCCGCATGATCGACGATCGGTTCGCCACATCGCTCACGAGTCGAGCCGCCCCGTTTCTGAGCTGATAGCCCAACTGCAACGCGCCATCGATGCCGCCGCGCAACCGCCGGGCGGCCAACCGCGATGAACGATCAGCTTCTCGCGGCGGTTTCGCAGTTCGGCGCACCGGCCCTTTTCGGGATCGTGACCATTGCGGCCATCGGAGTGCCGCTGCCCATCACGCTCCTTCTGATTGTCGCGGGCTCGATGATTTCGCAAGGCGCCCTGAACCCTTGGTGGGCTATTGGCGCGGCCAGCGCCGGTTCCATCCTCGGCGATCAAGCCGGCTACGCCATCGGCCGATGGGGAGGGCCGGCCGTGGTGACAAGGCTCAGCGGCCTGTTCGGAAAGCGCGTCAATCTGCAGGCCATGGAAGCCAAAGTGAAAGCCTGGGGCGGCTCCGGCATCTTTATCACCCGCTGGCTGCTCAGTCCCCTGGGACCCTGGATCAACCTGGCCAGCGGCACGGCCGGCTACCCGTGGCACCGATTCCTCTTCTGGGACATTTTGGGTGAAATCACCGGGGCGGCCGTCTTTATCTCTTTGGGTTGGTTCTTCAGTGATCGCGTGATGTCCCTCGACGGAGTTCTGGGTGACCTGACTTGGGCGATTGCAGCATTGCTGGCGTCCGTCGTTTTCGGATACCTGCTGCTAACGTACCTGCGCCGGGCTCGGGCTCAGTAAGGCCGGCGCCGGCGCGGAGTCGCTCAAGGGCCACCTCCGGCTGAGCTGAGCCGCTCTTAGTTTGACGAGGTGGCCTTTTGCGCTTTAACCTGCAGCTCGTTCACCACTTGCTGCACGTTTGGAACCGCGGCTGCGACATTCTGGGCCCGGGTGCGCGTCGATTGAGAGTCGACATCGCCAGTCAGTGTAACAACTCCATTCTTGACCGCGTATCTTACGCTATCGTGCAGCTTTTCTGTAATAAGAGCCGCATCCAGGTTGTTCTCGATGCCCTTGTCCAGGTCCGAGTTCACGTTTTTGACATCACTCCCGGAACCGGGTGGAATCACTGCAATCTCGTTCGACACAACTTGGGCGCCGGCGATAGAACTTGCAATGGATTCGGCTTGTGACTTGTCGCCGATTGCTGCCACGTGTCCGCCCAGGGTCACGACGCCCTTGTCACGATCCTGACTTACCGAGACATCTTTGTAGCCAGCTTTATCCAGCGATGCGCGGATGCTGGCAGAAACGTCGGCAGTCTTGTTGGACGCCGAGCACCCAATCAGAGCCCCGATCGCCACCGCCGCCATCATGGACAAGCATGGTTTAAGCATTTTCATTTTCGTTTTTCTCCTGTTGATACATCCATCTCTCGACACGAAGGGGCTTTTTACGAAGGATCTTTTCCCCGTGTGGCTTGGACGCCCTTCAGAATCGCCAGGCCCAAAAGCACGATTGCACCGACTGCGATCCAATGCGCGGCGATATGCAGTATTACGGCTGCATAGATCAGACCACCAATTAATATCAAGAAGCCGACAATGTAAATTCCGAATGACATGGCAATTCCCCTTTCACGCCTGCGCCGACGCGGTGGTTTCAGGCAGCCGCAGATCCTCGGCCGATACGCTCTCTTCCGCTCAACCCGCTTCTTCGGTAATCACCGAGGCTCATGATGCAGCTTTTTCCAGGGACACCGCTGGTTCATTGACCAGTTCTTCGAAAAGCGTCCGGTAATGGACCATTGCCTGGCGCAATTCTTCCGTGTTGGCCTCCCCTCGCGTCTGCTGGAGCGCGATTTCGTGAGCCGCCCGGTAGTTTGTCAGAACCAGTGGATGATCCACGGAGATATCTGCCGCCCGCTGTTCAAAGCCGCTTAACGGATAACCCCGCGTGGACATCACATCACCCAACAGTTGGTCCGCTGCCGTTACCGCGCCTGCGGGGCCGTCCACGAAGCGTGCCTGGACTTCGCGCCAGGACGTGAGGAAGCGCGCTCGATCACCCGCCGTGAGCGGCCGTAAGTGAAACCCCTCGACCCGTTGTGTGCGCTCTTCGAGCCCGGCTTCGGCATGCCGCCGGTTGCGGCCTTTCTCTAGGGCGCGGTCGTACTCAGCGCCGCCGAACTGAGTGCGCAGTCTTTCCGTCCGGCGCTTTCGGTGCGATGAGAACGCGGCGACGCCCGCAACCAGAACCGCCACGAGAGCAGCGATTAAGGCCCATTCTGTTGTGCTTATTGCCGATATGCTCATGGTTCGATCTGCCTCTACTTCCTGCACCACTATCCCGCTATTGAGCCTCACTGAGCCGGATCCCAGGACGGCCGCTCAGCTCCATCAGCCCCCTGGTTTCGCTTGCGCCACCCAGGCCAAGTGCCCAGTGGGCGCTATCCGCGAAAACGAGAATAACCCCAGCCGCCGCCACCGAGTAAGAACAACACCAAAAGAACAATCAATATGGTCGTCATCTGTTTTCCCCTTCCATTTGCAATGCAATGCAGGTGGAAGGCCGAAGCAGAATGTATGCGAACAATAGGGCGATCACCTCAGGCTCAGCAAGTCGTCAGGTGCAATTCCTGCCGTCCTAAGGCAAGAACTGCTGCGAAGGCAAACGAGCAAAGGAGCGGCACACTGCGGCGAATCAAGCGCCGTGTGGCAAGCCAACCACTGGAGCGCGGGCCGGCGCGGGCCTTCGGCGAACAGAACCCTGTCGCAAACCGCTCGATTCGGTCCGGACCAGCCGACCTCGGTTGCCTGCCACCCCGCTGCGGATTGGGTGCCGGATTGCAAGAGCGGTTGGGTCCAATGGTAAGTTGTCAAAAGAAAAGAGAGGAAAACAGATGCAGCCAGGCACGCAGGATCAGATCAAAGGTAACCTACATAAGCTGAAAGGCAAAGTCAAAGAGAAGGTCGGGCAGGTCACGAACAACCCCGACCTGGCAGCCGAAGGTCAGAACGAGAAACTCGCCGGAACCATTCAAAAGAAAGTCGGCCAGGTTGAAAAGGTATTCGAGAAGTAGACGCGAACGCGCCAGTCTTTGGGGAATGCAGATTGTCTTGCGTAAGGACGCGCTCAGTGGTGGCATTGTGCGCTCGATCACACGCAAGATTGGGATGAGCTCCAGGCGCTCGGGCGCGAGCTCGCGTTTAGAAAAGGAAGACCTACGATGTTGATATTGATTATCATTGTGCTATTGATTTTAGGTGCCGGCGGCGGGTACTATGGCCGAAACCGCTGGGGTTACGGTGGGGGCGCGGGCATAGGGCTTGGCACCATCTTAGTGATTCTCTTGGTTGCCTACCTGCTGGGCGCTTTCCGCTAAGCTAACGCCTGCTACTCCCAACCCCCTTTTGAGGCCGGCCCGGAAGCCCTCCGCCGAGCCGGCGGCGCCGGCCGTGGGGCTGTTGGAGTTATTGCTCATGTGGGAGAACGCCTTGGCTGACAAGCGGTGGGCGGAGCTCTTATCAAGTGTGGCCCAGAGTTTCGGGGGCCACATGATGCTTAGAGCCTGAGGTGGCGCCGCTGGCGGGCCATCGGAATCGACCCGATCCGGACTCTCCGCTGAGAGTCGTACAGACGAACCCTGCTGCCGAAGGCCGACCGCAGGACGCTGCCGGCTCTGGCGAAGCGCGGCGGCCCGCGAAGACCTGCGACCCGGCCTCCAAATGGCAGGATCTGCGTTTCACCCATCACCTGACGTCCTCCGGGTGCATGTGGTGCACTTCATCTCGGGTGGGAAACGGACCATTCAGCGGGTATGATCGTCTTTATATTCAACTCGTTGCGTTCGCTGATTGGCCGACGGCGGCTTCTGGCCCGACAATTGCTCCAGCGCCGTGTAGGAGAACATAACAACCATGTCGCGTTTCTGGAGTACTGCCCTGTTGAGTGCAGCCCTTATGGCTCCAATAGCAATGGCGCCGAGAGCGTTGCGAGCCGAAGATCAGAAGGCCGCTCGCACCTATCACGACAAACAACACAATGATGACCATGCATGGAACGCCCAAGAAGACAAAGCGTATCGTATCTATGCAAAACAGAACCATCGCAAGTACAGCGATTTCAGTAAGCTCAAAGACGACGATCAACAGAATTACTGGAACTGGCGTCACGAGCATTCAGACGCCCTGCTCAAGATCGAAATAAAGTAGCTTTCGGTCACATTCGTTCTTGACGGGGCAGCGCATCCGGAATAGTGCGGCGGAAAGGTCCCCCAAGACGCGTTAGAGGAACCGGGGGGCCGCGGTGGAATAGCCCGCAAGGGCGACAGACCTCAGGCCCCACGGCGTACCACCTGTGATTTTGCGCGGCTCCTCAGCAGCCAAACACCAGCAGCCCGAGCGAAGCAGGAGAGTATACTGCAAACATGAGACTGAAGAACGCGACCCTTTTCGCACTGATCGGGATGATTCTGCTGACGGTTCTGCTGGCGGCAGGCTTCATCCGTGACCTGGTGAGTTTTGTGCACGGTGTGGTTGCAGCGATAACGCTGCTCATATCGGGAATCCACTTGCTGGCAAGTCTGAGTATGGCAGTATTCCTCTACGTGTTCCATAAATCCCAAGCTTGAAACGCATCCGAGACGCTAAACCGTGAGGATGCAGAATCTGCTGGTGCGAATGCAAAGTCCGCATTTTGTGCTCAGTTATTAAAGCTGCGCGCTCGTCAGGATTACGCCGATCCGAACCACTCCTGAGAGATATCGCCAATTTCGACAGATTGGTCCACCTCGTGCATACGTTATAAGCTTGCACAGGAAACCGTACCAAATCGGGGGAGATAGGGAGCCTTTAAATGTCTACTCGTTATAACAACGGATCACACTACGAGAATCATCAACGAGCCGCCGAGTTGCACGACAGTGCCGCCCACGCGCATCGTAGCGCTGCGGAGGCCCATGAGAAGCAAGATCACCAAACCGGGCAGGAGCACTCCCGGCAAGCTCTCGAGCACTCCCAAAATGCTTATCAGTATGCCGAGCAGGCGCACCGGGACGCTGTGAATGAACACGGCATCGCGATCTTCGGGCACGAGGACATCGCAGCGCTGGCTTATACGATATGGCAAGCCAGAGGCTGTCCGGAGGGATCACCTGACGAAGACTGGTTCCATGCCGCGCAAGAATTGCGGGCCCGCGGAGAAAATCTCCAAAAGTGATTGTGGGCGTGGGTCTCCAAGGTCCATGTCAAAGACTGTGAGCCGAGAGATTTGCCTGGCATCCCGCCCCAACGGGATTCCAACCGCAGCTAACTTCACATTGGTGCGAATCGAACTGGAGCCACTGAAGGATCAGGAGGTGCTGGTTCGTAACCTTTTCATGTCGGTGGACCCATATATGCGCGGCCGCATGAACGCCGGAAAGTCGTACGTGCCTCCTTTCGATTTGGGTAAACCGCTCGACGGCGGCGCAGTCGGCGAGGTCATCGAGTCGCGCGCCCAGGAATTTCAGCCGGGTGATGCCGTTGCCTCCACCTTTGGCTGGCGGGAATACTTCATTGCTTCGCCGAAGCAGTTGCAGCCGGTCAGCCGCGAGATTCAGCCGCTCTCGGTTTACCTTGGCACGCTCGGCATGACGGGCATGACTGCCTGGGTGGGGCTGAATGTGGCGGGAGTCAAAGCCGGCGACGTGATTTTCATTTCGGGAGCCGCGGGCGCCGTCGGCAATGTGGCCGGGCAACTGGCGAAACTGCGTGGGTGCCGCGTTATCGGATCGGCGGGTTCGGCGGAAAAGACCCGGTTTCTGCGGGAAGAATGTGGCTTTGATGACGCCTTCAATTACAAAGCCGGTCCTGTCCTCGACGAATTGAACCGGAAGGCGCCGGACGGGATCGATGTCTACTTCGACAATGTTGGAGGCGAAACGCTCGAAGCGGCGCTTTCGGCTTTGCGTGTGCACGGCCGCATCATCGCCTGTGGTGCCATCTCAGCTTACAACGCGGAAACGCCCGGCCCCGGCCCGTCGAATCTATTCAACATCATCGCCAAACGGCTTACCATAAGAGGCCTCATCGTTTCGGATTGGCTGGATCGTCGAGCCGAGTTCGAAAAGGAGGTGGGTGCCTATTGCAAGGCGGGCAAGGTGAAGAACAAGGAAACGGTGGCGAAAGGAATCGACCAGGCGGTGGCCGCGTTCATCGGGCTCTTTCATGGCCAGAATATCGGCAAGATGGTGGTGGAGCTGGCTTGACCAGCGGCTTCTGAAATGAGCGAAATCGTTCTTGATATCCAAGCCCTTACGCGCCGATTCGGGGCATTCACGGCAGTCGATACTCTCACCCTTTCGGTCAACGCCGGTGAGGTGTTCAGCTTGCTCGGCTCCAACGGGGCCGGCAAGACCACCACGATCAAGATGCTCACCACGCTGTTGCGGCCCTCCTCGGGCGAGGCGCGCGTGGCCGGCTTCTCCATCACCACCCAGGCGGTCGACGTTCGCCGCTCCATCGGTTATGTGCCGCAGGCGGTCTCGGTGGACGGTTCGCTGACAGGCTACGAGAACCTGCTCATCTTCGCCAAACTCTATGACCTGCCGCGCCGTGAGCAGCAGGCGCGCATCAAGGAAGCCCTGGAGTTCATGGACCTGACTGCCGACAGCGGGCGCCTTGTGAGCCAATACTCCGGCGGCATGGTCCGCCGCCTGGAAATCGCCCAATCCACGCTGCACCGGCCGCGCGTTCTCTTCCTCGATGAGCCGACCGTCGGGCTGGACCCGATTGCGCGCGACGCTGTCTGGAAACATCTGGTTGACCTGCGGACCAACTACGGCACCACACTTTTCTTCACAACCCACTACCTGGAGGAGGCGGAAAGTTACTGCGATCGTATTGCGATCATGCACCGGGGCAAGGTGGCTGCTCTTGGCACCTGCAAGGAACTCGAGGCCTCGCTTGGCGGCGCCAGCCACACGCTGGATGATGTCTTCGTCCACTATGCCGGCAGCGCCCTTGATTCTGGCGGCACCTTCCGCGACGTGTCCGCCGAGCGCGCTACGGCTCAGCGTCTTGGGTAGCGCAACTTTATGACTGCCACTTTCACGTACCCTCTCACCGGCCTCATCGAGAAGACGTTCGTCATCACCGAGTTCGAGTTGCGCAAGTTGCGCCACGATTTCACGGAGCTCGTCACTCGCGCCCTCCAGCCAGCGCTTTGGCTGCTCATCTTCGGGCAGGTGTTTTCACGGAGCGGGGCGATGCACACGGGCAACATTCCTTATCTGGACTTCATCGCTCCGGGCATCCTGGCGCAAAGCGTTCTCTTCGTGGCCATATTCTATGGCATCAACGTCATCTGGGAGCGAGATCTCGGCATTGTTCAGAAGTTTCTTGCCAGCCCGACTCCGCGCGCTGCACTTGTGCTCGGCAAGGGCTTCTCGGCCGGCATTCGCACTCTCTCGCAGGCTGTCGTCGTTTACGGTCTCGCGCTGCTACTCGGGGTGAAGCTGAACTGGAGCCCGTTCGCCCTTCTCAATGTGCTGGCCGTGGTTGTCCTTGCCGCGACGTTGTTCTCGACCTTTTCGCTCATTATCGCGTGCATCGTGAAAACGCGCGAACGTTTCATGGGAGTCGGCCAGGTGCTCACCATGCCGCTGTTCTTTGCGAGTAACGCGATTTATCCGACGGCCATGATGCCGGGCTGGCTGCAGGCTATTTCCCGTCTAAATCCCTTGACGTATGACGTCGATGCCCTGCGGACTTTCATGCTTGCCGGCAGCCCGAGCACCTTCGGTCTGAGTCAAGACTATGCGGTCATTCTGCTGACCACGACCGTGCTGGTTTTCATCGGCGCCCGATTGTACCCGCGTCTTGCGACTTAGCGTTCGTTGCATCATGCTACGCCCGCTGTCACGAACATGATGACAGTCGCAATCAGCATGACAACGGCACACGTCCACCCAAGCCAGCGAAGCAGGGGCCCGTTCCGGTGCTCGCCCATTACGTCTGCCCTGCTGGTGAGCATCACAACAATAATGAGTAGGGGTGGCGCCAGCGCTCCGTTGAGCACCGCAGACCAGAAGAGCATCTTGACGGCGTTCAGACCGGCGTAATCCAAGCCGAGGCCGAGCGCCATCGCAATCGCGATTACAGCATAGAAGCCGTGAGCGACGGGAGGGTGCACCTCCAGCGAGCCAACCCAGTCGGCGGCTTCTGCGATGGCGTAAGCGCACGATCCGGCCAACACCGGGACTCCGAGCATGCCGGCTCCGATCAAACCCAGGCTGAAGAGCCAGTACGCGCCGTCACCGGCCAACGGGCGCAGCGCTTCGGCAGCCTCGCGCGCTGTGGAGATGGTGGTTTTGCCGTGAGCGTGCAAAGTGGCGGCTGCCGTGAGAATGATGAAGTACATCACCAGGTTCGAAAAGAACATGCCGGTGAGGACATCGTTCCGAGAACGCCGCAGCTCCCGGTTGGAGGCGCCTTCCCGCTGTGCGACGGTCGACTTGCCTAATGCGATATCCTCCTCCACTTCCTGCGCGGCCTGCCAAAAGAAGAGGTATGGCGAGATGGTAGTTCCCAGGATACCGACCAGCGTAGCCCAATACGCCGCGGACCACTGCACACGTGGAATCAGGGTCGCCCGCAAGACGGCGGGCCAGTCCGGGTGCGCGAGAAACGCAGCGGCGATGTAGGCAAACAAGGCGAGAGTGAGCCACTTGAAGATCCGGGCGATGAGGCGATAACTAGTCTGGAACAGCAGCCACACCAGGACAAGCGCATACACGGGAGTCCAATAAAGCGACCTGACACCAGTCAGAAGCTGAGTCACCTCAGCCATGCCACCGAGATCCGCCGCGATGTTGACGATATTGGCGATCACGAGCAGCGCACAGGCGCCCCATAGGACCCACCGTGGATAGCGCACCCGTATCACGCCTGCCAGCCCGAGTCCGGTGACCATGCCAAGGCGGGCACACATCATCTGTATGGCCGCCATCAACGGGAAAGAGAAAAGCGCGGTCCACAAAGGCGCGTAGCCGAATGCGGCGCCTGTGACCGAATAGGTCGCGATGCCGGATGGGTCGTCGTCCGCGGCGCCGGTAATCAATCCGGGGCCAAGATTCGAGAAAAACCTGCGGAAGCGGCCCTGTAGGACAAACGCGCGTCTGGCAGTCCTGGCGCCTGGAGAGTTCTGACTCAATGGGCCCCCGATCCATCCCCCGACGCGAAGTCGATCATCATGATCCCGTTCTTTTTCACAATGCCGATCAGCAAAATGAACACGATAATCGCGGCGTTTGCGAACGATCCGTGCTTAATTCATGGTACTTTACCGATCAGTTGTCCCGGCGACGGAAGCTGCGAGACGTTCCAACCTCCACCGAGCGCCTCAATCAATCCCCCGCTGGCCGTCATCTGCTGAATCCGAAGACCAACCCCGGTTTCCTGATTGGACAGTAATGAAGTTTGCGCAGCAAGCACATTCAAGTAAGGATCGATTCCCAATCTGTAGAGATCCTTGGCGATCGCCAGGCTTCTTTCCGCCGATTTGACTGCCGCATCCTGCTGCTGGATCTCTACCGAAAGTATCCGCAATGACGCGAGGTTGTCTTCAACTTGCTGAAAAGCCGTCAGCACCGTCTGCCTATAGTTGGCCACTGTTTGATCGTACTGGGCTCGGAATTGCTCCACCGTGGCCCGGCGCAATCCGGCGTCAAAAATGGTTTCCGCAGCCGCCGGGCCAATCGAGAAAAAGCGGCTCGGCCATATGAACCAACGCGCGGCCGAGGTGCTTGCGAATCCCGCCGCCGCGCTCAACGTAACCGTCGGAAAGTACGCCGCTCTGGCAACGCCGATCTGCGCGTTGGCCTGGGCAACCAGGCGCTCCGCCGCGGCGATATCCGGACGCCGCTCCAGAAGCTGCGACGGAACGCCGATGGGAATCGCCGGAGCGCTCGATTTTAGTGGTTCGATGGGAATTGAAAACGTTGACGCCGGTTGGCCGGTCAGCATCGCGATGGCATGTTCAAACTGGGCCCGTTGGATACCAAGGGCGATATCCTGCGCTTGCGTGACTTCGAGTTGAGTCTCGGCTTGCGCCACGGCTTCGTCGGAGCCGATGCCTGTCTCGTATAGAGCTTTGGTCAGATCGAGAGACTGTCGATAAGCAACCACTGTGGAGTCCAATAACTGCTTTAACGCATCCTGTCCGCGAAGTTGAAAGTAATCCACCGCAACATCGGCCTGGATGGTGAGGCGCGTATTCTCGAGATCCGCCGCGCTGGCCTGCGCTCCATAGGCAGCCGATCGGACGGTGTTCCGGATGCGGCCGAACAAGTCCGGCTGCCATGTCGCATCGAACGGAAAAGTATACTCGGTGAATGTGCCCTTCGAAGAAGATGTGGAACCTGTTGCCGTTCCCGAAGTGCCACTGGACGATGTAGAGGGCGAGCGTTGCACGGTAATGGCCGGGTTGGTGGTCAACGTTGGGAAAAGTTGCGATCGGGCCTCCTTAACCATGGCGCGCGCCGCAAAGAAGCTTGCCGCGGCGGCTACGATGTTTTGGTTTGAAACATTGACCTTTTCCTCCAGCGCGTTCAACTGCGGAGCGTCGAAAATCTCCCACCATTTACCGCGAAGCGCATCGTCTTTCGGCTGGGCTACTTTCCAACCGTCGGTGTTTTTGTAGTCGGCGGGAGTAAGTTCCTTGTATGCTGGGGGAGTTTCCCCGGGCGGTATTACCGCAGGCGGCGTGTGGTACTTTGGGCCGAGCATGCACCCTGCGAGGAAACAAGCTGCGACGGCGAGACACATTGTGGCTCTTAGATGGAAAGAAGTCATAATCTTATGCACCCCATGATGGCTCCATTAAACTGCGGCGCTGGGGGCTGGTCCAGCCCCATGGCCAAGGATGCCGTGCTGCTTTCCCTGCATCCGTAGCCGCAGCCGGTCGAAGGCCAAATAGAGGACCGGCGTTGTATAGAACGTGAGCAACTGACTCAAGATGAGCCCTCCCACAATCGTGATGCCGAGAGGCCGGCGGAGCTCAAACCCCATACCCGTCCCGAGCGCTAACGGCAGAGCGCCCAATAACGCAGCCATCGTAGTCATCAGGATCGGACGGAAGCGCAACATGCAGGCTTCGAAAATCGCGTCGGCTGTGCTCTTTCCCTCCAGGCGCTCCGCCTGAAGAGCGAAGTCGATCATCATAATGGCGTTCTTCTTTACGATCCCAATCAGCAGCACAATGCCAATGATGGAAATCACGTTCAGATCCACCTTAAAGAGCATCAGTGCGAGCATGGCGCCTACGCTCGCCGACGGCAGAGTGGAGATAATCGTCAGTGGATGGACCAGGCTCTCATAAAGAATGCCGAGAACTATGTACACCGCCAGCAGCGCCGTCAGAATCAGCACGGGCTCGGTGCTCAGGGATTGTTGGTACGCCAGCAGCGTGCCGGCAAAAAACCCTTGAATCGTGGAGGGTGTGCCGAGCCGTTTTTGCATCTGGGTGATGCTCGCTGTGGCGTCGCTCAAGGACAAGTTCGGCGCGAGGTTAAAGGACACGGTGACCGAGGGGAACAAGCCCGTATGGTTGACGGCAAGTGGTATTGTGTTGGATTGGCCCCTGGCCACCGCGAGCAGCGGAATGTTCCCGCCGCTGGACGTCGGCAGGTAGATGTCTTTCAGCCCTTCCGGGCTTTGCCAATACTGGGGAGCAGCTTCCAGCACCACGTAATACTGATTTAACTGTGTGTAGATGATGGATACTTCCGATTGGCCGAATGCGCTGTATAATTCCGAGTCCAGCGACTGTACGCTAAGGCCGAGCTTCGCCGCCGTGACGCGGTCATACGTCATCAGCTCATCCCGACCGCCATTCTGCTGGTCCGAGCTCACGTCCTGGAGACCGGGAAGCTGCTGCATGGCCCTCAACAGGATCGGTCCCCACTTGGAAAGATCTTGCACATTGTCGGATTGGAGCGTGTACTGGTACATGGCATTGCTGGACCGGCCTCCGATGCGCAGATCCTGCACGGCTTGGAGGAAGGCGGAAGCCACCGGCAGCCGGTTCAATTGCGGGCGCAGGCGGTTGATGATCTGAGCGGCACTGACTTTCCGCGCCGTCAGTGGCTTCAGCGCAACGTACAGGGAGCCCGAATTTGTGGCCCCATTGCCCCCGGTAAACGCAATCACATTGGCGACGGCAGGGTCGTTCTTGATCACGCCGCCGATCTGCTGAATCGAGTCGTTCATCACCGCAAAGGATGAATCCTGCGGCCCTCGCACTGAACCGGTGATCGATCCCGTGTCCTCCTGCGGGAAAAAGCCCTTGGATATCTTGACGATGAGCAACCCATTGAGCGCAATGGTGAGGAACAGTACGACGAGGGTGGGGGCCGGATGGTCCAGCACCCAGCGCAGGCTGCCGCGATACAACGACAGCACCCAGTCAAAGAACCTTTCGCTGGCCCTGAACATACGCCCATGCTTTTCTGTGCGCTCATTCCTTAAGAGGTAGGCGCACATCATCGGCGTGGTGGTGAGGGAGATGATCATGGACACGAGAATGGCCGTCGAAAGAGTGACTGCAAACTCGCGGAAGAGACGGCCCACGATTCCACCCATCAACAGAAGCGGGATAAAGACGGCAATCAGCGAAATGCTGATCGTGAAGACGGTGAAACCGATTTCTTCCGCGCCCTTCAGCGCCGCGGCAAAGGGCTGCATGTCATTTTCCAGATGGCGCGTGATGTTCTCCATCACCACGATGGCATCATCCACCACGAATCCAGTTGAAATGGTCAGGGCCATCAGCGAGAGGTTGTCCAGGCTATATCCAAACAGATACATCACTGCGAGCGTACCGATCAGCGAGACCGGCACCGCAACAGCCGGAACCAGCGTGGCGCGGCCGTTGCGCAGGAAGATAAACACCACCACGATGACGAGGCCGATGGAAATCAGCAGGGTCCTCTCGACGTCACTGACAGAGGCGCGGATGGTTGTGGTCCGATCGAGAACGATAGTGGTATCGATGCCGAGCGGAATGGATGCCTGGATAAACGGAAGTTGCGCGCGTACGCGGTCGACTGTGTTGATGATGTTGGCGCCGGGTTGGCGGAAGATGATGACGGATATCGAGCGCTTGCCGTTCAAATAGCCGGCGGCCCGGACGTTTTGCACCGAGTCCGTCACCTGGGCGACATCGGACAAACGGATAGCCGCGCCGCGGTGATAGCCGACGACGAGCGGCTTGTAGTCGTCCGCGCGCGAGATCTGGTCGTTGGCAAGGATGTCCGCGGTCACAATGCCATTGGAGATCTGGCCTTTGGCCAGGTCCGCGTTCTGCAGGCTCAGCACGGACTTCAAATTCGCGAGGGTGAGTCCGTGGCTGGCCAACTGTGTGGGATTTGCGTCCACGCGCACGGAGGGCAACGCGCCACCTCCGACAGTGACCTGGCCTACGCCCTGTATCTGCGATAACTTCTGCTCGATCACGGTGGAGGCTTCGTCATACAGCGTTGCGGGACCGTATTTGTCCGATGTAAGACCGAGGATCATGATCGGCGCATCGGACGGATTGACTTTGCGATAGGTCGGATTGCCGGGCAGGTTGGAGGGTAGATACGTTCGCGCCGCATTGATGGCGGCCTCCACATCGCGCGCCGCGCCATCGATGTCGCGGCTGAGGTCGAACTGGATGGTGAGCGATGTGCTGCCGAGCGTGCTTGCGGAGGTCATCTCGGTGACACCCGCCACATGACCTAACTGGCGCTCCAGGGGAGTGGCGACGGACGACGCCATGATGTCGGCGCTGGCTCCCGGCAAACTCGCACTGACGGAAATAGTCGGAAAGTCGACTTCCGGCAGAGGCGATACCGGCAGAACCTCAAAGGCAACCGCCCCGGCAAGCGCAATCGCCACCGTGAGCAGCGTGGTGGCCACTGGCCGGTGAATGAAGGGTGCGGAGATGTTCATGCGAGGCCTGCCAGTTCCGCCCCTCCGGTTTCCGGCTGGCTCGATTTGTGCGCGAAGCGGTGCCCCAGATTGTCAAAGAAGATATAGATGACGGGCGTGGTGTAGAGCGTCAACACCTGGCTCAGCAGCAATCCGCCCACCATGGCGATGCCCAGCGGCTTGCGCAACTCGGAGCCGAAACCGGTTCCTAGCGCCAGCGGCAGCCCAGCCAGCAGCGCCGCCATGGTGGTCATCATGATGGGGCGGAAGCGGAGCAGACAGGCGTCGTAAATCGCATCCGTCGCGTTCTTGCCGTGCTGCCGCTCGCCCTCCAGCGCGAAGTCGACCATCATAATGCCGTTCTTTTTTACGATACCGATCAGCAGCACGATGCCGATGATCGCGACCATGCTCAAATCCTGGTGAAAGAGAAGCAGTGCGAGGAATGCGCCCACGCTCGCCGACGGTAGCGTGGACAGAATCGTGATCGGGTGGACAAAGCTCTCATACAAAACACCCAGCACGATGTACACTGTGACCAGCGCGGCAAGAATGAGCAACGGCACACCGGCCAGCGAATTCGTGAACGAGGCCGCGGTGCCTTGAAAACCCGCCTGCAAGCTGGGAGGCATGTGCATATCTTTCTGCACTTTGTTGACGCTTGTGATGGCGTCGCCCAGCGCGGCATTTGGCGCGAGATTGAACGATACGGTGATCGCCGGGAACTGACCCTGGTGGGTAATGGCGAGCGGCTCTGTCGTCTTCTCGAAGTGGGAGAAAGCGCTCAGTGGAACGGCGCTGCTCATCGCCGAACTGGTAGCGCCCGCAGACGTGGCTCCCTTGCTGGACGCCGCCGTGGAGGTGCTCGCCGCAAGCGCGTTCACAGGAGGAGCAAGGGTATTTGCCGACGGTGTGTACAGTGCGGAAGTCGTCACCGCATTGGAGCCCGCGGAGGACGATCCGGAGGACGCAAAAGAGGAGGAGGCTCCGGTGCCGCTTGTCCCTGCAGACGCATTGGACTGAATGTAGAGCTGGTTCAGCTTGTTGGGGTCTTTCTGAAACTCCGGCTGACTCTCGAGAATGACATGGTATTGGTTTACCTGTGTATACATAGTGCTGATCTGCCGCTGACCGAAGGCGTCATAGAGCGTGTTATCGACGGTCGAAGGCGCGATTCCCAGTCGCGAGGCGGTGACCCGGTCGATCACCAGAGAAACAGCCAAGCCGCCCAGTTGTTGATCGGTGGCTACGTCTTCCAGTTCCGGCAACTGCTTCAGCCGGTTCACGAAACGGTTGGTCCAGTCATTCAACTCGTTCGCATCGGGGTCTTCGAGCGTGTACTGATATTGCGTGCGGCTCACCCGGTCATCCACCGTAATATCCTGCACGGGTGCCATGAACAACTGGATTCCCTGAACCTGGCTCACTCTGGAGTTGAGCCTGCGAATCAGGTCGGACGCACTGATCTTGCGCTGGTCGAGCGGCTTTAAATTGATCGACATCCTACCGCTGTTCAGCGTTGTATTCGTTCCATCGGCGCCGATAAACGAGGAGACGCTTTCAACCGCCGGGTCACCCAGAACCACCTTTGTAATCTCCTGTTGCTTCTCTGCCATGGCCTTCGACCCAATCGCCGGCGGCGCCTGCGATATACCCTGAATGACGCCCGTGTCCTGTACCGGGAAAAAGCCTTTGGGGATGACGATGTAAAGGAAGACTGTAAGCACCAGTGTGGCCACCGCGACCGACAGTGTAATCGTCTGGAATCGAAGGACGACCTTCAGCGTCCGGCCATAGAACGCGATCATCCCGTCGAAAGCGCGTTCTGAGGCCCTATAGATGCGCCCCTGCTGCTCTTTTAGCTGGCGCCGCAGAATACGCGCACTCATCATGGGCGTGAGCGTAAGGGAAACCACTGCCGAAAGGACGATGGTAACGGCAAGTGTTACGGCAAACTCGCGAAACAGGCGCCCAACCACGTCACCCATAAATAGCAGCGGAATCAGTACGGCGATGAGTGACACGGACAGCGAAAGAATGGTGAACCCAATCTGCTCTGCACCCTTGAGCGCGGCTTCCATGGGTGGATCGCCCGCCTCGATGTACCGCGAGATGTTCTCAATCATCACGATGGCATCGTCCACCACAAACCCGGTGGAAATGGTTAACGCCATCATCGATAAGTTATCCAGGCTGTAACCAAGGAGGTACATCGCCCCGAAGGTGCCAACCAGCGACAGGGGCACAGCCACGCTCGGAATAATGGTGGCATAGAGACTGCGCAAGAAGATGAAGATGACCAGCACGACAAGTCCGACCGTCAATAGCAATTCGAACTCAACGTCGGATACCGATGCTTCGATAGCGGTTGTAAGATCGGTAAGCGTGGTCACCTGAATGCCCGTTGGCAGGTTGGCCTCCAGTTGCGGCACTAGCTGCTTGATGCTCTTGACCACGCTGATGGTATTGGCCCCGGGCTGGCGTTGCACATTCAGGATCACCGCGGGGGTCTGATTCATCCACGCTGCCTGACTATTGTTCTCTATGCCATTCACGATGCGTGCTACGTCGGTCAGCATCACCGGCGCTCCGTTGCGGTATGCAACCACAACGCTCCGATAGTCGTTGCTGGTGACCAGTTGATCGTTGGCGTCGATCTGGTAATCCTGGCGCGGTCCATCGAAGTTCCCTTTGGCGGCGTTCACGCTGGCGCCTGCCAGCGCCGCGCGTAGGTCCTCCAGGTTGATGCCGTAGGACGACAGAGCCGTCGGGTTGGCTTGAATGCGCACGGCTGGTTTTTGCCCGCCGCTGATGGTTACCAGACCGACCCCATTGAGCTGCGAAATCTTAGGCGCAAAGCGCGTGTCCACAAGGTCTTCCACCTGGGATAGCGGCATGGAAGTCGAGGTGATAGCCAGAGTGAGCACAGGGGCATCGGCTGGATTCGTCTTACTGTAGGTGGGCGGCGCGGGCAGGATGGATGGCAACAAACTTTGCGCCGAGCTTATGCCAGCCTGTACCTCTTCCTCGGCAACATCAATCGCCATGGTGAGATTAAACTGGAGCACGATGACGGAAGTGCCTCCGGAGCTGGTGGACGTCATCTGGCTCAAGCCCTGCAGCTCGCCGAATTGACGTTCCAGTGGCGCCGTGACAGTCGTCGCCATCACAGTCGGGCTTGCTCCGGGATAAAACGTGAGTACTTGGATGGTCGGATAATCGACTTCCGGCAGTGCGGAAACCGGCAGTTGAGTATAGCCTACGAGACCGACCAGCAGGATTGCAGCCATCAGCAGAGAGGTGGCTACCGGCCGCAGGATAAATGGACGAGACGGACTCAATGAGCGCTGCTCCCGCTCGTGCTGCCCGAAGCAGGTTTTTTCGAAACGACGACCGCAACGTTGTCTTGCAACTTATCGAAGCTGCTGTTGGCGACAACGTCTCCTGGATTGATGCCGTCCACCTGTGTTACACCACCCTCCGTGACTCCCGGCTTGATGCTCCGCATATGGGCGAAATTGCTCTGAATCACGTACACGAACGATGCCTGGCCGTTTTGTTGAACGGCCGAGGCTGGAATCAGCGTCACCCCCTGCAGCGTATTCACCAGCAGTCGCGTGTTTACAAATTGGTTCGGGAAAAGCGCATCATTTGTGTTGTCGAACAGTGACCGCCCTTTTACTGTCCCGGTCGTAGTGTCAATTTGGTTGTCGATCGTCAACAGCGTCCCGCTTGCGATCTTCTTCTGCGCCGTGCGATCAAAGGCATCCACGGGAAGCTTCGCTCCCTTGCTTAGGCGCGCTTGAACCTGGCCCAGACTGTCTTCCGGTATGGTGAAGATTACGGTGATTGGCTCCATCTGCGTAATGACTGCAAGGGGCACGGTTCCGGCAGACTGCACCACGTTGCCCGGATCCACCAGCCGTAAGCCCACCCGGCCGGCGATAGGAGCGGTGATATGGCAGTAGTCGACCTGAATCTGGTCGTATTGCACCGTTCCCTGGTCGTTTTTTACCGTGCCCTCGTGTTGCAGGACAAGCTTCTCCTGGTCATCCAGAATTTGCTTGGCGATGGCGTTGCGGGCCCACGCGGCACGGTAGCGTTCCAGGTCCATCTGTGCTTGGGCGAGCAGATTCTGGTCTCGCTCCAGCGCGCCTTGTGCCTGCAGAAGAGTCGCGCGATAAGGACGCGAATCGATGTCAATCAGCGGATCGCCCTTACCTAGCCGCTGACCCTCCGTATATTGCACGGCGACGACCAGACCGTCCACTTGCGTGGTAATGGAATTCGTATAGACCGGAGTGACCGTGCCGATAGCGTCAAGGTAGATGCCGATGTTACCCTTTTGAGCTGTCGCACTCGTAATGGTGATCCCCGGCGCAGGCCGTGCCGCCAGGGCGGCCGCTTTCTCGGCGTTTTCGTGGTGGCGAAAGATCAGCAGCAACGTCAGCGCGAGGATTAGCAGCAACAGACTCCACAGCATGACCCGCAAAACCTTGTGCCGTGGACGTGCCGGAGACGCCTGGAGTTGATGGTCTGGGCCGATGGTTGAATGATCCTCTAAGTCAGATGCCAAGCGGAAGCTCCTTTTTTGAGCGGTGAATCACGCGCAGCATACCGGTCGCGTTCTGGAGCGCCGCTCTCAGGTTGAGTGACAGCAACAACAGCCAGCGCCCGGTGGAGGGTCAACCTCCCAGATATTCGACGTGAGCGTAAGTGCCTAACCGCGGGTTGTATCCGAGATACCAGCCGATATGGTCGGGATCCTCGTAAATGACGATCTGATCGCCAGCCCAGTTCCAGTCCGCGACGATGTTGTAATCGAACGGAGCGACGTCCCAGAAGAAATTGCCGAACCAGAAGCGCTCCCGGTTTCCGCCTCCCAGCGCGAATGCACTTCCAAAACCACCGCCGAAATGTCCGTGTGCCCAAGGCTGAGCGAGGTGGTAATGCGCATCGTTGGGGCCGCTATCATGTCCGACCCATCTATCGTTCTTCGCGTCAACGTGCGGAACGCCTGGATGGCCGCTCCTGTCCACGGCAACGTGGTTCTCCGTCGCGGCAGCGTGCTGCTGGCCTCGTGCCGGCTTGGCAGCTCTCGCGGCAGCAGGACCGTGAGCGGGAATGTGTCCCCCGCCAACCGCCGCGGGGTGACCGCCGCCGCGTGACCCGCTGCCTTTATTCTGCGCAAAACCAGCCAGGCAAATTAGCACCGTTAGCCCGATGATCTTTTTCATCTGCATACACTCCTGGCGGAGCACCAAGCACGCGTTTGGCCAACTTGCCGATTCGGCCGAAAAAGACGCGGAGCGAGAAGGCGCACACGGCCAAGTGCAAATAATGCCTCCGATAGTGCAGTTTTCGCCGCTTCAGCACGTCGTCTCCCGGCGACCCGCACCTGTCCTCCCTCTCGATCTACAAATGGAGGCCAACGTGCCCTATCTTTCCGGTTGGAGCAGGCACAGGCCAACCATCCCGGACTTTGGAGGAACATCATGACGACTTTAAGGACAGTAGCGGAAACGGCGGCGGAGCTTGGCAAGCAGGCCAGAGAATCAATCGAGGAGTTGGGCCAGTCCGCCGGCAAGAAACTGGATGAGGCGCGAGATGAGACAGGGGGTGCACTCCATTCGGCTGCCTCCTCCGTTCGCAAAGCAGGACGGCAGGGTTCCGCGGCAATCGACACTTGCTCTACCCAGACAGCCGATCGACTGGATGCCACGGCATCCTACATCGAAGATCATGACCTGGGGGATGCATTCACCGGCTTGCGGAGGTTTGCTCGCCGCCATCCGGCAAGCTCCCTGATAGCTGCGGCCGCCATCGGCTTTCTAGCCGGTTCCGCCTTAAGCCGAGCGACACACTCGTGCGGAAGAGCGCCTCAACGCTCATAACCGTAGCTCTGCCGACAGGTCCCGCCAACCGGTAGCACAGTCGCCGCTTAGTCCCAGCCCCGGCGCCCTCAATACTGGCGGTCGCGTTTGGATCCCACGGTCTTCGTGTACGCCTTACTGAACTCAGCGCCCCAAAAGAAAAGCTGCGCCGAGTAGTATATCCACAACAACACAATAATCGGCGAGCCGGCAGCGCCATACATCGACCCGAAACCTGCATGGGCGAGGTACAGCCCCATGAGTTGCTTGCCAGCCATAAACAGCAACGACGTGATCATGGCTCCGAAGGCAACGTCGCTCCACTTCAATCTGACGTCTGGAACGATTTTATAGAGGGCCGCAAACAGCACCGCTATCACCAGGTAGAAAATCATAAACGTGGCAGCCGGCGGCACAGCGATCCTCGTTGCCGCGATCCAGGTGTTCAACACCAGAGAAGCCAGCAGCAGGAATCCTGTGCCCAGTACCGTGGCGAACGAATAAAAGCGATCCTTGATTAGACGAATGATAGTGGCGACATTGCTTCGATCCCGGGGAATCGGAACATCCCAGATCGTGTTCATCGCGTCGTGCAACTCTAAGAAGACGGAAGAGGCGCCAAACGCCATGATCGCCAGGCCGAGCAAAGTCGCAATCACGCCCGTTCGGGGCTGGCGGGCGCCTTTGACGACTTCCTGAATGGTGCGTGCTACGTCAGCCCCGGCTATTCCTTGGATTTCCGAGGCAAACCGGCCCTGGGCGGCCTCTTGCCCATAAACGACTGCGGCCAGAGCGACGGCCACCACAACCACGGGAGCCAGCGACAGCAGGGTATAAAATGCGACGGCAGCGCCGAGGCGCGGAGCATTATCGCTGATCCATTCCGTTGATGCCAGGTGGAACACTCGCGGCAGCGCCGTGAGCGAAAGCCGCCAGGATCTGTTGGCGCCGCGAGATGCGTTTGTCTCCGGTTGTTTTGCGTCTCCGCCCATCTCAGGCTCAAGTCACGTTGTGACCAGTGGTCGCATGCAACGCGGCGGCACAACTGGATCAGAACCGCAATGAGGCAAGCTGTTCACGAGCCGGGAGTCGCCGCCTTCTCCTCTTCGCGCAGTGCGGCGATCCGGTTCTGCAGCGTCCGCAGGCTGATCCCTAACATCTCGGCGGCGAGTTTGCGGTTGCCGCGCACGTGATCGAGCGTGAGT
>JBEKKO010000085.1:0-23544 GCA_050010695.1 Bryobacteraceae bacterium
GCGGGCGTCACGGCGTGGTTCAAGGCATAGGCCATGGGCACCGTGCCGATCAGGATCAGCATGATCAACCCCATGCCCTTCTGGCCGTCATTCGAGCCGTGGGCGAAGCTGACGCCGGTGCACGTCAGCACCAGCAGGCCGCGAATCCACCATGGTGGCGGCTCGGTTCCTGCCGGCGCTTCGTAGAGCGCCTTATTCTAAAAGGCCACCTTCGAGATCATTAGCAGCAGAGCCGCGCAAGCGAAGCCCACGATGGGCGAAATCAGCAGCGTCTTGCCCACATTGGCGGCCTGGCTCCAATCCACTCCGCTGGTACCGTTGCGGGCCGACAGCAACTGGCGGCGTCGAAGCCCAGCAGGTTCGCGATCTCGTAGACGGGCAGGCCATGAAAGATAGTGGAGACCGGCGTGCCCTGCACCGGGTCGCCGGCATTCAGCAGGATGCGGTAGTGACAGTTGGCGTGCTCCCGCCGGATCACGGCGGCGAGGTAGGCGAATCCCCGGTTGTGATTGTCGCGCGGCGACAGGCGCGCGTGCAGATCGTTGGTATGGAAAATGGTAAGCGACCGGGTTTCCGCTCGCCAGCAACGAGCCGAGCAGCAGCGACAGCGCCAGCAGGCACCGGGTCTAGTTGGGCATCAACGTGTGTCGCAGCGAGCGCCAAAGCCGATCACGGCTGTGTCCCGATTGAACCGCCGCAAGGCTTGTCCGACTATGCCCAATACTATGCCCACTCCACGCATAGACAGATCGTGACTCGTATAGACGGAGAACCGTTCGATCGGCTTCAAGTTCTTGAACTGGAACAAGCTGTGGCAATCCGTCTCAATCACTATGCCTATGGCTAAGTTATTGATTTTCTTCGTCATCCTGGTTCGGGACCAGGAGGTCGGTGGTTCGAATCCACTCGCCCCGACCAATCCTTTCAATAACTTCCCAGATGTGGGCGCAAAAACAGCCCACCCATTTGCCCACCCAGTTCGAGTTGCCTAGTGCATCGAACGTACGTATACTGCGGCCATGGCAGACAACTCAGTCGTGGCTTTCGATTCAGGACGACTGCCAGGGAGCGATTCGACCCCACTCGGCCTACCAGTCGATTTCGACGTTCGGCGTCTAGGGCGCCAGGTGCCGCGGGCGGAAGCACCGGAGGGCTGGATCAGAAGGATCGACCGCCGGCGCGAAGGGAAAGTCTGGGTCGGGTTTTTCCACCTCTGGACGACGGATGCTAACGGCCGGCGCGTGCGCGCGAAGAAGGAAAAGAGGCTCGGACCCGCGTCGATGCCAAAACACGAGGCCCAGCAGAAGCTGGCTGAGTACATCGAAGAATACACGGGCAGGCTCACGAAGCTATCCTGCCGGGTGGTCTTTGCGTACTGCCATACCCAACCACGCCCTGCCAGATCTTCAAGCTTTTCTCCGATGCGCCCGTAGGTGTGAGCTGAACACAGCCGGGCGGTTGACGGTGCGAAACCGGCACAAACCGTGCCTATCGACCCGGCCACCACACAGGAGCCCAGGAAACGCCGCATAAGCGCGTCGGCCGAAGGAAGATTTCAGAAGCTGCGAGCCACCGCTTAGGGCAGGCAATCGCTGCGCGGAGAACCTCCGACCTGCTCTGTGAGGTTTAAGCGGCCGGCGTGTGCTCGGCGGATCCTTTGCCGTTGGCCACCTTCGTCCGCAAGAAGCCGCCCAAAATCGGATCGCGCGACAGGCGCTCGGCCCGCCGCCTTTGGGCTTCGTCCTCGCCCAATTCGGCAACCTCGCGCAGAAGGCGCTCTTGAATCTCCGCCTTCATCTCGACACAGTCGAATTCCTTCCCGGGTTTCACGGCGTCACCACCTCGAGCGGTGAATAGATCCTGGGGCTCCGATAGCCGCGCAGGCTATTCACTCCTTCGTACCCTCCTATTTTCTCAAAATGGACGATGTGTTTGAAGTTCCAGCTCACCACAAGGTCCACGCCGGAAACCGTCGCCACGGCAATGTGGGCCGCATCGTTGCTCGAAGCTGGCCCCACAACCGCCGCATCCAGGTACGCCTTTCTGAGCCCATCCGACTCTGCCGACGTGCTGACGATCTCTACCTGCCCCGGAGGCAAGCCAGCCAGCACGCCACGCACTGGGTCGGGAGCCAGTTCCAACTCGTCGAGTGTGACATTGGACACTACAACGACGAACTGTCCCTGGCGAACCTCGTCAAAGAACCGAACGCTCTCGGCCCTGAATTCATCGTCGAAGCATCCCCCGAACACCGACGTATCCGCATAGACTCGCAGGGGCTTCTTCACAGTTGTCATTATGGCTCCGTTCTGGCCCTGGCGCTCATCCTCGCCTCAATTCACCTGCAACTTGAACCGGTTGATCCCGAGGTCTGCGCCCTCGACTGCCTTGTCAAGGCTCAGCGCCTGCTTGATCGCCTCCAGGCCCAGCGAGATTTCCTGCTTCCGAACGCTCGACAGAACGGCGGTCCGCGCGTCCTCCGGAGTTCCCGCGAGAGGCTGCTGCCATTGAGGAAGCGGGTGCGTAACGGTCACGCGCTTGCATTCGGCTGGGATCTTCTGTTCATCGATGACGTTCACCGAGGGCGGGCACTTCCGTTTCTTCAACGTGTTCGTGCGGCCCTCCAGCTTCTTCACGCCAAGCCAGTCGAGAACGCGCAACACCATACTGCTCACGCGCTCGGCAGCCGCCTCAAAGTGCTTTTGCCGGGCCTGGAGGCGCTTCACTTCTGCCTTCGCCAGTTCCGCCATCCCTTCGCAGAAACGGATGAACTCCGCCACCCAATCGCCCACCCATATGCGTACTTTTGGTGCTCCATTTGAGTTTATACACGAAAATATTTTCTCTGTAATCATGGAGTTAGGCAGGGCGGTCTGGTTCGGGACCAGGAGGTCGGTGGTTCGAATCCACTCGCCCCGACCACTCCTGTAATAATCCCAACAAGATTGCGTCTTAGAGGTCAGAAAGTACGAAATCTGTGCTGAGCCGCCCCCATCATGCCGCCGAGAAAAAGGGAACGAATTGTCCGTTTTGAGAGTATCGGACTGATATGACCATCGCACAAACCGACCAACCGACTTCTCAGAAACCGCTCCGGCTGTGGCCCGGCGTGGTGGCCGTGACGCTGCAATGGCTGGTCAGGTTTGTCCTCCCCGGGGTCGTACCCGCCGCCTTTGGATTCGCCATCCTTGGCGAACTCGTGGGCGGGTTAGCCATCGTCGTTTGGTGGGCTTTCTTTAGCCGGGCGCATTGGTTCGAGCGCTGGGGCGCCGTGGTCCTGACGATAGTCGCGATGGGCGCGACACGGCCCATCCTCCACCCTTCGGTTGCCAAGGCAGGAATGGGGATGCTATTCTTCATCTACGCCATCCCGGTCCTGAGCCTCGCCTTCGTCGTCTGGGCGGTGGCTAGCCGGGGCCTCTCTGAGGGACTTCGCCGCGCGACGATGGTTGCGACCATCCTGCTCGCGTGCGGCATGTGGACGCTCCTGCGGACCAATGGCGTTACCGGCGACTTCAAATCGGAGTTTGCGTGGCGTTGGACGGAGACTGCCGAGGAGCGGCTCCTGGCCCACGCAAACGACAAGCCGATCGCCCTCCCATCGGCTCCGGCGGCGGCGGAGACAGGAGCCGACTGGCCCGGCTTTCGCGGACCCGGCCGCAACAGCGTCATCCCCGGCGTGCGGATCGAGACCGACTGGTCTGCGTCGCCGCCGGTCAAGCTGTGGCGGCGGCCGGTCGGACCGGGCTGGTCGTCCTTCGCGGTCCGCGGCGGCCTCCTCTACACCCAGGAGCAGCGCGGCAGCGACGAGGTGGTCGCCTGCTACAAAGTGACTTCCGGCGAGCCGGTGTGGAGACACGTCGACGCGGCCCGGTTCTGGGAGTCGAATGGTGGCGCAGGTCCGCGCGCGACGCCGACCCTCGGCAGCGGTCGCGTATACACGTTCGGTGCGACCGGAATCCTGAATGCGCTCGACGCCGGTAACGGCGCCGTGGTGTGGTCGCGCAACGCTGCCTCCGATACCCACACGAAGGTCCCGGGCTGGGGCTTCGCGAGCTCGCCATTGGTGGTCGATGACCTCGTCATCGTCGCCGCCGCCGGCCGGCTCGCCGCTTACGACCTCGCCACCGGCGAACCGCGCTGGTCCGGCCCGGACGGCGGCGACAGCTACAGCTCGCCACATCTAGTGACGATCGACGGAGTCGCGCAGGTCCTGCTGATGAGCGCACACGGCGCGACCAGCGTCGCGCCGGCCAACGGCACGCTGCTTTGGCAGTACCCGTGGCCGTCGGACACCCGCATCGTGCAGCCGGCCCTGACCTCGGACGGCAACGTCCTCATGATGGCCTTGACCGCCGGCGGGGGAACCGGCTTCCGCCGCATCGCGGTCGCGCACGCTCCCGGCGGATGGACCGTCGAACAGCGCTGGACGTCGCTCGGGCTCAAGCCATACTTCAACGACTTCGTCGTTCACAACGGCCATGCCTTCGGCTTCGACGGCGGCATCCTCGCGTGCGTCGACCTGAAGGACGGCACGCGCAAGTGGAAAGGCGGACGCTACGGCTACGGCCAGCTCCTCCTGTTATCGGACCAGGACTTGCTGCTGGTGCTGTCGGAGGAAGGCGAACTGGCGCTGGTTGCGGCGACCCCCGACAAGTTCACTGAGCTCGCGCGGTTCCCGGCGATCGAGGGCAAGACCTGGAATCACCCGGTGCTGGTCGGCGACGTCCTGCTGGTTCGCAACAGCGAGGAGATGGCGGCGTTCCGGCTGTCCCTCGCGCGCCGCTGACGCTCCGGAGTGGACTTAAGCTGGAAGACTCAGGGAGAATCAAGTCTCGCATGACCACCGACTCAACCAGGTGTTGGCTGCCCGATGAGAGAAAACTCGTACACGCCAGACTGATGGGCCACTTGAGATTGGCGATCGCCGTCATCGCCTGGGTCGGGACGGCGAACGCCCAAACCGTCGCTGGCGTCGTGAGAGGGGTGATCGCGGACCCGAGCGGCGCGCATGTGTCGGGAACCACCGTCACCTTGACCCGCCAGGAAACCGGCGCGCAAAGGAGCGCGGTCAGCGACGCGCGTGGAGAGTTCACGATTACCGCCGTCCCGCCCGGCGAATATCGTCTGGAAGCCGAACACCAGGGTTTTCTGAAAAACGCCCGGACGTTGATCGTGGAGGTGGATCGGGACCAGGATATTCACGTGGAACTCAGCTTGGACGCGGCAGGCAAGGTGACCGTCGACGTGGCCGGAATCGCGCCGCTGGTGCGGCCGGAATCGCCTGCCATGGGCGGCGTCATCGACAACCGGCAGGTGCTTGGGATTCCGCTCGACGGGCGCGATTTCTTCGAGCTCAGCCTGCTGCTGCCAGGCGTGGCGCCGGCGGCCGAAGGCTCGGCGGGATCGGTCCGCGGCGCTTTCTCCATCAGCGTCAATGGAGCGCGCGAGGATGCGAACAACTTCCTATTGGATGGAGCCTACAATGGCGATCCCAAGCTGAACGGCGTCAGCGTGACGCCGCCGGTGGATGCGATCCGCGAGTTCGAAGTCGCGACTTCCACCTACGACACAAGCTTCGGCAGAAACGCGGGCGGACAGATCAACGTAGTCACACGCTCCGGCGGCAACCAGTTCCACGGCACTGCGTATGAGTTCTTCAGCGATGGCGCGCTCGATGGCACCAACTTCTTCGCGCCTTCCGGTCAGCCGGCGCCAAAGTACCGGCGCAACCAGTTCGGCGGAACGCTGGGCGGACCGCTGGTCAGGGACCGGACGTTTTTCTTCGTCGATTACCAGGGCACGCGAACGGCGGCCGGCCAGACGCTGGTCACCAATGTGCCGACCCTGGCGGAACGCAACGGCGATTTTTCTTTAAGCAACCTGGTTGCGGTAGACCCTGCCAGCGGGCAGCCGCTTCCCGGCAACCAGGTTCCGCAGTATTACTTGAACCCGATCGGCATGGCGATTGCGGCGCTCTACCCGCTTCCGAACCGCAACGCACCCGCAGCGAATTTCGTATCCTCGCCGTCGCTCACGGACGGCCAGAATCAGTTCGACGTCCGGCTGGACCATTCCTTCAGGCAATCCGACAATCTCTTTGCACGCTACAGCTTCGTGGATGACAACCTATTCGATCCGTTCGCCGGCTCGTCGGGAGACGCCTCGATACCGGGTTACGGCATCCAGGTTCCGAGCCGCGCGCAAAATGTGGCTTTGGGCGAGACGCATATCTTCACGCCGGCGCTGCTCAATGAATTGCGGCTGGCTTTCAATCGAGTTTCGAATGGCGATTACCAGCAGGGCCAGGGCACCAGCATCAACGGCCAACTCGGCCTGCCCGAGCTTTCGACGAATCCGCGCGACTGGGGATTGACGTTGACCTCGGTGAATGGCTTCTCGGCTATCGGGGACGATCCTACCACACCAGAGCACGGAACCATCAACACTTATCAGATCGCCGACAACGCGACCTGGGTGCGCGGCCGGCACCTGGTGAAGTTTGGATTGGACCTGCGCCTTTTGCAACAGAACGCCTACCGCGATATCGAATCGCGCGGATTCTTCAATTTCACCGGTCTCCTGCTGGGCAACCCGCTGGAGGAGCTATTGCTCGGCGCTCCGACTGAGACCGGCGGCGCGACGGAAAACAATCCGGAACACCTGCGCACCCGCAGCTATGACTTATTCGCCAATGACGCGTGGCGCCTGCGCCGAGACTTAGTGCTGACTCTGGGATTGCGCTATGAGTACAACTCCCCCGCGGTCGATGCCGCCAATCGCGCCGATGTGTACGACCAGGCAACCGGATCGCTCGTCCAACTGGGACAGACCGGGTTCCCCCGGGGCGGCTACCATCAGGACTATCATGACTTCGCTCCGCAGATCGGTTTGGCGTGGTCTCCGGGCGGGCGAGATACAACCGTACTCCGGGCCGCGTATGGGATTCACTATGACCAATCCTCACTCGCGCCCGGCGAAGGTCTCTACTTCAGCGCACCTTACTACAATTTCAATCTCTATTATCCGATTCAGGGCCTGGTGAACCTGTCGTTATCGAATCCGTTCCCGAATAACTTCCCCGTTCCCTATCCAGGATCGGCGATCGCGTTCCAAAGCGACCTTCACACACCCTATGTCGAGCAGTGGAATTTCGGCGTGCAGCGGCAGCTTGGAAAATCGAGAGTGCTGGAGATTGCTTATGTCGGATCGAAGGGCACGCATCTGATCGATTCGCGCAATATCGACCAGCCGCAACCTTCCGCCAATCAAGAGAACCCCGGTCCGAATCCGAATTTCTCGGAGATCGACATCATCGAGTCACAAGCTAACTCGACTTATAACAGTCTTCAGGCCCGGCTCCAGCAACGCCTTTGGCAGGGATTGTCTTTGCTGGCGTCTTACACCTACGCTAAGTCGATTGACGACGCTTCCGGGTTCTTCAACACGACCGGAGATCCGAACTTTCCCCAGAACAGTTATAATCTCAGCGCGGAGCGCGGCCGCTCCGATTTCGACATCCGCCAGCGCTTCACGCTCAGCTATGCGTACGATCTGCCGTTCTGCAAGCGCCATCGCTGGCTCGGCGGATGGCAGAGTTTCGGCGTACTGACGTTCCAGACCGGCCAACCGTTCACCGTGGCGCTGCTGCCGGATGAGGACAACACGAACACCGGCATTTCGCAATTGGGTTTCGGCGCCAACGACCGGCCGAACGTGGCCGGCAATCCGGTGCTTTCGCGTTCCACGCCGCAGGAGTGGTTCGACACGGCGGACTTCACGACTCCGCCCTATGGCAGTTTCGGCAACGCGGGCCGCAACATTCTCAGCGGTCCAGGCCTGCGGGCGGTGAACTTCTCGGTGGTCAAGAACACCGCCGTCACGGAGCGCCTCAACGTCCAATTCCGCACGGAATTCTTTAACGCTTTGAATCACGCGAATTTCAACCTTCCCGATAATTTCCTCGGGTCGCCCACTTTCGGCCAGGTGGTCTCCGCGCAGGATCCACGGCGCATTCAGTTCGCATTGAAGCTCATTTTCTAAGGACAGCCGGCCAGCGAGCAACTCTCGCAGGCGCGAGCTGTGCGCAAGGCGAGTGCGCCGGTCGGGCAAGCCGCGGCGCACTCTTGCGCCACTTTGCGCAACCCGCTCGAAAGCGGCTGGCCGAACGGCACTCCCACGGCGACATCGAAGCCGCGGCCGATCAGCGCGAGCCCGGGCTGTTCTTGAGCGGCGGCGGCGATCCGCACGCACGCGTCGCAACAGATGCACTTGCCCGGCTCGTAGATCACCTCAGGATGCGAGAGGTCCTGCGAGAAGCGGCGGCGTGCGCCCGCAAAGCGATACACATCGGCGCCGTACTCGGTTGCCAGCGATCGAACCAGGCAGCAGTCCGCTTTGCGACAGCCGCAGGTGAGGCAACGGCGAGCCTCGCGCGCGGCGTCCTCGTCCGGCAGCCGGCCTTCCACCTCGTCGAAGCTCACTAACCGCCGTTCCATGGGGATTTCCGGTGCACGCACGCGGGCGGCCTGCTCGATCAAGCGAAAAATCGCGGCCCGCTCGGCATCGTCCATCGGGCGCAGGCCGATGCCGGCCATCGCCGGTTCGCCGATGACGGTTTCGCCCGACAGGAACTGATGAATCGAGGCCGCCGCCATTCTTCCCGCGGTCACCGCGCGGACGGCGAGATCCGCGCCCAGCACTGCGTCGCCGCCGGCGAACACTCCAGGCAGGTTGGTCGCGAGCGTCCTTTCATCGGCGGCGATGCCCCAGGCGGTCACTGCGAGTCCCTCCCGCTCGGCCAGCGAGCGCTCGACCGATTGCCCCGTGGCCGCGATCACGCTGGAGCACTCCGTCGTGAACTCGGAGCCATCGAGCGCTACCGGCCGGCGGCGCCCCGAGGCGTCGGCTTCGCCGAGCGTCATTCGCTGGCACGTCAGCAACAGGCTGCGGCCGCTCGGCGCCAGCCGCACCGGCGCGACCAGCAGGTCGATCTGCACTCCCTCGGCTTCGGCGGCCTCCACCTCCTCCATCAGAGACGGCATCTCCTGCCGGTTGCGGCGATAGAGGACCCGCACGTTCCGGGCGCCTAAGCGCACTGCGGAGCGGGCGCAGTCGATAGCGGTATTGCCGCCACCGATCACGACGACATCGTCACCCAACTCGACCGGCTCGCCGTTGGCCACGCGCTCCAGAAAGCCGATCCCCGCCAGGGCGTGCTCCCCGCCTTCGCAACGGAGCCCCTGTGCACGCTGCGCCCCGATGGCCACGAACACCGCGTCGTGCCGCTCACGCAAGCCGGCGAGGGTGAAGTGCTCGCCCCACCGTTCGCACATGTGGAACCGCGCGCCGAGCCGCAGGACGCCCGCGATCTCAGCATCCAGCGCGTCCTTCGGCAGGCGATTGGCCGGAATTCCGTAGCGCAACATGCCGCCGGGGAGCGAGTGGGCATCGAACAGCGTGCAGTCGTGGCCTTGTTGCAGAAGATAGTAAGCGGCGGCCAGACCCGCGGGCCCCGCACCCACTATCGCAACCGATTTGCCGGTGGATGGCGCGCGCGGCGGCGTGTAGGGCGCAGCCCCACTGTCCAGGTCGGCCACGTAGCGGTGCAGCGCGCCGATCGCCAGGCCCTGATCGAGATCCGAGCGGCGGCATTGCCGCTCGCACAAACGCGGGCAGATGCGCCCGAGCGAACCTGGCAGCGCTAGCCGGTCCGCGATCGCTTCCATCGAGCGGCGCGTGTCCCCCGTCGCGATGCCATAGACGAATCCCGGAATGTCCAGCCCCGCCGGGCATTCGGCCGCACACGGCGCGACGCACTCTCCGGCGTGATCGGAGAGCAGAAGCTCCAGCGCCATCTTGCGCGCGGTGCGGATGTCCTCGCTTTCGGTGACGACCACCATGCCTTCCGCCACGGGCATGCCGCAGGCGGGCGAGAGCGTGCGGCGGCCTTCGATCTGGACCGCGCAGAGGAAGCACGACGACGCCGGCTCGATCCCCGGCACGTGGCACATGGTCGGAATGCGAATGCCAAGCCACTGGGCCGCCTCCAAGACGGTGGTCCCTGGCGCCACGCTGATCCGCCGGCCGTCGATCGTCAAGCTAATCATGGCGCGCCTATAAGACCTCGATTGCTTCGTCCTGGCAAGCTTGCCGGCACATATCGCAACGCGTGCAGAGCCGGTCGTCCACTTCGTGCTTCTCGTACGGGCGATAGGCGATGGCGCCGACCGGGCAGGCTTGCGCGCAGAGCGTGCAGCCGATGCAGTTGTCCGTCACCCGGTACCGGATCAGCGCCGGGCAGCGTCCGGCCGGGCAGCGCCGTTCGTGGATGTGCGCTTCGTACTCTTCGCGGAAATACTGAAGCGTGGTCAGCACCGGGTTCGGCGCATTCTGGCCGAGCCCGCACAGGCTGGCGCGGCCGACATAATCGGCCAGCACCTCGAGCTTCTCCAGATCGTCCGTCCTGCCTTTTCCCTCGCAGATGCGCTCGAGAATTTCGAGCATGCGTTTGGTGCCGATCCGGCAGAAGGTGCACTTGCCACAGGATTCGGCCTGGGTGAACTTCAGGAAGAAGCGGGCGATATCGACCATGCAATCGCGGTCGTCGAGTACCACCAACCCGCCGGAACCCATGATGGCGCCGGTCTGCGCCAGGGCGTCATAGTCAATCGGCGTGTCGGCAAGCCGCTCCGGGATGCACCCTCCGGACGGTCCGCCCAGTTGCACGGCTTTGAACGCCCGCCCGTTGCGAATGCCGCCGCCGATATCCTCCACCACTTCGCGTATCGTGATGCCCATGGGAACTTCGATCAGGCCGCCTCGGTTGATCTTCCCGGCCAACGCGAAGACCTTGGTTCCCCGGCTGTTCGCGGTGCCGAGCGCAGCAAACGCGCCGCCGCCATGGCGGATAATCCAGGGTACGCAGGCCAGCGTCTCGACGTTGTTGATGACGGTCGGGTGACCGCGAAACCCGCGCTCAACGGGGTACGGAGGCCGCAGCTTCGGCATGCCGCGTTTGCCCTCGAGCGACTGGAGCAGCGCGGTCTCCTCGCCGCAGACGAACGCGCCGGCACCCTCGCGAACCTCCAGCCGCAGCGAAAACCGGGAGCCGCGAATGTTTTGACCGAGGAAGCCGCGCTCCTCGGCCTGCCGGATGGCCGCCCGCGTGTGGCGCACGGCCTGCGGGTACTCGGCGCGAATGTACAGGTAGCCCTCGGTAGCGCCTATCGCGTATGCCGCGATGGCCAGCCCCTCCAGTACCCGGTGCGGGTCGGATTCGAGCACCAGCCGGTCCATGAAGGCGCCGGGATCGCCTTCATCGCCGTTGCAGATGACGTATTTGATCGGGTCCGCTTGGGCACGCCCGAGCGCCCATTTACGTCCGGTCGGAAAGCCCGCGCCGCCGCGCCCGCGCAAACCGGAACCCGAAATCGCGGCGATCGCCTCGTCCGCAGTGATGCGCTTCGCCTCCAGGCACATGGCGAGAGCGCGGTAGCCGTCGCGGGCCAGGTAGTCGTCGATGTTGAGCGGATCGATGGTGCCGCAGTTCTCCAGCACGATCCGCTTCTGCTTGGCCAGGTGCGCGCCTTGTGGGGCAGGCGGACCCAGAGGGTACCCCGCCCGCCAACCCTCTTTCAGGTTGTCCACCTGCCAGCGCACCCACGTCGCAATGCGGTTGGGGCGGAGGTGCCTGCGGGCGATCTGCTGGGCCGTCCCCGCGGTCACGTTGCCATAGAGCGCGACCGCGCCTTCGGGCGAGACCACTTCCACCAACGGCTCGCGATGGCACATCCCGTTACAGCCAACCGTCTTGACAATGCCGTTGGCGCCCGCTTCCTTCGCCGCCCGCAAGAGCGCATCGCGCACTGGCTCGGCGCCGCTGGCGACCCCGCAGGAACCGAGGCCGACCCGAATCTCGACTGCGCCGCGCTTCATGCCGTCAGCTCTTTCCCCTCGCCGAGCTTCAACGCGTCGCACGCACTGGCGGGCGTCAGTTTGCCGGCCGTGTGTTCATCCACCATCAGCACCGGCGCCAGGCTGCAGCAACCCAGGCAGGCTACCTCATCGAGCGTGAACAGGCGCGCGGCATCGGTATCTTCGCCATCGGGGATCGCCAGATAACGGCGCAGTTCTTCGGTGATCTGGCGCGCTCCGGAAACGTGGCAAGCTGTCCCGTGGCAGACGCGGACGATGTGCTCACCCACCGGCGAGCGGCGGAACCGGGCATAGAACGACGACGTGCCCGCGACCTCAGCCGGCGTGATCTCGGTGAGTTCGCAGAGGCGGCGCAGAGCCTCATCCGGTAAATATCGATAGTGCGCCTGGATAGCTTGCAGCAACGGAATGGCCGCCTCTCTGCCACGGCCGATTTCGGACACCATCCGGTCGACGAAGGTCAGATCCAGCTCGGCCGCAGCCAAAGTGGGGCGGACGCCCCTGGTCGCGCTCTTGCGCTCATTGCCATGCGCCGCAGGCGCCGCCGGCTTTTCCTTCCCTATCTGCCGCTTGGCAAACCCAATAAACGCGCTCGCCGCCGCAATCAGTGCCCACGCGACGGCGTTGTCCCGGCTCTTCCGCGCGCGCCGCGCAGCCGTAACTCTTTTCTGCTCGGCGGCCAGTCTGGGTGCGAGTGATGCATCGCTCTTCGTCTGTTGCTGCAATTCCTTGATGAGTTTGTCGTCGCCCGGCGCCCGCCGGCTGGCCACCACGTAGTCGGTGAGCAGAATCGCCACGCATAATGCCACCAGCCAACCGGCAATCCAGCTCCCGGTTCGCGCGATGGATGGTTGCCTGTCGCCGGTCATAATGGTGCGGCTCCCGATAACTGGACTAATCCCGCCTTGGCGCGAGCCAGTTCGCCGTCGTTGGGGCACGACGAGTAGCATCGGGCGCAGTACAGACAATTCCGGCCAACGGCCCGCATCTCCTCGATGGCGCCGTACGGGCAGGCCTCTGCGCACAGGCCGCAATCCAGTTCCCGGTTCGGCGTGATCGTCACACCGCGGCGGGCCAGCCGCGCGCACCACGCCAGCACTCCGCCATACGGGCACAGATAGCGGCAATAGGGCCGGCCCACGAACATGCCCACCACCAGAAACGCCCCGCCCAGCAGCAGCATGTGCGGCGTGCCGGTTCGCCGGAAGAAGCCGACAAACGGGTCGAACCGGCAGATCAGAAAATCGCGCCCCAGTGCAGGCTTCACGGCGAACAGGATCACGGTACCCAGGTACACATACTTCAACAGGCCCAGCGCCCGGTCGAGCCGCCGCGGCACCTGGACCGGCTTCAGCACCACCAGTTCCTGAATCGCGCCCAGCGCGCAAACGCCTCCGCAAAAAGCGCGGCCGAAAAACAGCGCCACCACCAGCGGCAAAACAAATGTCGCCGTCACCACGATGGGGATGGAATATTTTGGATCCGTGATGGCCACCACCACGTTCTGCAGCGAGCCGATGGGGCAGATGCAGCCCTCGCGGTAGAAGCCAAAATACCCGAGGCAGCCAATGGCGATCGCCACCAGCCATTTTCGGCTGCGCCGCTTCAGCACCAGCCAAACCGAGATCCCCATCATGGCAGCCAACGCCGCCACATCCACCACTTGTAGCCAGTGGTCCCGCGGTTTCGGCTTCTGCACCGCGGGCGTCTGGTAGCCGCCGCCAATGGCATCCGCCTGGGGAGCCGTTTCCACGGGCCGCTGGTAGTCGATTGTCTGGGCCGGCGCACTCAACACGGCGCCCAGCGCAAGAACGATCAGCGCAAGAGCCCATGCCCGGCGCCCGAGCTGTGGCAGCACGCTCATGCTATCCCGTTCGCTTGAGCACGACCGGCTGGAGGGCCTGTTCGACCGGCAGTTGCATCAAAGCGTTCTGCGGACACGCCCGCGAGATGGAGCACGAGTTGCAATTCACGCACTTGTCATAGCGGACCCGCAGTGTGATCGACCCCAAGCCCAGCGGATCCTTGCATTTCATGACACACTTTCCGCAGCCGTCGCACTTTTCTTCGTCGATGATGTACTCGTAGAAGTTGTTGGCCGGGTCCTCGGGATCGACCTTGCCGATCGGCTTGCGCGCGATCGCTTCGCGCGGACAAAGCTTCTCGCTGGGTTGCCCCTGTTCGTTCACCGCGCTCGAGATGTTGAAGTACGCCGGGCAGATGTTGCAGCGGCCGCACTTGGAATACTCATTGACCGCGCGCACCGCCGAAAGCGCCACCACGCACTCGGTGGTGCAGAGATTGCACGCCTCCACGCCGACCTCGCCCAGCCGGCTGTTGATGCAGCGCGACGCATTCACCTGCCACACCACCTGCCCGTTGGCCTTCTTGACCAGGAAGCCCGCGCCCCCGGCCAGCACCGCCAGAACCGTCCCGCGGCCTACCTTGGCGAACAGGTCCCGTCTTGTCAGGTCTTGGCTCATACGTTCACCGGTTCGAAAACGAAGATTTCGAGCTTCACCGTATCGGCGACATAGACGCGGTTGCGCGCATCCACCGCGATGCTCATGTTCTTGCAATTGGCGTCGAACAGGTCGGTCGCGATCACGGCCAGCAGTTTCCCCGTGAAATCATAGGACTTGACGCGCGGTCCGGCTTTTTCGGTGGTGAAAATGGCATCGCGGACCGCCACGTTAGTCGGATTGCAGCAACCGGTGAACCCCGCCGGATCGATCCCGTCGAACCGCCCGATATGCCCGAGCAACTCGCCGTCCGGCGTATACTTCTCGATGCGATGCTTGCCCGGGTTGGCTGCGTAAATCGTGTCATGCGCGTCGACGGCGAAATCCACCACGCCGTTCGGGATCAGCAGGCCCTTTACCTGGTTGTCTTTGCCGATGTTGTTGAGGAATTTGCGGCTGCGGTCGAAGCGCCGGATCGCGCGGTCCGCCACATCCGCGGCCAGCACGCTGTCCTTGGTGAAGCCGATGGCCGTCACCGGGCCGAACAGCTTTGCGTCCCGCCAGGTGTCGAGCAGCTTTCCGAGGCCGTCGAAAATCTCGATCTGTCCGACTTGGCCGGCGTATACCGCTCCGTCGCTGGCCACCGCGACAGAGTGCACCGGGCTCGTGGTCGGCCATCGCCGCTTCAGCCGGCCAGCGGCATCGAAGACCTTGATTTCGGAATCGCCGGCGGCATAGAGTTGCCCGTGAACGTCAACCGCGAGGCCGCGCAGCGTCGCGGTGAATCTGTCGGAAGCGGCGCCTTTGCCACCTATCGCCTGAACGTGCCGGTATTGCATGGCGCGATCTCCTTGTGCCCCTATCATCCTCTAACGTCAAGACATATCATCTGGTTCAAGTCTCGAACGACGAGCTTGCCATCCGACAATGCCATAGGCCCCCAGACTTCCTCTCCCGAGAGAACCGGGGCGATCGAGAGTTCGTTGTATCCGGCCGTGCTCGCCTCGAGCAAACGCAGCTTGCCCGTGTCGCCATCCATGACGAAGAACATGCCGTCAGCCAGCAGAAAGCTGCCCAGGCCGAACGAAGCTTTCCCCTCGCTGGTCCAGATTTCCTTGCCGTCGAAACTCAAACAAGTGAACAAGCCGCGCTTCTTTTTCCCGACCGCGAACAGGTGGCCCTTGTACACGATTGGCGTGTGCACTTCGGAGTTCCACTCGTTGTGCTGCATGTCGAAGACGCTCTCGGCTTGGAAGGCGTCTCCGGTGCGCCGCACCCGAACCATCACGCTGCCTGCGTCGTAGCTGGCGGTCATGAAGACTAATTCCTCGCTCACGGCGACCGGCGAAGGCGCCACCGCCACATTGAACTTGCGGGGAAACGCCCACAGCAGCTTGCCATCCTTCGCGGCAACCCCCAGCGGTCCGGCCAGCGTTCCATAGAGATACTGCCTGACTCCGCCAAGGACGGCCGGCATCACCGAAGCGTGCGACATGAAGAGTTGCCCCGGATTCGGCGTGCGCCAGATTTCCTTGCCGGTAGCCTTTTCGAGCGCGACCATGATGGCCGCTCCGCCGGTCGCGATAATCACCCGGTCTTCTTCTTGCAACGGATTCTGGCCGTTGTACCACGACGGGATGGTGGCCTTGTATTCCTCGACCAGGCTCCTGCGCCAGATCTGTTTGCCCGTCCGGATATCCAGGCAATGCAGCACGGCTTTCGGATCGAGCGAAATCGCGAACCTGCCGTCCACCGCCGGAACCGTCCGCGTGATGGCGTGGTTGGGACGGATCTCGCGCGCCTCCCGGAACTGCCAGATCTGCTTGCCATCGGCCAGACCGCGGCAGTTCACGATCCACTCCGACTTTTTCGCGTCGTAATCGTGGTGGTAGACACGGCCCCGGATGATCGAGGCGCCGGCATACCCCTGTTCCAGCGGGACCGACCAGAGACGTTTCGGCCCGCCGGCCGGCCATCTGCGCAAAAGGCCCGTTTCCCTAGAGGCATTACTACGATCTGCCCCGCGGAACTGCGGCCAGTCTGTCCCTTGTGCCGCCGGCAGGAGAGCGGAAACCCCCATTGAGCCGGCACCGAGTATCCAGCCACGCCGCGTGAGCATATCTAGCTAACATTTTACAGCCTTTCAGACCTCTTTGTCGAAAAGAACAACAGTTTGTGCAGGCGTGGTACGGGCAACTTAGTGGTACGGGCGATTAAGCGAGTTCTTTTCAATCTGTGTTCATCTGTGTTTATCGGTGGCTGGTCGTGTTCTTGCGTTGTTCAGCAAGCTAGAGCGTGCCCCACCAATACTGGGCGTGCCGTTGGTGGGGCATGCTCTTAGCTTGCCCGCACTCCCCCTATTTCAGGTACTTCACCGCCAGCACGGCGTTGCCGCGCTGGTTATAGAGCAGCTCATCGACCAGGTGGCGGGACATGAGGATGCCGAAACCGCCGGCGCGCTGGCCCTGCTCTTCGCGGTATTCGACGTGCTTGATGGGCGAGCCATCGGGGTTGGAGATGGCGGCGTGCGGCAGGGCCTGCAGTGAGAAGCCCTTACCGGGATCGGCGATGTACGCGATCACCGCGCGCGAGGTGCGCAGCAGCGAAGCCCGCACTCGCTTGTGCGCGTCGGACTTGGCGCCATGTTCGATGCCGTTGATGAGCAGCTCACGGAACGCGGCGGCGACGTCCTCCGCCATCTGCGGCTCCAGGTCCGTCAGCATTTCGCGGATGAACTGCGTGGTGCGCTCGGCGGCTTCGAGCTTGCAGCGCACGTCGAGGGTGATCCATTCCAGGCGGGCGGAAACCACCCGGATGTCGTCGCGCCAGGCGGTGGCGTCGAGCGCCAGTTGCACCATGTCGGCCAGCGGGCCGGCGGGAAGCGGCTTGTGAAAATAGGCGTAGGCGCGCGCGCGAATCGCCGCGACCGCGCCGGCCGGATCGCGGCTGCCGGCCATGATGACTTTGGCCTCGGGGCGGATGGAGCGCATGCGGCGCAGCAGTTTCAGCCCCTCGTCGCCATTGCGGCCCTGCCCGGCTAGCACCACGTCGCAGTCGGAATGGCGCAGCGCCTCCAGTGCTTCGTGCCGGTCGTAAGCGTCCTGAATGGAGCGCCCTTCGCGCTTCAGCGCGGTGGCGACAAACTCGTGGAGGGCGGGGTCGGTGTCGAAGACCAGTAACCGGCTTGGGTTCACAGCATCTCTCCCCTTCACTTTAGCCGAGGAAGTCTCCAGCCTGGAACTGTTATCGGCATTTTACGTGCCGGATTGTACCCGGTAACCTGGGCCGGGCGCGCCGCATCTCATGTGGTGATGGAAACGTTCGAGCCTGCCCGAAGTGTGTCTCATGCCGGCAGTGTTCTCCCGCACACCGGCGCCTTGTTCGCCATTTGGCTGCTCGCGGCCGGCGCCGCGAGTGCGCAAACCTATCCGCCCGGTGGTTATCCGCCGGGAGGCTACCCCAACGGAAATCCGGGAAACTATCCTAGCAGCCCCAGCATTCCACTCGGGCGCAGCAAGACGAATCCCAACAGCTCCACCAAGGGGCAGCCTATGCCCAGCTTCCGCGGCAAGTTGCAGCAGATGGATGCCAAGACCGTCACCATCGCGCTCGACGACGACCGCCAGGTTGATTTCAAGCGCAACGACAAGACCAAGTTCTTCAAGAACGGCGAAGAGGTCAAGAACCCGCAGTTCGCCCCCGGAGACCAGTTGTCGGTGGAGGGTCCCGAGGATGAAAAGGGCTACCTGATCGCCGTGAATGTGTATTGGGAGAAAGCCGCGGGCGCGCAAACCGCGGCTGCGAAGGACAAAGACGGCGGTGCGGTCGATACCTGGAAGGACAATCCGAAGGACGCCCACCCACCCGGCGCAGAGGCAGCCGCGCCGGTTACACACGTGACGCCGCCGCCTCCCAAGCCGGATGCCAACGATCCCGGCCCGCCCGTTTTGCACCGCGGCAGGCCGGTTGACGCGGCGCGCGAGCATGCCGCCGACACGCCTGCCGAGCCGGCGGCGCAAACCGGAACGGCCGGCAATGCGCAGCCCGTTACCGCTCCGCCTGCTGCCGCCGCGCGGACTGAGACGGCCGAGGCCGCGGTGCCGCCTCCGGCGCCGGCTTACCGCGATGTGGACGAGGCGCCCGTTCCGGAGGCGCGGCCTCAGCACGGCGACGACCTGATCCGCAGGGCCGCCGGGGCGGCGTTCGATTTCACCGAGGGCTTGCCCAATTACATGTGCCAGGAGGATATCGCCCGTTACGCCAGCCAGACTCGGCCGGCCGATTGGCGGTCCGTCGACCTGGTTACGGCCTCTGTGATCTATGAGAACGGGAAAGAAGACTATCGCAACATCAGGGTCAATAACAAGCCGCGCGATAGCTTTAAGGATACCGACGGCGCATGGTCTACGGGCGAATTCGGCACCGTGTTGGTCGACCTGTTCTCGCCGGCCAGCGACGCCCAATTCCGCTTCCGCCAGACCGAGCGCATCGCCGGTGTCAACGCCCACGTCTACGATTACACGGTGGATCACCCGCACTCGCACTGGAACATCATCGTGTCGTCGCAAAGCTATATGCCGGCGTACAAAGGAGCGGTGTGGATCGACCCGCAGACCGCGCGCGTGCTGCGCATCGAGGAACGGGCGTACGATCTGCCCAAGGACTTTCCCTCCGACCATGTGGAATCCGCCACCGACTATGAGTATGTGCAACTGGGCGATGCCAGAAAGTACCTGCTGCCGGTTCACTCGGAGAATCTGACCTGCCAGCGCGGCACCGACATGTGCAGCCGCAACACGATCGATTTCCGCAACTATCACAAGTACGCGGGCGAATCCACCATCACCTTCGGCGACACGAAGAAGCAGTAGCGGGAGGTTGCCCCTGCCTACCGCTCCCTTACGGTCGCGGCTCCGATGCGCCTTCAGAGCCGCGACCATCAGTGAGCGGTAGCAGGCTGCGTGCGCCACGCCGCTCAACCGGCCGGTTCGACCACGGCCGACATGGAGCCCTGCGAGCGCGGCAGGCGTGTATCCGGGCCGAATGATTGGATCTGATCGCGGGCGAATTCGGCTTCCGGCAATTCGCAGGTGATCAGCGCGGTGCGGCCCGCGCGGTCCACTTCCTCGGCATGATGGTAGGCCTGTTCCAGGCTGAAGATGAAAATCTTCTGCAACATCTCGATGACGTAATCGTAAGTGTGGTCGTTGTCGTCGAGCAGGACGACGCGATAGAGCGGAACCAGTCGGCGCTGCTCAACGATCTCGGTGTCGGGGGAAATGGATGGCTTCGCCATGGCGCGTCCGCCAATCCCAGTATGCGACATCGCGCCGCCCGGCGACAATGGGACGTCCATAAACAGAGAGAAGGATGGCGGGCATTCGGTCCGGCCGGTTGCGATATGATGCTGTCTTGACCCGAAAGACCCTGATCCCCCTCGGGCTGGCGCTGTTCATTATCCAGGCCCGGACGGCGGAGAAATTCTCGCTCACGGTGGACAACCTCATGCGCGGCCCCGCGCTGGTGGGCTACGAGCCGGTGCAGATCCGCTGGTCCTTCGACAGCCAGCGCATCTTCTTCCAGTGGAAGCAAGCCGGCGACAAACCGGATGCGCCGCTCGATACGTACGTGGTGGGGCGCGACGGATCGGCTCCGCGCAAACTCGACGATGCGGAAGCCAAACAGGCGCCGCCCGCCTTCGGCCAAATTTCGCGCGACCAGCGGCTTACGGTTTTTTCTCGCGACGGCGACCTGTTCCTCTATGACTCGGCCAACGGCCAAGTCCGCCAGATCACCGATACAACCGAAGCCGAGACCGACCCGCATTTTCTGCCGGACGGCAAACGAATCTACTTCACGCGCGGCGGCAACCTTTACATCATGTCGCTCGACACCGGCTACCTGGAGCAGATGACCGACATTCGCGCCGCCGGAGCACCCCAGCCGGCCAGGCCAACCGGCCTCGAAGGTGGATTCGGTGGGCGTGGTGGGCGCGGCGGCGCAGCGCCGGCCGAGCCTTCCGCCGACCGGAAGCCCGCCACCCCCAGCCAGGAGAGCCTCAAAACGGAGCAGAAGGAGCTCTTCGAAACGGTCCGCGAGCGCGCGGCGCGCCGCGAGGAGGCCGAATCCAAACGCAAGCGCGAACACCCGCGCAAGCCATTCACGCTCGAGGCGCGCCAGTCGGTCGAGCAGTTGCAGCTTTCGCCCGACGAAAAGTACGTGATCTCCACCGTGGTGGAAGCGGCCGGCGCCAGGAACACCGCGATTCCCAACTGGATCACCGACAGCGCTTACACCGAAGAATCGAGTGGCCGCTCCAACGTGGGCGACCCGCAAGCGCGCCCGCGCCTGGCGGTGTTCGATGCCGCGACGGGCGAGATGAAATGGGTGGATCACGGCCAGAAAGCCGCGGCGTCTGCGTCTGGCTCCGCGCCTCAGTCCGCACCGTCCACGCCGTCCGCGCCTAACGCGGAACAGGGAGGACGCGGTCCGCACATCGCCGAGCCGCCGGAACGCGAGGTTGAGCTTGCGATGCCGGTCTGGAGCGAGGATGGCTCCCAGGCCGCGCTGCTGGGCCGCTCCGCCGACAACAAAGACCGCTGGGTCTTCGCCCTGGACCCCGCCACCGGCAAGACGCGGGTGCTGGCGCACCACCATGACGACGCCTGGATTGGCGGTCCCGGCGTATCCACGCTGGGCTGGATGAAGAACGGCCGCGAAGTCTACTTCCAGTCCGAGCACACCGGTTATTCGCAGCTCTACGCGGTGGCCTGGGATGGCGGCGAGCCGCGCGCTTTGACATCCGGCAATTGGGAAGTGCTGGCGGTGCGCCAGTCGCGCGACAAATCGCATTTTTACATCACGGCGAACAAGGATTCGCCCTACGAAGATCATCTCTATGAGATGAGCGGCGAAGGTGGACCGCTCACCCGCCTCACCGGCCGCCCCGGCAAGCACACCACCACGGTTTCGCCCGATCGGCACTGGATCGCCGACGTCTACTCGTACACCAACCAGCCGCCCGATCTCTACGTGCAGGAGAACCGGCCGGGTGCCGAACCGCAGCGCCTCACTACGTCGCCCGCGCCCGATTTCGCGGCGTATCCATGGCTTGACGTCCCGATTATTACTTTCACCGCGCGCGATGGCGTCCAGGTGCCGGCGCGCCTTTTCAAGCCGTCCCGTTTTCGCAAGGGTGGCCCCGGCGTGGTGTTCGTGCACGGCGCCGGATACTTGCAGAACGTGAACCGCTGGTGGAGCGCCACCTATTACCGCGAGTATCTGTTCGACCACCTGCTGATGGAGCGCGGTTTCATCGTGATCGACGTCGATTACCGCGGCTCGGCCGGCTATGGCCGCGACTGGCGCACCGCGGTTTACGGGCATCTGGGCGGCAAGGACCTCGACGACATCACCGACGCCGCCCGATACCTGGTGGCCCGGCACGGCGTCAACCCCGCGAGAATCGGCGTCTGGGGCGGCAGCTACGGCGGCTTTCTCACCCTGATGGCGATGTTCACCCAGGGCGACACCTTCGCCGCCGGCGCCGCGCTGCGGCCGGTTTCCGATTGGGCGCTGTACAATCACGCCTACACTTCGGACATGCTGAACCTGCCGCAGAGCGACGCGCAAGCCTACCGGCGCTCTTCACCGATTTTTTTCGCCGAGGGTCTCAAGGGCGCCCTGCTCATCTGCCACGGCATGGTGGACTCCAACGTCGAGTTCAACGACACCGTGCGCCTGGTCCAGCGCCTGATCGAGTTGCGCAAAGAAAACTGGCAGCTCGCCGTCTATCCGGTCGAGAACCACGCCTTCACCGAGCCGAGTAGTTGGGCCGATGAATACAAGCGCATTCTGGCGCTGTTCGAGCGAACGTTGGGCGGTGGATGAGGACCGGTTAGGCAAACGACGTGGCGCACGCACTCGCGCGTGCCGTGTCGAGACAGACTCTTCTCGACACCCGCGCGCCTATTTGGTTTAAGTAAACGTTATCGCAGCCCGGCTATAGGGACTCATAACGTTGATTACGTTCATATCGGATGTTATGGGGGTTCTATATCGGAACTTAGCCTTGTATATACCCCCCCGTACGGTTAGTCTATGAATGCGCCCTCTCACGCGTCGAGATGGGCTTCAAATTCACCGGCTCGACCGCATATCGCTGGCCGAGCCGGGCATTTTCCCGCCTCGCAGCGCTCCTACTTCTTGCAGATTGCAGTCAGGAACCGGCCATCGGGTGATAGGTGTACCCGCACCAGATCCAGCCCGCCGTGTTCGGAAAGCAGCCAGCGGAAAGCTTCCGGACTATAGGCGTACTGGAAGTTGAGTCCTATGCGCTCGCCGCGCTGTAGGGCGACGTTCTGGCTCACCACGGTGGCGGAAAGGTCGGTTTCGGCGCGGAAATAGCGCGTGATCAGGTGCAGGCCCTCGTGCCGCTCGTCGTGTTTCTGGTTGAATCGAAGTTCGCCGTTGGCCTGCTGGATGCCGACGCTCTCAAGCACTGCCCAAATGAAGTTGCGCACTGCGGGCCGGGTGTTCCGCTCCATGGTCTGCTCCGCGTGGTGGATTTCGCCGTCGATGATCAACCGGTCGCCGGGCTTCATGCACTGCGCCAGGTAGCGGATCTCGGCCAGCGGATCGAGCGAGCTGAGGGTGTTGCCGGAGAGCACGAACAGGCGCGGCGGATCGGCCGCATCGGCGGCGTACACCAGGTGCACGGGGCTCGATATATCGGCCTTGATGCAGGTCGTTTCGATGTCGTTGTCCTCGGCCTTGGCGGACGCCAGCTCCAGCAGACCCTGGCTCGAATCCACCGGGAAGTAGAGGCACTCACAGCCGAAATCTTTCAAGGCCCCCAGCAGCAGGGCGTCGCGCGCGCCATCGCCGGCGCCGAAGCTGATGACTGGCACGCGCCCGTGGTAATGCGAGGCGAGTTCAAACGCGCTCGATCCCAGTTCCTTCCAGGTCGCCGACAGGCCGCCGTAAAGGTCCGGGTCGGCCGCCAGCGCGGTCCAATCCGCCGTCGAGCGCGGGAACCAGTAGAAGAATTTCTCGGGCAGATCGCGCGCTTCGAAAGCGTCGGTGAACTCCTGCGCGAGGTCGGCTTCGGTGAGAACCACTTCGACTTTCATTTAGAACCCCATGA
>JBEKKO010000086.1:0-23493 GCA_050010695.1 Bryobacteraceae bacterium
CGCCTCCTGGGGATGATGAGCGAAGAAGGGGCGTTCTCCATTGTCCAGTGCTACCTGCGGCTGGCAGGCGAAGGAGAGAAGATTGTGGCTTATCGCGCTGACGGCGATTACTGGCGCGACCTGGGCAAGCCGGAAAGCGTTGCACGCGCCACCGAAGATCTGAAGAAACAGGCCATGCTTCGGGGAGGGGGGTGATCTGCAGCAGGAGAACGGACTGTCCAACGCAATGCCAGCTTGATACGAATCAGGAGGGTGAAGCTGCATGCCCGATTCTGTTGATCTATGGCGCGCCCGGAAGGAACCTCCCCATCATGCTGCACCCTCCGAGCGGGTTGTCGGCCACTCGGACAGTGGCCCACCTCGCCCTCCGCGCGTCGCGGGATAACCCCCTTTGCCGACACAAGAGACAGCGTTTAACGCGGCGATATTCGCTATTATCGGCCACTGTTTTCCGGCAGCGAAGCTCTCGACCGAGGGCCCGCGTGCGCCGGCGAGCCGTCGGCATGGCCCGAACCGGTTCCGATTTCTGGTTTTTCCGGTGGGGCGAAATTGGCGCTTGGTGTTGGCAAAAGACAGCTCCCAGAGAAAAAGCTCCCAAAAACTGCAATTCGGAGATCAGAATTTCCAAAATGAAAATCCCGCCTAACTTCAGATTTTCAGAACTGTTTTGCCGGTATCCCGCTTGCTTTCAAGTGCAGTATGTGCCATAATTTCCCCGGCTTTCGGGAGGAATGACGTGCGAGTGCTTCGCTGCTTGCTGATCCTGGCTGTCGCCTGTTCCGCGTTTGGCCAGACGTACACTATCAATACAATTGCCGGAGGCGTTCTGCCGGTGAACGTTCAGGGCACTTCGGCCAGTATCGGCACCGCTCAAGGAGTGGCTGTAGACTCCAGCGGGAATGTCTTCATCGTTGCACCGGACTACAACCTCGTGCTTCGGCTGGGCGCCACATCGGGCGAGCTGACTGTGGCCGCGGGAAACGGGACCGCCGGTTTCAGCGGGGACAACGGACCGGCCGCCAGCGCCGAGTTGTACGCCCCTCACGGCGTCGCCGTGGACTCCGCCGGCAACCTGTACATCGCCGATAGTGGTAACAATCGCGTCCGCAAGGTGTCCAACGGGGTCATCACCACGGTCGCGGGAAATGGGACGTACAACTTCAGCGGGGACAACGGCCCGGCCACCAGCGCCCAACTGGACCCCGAAGGCGTCGCCGTGGATTCCGCTGGCAACCTCTACATCGCGGATGAAGCGAACAGCCGCATCCGCAAGGTCTCGAACGGGGTGATCACGACCGTAGCGGGCGGCGGGACCGGGTGCACGCAGCAGACAGACACGGTGGGCGACGGGTGCCCGGCCACCAGCGCCTCGTTGTCGTCCTACGCTGCGGGCGTCGCCGTGGACTCCGCTGGCAATCTCTACATCGCGGATTTCGGTAACAATCGCGTCCGCAAGGTCTCCAACGGGGTAATCACCACGGTGGCGGGGACCGGGACGGCGGGCTACAGCGGCGACAACGGCACCGCCACCAGCGCCAAGTTGTACATGCCTTCGGGCGTCGCCGTGGATTCCGCCGGCAACCTGTATATCGCCGACGCAGTTAATGACCGCATCCGAGAGGTCTCCAACGGGGTGATCACTACCGTGGTGGGAAACGGAACGTACGGCTTCAGCGGCGACAACGGCCCGGCTACCAGCGCCGGGTTGAATACGCCCACAGGCGTTGCAGTGGACTCCGCCGGCAACCTTTACATCGTGGATTACGAGCGCATCCGCAAAGTCTCTAACGCCGTGATCGCCACCATCGCCGGAAATGGAACCGGCTTTGGCGGCGACAACGGCCCCGCCACCAGCGCCCAACTGGACCAGCCATCGGGCGTTGCCGTGGATTCCGCCGGCGACGTTTACATCGCCGACACGCAGAATAACCGCATCCGCAAGGTTTCGAGCGGGGTGATCACGACGGTGGCGGGAAATGGGACCCCAGGCTACAGCGGCAACAGCGGCCCGGCCACCAGCGCCAGGTTGGCGCAGCCCCAGGGCGTCTTCGTGGTCCCCGCTGGCAACCTGTACATCGCCGACACGGTGAATCAGGCAATACGCGAGGTCTCCAACGGGGTGATCAACCAAAGAGTAGGCCCCGGGTCTGGGTGCGGGCAGGAAAAAGACTCGGTGGGCGATGGGTGCGCCGGCTTCTACGGTGTGTACGATAATCCTACCGGGGTCGCCGTGGACTCCGCCGCCAGCGTGTACATCGCCGACTCGGATCACTGCCGCATCCGTGAGGTATCCAACGCATCAGGAACGGCAACTGTGGCGGGAAATGGAACGTGCGGCTTCAGCGGCGACAACGGCCCGGCCACCAGCGCCGAGCTGCGCAACCCTCAGGGCGTCGCGCTGGACTCCGCCGGAAATCTATACATCGCGGACACGTACAACAACGCGATTCGCGAGGTCTCGAACGGAGTGATCACCACGGTGGCGGGAAACGGAACGTACGGCTTCAGCGGAGACAACGGCCCGGCTAGCAGCGCCCAGTTGTACTCCCCTTGGGGCGTCGCCCTGGACGCCGCCGGCAACCTCTACATCGCGGATGGTGTTAACAGTCGCGTCCGCAAGGTGTCCGGAGGTGTGATTACGACCATCGCCGGAGGCGGCGAAACGCTTGGCGACAACGGTCCGGCCACCAGTGCCGCGATTCAGCCTAATGGCGTGGCAGTGGACGCACATGGCAATGTCTACGTCGCGGAATATGCGAACGATCGCGTTCGTGTCCTGACCCCCTCGTCGGGCGCGTCCTGCGCGTACACCGTCAGCCCGCTCTCGTTTACGGCCTTGGCCACCTCCGGCGGCAACCTGGTTGCCAGCATCCAAACCGCATCCGGTTGCGCCTGGGCCGTTCAGAACCTGCCGGCTTGGATTACTTTCGCCGGTAATGCGCTCAATTCCGGCCCCGGCTCGGTTACGCTGGTTGCCGCGTCCAATACCGGCCCAGCGCGCTCCGGCACGGTTTCCATCGCAGGCTTCACGGTGCCGGTCACACAAGCGCAGGCCGTTGGCTGGGTTCCGCCCACTCTGACTGCGGGCTCGGTGGCTAACGGGGCGACCTATATCTCCGGCGGATTGGTGCCCGGGTCTTGGGCGCAAGTCAAGGGCACCGGCCTGAGCACTGTGAGGCGGGTCTGGACCACATCCGATTTCGCCGGACTAGGCAATAATCTGCCCACCAATCTGAGCGGCGTGCAAGTGAATGTGAACAACCTCCCGGCGGCGTTGTACTACATCTCCCCCACGCAAATCAATTTCCAGGTGCCTACCGGAATCTCGGGGACGGTCTCCGTGCAAGTCGTCGACGATGGCGTCGCGAGCAACTCCGTGACTGCCGCGGCGGTGGCGCATTCTCCCGGCATCTTCCCGATCATCGCGAATGGGAACAATTACGCGGCGTGCGTGTTTTGGTCGGATGGGATGTATGCGGGAGATCCCTCCATCGGTCCGTCATTTCGAAATGCCAAGCCCGGAGATATCGTCCAGATGTATGCTACGGGCCTGGTTTCCGCGCCCGCAGGCGTGCTTCCCAGCACCCTGACCGTCAGCGGGGTGACGGTGACCATGGGGAGTGTTACCGTTCCAGCGAGTTACGCCGGGCTGGTGGCGGTGGGGGAATTTCAAATCAATTTCACCGTGCCGCAGCAGTTCGCCAGCATGGCCGCGGGTAACTATCCGATTTCGATTGAAGTAGACGGAGTGTCGTCCCCGGCGACGATTGAGTCGGATCCACCGGCTTCGGTAGTGCTGCCGATTGAGCCCTAACTTACTGAGTTGCGGGAGCGGCAAGTTCGAAGCGAGCCAGGGTTCTGTAGGCGCGAAAACCGCTTCCAATCAGAGTAACCGCCAGCAGGACCAGCGGGCGTTAACACCTCATATCGGTAGCTTGCGGTAGGCAAGGCAGACTGCCCCGCATGTTCCGCGAAGGTTCCCGTATGGGACGACTCCTACTTTCCGCCAGCCGCGTGACGACCGCGACGGCCTCCATCACGCGGAACCGACTACTTCTCAGCAACGGCGACTACACGCTCGCATGGAAGGCTGACTGCGTCCGCTGTCCCGCCCGGCAAGCTCAAAGGAATGGAAGCCCGTCTTTCGGCCACAACGCCCCTCTTTCTACTGAGTAGCGCAGTTTCGTAGTGCGCCGCGATCCAGGCACGATCTGAAACGCTGCCCTGGGTAGGAGTTATCCTGGAATCAACCCGACCCTCACCAGTTCTGCCCGAAGCGCAGGTGGATCGGTAAATAAGATGCCCTCCATGCCAAAAGCAGCCGCGGCCGCTACGTTCGGTTTCCGGTCGTCGATGTAGATGGCGCGGGCAGGATCGATTGCGAAAGTCTCAAGGAAAAGCTGAAAAAAATGCGGGTCCGGTTTTAACAGTCCGACCTGGCCAGAAATCAAGACTCCTCGAAACCATTGCAAGAACTCGAATCGCTTCAGGGCTACAGGAAACGTTTCCGCGGACCAATCACTGAGAGCATACAGAGGAACCCCGCGAGCGCGCAGTTCCGTGAGGAGGTCAACGGTGCCGAGGATCGGCCCTGCCAGCATTTCGTCATAACGCTCGAACCAGGCGTCAATCAACCGCGCTTGGCGCGGATGAGCCAACCTCACGGAGGCGCAGGCGTCGGCAAACGTTCGTCCCGCATCTTGCTGAGCGTTCCAGGAAGGTGTACAAACCGTCGCCAGAAAATGCTCCATCGCTTTCTCGTCTCCATCGAAGAGCTTGCGATATAAGTGACGCGGGTTCCAGTCAATCAGCACGCCACCGAGATCGAACACCGCTAAAGAGCGCATGGTTATCATCGCTCTAATCTTATCTAAGCCGATCGCTATTGGAGCGGTTTCGACGAAAGTGGGCGAGTGGTTGGGCGCTCGGAAGGAGTTGTGCCAGGAAAGTGGATCTCGGACTCTGCCTTTCGCGATTGCGGACCCCGACGGTCCGCTGTCCGGCCCGGAATGTCGAAGGAATTGAACCCCGTCTTTCGGCCACAACGCCGTGTGTCTGCCCGGCGCATCCGGGATCTGGCGGAACTGAGGGGAACACATCGGTTAAAAATACTCCTGGGCCCTCCCCGGCGCGTTGGAGAGGTCGGTCCTGAGGTGGAGAAGAACCGCTTCAATGATCGCCGCTCACCCCCGCGTAATGGCGCTTCGTGCTGCGGATAGCGCTGGGCCTTCGGACAAGTAGCGCAATTTCCAGCAGATCCAGTTCGGACCATACGCGATTAAGAGGCTGTCGTCCCTTCGCGCTCTGCCGCGTATCCGGTTTCGTGTATCCGGTTTCGTGTATCCGGTTTCGGAGCCTACGGGGGCGCGCCGTGATACACTCGCGCTTCGAATATCAATGGTCACGTCTGGATCTGTCACTCCTCGGCCGCCACGCCTGGGCACTATGGAGGCGCCATGAAACTAGCCAATCGCAAACCTGTCGTTTTCGGAGTCGTCGCCGCCTTTCTCCTCGTCATCTTCCTCCAAATGTTCCTGCTGGCCCGCGACAACTCGGCGACTTATGACGAGCCCTCCCATATTTACTCCGGCTACCTGCAATGGAAGCATGGCTACATCCTCCTGAATCCACCCCTCATCACGCGCCTAATCACGCTGCCCCTGATCAGCATGAACTTGCCGGAACCGCCCATCCCAAGGCGCCCCTACGAGCCGTTGGGATTTCAGGCCGGCAAGGCGCTCGTCTTCCAGAATGACGCGAACACCATCATGTTCCGCGCCCGCATAGCGGATTCGGTTTTCACGCTCCTGCTGGCGATTCTTGTCTTTGCCGCCGCGCGGGAAATGTTCGGCCTGGGCGCCGGATTCGTCGCGCTCGGCCTTATCGCATTCGACCCCACACTGATGGGCCATTCGGCGCTGACTACCCTGGATTCGGGCAACGCTTTCTTCATGTTCTGGGCCATGTATGCCTTCTACCGCTACATGAAATTCCCGGCGGTGTGGCGCCTCATCGGGACCGGCCTTGTCGTGGGGCTCGCGCTCGCGGCCAAGCACAGCGCCATCCTGCTGCTTCCCACGCTTGTGCTCCTCGCCGCCTCCGAGCTTCTGTGGCCAAAGAAGCTCGCTCCCGATGCTCCGCCCGTCCCGACCGCGCGCCTCGCCCGGCGCCTGGCGCTGGCACTGGTGGTCATTGGCGCAATCTCCATAACAATCCTGTGGGCCGCCTACGGCTTCCGCTACGCCCAAGCCGACGCCGTGCCGTTCAATCCTCCCATGGCGGCGCAACTCAGCCGCGTGCCGAGCGCGTTTGACGCCAAGGTGCTCACTGAGGTCGATAGGCTGCACCTGCTGCCCGCGCCCTATACCTACGCCTTCGCCTACATTCTTTCTCAGGCCAAGTCGTTTACCAGCTACATCCTGGGCGTGGTCCACCCGCACGCGGTCTGGTTCTTCTTCCCCGTCACCATGCTCATTAAGTCCAGCCTCACGTTTCTCATCCTGCTCGCGATCGGCGCGTGGGCGGTCGTTGCCGGCAAAGTGCGCCTCTCCCGCGGGGTTCTCTACATGGTGACTCCCGCCGCGCTATACATGGCCTTCTCCATGACCGGCGGCATGAATATCGGCGTGCGGCACATCCTGCCCGTGTATATCTTCCTCGCGGTTCCCATCGCCGGGGCTGCCTGGGCTTTGGCTGAGCGCAATCGCCGCTGGCTTTACGCGGTGGTTGTGCTGCTAGTCTTTCAAGCCGTGTCGGTCCTTCATGCCTTCCCCGATTACATAGCGTATACGAACGAGGCCTTTGGCGGCCCTGCGAACGCCTACAGGTATGTCAGCGACTCCAGCGCCGATTGGGGCCAGCAGCTCAAATCCGTCAAGCGCTATCTCGATGCGCGCGGCGTCAAGAACTGCTGGTTCGCCTATTTCAGCCAGTCCGTGGTGGACCCCGCCTCTTACGGCATTCCTTGCACGCCGTTGTACACGGCCGAGGTTCGGTCCCCGGACACGCCGCCTACCGTCGACGGACCGGTGCTCATCAGCTCCGGCGTTCTTTCCGGCTTTGAAACCGGCGTGGGCAGCCTCAACCCGTACGGAAAGTTTCAGAATCTGAAGCCGGCGGCGATCATCGACTACGGCGTCTTCGTCTACGACGGCCATTTCGATATCCCTCTGGCCGGGGCGCTCAGCCGCGATGTGAAAGCGCAGGCGCTCCTCCGCCAACGAAACGCTCCTGCCGCCTTTGCCTTGGCGCAACAGGCGTTAGCCCTGGCGCCGGACTCGGCCGCCGTGAACCAGGCGCTGGGGCAGGTTCTCGACGCCAACGGCCAATCCGAAGCCGCCAATCAGTACTACCAAAAGGCGCTCACGATTGCGAAAGCCGAGCAACCGGAGTTCCAGGCCGCCCGCATCGCTGCGCTGGAAACGAGGATCAACAGCAAGAAGCCGGATACGGGGGGCGGGGGACGCGGAATCAGGTGATTACGGCGCAGTTGGCGTAACGGGGAAGGTGGCCTGACCGGGTTTGCCCACCGACTGTCGCCCGGCTTTCACCTGCGCGGCGATCCAGGCATAGGTGGCTTCTATTCCGGGCGTAGAGATGATGACGGCGTCCACCGCAGCTTTTCGGCGATCAGTCGTTATCGAATTGCGTCCGCGGACTCCCAGCGGGAGGTTCAACAAATTCGGCGAACAGGAAGCGGTGGGCGGCGATCCAGCCGATGGACTGCAACATGTGCAGCGCTCGACTGACGAAGTGGGGCACTGGAGGCGGCGGGGCCAAGGCTGCCAGGGCGGCGCATAAGCTTTCGGCCTGTTGCCGAAAACAGCGCACCCAGAACTGGCCGCGCTGGTAGGGCATGCCCGCTAGCATCGCCGCCAGCGCGGCGGCACGCAGCGTGCGGCCCATCAGAAGTCGGGCGGTCAAGAACAGGCGATCACGGCGATTCCAAAGCGTAGATACGGCAGAGCGAAGTCAGGGAGTAAAGAAACGGTGCGCTTACAGCAACGGCACAGGTAGCGGCACACTCGGATCGAACCGTCGAACTCCGCGTCCACCAACGTGCAGCTGTAGAAGCCATGCGCGGTCAACGGGCAATGGGCTTCGCACTGTGGGCAATGATCCGGCCGATAGCGAGCCGGATCGATAATCTCATTGACATACTGTTGGACGGAGCCAACGAAGGGGTGTAGGATTTGCACAGGTCTCCTTTCGGGAGTCGGCAGACTCCCCGATCGGATCTGCGGAGGGTTCTCACGGCTGGAAGGCGAGCGAGAGCCCTCCGGTTGTCCGCTCCACATCCTAAGCCTTGCGGCTCCGCAATGGCTAAGCAAGGGGAAGCGGGAACACGGCCGCCCTGATCGGTGTCTAATAGCCTGATTCGACCAGTGAAGGCGATCCGCACATGCACGCAACCTTCGTTTGGGTCCAGTCGGTCTGGCAAGACCTGAAGTATGGCGCGCGCCAGTTGTGGCGCAGCCCGGGTTTCACGGCGGCGGCCGTAATCACGCTGGCGCTCGGCATCGGCGTAAACACTTCCATCTTCAGCCTGCTCAACGCGCTGCTGCTGCGGCCTTTGCCTGGCGCGAATACCAGGGGTTTGGTAGCGATCTACCGCGGGGACAGTCGCCCATGCTCCTACCCCGACTTCTTGGAATTCCAGGAGCGCGGCAGCGCGTTTTCCAGCCTCGCCGCCGATGCGCCAAACGAGAGCACGCTGGAAGTTGGCGACACCGGCACCAGCGAGATGATTCTGGTTGAGGGCATCTCCTTCAATTACGCCTCCGTTTTGGAGACCCGACCGTCGCTGGGGCGATGGTTCTCTACGGACGACGAGCGCGCTGCTGCGGAGCAGTTCCCGGCGGTGATCAGTTATCGCCTATGGCGGAGCAGGTTTGGAACTGATCCGCAAACGATCGGCAGCCGAATCCGCGTGGAGTCGCAGTGGTACACGGTGGTTGGTGTGGCGGCCAAGGAGTTCCGGGGTATGAGCCCGCCTATCGTGACGGACGTGTGGCTGCCGCTGATCCGGTACGCGCGGCACAACGACTACGCGGCCCGGCTTCTGAACAACCGGCAGGAGGCCAATGTCATGATGTTCGGCAGGCTCAAACCGGGCGTCGACGCATCACTAGCGCAATCTCAGCTCAACCTGGTGGACGCACAGTTGTGGCGCGAATATCCGCGACCGGGCCGGCGTACAGCGTCGCTCGCAGTGGAAACGCCGCGTGGGGCGTCCGAGCCCGGCTCCCGCCGCATGGTTGCCCAGCCGGTGAGCATGCTGGCGGTTGTCGTCGCCCTGGTGCTTCTGATCGCCTGCGCGAATATCGCCACACTCCTATTGACTCGCGGAGTGGGCCGGCGGCGCGAGGTATCGATCCGAATCGCCCTCGGCGCCGGTCGCGCGCGCGTTTGCCAGCAGACGCTGATCGAGAGCCTGCTGCTGAGCCTGATCGGCGCGGCTGTCGGTTTGGCGGCAGCCATCTGGCTAAACCGTATCCAAGAGAGGGCGATCTTGTCATTGCCGTCTCCCATCGCCGTCGGCCTAGATCTTTCGATCGACTTGCGCGTGCTCGCGTTCGTCTTGGGCGCTTCCATCGCCACAACTGTTCTGTTCGGGCTGATGCCTGCCATGAACCTATCCAGGACAGAATTGGTCCCAGCCTTAAAGGGGAGTGTTGACTGTCCGGAGGCCCGCCACAGGAGATTCACGCTTCGCAATGTCTATGCCGTCGCCCAGGTGGCCCTCTCACTGATGCTGTTGATCGTGGCGGGCCTGTTTATTCGCGCTCTAGATAGGGCGCGCCAGGTCGATCCGGGTTTCAATCCGCGCGGGCTCCTTTCCGCCAGAATGTTTGTTCCGAAACCCGAGTTCAATGAAACCGCCGGCAGGGACCTTTGGCGCCGCGTCCTGACCCATACGGGCAACTTGCCGGGCGTGAGCAGCGTCACGCTGTCCTATGCTTCGCCGACGATCACGATGTCCGAATGTGTCGTGCCGGACGACGCAGCCAAATCCCCGCCGGCCCTTACGGCCGGCGCAAATATCATCGGGCCGGATTACTTTTCTACCTTGGGGATTCCGCTCATTCGCGGCCGCGTTTTTTCGCCGACAGACAATCCCTCGGCGCCTGCGGTGGTGATCGTCAACGAGGCCCTGGCCCATCAGTACTGGCCCCGAGGGAACGCCGTGGGAAACCGCCTCCGGATTGGCCGCGGGTGCGAAAGAGGAGAGGGGGCGCGCGCGGAGATCGTGGGTGTTGCGAAAAACGCATTGTACGCATCACTCGGTTCGAACGAACGACCATACGTCTTCCTTCCGGTCGAGCAACGCTTCGCCCCGTATGTCGCGTTGCTCGCAAGAACCGGAGGCAACCCCACGCGATACGCCACGGTGTTGCGAAATGAACTGCGGCAGCTCGATGGCAGGCTGCGCATCTACCAGATAGACGCCGTCGAAGACGAGATAGATCAGTCGCTGTGGCAGGTACGCTGGGAAGCGTCCGTGCTGGGAGCATTTGGCGCGCTGGCATTGGTCGTGGCGATCGTGGGGCTATACGCCGTCATCGCCTTCGGGGCCAGCCAACGGGTGCGGGAGTTTGGAATTCGCATGGCTCTGGGTGCGCGCCGGCGCGATGTCCTTCAGATGGTGATTGGCGATGGCCTCGCTCTCGCACTGGTTGGCGTTTGTCTTGGTCTGGTCTGCTCGGTCCTTTTCACTCGCCTGCTGCGCAGCTTCCTTTATGGGCTGAGTCCCACCGACGGAGCGACATTCGCAGCCGTGGCACTTCTGTGGACAGCCGTTGCCCTGCTGGCGAGTTGCATACCCGCATATCATTCGACGAGAGTTGATCCGCTAACCTCTTTGCGGTGCGAATGAACGTTCCCTCCCGAGTTCTTCCCCGCTCATTCGGTTTGATAGAGCGCGACTCGATACCGATGTGCACTTCATCGGGATTCACATTGAACTCCGCCACTGTTGCAGCCTCGTCTGCGCCGCGCGCGAACTCAATCTGAGAAAACAGACTCGCTAACCAGGAGAAGATCGCGGAGGGTTACACCATCCTAAGATCGCAACGTTCGCCGACGCATGCACTTCGGAGCGGATGACGTTCACTTCGGGCCAGAGTGACGCACCAACCGCAACTTGGGCGGCCGCGTCAAATTGACGGGAAGCGCGCTACTCGTGGATTGGCCGGAGCGTTGCTCTGGCTGGGTCCGGAACGATATGTACCAATATCGGTAGGCAAGTATGCGCGCAAGCCGGCGGCGCAACGCTGCAAGTGCGCACGAACGTCCGACAGGGTTAAGCCGAGGGCACGCGCGAACGTCGCCATCAGGCTCTCGCTTTCGCCGCGAACGATCCCGTTTTGCGCCAGCCATGCCGAGATCTTCTCCGGGGCCGACGGACCAGCAGGGCGCACCGAACTCGACGGGAACCGCCGCTCCAGCTTCTGCAATCTCCTGGTGATCGCTTTCATGGCTGCAAATGCCCTGCACTCACTTGCTGTTCGCGAATCCTCCTCAGCCAGGCTGAGTCAGTGGACGTCGGCAACTCAGCCCTGAATCCCAACGTTGCTGTTCCATCCGGTGAAACGTATATAACGTCGATGATCCTCGGCTCAGCAGCCGCGGCGATGCGCGCTTCGAGCTCTTCCAGACGGCCAGTGAGATTTCTGCGGCCAGACTTCCATTTCATCTTCGCCCTCCGCAGATGGTTGCGCCGTTCTCGCGCAGGTAGCAAGACGGCCCAGGTGGTCGCGATGCTGAAGCGCAAGAATGGTGCGACGCTCGCGGAAATCATGGAGAAAATGGGTTGGCAGCGGCATACCGTGCGCGGGTTCATGGCCGGCGCGATGAAGAAGGCCGGCTACACCGTTGAGTCCTTCAAACCGGAGGGTGGTGAACGCACGTACCGGCTCAACCCCTAGCATCGGCAGCCCTCCCTGACGCCCGCCCGGCTCCGGCCGCGGCGGGCTTTTCTACTTGTGGCCCCGATTCCCGCCCGCCCAGCGCCAGTCACCGCTGCCTTGGCCGATGCGCCAAGCCGTCGCCGCCCGAGCGAACGTGGGCCAAACGTGGTGCAACGGGGGCCAGCCCTTGGCTCGCCCGCAACAGCCGCAACTCGCCCGACCAGTCTGCAAGGGCTCGACACAGCCCCTCGACGTCCGGGTGTCCGGCCCTGAGCTGGGCTTCGACGGCAGCGATCTCGACGCGGCACCGGGCGATTCATGCGGCCGCCTTCCGGCGTTCCTCGGCGACTTCCTCGAACGTGCGGCCGTCGCCGTCGAGGGTCGCTTTCTTGGCGAAGCGGATGGCTGAATTGATGTCGCTTTGGGAAAGCCCGGCCTTGAGTACCGCACGCTGCCTTTCTTGGCGCTCGCGTGCGAACTGGATGGCCGCCATCGGTTTTTGCTGGCCCCGGCTGTTCCGCCGCTTCCGATACGCCGATTGGCGACAGGCACCACTGCAATACGCACTATCGCTGCGAAGGCGTCCATGCCGAAAAGGACCGCCGCAGACGATGCACGCGTCGACCAGCCCAGTTGTTACGGCTAATGCGCCATCGCAAGCCGTAACAGCCTCACGGAAGGCACGGCGCCGCTCGCGTTCCCTCCGGCCGGGACTGTGTTCCCGCTTGTACCCTTGGACCGCTTCGCGTCCGGCTGCCTTGGCTTTCTCGAGTGCGCCGGGCACTGACACGCGGTTCAGGACCAACTCGCCAAACGTCCGCTTTTCGACCGTTGCCGCCAAGTGATCCTCGTAAGTGACGCTGGCACTGTCCCTGTATTCGAAGAGCAACATTTGGCAGTAGAGCTGGCGGGTGTCCACCGACCAAGGCTCCGGGAGACTGAGCAACTCACGGAGTATTCGCTTACGTTCCGGCCCGGCCAAGACGATAGCAGCGCTCATTGGGTGCCTCCGGCCGCGGCACGGGCGCCCGGGTCGCATCCGGCCTCCATTTGCGGCGGTATCTTCTGCCGGCGCTTCGCCACCTCACGGTCTACATCTGCTTGAGTGATTGGGGGCCGTGCTGGCGCCGGCGGCCCTGTTCGCGGTGGCGCGGGTTTCGAATCCTCCATCACGATGCGGCGCCGCCACCCTGAGACGCCTCGTTTGGTACATTCTGGATCATCGCGATGCCCCAAAAAGGTGAAGGCCTACCGGTTCATCACCGCGTAGGCCTTCAATTCCGAACTTGACAAATCTCAATTTCTGCCGAATCTCTACGTCTGGTGGTATCTACAACCGGAGCTCCACCGCCAGCCAAACAACCTGGGGTTTTGGAGACCGCGCGCAGCCACCGCGCAGCCACGTCGGGGTTCTGTAGCAAGGTCTGGGCGGAAGGCCAGATCTCAACTGAACGCAAACGCAACCACTTAGACTGAACTGGACTGAGCTGTTAGTGCTGCGCTTCTGAACTTGTGTGCAGTTTGTGTGCAAATAGCGCCGAACGCTCCGCTATCTCCGCGATTTTCATTAAGCTCCACACTGAAAACACAACTACATAGGCATTGGCCCTTTGCCTCCGGAGCAAAAGGTCGGTGGTTCGAATCCACTCGGGCGTACCATAAAAATCAATAACTTAGCGCCAGGTCCTTTCGCGAAACTGAGTACCAAGAGGGCGAAACTGGGTGGGCGGTTGGGTTCTTGGTCACCGGCCAAGGGATCGGAGTTGCCAAGCCGCACAACTGTCTTAGTGGACGGCGATCCAGACACGATCAGACCTTTCGGCCGCTACTTCCCAATCCTCTCGGGAAACAACCCAGGCATCCAGCGCGAAGCGAGCCCCGCCGGGAAGATCAGACGCAGCGGCGCGCGGGAACTTTCCGAGGCGAGTACCCCCCGCGCAATCAGTGCCGAGACAATGCGGCGGGCATGGCGCTCGCCCACGCCCACAACGCCAGCGGCATCGGCACGAGGCAACTCTCCCCGGTAGAGCACGGCTTCGAGGATACTGCCTGACTTAGGCGGTAAAGTACCGATCCTGATTTCTTCTTCGGCCCAAAGAAGAATGCGTGCCCGCAGATGGTCCGGCTGCATCAGACCTTCCATGAATTCGACCTGGTCGATGCACGTCCTGAGAAAGAAGTCCGCGAACTTTGCGAGGGCCTCCTCGCTCAAGTTGCCGCGTCCATCAAGGTCGTTATGACGGGTGCTGTCACATGCGGCAAGATGCCCCTTATACGCATCCACATTGCGCGCCAGGCCACGCGCCACCGACCAGACAGCGCCGGTGTCGAGTGTCTCCAACAGCATCGCATGGGACATCAGGCGTGAAACGCGACCATTGCCGTCAACAAACGGATGAATCCATACGAGGCGATGATGCGCCGCGGCAGCACTCAGGATCGAATCCGTCTTGCCGAGGCGGGCGTAGATCTCCTCGAACCGCTCCAGAAAACGCGGCACGGCGCCAGGACTGATGGCGATATGAGAACCGACCTTGACGTTTCTGCTGCGCAGCTCGCCGGGGACGACCCGTACACGTTCTTTCGTTTGCGGGTCTTCTACCCACAACAGATCCTCCGGCAATAACTCGCAGAAACGGCGATGGACTTCCCGGATGCCATCGCTTGTGACCGCGCGTCCCTTTTGGCCTCCGCCGTCGATCCATTTCTGGACGGCGATATGTGCCTTCGCTTCGAGCTGTAGATCGCGCTTGTGAATATCCTTGCTGTAGTCGTTCTTCAGCGCGCGTTCGATATCGATCGGGTGAGTGTCGTGCCCTTCGATCAGGTTGCTGTAGTAGCAGTTCATTGCGCGCACTAGATCGGCGAGCGAAGCCAGCAGGCTCTCCGGCAGGCTACGTCGAAGCCCGGTGGACTTTTGTGCCAGATCCAGGGCAAGGTCTGTCAGCGCGCCGCGATGGCGGGAGCCGTCGCCAATGAGCAAGGGTTCCATGAGCGAAACCGGTTCTCCTCGATCTTTTGCCGGTCTCATATATCCGCTATTATGTCCTCATCAACCAGTCAACAAACATATTTTATATCATATACTTACAAGAGAGTCAAGATGTGATGAGTCCTACAATAAGTCCGCTCAAATGTCCGCTTAAAATACACTCTTTCCCGAGCCAGACTCAGTAGACCAGAACCCCAAAAAGTTCGGCCCGGACTTGTCGCAGCGATTTGGATCCGAACTTCTCCAGCCCGAATGGACCGGCGGCGAATCCCTAAGCCGGCCGGCCAAAGGCACCCAATAGCGTCGATATCGCCTGCATGATGCGGCTTTGATCGACCGATTCGGGCAAGGGGATCGAGAGAACCGGACGGTGCGTGCGTGGATCGCGCGAAAGCAGGCTCGAAAGGCCCCCGCCATCGGGCGCGTTTCGCGCCACTGCCGCCAGCGATTCGAGGAATCGCACGCCGGTTTCGATCAGCCCAGCCGCGGCCTGCTCGAACCCGGCCGGTTGCGATGCCGCCGTCCTGTCCGCCGGCGACTGCGCCGCAGCAGCGGGTGACGGTGTCGTTGGAGAGGCCGGCCCTGGGGCGGGCCGTGTGGGAACAGGCTTCGCTGGGGACTGGTCAATAACAGGCTTAGGACGCGCCGGCTGATCCGCGAAGATTTCCTTCACGGCCTGGAGAGTGCTCTTTCGTCCGAGCGCCGCGAAACTTACCTCGGCGGCTGGTGAATCGAAAACGCCCGCGAACAGCGATTTCTTCACCTTCAGCGTCTCCCACACGCGCTCTTCGATGCTGTCCTTGGTCAGCAGGTGCACCACGTGAACCGGGTGGGCCTGGCCCATGCGGTGGACTCGTCCAATCCGCTGCTCGAGGCGTGCGGGATTCCAGGGCGGCTCGAAATTGATGACGGCCGAAGCCGCCTGGAGATTCAGGCCGACGCCGCCCGCGTCGGTAGAAAGGAACACGCGGCACTTCGCATCGCGGCGGAATTTCTCCATCAGCGCGCCGCGATTCCGCGAAGGCACGCCTCCGTGCAAAGACACGAAGCCCACACCCATCTTCTCCAGCTCGCGGCCGGCCAGGTGAGTCATCCGCTCGTACTCGCTGAAGACCACCACCTTGCGGCCTTCTTCGATCGCCAACTCGCGGATGATCTCACGAAACTCCTCGAGCTTCGGCGAGTGATTCGTCTGTTTGTCGAATAGAAACGTGGAATCGCAGAGCATCCGCATGTTCTGCAGGCAGCACATAATGCGCCGCAGATCGATTTCCGATAGCCAGCGCTGCCGCTCCCATTTGCGCATCAAAGAGGCGAGGATGTCGTTCTGTTCCCAGTACGGTTCGGCCTGCTGAGGCGTCAGCGAAACGTGGAGAATCTGGTCGGTGCGCTTCGGCAGATCCTTGAGGACCTCCTGCCGCGTGCGCCGCAGAAGGATCGGCGCCAGTTGGTCGTGAATACGGTCGAGACCGCGGTAGCCGACGAGGCGGCCGTTTTCGTCCTCCGTCCTGTGCTCGTGAAGGAAGCGGAAGGCGGGACCGAGACGGCGGCCGTCGATGAACTCCACCACGGAGAACAGCTCCTCCAGCTTGTTTTCGAGAGGAGTTCCCGTCAGTACGAAGGCATAGCGGCTTTTCAGTTGTTTGATGGTGCGCGCCGTGGCGGTGGTCCAGTTTCGGATGCGCTGCGCTTCGTCGAGGATGATGAGGTCGGGCGCCAGTCCGTGCATGTAGCGCACATCCTTGAGGACCAGTTCGTAGCTGGAGAGGTTGAAGAACTTGGGCGAGGCATACAGTTCCTGCCGTCGCTCGAGCGACCCGTCGATCACCTGCGCTGGAAGGTCGGTGAACTTCTCGATTTCCGTTTTCCACTGGTATTTCACAGAGGCCGGGGCAACTACCAGCACTCTCGAAATGCCGCGGCGGCGCCGGAGCAACTCCGCGGCAGCCAGGGCCTGGACGGTCTTGCCCAAACCCATGTCGTCGGCCAGAACCACGCGACCCCGGCAAGCCGCGAAAATGGCACCCTTCTCCTGGTAGGGCAGCAGTTTCGTCTTCAGCACTCCGTTCAGAGGATCACGTCCCTTGCGAAGCTGTGCGAGAAGCTGGCTTTCCAGATCGAGCCCGTCCGCGAGCTCGTTTTCCCGGTCGAGGTACTCCAGCACGTCGCTATAGACGACCGCTTCCAGATCGGCCTTGCGGAAGGCCTCGATCACCTCATGAAAGCTCCGGAAATGCCGTTGCCGCAACAGCCCGGCCGAATCGAAATACTGCCCGGCCAGCTTGCGGAGAGTGGGCGATGGAGCAGCCGGCAAGCGCAACCGCACATCGATCATTTCGCCATACTGCAAGGAAATCGAGGCGCGCGAACGAGCGTACGCCTTGCTTTCGAGTGAATGGCCGTGCCTTTTTCGCAGGCGCAAAAGGAGGGCCTCAATGTGTTTGCAGGTGCCCAGTGTGTTGACGGCGAAGTCCGGGCAGGAGCAGTAGTTCTCGAACAATCCCGGCCCGCGCATGGCCACCCGGTAGGTTTTCCCGCTGGCCGAGTTGACGCGGTAGTCGCCATACGCCGCTCCGCTGGGCCGTTCCAGAATCCTGGCGATCGAGTCGCGCGCCCGTTCCCGCCGTTCCGCAATCTGTTGCTCGACTAACATGTGGCCTTTCCTCGCTCTTGGATCACGAGCCAGGATAGCAAGGTGCAGACTGATTCGAGTTAAAGCCCAATCCGCGCGCGCCGGCGCCGCTCATCCTGCCCCTCCCATTCGACGGTTTCGATTCGATCGCTGCGCACCCCGTGGCGGGCACCCAGAGCCATATAGCCGACCACGCTGCCCAGCCCCTGCGTGGCGGGAAAACGGCTCATCACTTCGCCGATCGATGCTTGCGATCGCTCCCGCAGCACGGCGCGGATGTTCGCTTTGAGCACGCGAAAGTCTATCTCGGACTGGGCTACCAGTTCGCCCACCGTGTCGAGGTCGATGGGCGCGCCTTCGCCATCCAGCATGCCTCCGCCTGGCGCTTGAGCCGCAGGGTCGAAGAGCACCCACTGCGCCAGCGACCGCAAGCGGCTGCTGGTCAATGGCAGCGTGTATTCCAGTGTGTCCGTGACGCGGACTTCATCCTTCAGCGACAGTGCGGCCCGCTGCGCATCCTTCAGCAGTTGGTTGAAGCGACGCTGTTCCAAATACTCGCGGCTCTGCACAAAATGCCTGAGGCTGCGCGCAAAGTGCTGCAGCACCTCGTGCACCATGCCGCCCTGTTCGAGCAGCATCGGCGTCAGGCGCAGCAGGAACCGCCGGTCGCGGCCATCCAGTTGCCCGGCAAAATCGCGGGACACGACTTCGTCGATCGCCTGGTCGAGCGCCGAGCTCTGCTCGGGATTCGTGAGCAACCGCCAGAATGCGGAAAAGGTTCGCCCGGCGTCGCTCTCGGCGATCACGTCCACGCCGGCGAACAGGGCCTCCAGCACTTCCCCGCGGCTAGCGTCGTTGTCCATCAGCCGTTCCCGCAGGTCGCGATTGAGTGCCTCGAAGCGGTCGCGCACGCGGCGAAAATCGCCGGCCAGGTCGTCGGCCAACGCGATGATCTCGTGAATACGTTCGAGCGCCCGCGCTTCCGGCAGCGGTTGCAGGCGTCCATGCCGGATGGCTTCGATTTGCTCGTCGATCCGTTCTCGCTCGGACAACAAAGTGGCGACGCGGGTTTCCGGGTTGGTGTCGGTTTCCTCCGCCAAACGTACCAGTTGTTGAATCACCACGGCCAGCCGGCTTTCCGTTGCCATGGTGCGGGGCTCCACCAAACCAGCGGCGAAACGGATCGCGGCCGCCGCCGCCGCGGAAAGCTCGTACTCCTCCTCGGAAGCGCCTGGCGGGAACCGCCGTTCCAGGTACCCCGCGGCCAGCCAGTCCGCAACGTAGGCCTGCGCTGAGCGCGGCAGATCTTCTCCCTGAGCCAGTAGGTCTTCGAGATCGCGATTCAGCCGCTCATAAAAGATGGACGCCGGCAGCCTCCGATCACCTTCGAAGAGATGTGTTTGGAGCAGGCCAATGACGGCGGGGCCGTTAGCTGACGCCAGCAACCGCCATAGCGATTGCTCGCGCAAACGGCGATAAGTCGCGATCATATTGTCTGCCTTGGTGTGACGCAAACGTGCACCTGGTACAAAATGATAACAGCCCCGAGGACGTCACGTGTTGGACAGGGCGTTTCACGCTTGGTCCGAACGATCAGCCACGGACAATACAGTAGCGATACCCCAAAAACGTCTATTATTGTTAAGAGTCAGGGCAGACGCTCGAAAGGGAGGATGACTTGGCGATACCCTGACAACATGGCCCGGCTGAAGATGCATTCGCACAGCTTGCACATTCGAGTTTTCGCCAAGCGTGGGACTGGCACAACTGGCATTCCCTGTTTTCACCAGCAAATGCGCAGCGCGATCGCCGTCACCGTATTGACGTGCTGTACGGCAATTGGCCAGACGCCCCCTCCCATCTCGCTGACCAGCGTTTATCCGCCCAGTACCCTACTGGCGCCGGGCACCACCAGCCTGAATCTGTCGTTCAACACACCTCAGCCGGACACGTGCGGCTACTCGGTTGGTGCGCTGGTGGACCTCAGCCAGATGCAGCCCGTTGACATCGCCGGTCCAACCGCGACGCACCAGGTGACGGTCACCGGGCTCAATTCGAACCCGCAGATCGTCAACCCGGTCTACATCCGCTGTGCCTCCGCGACCGGCTCCTGGCCACTCCAATATCGCGCCGTGGCCGAGCCGAGCGGGAGTTTTCCGCGCATCGGCAGCATCTGGGGAGATGTTTTTACCGCCCGGGCCGCGAAGATCCAGCTCTATAACAGTCTCGGCATGAGCTCCGACCGGATCTCCGCGTTGCGTGCGGCGAATCCCGGAGTGCTGGTCCTGGCCAGCGACGACGCAACCTACTCCGGGCCATGGGCTGTATTCCCCGACGATTATTATCTGAAGGACACTCAGGGCAACAACATTCAGGTTGGCCCGGACGGCGCCTCCCTGCTGAACATGACCCGGCCTGACGTCGCGGAAGGTGTCGCCAATTACTTTTACCAGCAATTGGTCGGGAGCGGCCTCGCCTGGGACGGCTTTTTTCTCGACGACGTATTTCCCAAGATTTCCTGGCTGAACACCGACTTTTACGGCAACCCGGTTCAAATCAGCAGCACGGGAAATGGCGTTCCCGACAATCCCGCGACTCTCGATGTGGCGTGGCGCGCCGGGCTATTCCTCGAACTCAACACCCTGCGTAATCTCGTTCCCTGGGGTTACTTTACCGGTCACCTCACGGAACCCGCCGACCCTCAGCTTAGGAGCCTCTTCAACGGGAACAGCCTGGTGTTCGATGCGGTGGACGTCCGGGAGGGGAACCTATCGTTCGGCGATTTCTGGAGATACGACCAGGACTGGTTTCTGCAGGGCGTTGCTCCAGGGATCGCAATGGTGCAGTCCGCGCCGTCGAGCATCCTCTCGTATGGATACGGACCCCAGCCGGCCCAGACGCTGCCCGCATCGACCCTCGCGTTCGCCGAGTCATTCTATCCCAACATGCGCTTTGGCCTCGCGTCAGCTCTGATGAACGACGGTTTCTCCAGCTTCGATCTGGGAGATACGGGGTGTTGCGCCGGCTGGTGGTATGACGAGTACGATTTCAACCTGGGGCTGCCACTCGGTCCGGCCGTGCGCGTGGGCCCGGAGCCGGGACCGAATTTGCTTACCAACGCCGGGTTTGAGAACGGGCTTTCGGGGTGGGCGTTTTTCGCGGACAACGACGGGCAGGAAAGCGCAACTCTGACTCTCGACAATTCCGTCGCGGCGGAAGGAAACACGTCGGCTCACATCGATGTCGCCACCGCGGACAGCTACTCGTGGCAGGCGAATTTGTATCAGGCACCGCTGCCGGTGACCGCCGGCGCAAATTACCAGTTGCAGTTCTGGGCGCGGTCGGACTCTCCCCGCACGATCACGGTCGATGTCGAGAGCGCAAATCCTCCCTATACGAATTACGGGCTTTCCTCGCAGGTGTCGCTGGGCACGACATGGACGCTGAATACGCTCACCTTCGTCTCCAGCGCGACCGCCGCGGATGGCACGCTGCAATTCGATGTGGGAGATGTGGCCGGTAACGTGTGGATCGATGGCGTCCAGCTCTTCCAACAGGCGCCCGACGTCTTCCAGCGCGATTTCAGCCAGGGAGTTGCGGTGTTGAACGGCACAGGCGTTCCGCAGACCGTCGCGCTCGAAGCCGGCCTCCAGCGTTTCACGGGCGCCCAGGCGCCGCTCGAGCAGTACATCGTGGACGATTCGAGTGCGGGGTTCAGCGCCAGCGGAGCGTGGAACGTCGTGAACATTTCCACCGGGTCTTTCATCGCCGTGGGCCCCTGGTACAACGCGTGGGGCGGGTCGTTGCACGAACTGGACGTGCCCCAGGGGACCGCGCAGTGGAACCTGAGCATTCCCGCCGACGGCCAGTACACGATTCAGGTCTGGCTGCCGGATCCACCGAGCGCTGCGGGCTGGACAAAGAACGCTCAGTACCAGATCGTCTCCGGTGGCAACGTGGTGGCTTCGGCGAGTCTCGATCAGAGCAGCGCCACTGGGGGCGACCAATGGCACACCATCTTCAGCGGCGTGGCGCTCACTGCGGCCAGCTCACCGATTCTCACCATCTCGAACGCCGGCGCAGGGCCGCTGATCGCTGACGCCGTCTATATCACTTCTGCCGCACGCTACAACGATGGGTCGGCCGCGCCACAGGTCACGCTGGCGGCGACCGATGGCATTCTGCTCCAGCGCCAGCAGCCGGTGGCGGCGCCCGCGTCGAGGGTGGGGGCGGTGGTCGACGGAGCCGGCTTTCAGCCTGCGGTAGTGTCGGGCGCATGGGTGACGATCCTTGGCAGCGGTTTCACCTCCGCTCCGCAGACTTGGACGCCGGGTCCCGCCGATCAGCAGTTTCCCGCCTCGCTCGGGGGCGTCAGCGTAACCATCAACGGCAAGCCGGCGTACGTCGACTACATCAGTCCCGGCCAGATCAACGTGATTGCGCCGGACGATCCCGCATTGGGGCCGGTTGCGGTGCAGGTGAACACAGGGCAAGCGAACAGCTATCCGGGCACCGTGGTGAAGCAGCGGATGACCCCGGAGTTCTTCGTCTGGACGATGAATGGAACGAATTACGTCGCGGCGCTCCACGCGGACGAAACGCTGGTGGGACCCGCCGGACCGGTCAGCCGGCCGGCGCAGGTGGGCGAGGAGATCGAACTCTATGCTACCGGGTTCGGCCCGACGAATCCGCCGGTATCACCGGCGCAACTGATCTCGCAGGCGGTGCCGCTGGCGGGCACGCCGACAGTGTCCATCGGCGGAGTAAGCGCCGTCGTGAACGCAGCGAATCTGGTGGAGGCGGGGCTTTATCAGCTCAACGTGACCATCCCCTCCGTTCCCGCGGGCGACCAGCCAGTGCAGGCTCGGATCGCGGGGTTCCAGAGCATCGGCGCGGTGTTTGTGACCTGCGCGAGCCAGTAGCACTTGACGCTCAGGCCTGCGTCGGCAACTGCCGGATGTCTCAAGTGAGCGGCGAAACGCAAACGGGAAAAACGTGCTTGGGCCCCACAATGAGTAGGCCTGCTGGAAAATCGAACTGCGGAGGGTTTGTAGCGAGATACCGCCAGCCGGAGGCGGGCGAGATGTTCCAGCCGGTGATATCGACGTGGCAACCTGCGATCCGGGTAGCTGGAAGACAGAGTTCTCCCGGAGCGTTCGTGGAGTGGAACAAGGGCCGAGCGAGATTTCGAGCGGCTCCGCATTGACGCGAACAAGAATGGTGCGGGACAATGATAGCCGTCATTTGGAGGTCAAAAAGGAGATCCCGGAGAAAATGCTTGCCGCCGCTATCAGAGCCGGAGGGATGGTCATCTGGGAGTCGATTGAGCCCAAACGGCCGCCCCGGCTGAAATCTCTTGGGTACATAGCCCTGGTGTTTTTGATCTGCCTCACGGCCGACGGCCGCGACCAGCCCTACTCCGGCCCGTCATCGACTCCCCTCGCCTACCCCGGACTCCCTCGCCTACCCCGCCCCCCTCGCCGACCCACCCGCCCCCCGGTAGCAGCAGGCTCCTACTATGTAGACTGCTCCGCCGCGAGCAACGGCACTGGGACTGAATCCAGCCCGTGGATTACGCTGGCCTCGGTCAGCGCCACGACTTTCAAACCTGGAGATAGAATTCTCTTCAATCGCGGGACAACCTGCAACGGCATATTGGAGCCACTCGGGTCTGGCACCACCCGCTCGCCCATCGTGATCGACGCCTACGGCACCGGGCCTCAGCCGATCATCGATGGCGGAATGAACACTGCAGCGGTGCAGTTGATCGGCCAGCAGGGATGGGAGATCAACAATCTGGAAGTAGTCGGCGGAAATTATTACGGCGTCAATATCGCGGGTGCCGCTCCGAACACCGCCTATACTCACTTCCGGTTGACCAATCTAAACATCCATGGCGCGCATCACACCGCCGCTGGGAATGACTCGGGAGAGGTTTTTATTACGATCGGGAATGCCGG
>JBEKKO010000087.1:0-24373 GCA_050010695.1 Bryobacteraceae bacterium
GAGTCTCGACACGGCACGCACGAGTGCGTGCGCCACATTGGTCGCCACGATTTGGCATGGTTGTTTCGTGACAGGGCCTTAGCCCCACGCAACTCGCGCTTACCACTCCGCATAAGCCGTTCCATCGGGCGCCTTCTGATCGGTCTTGCTGTATACGTCGAAAACGTTCTGGCCGCCCCAACTCGTCGCCGTGGGATCGTCCTGGTCGCTGCGCAATCCCCACTCGGTCGTGTTGGTGAACGGGTCGTGCGGAATGCGGCGCAGCAGTTTGATTTTCTTATCGTCGGCGGAGCTGCCGATCTTGACTCCCTCCACCAGCGATTCCAGCGTCTCCGGCCAGCAGTCGGTGCCCTGCTTGACCGGTCCGAACACGCCCATGTCGCAGTAGTCTTTGTACTTGTCGATGGCCAGGCGCATATCGTCGAGCGCATAGCGCAACGCGCGCTCACGCTGCGCGCGCACCTTGGCGCGCGCCAGCGGCACCGCCATGCTGGTCAGGATCAGCATGATGGTGAACGCCACGATCAGCTCCACCAACGTCAATCCGCTTTGCTTCCGCCGACGCATAACGCCTCTTACTTTACCGTGACGGTGAGCTGCGGGCTGCCGGTATGAATCACGCTGCCGCGGGAATTCTTCACCGCCAACGATTGTATGGTGACGGTGCCGCCGCCCGCCGCCACCGCCTGGAAGTTGAGCGTGACCAGAGTGCCGGCGGCCGCCGTAACGCCGGGTTTGTCCGGCGTCACGTTGAGAATCACGCTGGCCGCTCCGCGCTCGTTCTGAATGTTCTTGGTGAATACCGGCTTCTCGGCCCCGGAAGACAGCAGGCCGCCCAGCGTGATGTCGTTCAGGTGGAGCAGCTTCGGATCGAACTCGAAAATCATCGGCGCGGTCGCCACGTCGGTCCCGTTCTCGAGCGCCACATCCACGGTGAAGTTGGCGCCGGCCGCCGCCTCCACGTGTCCCGGCTTGAAGTAGACCCGGGTCGGACCATTGAAGTCCGACGTCCGGGCCGGACCGGTGGGCGGAGGCTCGGCTCCCGGCGCGAAGGGAGGCGCCGTCGCCGGCGGAACCGGCATCGGGTTCACCGCCGGCACCGTCGCCGGGGATCCCGGGCCCGGGGGCGGTGGAGGCTGCATATCGGCCACCGACGGCACCGTCGGCGTGGCCTCCGGTGGCCTCGGCGCGCGGTTCAGATGGGTGATGGACGTCGTGCCCACCGCGATGGTGCGCAGGTTCTGCGCGGTGATCTCCGGCTGCCGGATCACGTGCGGGATCACCACGATCATCAACTCGTCGCGGTTGTGGTTGACGCTGGAGCCCTTGAACAGGTTGCCCAGCAGCGGAATGCTCGCCAGGCCCGGAATCCCGGTGACCGTTTTGTCATCCTCGGTGTTGATCAGTCCCCCCAGCAGCCCCACTTCACCTTCCTTCATGCGGATGTCGTGCTGCACTTTGCGCTGGCCGATAATTGGCTGGCTGACGCCGCCCAAATTCGCGTAACCGACGATCGTCGAGATGTCCAGGTCGATGTGCATGGTGACGTCGCCGTTCTCGTGCACGCGCGGCGTGATTTCCACGTTCACGCCCACGTCCTGATAGGTGAACTGCGTGTTCACCAGCGGATTGACGCCCACTCCCGCCACGCCCGGCTGGAAGCTGCCGGAGGCGATCGGCTCTTTCGTGCCGATCTTCAACGTGGCTTTGACATTGTCCACGCTGCGCAGTTGCGGCGCCTGCAGAATCTTCGATCCCGCATCGCTCAGCGCGGCCTGCAGCAGCGCGCTGGGCAGGGTGGTCGCAAAGTCCGAATTGCCGATGTGCGACAGCTCGTTGAGCGGAATCAAAGTGCCGGTGCTGCCGCTGGTGGCGCCGGTGCCGGTGGTCGGCGTGGTGGCGCCGGTGCCGGTGGTGTTGTTGGTGCTGGTGGTGCTGCTCGCCACCTGGATGGAAGATCGCGGGTTGAAGCTCACCGGCAGGTTCAGCCCGGTGGAGGCGATCGCCGCGGTGACCTGTTTGCTGAAGGTGGTGCTGGCTTCGATCACCATCAGGTCCACCACCACTTCGGCCTTGGGTTTATCCAGATCGTTGATGATCTTCTCCGCCAGTTCCACCCGGTCCGCCTCGCCGCGCGCGATGATGGCGTTCTGCCCGTTATAGGCGAAGACTTTTTGCAGATCGGCCACCGTGCGGAGCGCGGTCACCACTTCCTGCAGCTCTTGCGTGCTTTGAATATTCTGCAGGTAGAAGACCTTGACCACCTGCTCTTCGTAATCGCGCCGCTTGTTGGGGTTCTCGTTGGTGACGAAAATGGTGTTGGGCGAAAGCGGCTTCCAAAACGAGTGGGTGAGCACCGCCAGATAATCGAGCGCCTGCTCGATGGTGGAATCGTTCAACTCCACGTTGAACCCGTCCTTCGCCGGGGGCTGGTATTCGGGGTCCCAGAGCAGGTTGATGCTCGCGTACTTGGCCACCGTGTCGAACAAGACCCTGGTCTTGTTGTTGATCTTCAGCGTGATGGGCTGGGGATTCAGCGGCTTCAGCTCGGGCACACCCTGCAGCCGGTCCAGTTGCTCCTTTTCCTCTTTGTGGTATTGCTCGACCGGCGTCAGGGCGCGCTCCGCCGGCGCCGCTTCCCTGCCGGTGGTCGACTGGCGCTTGCGTTCGCGCTCGATCATCTGCCGCGTGAGATCCACTTCCTGCGCGGCTACCGCCGAGCCGGGGTTGATGCCGTAAGCCTTCTGGAACTCCGCCAGGCTCTCGTCCAGTTGCCCCTGCCCGCGCAGGCGCAGTCCTGCGTCAACGTGCATTTGCGCGCACTGGAAGCGGGCCTTTTCGGCGGGCATCTGGTAGTTCATTTCGCCCGGGTCTTCGGAGAGCGCTTTCTCGTAAGCAGCCAGCGCCGTGTCCCAGTCTTTCTTGCCCTCGGCGATCCGGCCCTCGGCCAGGAACTTGTCGCCCTTGCGGGTTTTGGCTTCCAGAGGAGCCAGCGGCGCGATCATCGCCGCAGCCAGCCAGACTGCGGTTAAACGATTGAAAAAACGCATGTTCCTGCTTCCATCGGGCCTTCCGCGAACCCTGTGCTAAGATGAAGTCGCACTTCGCTTGTCCGGGGACATCTAAAAGCATTGACGCGCTTGGGGCTTACGGCGTGGAGAACAAAATTGGCGGACGAGAAAGACGCGCGATTCAAGATCCTCAGCGACAACCGGCAGGCCCATCACAACTACTTCCTGATGGACCGCTTCGAGGCCGGGCTAGTGCTCACCGGGACCGAAGTCAAGGCCGCCAAGGACGGCAAAGTTCAGCTTAAGGACGCCTACGGCGCGGTGATCGCCAACGAAGCCTGGCTCATGAATGCGCACATCAGCCAGTACTCGCACGGCAACCGCGAAAACCACCCCCCCGTCCGCAACCGCAAGCTGCTGCTGCACCGGCGCGAAATCGACAAGCTGCTCGGCATCACCCGGGAAAAAGGCCTGGCTCTCATCCCCACCAAAATGTACCTCAAGCAAGGCCGCATCAAGTGCGAATTGGCGGTGGCCAAGGGCAAAAAGCTGCACGATAAGCGCGAAACCGAGCGCGCCCGCACCGCCGAAGCCGAAGCCCGCGCCGAGATGCGGCGGCGCGCCTGAACCTCGCCACTCGCCGGCCAGTTGTGGCAAACTGGGTTGTTCTCTACAGGTGCAACATGGTAGGCCGCACGGTCTCTCATTATCGGATCACGCAACGGTTGGGCGCTGGCGGCATGGGCGAAATCTATCAGGCCCTGGATACGCGCCTGAACCGCGCGGTGGCCATCAAGGTGCTCGCTGCGGCGCACGCGGGAACCGGCGAACAGCGGCGGCGGTTCCTGCAGGAAGCTCAGGCGGCGTCCGCGCTGAACCACCCCAACATCATCACCATTCACGACATCGTTGCGGAGGGTGAAACCGAGTTCATGGTGATGGAACTGGTAGCCGGCAAGACCCTCGCCGAGCTGATCCCTAAGGAAGGTCTGCCGCTGCCCCTGGTGCTGGCCTACGCGGTCCAGGTGGCCGACGCTGTCGGGACGGCGCATGGGGCCGGCATTGTGCATCGCGATCTGAAGCCGGGCAACGTCATGGTGACGAATGCGGGCCTGGTGAAAATCCTGGATTTCGGGCTGGCCAAACTGACCTCGCCCGCCGCCGGGCCGCTGGGGGATGAGACGAGCACTCTGGCGGAGGCGCCGCTCACGGTGGAGGGAAGCATCATGGGCACCGTCAGCTACATGTCGCCGGAGCAGGCCGAGGGCAAGCCGGTGGATGCGCGGTCGGACATCTTCGCTTTCGGCGCCATCCTGCATGAGATGGTTACCGGCGAGCGCGCATTCGGCGGCGATTCGGCGATCTCCACCCTCAGTGCGATCCTGCGCGATGAAGTACGCCCCTTGACGCAGACTGCGGGGGTGCCTTCGGCCCTCGAAACTATCGTCGAGCGCTGCCTGCGCAAGAATCGCGAGGAGCGGTGGCAATCCATGCAGGAGGTGCGCGCAGCCCTGGCGGCGCTGAAGCGCGATTCGGATTCCGGTACGCTATTCGCGCCTCCGCCGGCTCCGCCCGCCAGGCGCCGGAAATCGCGGCTGCTTCCGGTGGTTGCGGTCTTGGCCGTGGTGGCGTTGGCCGGAGCGGGGGGCTGGTGGTGGGTGGGCCGGCGCAGCACGCCAGCTACGACCGCGCAGAGCCAGCCGCCGGCGGCAGCGCCCGCGGCGGCAGTGCCCGCGGTTCCCCCCAAGGCAGCCGTCGATGGCGTCCTCACCAACGACAGCGTGCTCGAGATGGTGCGAGCGCAGGTGCCCTCGAAGTTGATCGAGGAGCAGATCCGCTCCTCCACCACGCGGTTCGATCTATCCACTTCCGAAATCATCCGGCTGACCCAAGCCAATGTGCCGGCGGATGTGATCGAGGCCATGCGCAATCCCAAGCTGCCGGCGGCTGCCGCGCCAGGCGCGGGGCAGAAGAGCGTGTCTGCGCCGGCCGCTCCTGCGCCGGTTGCTCGTGCGCCGGTTGCCGCTCCTGCGCCGGTTGCTCGTGCGCCGGTTGCCGCTCTTGCGCCGATTGCTCGTGCGCCGGTTGCCGCTGCGCCGGCTGCCGTATCCGCGGTCCGCACGGTGGTCGTGTCCGACGGCATGCCGATCGCCATCCGGCTGGACGAAGACGTGCCCGCGGACGCCCCGGTTGGCAAGCCCCTGCGCTTCACCGTGGCGCGCGAGTTCCGCGCGGGCAGCACGGTAGTGTTGGCTCAGGGCGCTGCGGTCACGGGCGAGATTGTGGAAGCGGCGCGTAAGCGGCTGATCGGCGGCAACCGCATCATGTTCCGGCTGAAGGATGCGGACACAGTGGGTGGAGCGAAACTCGAGTTGCGCGCCAGTCCCGCGCGGCACGGCGAGGATAGCCGGCAGCCTATCGAAGTTGCCGGAGGGGCCAAACGCCGTAAGGACGTGGCGGCGGCCGCCGGCGGCGAATACGCGGCGTATGTGGAGGGCGACCAGACGGTGGCGGTGCGCAAATAACCGCTCGAGCACCCGTCCGGCCCACGGCGCAGCGCCTTTACTTCTGCACGGTAATCGTGGCCGAACCCGTGTCGGGAGGGCTGGCGGAATCCGTGGCCGTAACCGTGATGGTGTGAGACCCGGATGCCAGCGTTGCCGTGTTCAGGGAATAGGAGAACCCTACGTTGGGGCAGCCGGGACGGCCTGGATAAGCCGCGCACACATCCGCGCGGCTGACTCCGTAAGTGGCGGTGCCTACCGCCGTTCCGTCGACCAGCACCCGTGCGCCGCTGATCGCCGTACCCACCGTCGCCGCATTGTCGATCGCCCAGCCGGCTACCGTCACCGTGCCCGAAACCGTCGCGCCAGGGGCCGGCGAATCGATGTGGACGGACGGTATCACGGCAGCGGCGCCGGCGATGACCGTGACCGTCAGGCTGACTGAACCGGTGTCGGCAGGGCTGGCGGAATCCGTGGCCGTAACCGTGATGGTGTGAGACCCCGCCGTTAGCGCCGCCGTATTCAAAGAGTAGGAGTAACCCACGTTGGGGCAACCGGGCCGGCTCGGGTAAGCCGCGCACACATCCGACCGATTGACTCCGTAAGTGGCATTGCCCACTGCCGCTCCGTCGACCAGCACTTGTACGCGGCTGATCGCGGTTCCCACTGTCACAGCATTGTCGATCGCCCAGCCGGCTACGGTCACAGTGCCCGAAACCGTCGCGCTCGCGGCCGGCATGTCGATCTGCACCGTCGGTATCACGGCCGAGGTGGCGGCGGTGACCGTGACCGTCACGCTGACCGAACCCGTGTCGGGAGGGCTGGCGGAATCCTGGGCCGTGACCGTGATCGTGTGAGACCCGGGCGTCAGCGCCGCCGTGTTCAGGGAATAGGAATAGCCCACGTTGGGGCAACCGGGCCGGCCTGGATAAACCGCGCACACATCCGCGCGGCTGACTCCGTAAGTAGCTGTGCCCACCGCCGTTCCGTCGACCAGCACCCGTGCGCCGCTGATCGCAGTTCCCACCGTCGCAGCATTGTCGATTGCCCAGCCTGAGACAGTCACCGTGCCCGAGACCGTCGCGCCAGGGGCCGGCGAATCGATGTGGACGGACGGTATCACGGCAGCGGCGCCGGCGATGACCGTGACCGCCAGGCTGGTTGAACCCGTGTCGGCAGGGCTGGCGGAATCCGCGGCCGTAACCGTGATGGTGTGCGGCCCCGCCGTCAGCGTCGCTGTGTTCAGCGAATAGGAGTATCCCACGTTGGGGCAGCCGGCACGGCCTGGGTAAGCCGCGCAGACATCCGGCCGATTGGCTCCGTAAGTGGCATAACCCAACACCAAGCCGTCCACCAGCACCTGTACGCCGCTGATGGCGTTTCCGATGACTGAGGCGTTGTCGATCGCCCAGCCGGCGACGGTCACCGTGCCCGAAACGGTTGCGCCCGGGGCCGGCAAGTCGATATGCACCGTGGGTATCGCGCCGGTCGGCACGGTCCATGTTCCGACTGGGACCGTGGGAGACGTGTCTCCGCCTTGGTCGAACGCGAAAGCCTCCATACGGTGTGCGCCGCCGAACGGGGCGAGAAAGCTCACTGCAAGAGTGACCATGAGTTGGTTACCCGATCCGGTAATTGAGCTTCCCGTAGAAGAAATGGAGCAAACGCTGTTACTGGCGGTGCCGGGGCTGCCGATTAAGATGGGCGGCGGGTTAGTGGCCCCCGGATCGCCCAGCAGATAGAGTTCGTTGTAACTGGGAAAGACATAGATCGTGCAATTTGGCGAACCGGAGAAGGTCGCCGCAAGACCGTAGATATCCTGGTTGCCGTTGACATCGTCGAACGCGAAGGTAAACTGGCCGGTGGCTCCAGTCCCGAAGCTCGGGCTGACGCTCAGCACCGTCCATCGCGTGCCCTGCTCGATGATCCGCGCGCTCTGCCGCTCGACCGCGATGTTTCCATCCTGCTGATTCGAACTCGAATTGGCGGCTACGAAGAAGGGAACGGCTCCATTGCCGGACCCGATCGTGCTGCCCGTGAAGCTAATCCAACTCGAGGCGGTCGATGCGTTCCATGCGCAGTTAGCGGGCGCCGATATAGTGATGGTTCCCGAACCGCCGGATGCGGGGAACGTGGTCGCCGAGTATTGCAAGCTCGCACACGGTTGGTCGTAGCTGACACTGACAGGCAGCACACCATTGGCGGGGCTTCCGACGCTGAGCGTCAACAGGGAATACGGATCGGACCAGGAGGAACCCGGTGTGAGCGCGGATTGAGTAAAGTTGTTCGGGACCGAAACAGGGTCGAAGTCCAACAGGTAGGTGTGCTCGGGAGAATCGAGATTCGGATCCTCGTAGCGAACCAGCGCCCCATTAAAAGGCGCGTTGCCATAGGCAGTCTGCAATGCCGTGTCCACAGCGCCGATTGGTTGGCGGTATTCGAGCCATAGCCAGGCGCTGCTCAACGGATCGCGCAACACTCGCAAGCCGCGCGGGTCGGCGGTGGATTCGAGCGGTTCGAGCGTGAAGCTGCCGCTCGAAGTCACTTCCCGATAGTCACCCGGATTCAGCCAGTGCAATATCAGACTCTTATGTTCGGCCACGTATTGGCCCACACCCGAGCTGCCCATGATGGAGAATGGATCGCCATACTCCGACAGTGCGCCGGCTTGATCCAAGGGGCCGATGGGCACCGCGCCGTAGTCGTCGGAGCTCGTATGACTCAGGCCCAGGGCATGGCCGAGTTCGTGCACGTAAACGGAGACCGGGGGAGAAGCGCCGGGGAACGCCGGCAGCCACCCGATCGACGCGGGAAGATTTCCCTTGCTGGGAGAGGAAATCGTCGCGCAGCCTATGGTGTCGTCGGCGGCCGCCGGTTCCGTCGTCGTGCCCCAGGATTGGATTGGGAACACGAGTGCGATCCTGGTGAACTGGGTGAAGTCAACCGTCGAGTCGGCCGCGTTGACCGCGGCCGTCGCTAAGCCGGACTGCGTCGCGTAAGTGTAGTCCTGACTCAATGCGAAAGGCCCAAACACCTGTCCTGTGGCTGAGGTCTGGCCATAGGACATTTCTTTCCAATACCCGTTCAGAGACTGGGTGTCGCTGGTGTCGATGGCGCTGCCAAAGAAGGCCTCTTGCAGATTGGCTGGCGTATACGCGGCGGGGAATGACCGGTTGGAAGGCATGGTCAGCATCAGCACTGCGATATTCTGCGGACCGACCGTTGTGCAAGTCAGCGCCCCCGAGCCACCCGTGGCCAGCGGTTCCTGCTTGATCGCCATGACTGTCAGGCGATTCCCCAGCCTCGTTCCCTCGACCCTCACATGGATGCCGGTCCGGCGGGGCGTTTCGCCTGCAAAGAACATCTCGACCCGCTCTTGCCCGGTATTCAGGTACCAGCGGGTACTGCTGCGAGCCTGCGCGAAATCGTCCGAAATCACGGCCTCGATGGTGCCTTCCCATTGCCCCCTCATCTCCTGCGCCGTGCCGGGCGGCGCAGCGAGTGTTTCAACTGTGTTAGACGGCTGTCCCCATGCAAGCGAAGCGCAGCCCGTCAGGACAAAAAAAACAGGGAGCCCGGCCGATAAGAGTGCCGCGGGAACTAGCCCCGGCGGAAAGAGAGATCGACGCATTCGTCTTGACGGCCCATGCATGGAGTCAGCCTCTCGGCAGCGTTGCTGGCAAGGAGACGCCCTACCAGTCTAGCCGGGACAGATCGTACCTTACCCGCATTGTAAGCCCAATCGCCTCCGCGGGAACCATTTGTTTACATCCTCGCCACGCCCACGGTCTCAAGAACCGAAATAGAGGTGGATGGAAGGGGTTCCGGTCCCCTGAGACGGCGCCAGGGTCTGGGCGGCCTGTTTGCCAGTTACACTAAGAGATCATGGAGACGCTAACGATCGGGCTATTAGTTCACGCAGTCGGCACCACCGGGGTGCTGCACCAGTTGACCGGCGTGATTGCGCGGCACCAGGGCGACATCACTTCCGTCGAAATTCTGGCGAACCGGCCCGAAGAGGCCCGCACGTACTTCGAGGTGATTCTGCCGGGAGACGTCGATCCGCTGCTCGAGGGACTGCGGGCCCTTCCCATCGTGCGCGACGTAGAGATCGTCAAGACTCTGCAGGCTGTGTACGGCAAGCGCATCATCATTATGGGCGGCGGCGCGCAAGTGGGCCAGGTGGCCATCGGCGCCATCTCCGAAGCCGACCGCCACAACATCCGCGGCGAACACATTTCGGTGGACACGGTTCCGTTGGTGGGCGAGCAAAAGCTGGCCGATGCCGTCCGCGCCGTGGCCCGATTGCCGCGCGCCAAGGCGCTGGTGCTGGCCGGATCGTTGATGGGCGGCGAAATCGAAACGGCGGTCCGCGAGGTTCGGGCGCAGGGCCTGCTGGTGATCAGCCTGAACATGGCCGGCAGCGTCCCCGATGCGGCCGACCTGGTGGTGACCGACCCGGTGCAAGCCGGCGTGATGGCCGTGATGGCGGTCGCCGACACCGCCAAATTCACTCTCGAGCGCCTCAAGCGCCGTGTGTTCTAAGCGGCGATAACTCCCGCTCGCACTGTTTTTTCCGGGTCGGCTCATAAGAGCGGTCATGGTATTACCAGCCATTGCCAGACACCGGACCCCGGATTATCATTTGGGCTGAACCCGTCTTTTAAGGCGCCACTCACTCAAGAGCGACAGAAATGCAAAACAGCGTTCCGCTGGAGCAAGAGAGTTTAATGGACGGCGACGATCCAACGTCAGCCATAGATCAGCCCGCGACCGTTCTCCCCGAGCAGAGTCCGGAATCGGCTGTCCCGGGCGGCGAAATGGCCCTCCAGCGCCTCGATTCGATCAGGCCCGGAAGCGTCGTGCTGATCGAATCCGGGGACGGATCCCGCGCGGAAAAATACTTTGTCCGGCAGAGCACGCGCACCGGCGCGACGCAAAGTATCAGGCTCGTGCGCAGTCCTGCGACCAGCGAGGACCAAGCCGGACTTGAAGTTGAAGAACCCGACTATTACGATGTTCTTCAGATCGGCGCGCAGGCCGAAGCCGAGACCATCTATCGCGTCTACCGGATCATGGCCGCTCGTTTTCACCCGGACAATCCTAAGACGGGCGATGTCGAGAAGTTTCTGCTTCTCAATTCGGCCTATGAAGTGCTGTCCGACCCTGGCCGCCGCACCGAGTACGATGCGCGCCGCGAAAAACAGGACGCTGAGCCGATGCCGATTTTCGAGCTCAAGGACTTTGTATCCGGCGTGGAAGCTGAGCCGAACCGGCGTCTGGGAGTGCTGTCCTTGTTGTACAACCAGCGGCGACAGGATCCGGATCATCCCTCGGTCTCGCTGCTCTTTCTCGAACACCGCATGGCGTTCCCGCGCGAATACTTGAACTTCACGATGTGGTTTCTGCGCGCGAAGGGCTTCGTGACCGCAGCCGATAACCAGGATTACGTGATTACGGCCGCCGGCGCGGAATTCGTGGAAGCCAATATCGGCAAGAGCGAGGTTCTCGGCCAACTTCTCTTTCCCGGCCGCGCATAGCGGCTCGACCTGGGGATGCGTCTGGAGTGATACTGGAACCATGGAATCCAGACGCATCGCCATGAGACTGAACCGGCGCCAGGCACTCACCGCCATGTCCGCGGGCTTGCTCGCGCTGCATGCAAGGCGCGGGATAGCCGGACCGCAATTCGTTTCGCCGCTTGGCGACAAAGTCGAACCCATGGCCAGGGGCAAGTTTGAGCCCACCTGGGAATCGCTGCAGCAATACCAGACGCCTGAGTGGTACCGCGATGCCAAGTTCGGCATCTGGGCCCATTGGGGTCCACAGTGCCAGCCGGAGCACGGCGACTGGTTCGCCCGCAAAATGTATATCGAAGGCGATGAAGATTACAAGTTTCATCTGGAACATTACGGCCATCCCTCTAAGTTCGGATTCAAGGACGTGATCCATCAGTGGAAGGCGGAGAACTGGGATCCCGACAAACTCATCAGTCTCTATAAGCGCGCCGGCGCCCAGTATTTCGGCGCCCTGGCTAACCACCACGACAATTTCGATAACTTCGACAGCAAGTATCAGCCATGGAACGCCGTCCAGCTCGGTCCCAGGAAGGATCTGATTGGCGGTTGGGCGCGCGCCGCCCGCGCGCAAGGCCTGCAATTCGGCGTCAGCGTTCACGCCTCGCATGCATGGATGTGGTACGAGGTGGCGCAGGGCGCCGACAAGAGCGGCCCCTTCGCGGGCGTGCCCTACGACGGCAAACTTACCAAGGCCGACGGTAGAGGTCAATGGTGGGAGGGACTCGACCCACAGGACTTATATGCCCAGAATCACACACCCGGTAAAGTCACCGACACATCCAGGCTTTGGGATTGGCCCACTGACATAGGCGCCAGCATTCCGGACGTGGCCTACTGCGAACGCTTCTATAACCGCACCGCCGATCTCATCAATAAGTATCATCCCGACCTGGTCTATTACGATGACGATGCGCTGCCTCTCTATCCCATCAGCGACGCAGGCCTGCGGCTCGCCGCCCACCTTTACAACAGCAATATGAAACTGCATGGCGGCAACCTGGAAGCCGTGGTCAATGGGAAACAACTCAAGGATCTGCAGCGCAAGGCGATGGTCTGGGATATCGAACGCGGCCAGAGTTCCACCATCGAACCCGAGCCATGGCAAACCGACACCTGCATCGGCAACTGGCACTACGATCGGAGAATCTTCGAGCAGCACCAATATAAGACCGCCGCGACCGTGGTCCACACTCTGGCCGACGTTGTCAGCAAGAACGGCAACCTGCTGCTGAGCGTGCCGGTCCGGAGCGATGGCACTTTGGATTCCGATGAGGTCACCGTGGTCGAGGGAATCGCCCACTGGATGGAGATCAATCGCGAGAGCATCTTGGGGACTCGCCCCTGGAAAGTCTTCGGTGAGGGGCCGGCCTCGCAAAGTGCGCCGCTGCGCGCGCAGGGTTTCAATGAAGGAAAAGGCAAGCCCGTCACCGCGGAAGACGTGCGCTTTACGACCCGCAAGGACGCCCTCTACATCATCGAACTCGGCGTGCCCACTGAGCCATTGCGCGTCCAGTCGCTCGGTAAAGCCGGCAGGCTCCTCGACCGGCCCATCGAATCCATCACTTTGCTCGGCAGCGACGAAAAGCTCGAGTGGAAACGGGGTGACGACGCGCTATCCATTGCGGCGCCGCATTCTGCGCCCTCGCCCGAGGCGTTAGTTTACAAGATGACACTCAAGAGTTAGAAGGTGGCCGATCCGTCTTCGACGGCATCGACTCGCCCGCTGAGGCTGGGGAATAGCTCGAAAGAGTCTGGCGCGAAGAGTCGCTATCGGTCAGACTGAAGGTGTGAAGGCAACCACTCGCATCTAAACGAGGGCCAACATGAAACGAATTCCTTTATTGGTGTCCCTGCTAGTCGCAGTTATGAGCAGCCGCCCGGCCGTCGTCAAGGCGCAAGCCGGCCAGCCGATCAGTCTGATCGAACCAGACACCGCCGAAGTGTTTTATGGGCTTAAGGATGACAAGCTAATGCCATTAGAACGACAGACCGCGGCTACCCTTTTCAAAACCAGCGGTTTTCTCGTAATGAATATGAAATCCGTTTGGGAGTTTGCAGGCGGCAAATCCCCGGTGCGGTTCCACTCCGGGGAGCCGCTGGAATTCGTAGTGCGATCCGAGTTGGCGTGGTCCGACCTGGACCCGAACATCCGTTATGCCTTGCGCCATTTGGACGAAAAGAAAAAGCAACGGGAGTTGGTCATCATGACGGGACACTCTGGTCTGACCGGTTTCTCCACGCAGACGAACACAGCTCAGGGGGTCCTGCCTGTCGAGTTCAGCAAGTACGGCGATAACTCAATCAAACTGCATTCCGGACCACTGCCTGCCGGCGAGTATGCCATAAGCTGCATGCGCCACCAGACCGCTTTTTGCTTTGGCGTGGACTAAGGGAGCCGGTCAGATTACCGAATGTCACTCATCGTCGTCTGCCCGGACTATTAGCCTCAGTCGCCCTATCGCCGGCCCTGCCCATCAGCAAAATTGGTGAGTCACCGATACTGACGGTGCTTCCCTCGACCGGCGTCGAGTTACCGAAGATGTCGTGTTGGGAAACGTTGTGGAACGTGCCGGGGATGGCGAATTGCACGGTTGCGGCCGGGTTCCATACAATCAGTCCGGGGTTGCGGCCGGCCAGGGTCAACCCGATCTGCCACGTGTGCGAGGCATCGATGGAAGCGCTGGTGAGCGAGGCGTCGTGCAGCCAGTTGAGCAGGATGCCGAACGCGCTGCCGGCTTCGGTGAGCACGCGCGGGTCGTTCTCTTCGGTGCCCACGCAGAAGGTGGTGGCTTTGCCCCAGGCGTACCAGTCGAAGCGGATGGAACCGAATGCGAGGTGGACGAGATACTTGCGCACCAGGTAAGCCGCCGCCAGAGACTCGGGCACCGTGGTGTTGTCGCCGGAGGCGCCTTCGGTAGCCCAGACGGGAATCGCGCTGACGCCGTGCTCGGCTATCACCTGGTTCACGTTGGCGATGGCGGCCGCGGCCGCCTCCGGCGGTGTCTCGTAATAGTGATAGGCGATCATGTCCACGTTCTGCGCGATGCCGGCTTGGAGTAGTTGATCCAGGTAACCCGGCATATAAGGCGCCGGCGAAAGGACCGTGTTACCTGGGTCCACCGACTTGATAATGCCGTAGGCTTCGGCGGTAAGTTCCGCCAGTTCGGCCACGCTTCCCGTGTAGTAAGTGGGGTCGTTCGGCTCATTCCATATTTCGTAATACCGGATGCGCCCTTTGTAGCGCTGGGCAACCGCGGTGATGTAGTCGCGCCAGTACTGATTGTCGGTGGGTGACGCGGGAGCGCCCGCGCCGACGTAATTGACATCGTCGGGATTGGAGGACGCCCACGGAGGCGTCTGGCCAAGCGTGAGCAGTATGTCCTGCACGCCGTGCTGTTCCGCGGCCGCCACCCAAATGTCGAGCGGTTGCCAGTTCCACACGCCCTGCTGCGGCTCGAGCGAAGTCCACGCCGTGCCGGTGTCCCACAGCCGCAGAGTGCCGAATTTGGCAGTGGGCCAGGGCACGCCACCGGAGACCGGTGCGCCGGAGGCATCCGTGAATTGCACATCGTCCACCCAAAATGTGCCGGTCTGCTTGGTCTGCAACATGAGCAGGATGCTGCCGGTATCGTTCACTTGTCCCTGGATAGTGAACTGTTGCCAGGCGCCGGTAAGCGTGACCGGCCTATATGCGTAATACGTGTATGGCGTACTGGTGTCCTGTAAAATCAGGTTGACCGTCATTCCGGCCTCGCCCCGCAACCACGCGCTGAACGTGTACGCCTGGCCTGGAATCACGGTGAGCGATTGGACTAACTGCACGGCGTCGCCGGCGGGCACGTTTTGCACGCTCACCTTTTGGGAGGACGTGCCGCTATGCGGGTTGTCGTCGTCCTCGGAATAAGTCACGGTGGGATTGGGAACGCCCCACGAGGAGTTGTCGTACCAGTTCACCGCGGTGTTTCCCGAAATCGGGTTATTGAAGCCGGCCGAAACATAAGGCGGCTCGAAACCGCTGTTCAGGAGTCGGCTTTGCAAAAAGTTCTCCACGTGCATGCCGAAGAACGAGGTCGGAATCGGACCGATGCGAGGTGTGGGCGCGAAGGTGCCGGCCGCATAAGATAGTGCAAAGTCATCCGCCCACAAGGTGCCCGGAGTGCCGATGGTGACCATCAGATACGCCGCTTCGGTGGTGGCGATGTAGCCGGTTGCGGTGAGCTCCTGCCAATCCGCGGTCAGAGTAAACGAGTTCTGAATGTAAGTGGCATAAGGGGATGCGGCCTGCTGAATCACCAGTGACACCTGCAGGCCGGGATCTCCGCGCAGCCAGACCGAAGCGGTGTAGATGTTGCCGGCCTGCAATTGAAACTGCTGAACGAATTGCACCCGGCCGGTGCCGGGACTCATCACGACCACTTTCTGGCTCGCCAATCCGCTATGCGGGTTGTTGGTGTCCTCGGAGTATTGGACAGTGGCGCTCGCCCAGGCCGAGTTATCGTTCCACCCTTGGGCGAGTCTGCCATAGATGGCGCCGCTGTCCAGATCCACGGCGTTGTATGGCGGCTCCATACCGGGATTCGTCAACGCGACCGGCGTGTCCGCGCGCGCCGCGCCGCCGGCGCAGACGGCTGCGAACAGAAGCGCGGCAAAACGTCGGTGCCGTCGCTCGACCTGAGTCATGCCCCTACCCCACCTCTTTCCATTATGGCGGGTTGCGCCGCGCACGGCGAACCCTGCGACAATACATTCAGGGGATAGCCCTCGACGGAGCTTCTATGATCGACACGGTGCTGAACCTGCTTTTCCGTTGCTCCCACCGGCGCCTTACTCGCCCTGTGTCGCCGATCACCAGGGCCGGGCAACCGCAAAGCCAGTGCTATGTGGTCTGCCTGGAGTGCGGAAAACAATTCGAGTACGACCTGAACGAGATGCGCATTGGGAAAGCCATCGACCGCTCGCAGGATGCCGGCGTGGTGCCCCCGGACATGCCCAAGCCGCGCAGTACCAAGATCAAGTACGCGCTGCTGGCGGCCGTGCCGGCGGCTGTCGTCCTCGCCGCGGTATTGACGGGCAACAAGAAAACCGCCAAGCCGAAGGAGGGCACCGCCGATCCCGGCGCGCGCCCTGAGCCGGAGCGGCGCGACGAGTGAAGCAGGGTCGGGGTCGTCGTCGGCGCTCGCTTCCGCGCTCGCAGTAGAATGAGTTCATGAAATCTCGCTGGGCCGCGATGGCGGCGGTTGCGGCATTGCTCGCCTGTCACCTCTCGACTCTCGACGGGATGGCCGCACAGTGGTGGAACGATGAAGACATGGGGCACGGCTTCCTGGTTCCGTTCGTCATCGGTTGGATCGTCTGGAGCGAGCGCCGCAGGTGGAGCTCGGTGCCGGCGCAGCCGAGCTGGTGGGGCATTCCACTGCTGATCGCGGGCGCCGGGCTGCATTTCGCGGCGGTGTTGGGCGTCGGGCTGTTCGCCGCCTCGGTGGCTCTTCTGCTTTCAGCCATCGGCGCGATTGTGTGTCTGGAGGGTTTCGGCCGGCTGCGCGCGTGGGCCTTTCCGCTTTGTCTGAGTCTCTTCATGCTCCCCAAGCTGGCTTTTGTGTACAACCTGCTCACGCTGCCGTTGCAGTTGCTGGCCAGCCGCATGGCGGCGGCGATGTTGTCGGCGGGCGGAATCGGCGTGATCCGCGAAGGAAATATTCTGGATGTGGGCGGGCATCGCGTCGCAGTGGCGGAGGCGTGCGATGGAATCCGCTATCTGTTGCCGCTCGGATTCATGGCGCTGGTGGTCGCCTATGTGATGGACCCGAAGGCTTGGATGAGAGTCGCGCTGCTGGTGGTGGCGGTGCCGCTGGCGATCATCGCCAACGCCGTACGCGTTGCCGCTTCGGCTGCCATCCCCGCGCTCGATTCGGGAACTCCCCACGCAATTGCGGGAGCGGCGATTTTTCTGATCTGCCTGGCCGCGCTGGCCGCGGCGCGGCAACTATTCAACGCGTGCGGCGCGCGCCATCATGTCTGATGCACTCAAGATTCTCGTTCCGCTGTTGCTGGTGGCTGAAGCGCTCACGGTTCAATGGGCAGGTCATGCCGAGCGTGTGCCCTCCGCCCCGGACTTGAGCGCGTTCCCACGTCAGATCGGCCGCTGGAGCCAATCGAGCGAGATTCCGATCGAGCCCGAAGTGCAAGCCCAACTTCGGGCGGACCGGCTGCTCGATCGCGTGTATTCCGGGCCTGGCTCGCAGGCCGAGTTGTTTGTCGCCTGGTTCAACTCGCAGAGCAAGGGAAACCGCCAGCCGCATTCGCCTCGGGTTTGCCTGCCGGGCGCTGGCTGGTTGCCGGAATCGAGCGGCACGGTTCGCCTCGATACGGCGGCCGGGCAGTTGGCGGCAACCCGGTACCTGGTTTCGAAAGGCGGGTTTCGTTCCGCCGTTTTGTATTGGTATCAGACTCCCCGCCGCACCATCGCCGGGGAATGGGAAGCCAAGTCCTGGATTCTGGTGGACGCGCTTCGCGACCGCCGCACGGATGTTGCCCTGGTGCGAATCGTGGTTCCGTCGTTCAACGGCCAGGACCAGGTGGCGACGGATGCCGCGAACGAATTCGCTCGATCCGCGTATCCGGCGTTGCGGAAAGAGCTGCCGTAGATTGCCCTAAGCCGGCTCGCGATGACCGGTCCTCCCGGCGTGGGACAAATCTGTCCCACTTTCTGTAGTCAACTCATTGAAAACAAGGAAATCGGTTGCCTTTTTCGTGGGCCAACCCGTCCCATTTCCGAGCGGTTGTTTCATCGATACGGTTCCGGCCGGGCATTCGCAGATCGGAGACCTGCACCACTTCCTGCGGCACCTCCCTATCCTTACTGTGACATGGCGTGCGGGTAGAAGCGGCGTGGGGAGGGTGGGGAAATGGGTGCAAGCGATTGTGAAACGGGGGGTTGGGAGAATCTGGTGAATGAGTGACTGGAAGCACGCGGCGGCCCAGGAGGGAACACGCCGCCCCAGCTCGTTCAGGCTGACCCCAATCTCGTTTGAGCTCGTCGCGGAGCAGTTCGCCCGAACGGATCGGCGGCAATTTCTTTCTCTGCGCCATAATTCTCTCCCTTCCTCAGTGGTAATCCACGATTTCGATATCGTATGCGTTCCCTTCGCGCCAGGAAAAGCAGATTCGCTAGCGGTCATTGATCCGAATGCTATGCTAACGACAAAGGGAACGCCGGCGCTACCCGATGTCAGAGCGGTTTGGTCGAGCTATGGCAATTGAGCCAAGACGCTACACGCAGGATGAAATCGACAGCCTCATCGGCTGCGCCAAAACAATCACGGAACCGCCGAAGCGTGAAATGAAGCTGGATCGCGGGCATTTCCGCAATGACATGCGGTTGAGATCGGGTGACGGCGCTCTCGAGTTCCGCGTCTTCATGCGTCGTAGCGAGGACTTGCCCGAGAACTTTTCCATCGGGCTGGCTTTCCTTCCCAGGGACGGCACTGGCGAGATCCTGTTGTTGCGATGCAACGGGCCGCACGGCGGCTTCAATGACACCTTCGATCCGGACGACCCGCACTGGGACTTCCATGTGCATCGCGCCACAGCGGAGATGATTGAAGCGGGCCAGCGGCCGGAGAAGTCGGCGGTGGTGAACCGGGATTTTGCGTCATATGAAGAGGCGCTACAGTATTTCTTGAGGACAGCCAATATCACCGACGCCGCGGCTCATTTCCCCGATCTTGCACAACGGAAGTTCCCCTTCGCCGAAAAGGAACCAGCCCCATGACCGGTCTAGAGTTACTGAAGCAGCAGTTCAATGGCCACGTGGCATTCCGGGAGCGCCGCCCGGATGTGCTCCAGGTGCTGGCGCCGCTGTTTCACGAAGACGGCGACATGGTGGATATTTTTCTCGACGAGTCGCGGAACGGTTCGAACACTGTCAGGATCAGCGATCACGGCATGACGCTCATGCGGTTGACGTACAGCTATGACCTGGACACCGAGAACAAGCAGCGGATTTTCAACCGCATCCTGGCCGAGAACCGCATACAGGAGCAGGATGGGCGGCTTTACATCGAAGCGGAACCGGAACGGCTATACCCCGCGATTCTCCAGTTTGCGCAGGCGGTGGCCAAGGTCTCCAGCATGCAGTACTTCAAGCGCGAAGTGATTCAGAGCCTGTTTTACGAGCAACTGGCGGAGTTCATCGAAGATCGGCTGGGCGAATACAACCCGCGCGCGCATGTGCTGCCCATACCGGATCACGACGAGTACGAGGTGGATTACCAGTTCGATGCCGGTCAACGCCCGCTGTACCTGTTCGGGATCAAGGACAGCGACAAGGCCCGCCTGACCACGATTTCCTGCCTGGAGTTCCAAAGGCGCCGCCTCCCGTTCAAGAGCGTGATGGTCCACCAGGATTTCGAAGGCGGGATCACCAGAAAGGACCGCACCCGCATCACCAGCGCTGCCGACAAGCAGTTCACTTCGCTGGACAACTTCCGTGAGAACGGGATGCAGTTTTTCGAGCGTGAACGGGCGTCGTGATCCGCCATCTTTGAGGCCGTGAGCCGAGCGGCGGCGTTTGCGGAGTAGACGCGAGGGCGGAAAGGTCGAGCGGGCCGGCTGACCGGTTCGCGTGGCAATTAGGAATTTGGTAGCCGGAGCCCTTCAATTGCCGATGTAGAATGAATAGGACCTTGTTCCCGCCTCCTGGGGGTTTGTCGAGGAGAGCCTTAGCGTGTCGGCGATTTCCGATCTTGATTGGGAAGTAGTTCTAGAGCACTACGATCTTCGCTATTCCATCCACAGACAATTACTGGACCTGATGAAGCGAAGAAAGCGATCCGAGTTCGCCGAACTTCTACTCGGCGTGAGCGATCCAAATGGAAACTACAGTGCAGTGGAGCACGGCCTTGGACCCTTGATCCTGGGCGAGAATCTTAATGCTATAAACAGGCTGTGGGTCTTGTCCCGACATTTCCGTTCGCTCGAGGACGCACATGAGGTTCCGAGACTAATCCATGAGGCTGGGTTGCAGTATCTGCAGATCGGCGTTGGCTCGGAAGCGTCCTGTATGCTCAATCCGAGCATCTGCTGGGTCGCTAACACGCGAACCATCTGGACCCAGCTCGTCCTCAAACACGGTGACTTCGAGAAGGCCGATACGGAACTACGCCTTTATCGCGATGAGGATTCAACCTCGGAAATGGCCTATCCCGCCTGGCCCGATCTCCATTCTGGGTTGGCGGTGAGCATGACCGAGATCGCGAAGGAAGGGAAGCTCTTGGCGCGTCAGGCCGGCGTTGCCGCAGGGTCGAAGGCATACCTCTGGGCGGACTGCATTGCCGACGCCCTCTATGAAAGCTACTACGGGGAAGACAGGCCAGCTTGAACTGACCTGATAGTCGGCTTTGGCCACGCCTCCTCCCCCCCTACTTCTTCCGCTTCGCCACCAGCCTCACCCGTTTGGTTTGGGAGAGGGGGCCGGGGGTTAGGGCGTCGTCGACGATCTCGTGCTGTTCTTGCTGGTGGCGCTTGCCGGAGCCAGTGGCGGGGCTGGCGGATTCGGCGCGGCCGACGTAGCGGATTTCGCGGCGGGTGGGCTCTGCGAGGGGCTGCATCTGCTCGTGCATGTGACGCCAGGGGCCCATGTTTTTCGGCTCTTCCTGCGCCCAGACGATTTCGGCGGTAGGCGCATAGCGCGCCAGGATTTCACCGGCCTGGTCGGATGGGAACGGATAAAGCTGCTCGACGCGGACCAAGGCGACGTGATCGGCTTTGCGCTCCTCGCGGGCTAGCAGTAAGTCGTAGTAGATTTTGCCGGAGCAGAAGACTACGCGGGAAATCCGCTGCGGGTCGGCGGCCGAGTCATCCAGGATCTCGATGAAGCCGCCGGTCGCGAAATCGTGCACGGTGGAAACGGCGCGCGGATGGCGGAGCAGGCTCTTGGGGGTGAAGACGATCAGCGGCTTGCGCACGCCGCGGCGGTCGGAGCCGCCGTACATCTGGCGGCGGAGTAAGTGGAAGAATTGCGCCGGAGTGGTGCAGTTACAAACCTGCATGTTATTTTCGGCGCAGAGGACTAAGTAGCGTTCGATGCGGGCGCTCGAATGTTCGGGGCCCTGCCCTTCAAAGCCATGCGGCAGTAACATCACTAAGCCGCTCGGTTGTCCCCACTTGGATTCGGCGCAGGAGATGAACTGGTCGATCATGATCTGCGCGCCGTTGGCGAAGTCGCCGAACTGGGCTTCCCAGATGACCAGGGTCAGCGGATCGGCCACGCTGTAGCCGAATTCGAAACCCAGCACGGCGTATTCGCTCAGCGAGCTATCGAAGACATCGAAGCGGGCCTGGTCGGGCGAGATGTGCTGCAAGGGAATGTAGCGCTTGCCGGTTTCGAAATCGTAAAACGCCAGATGGCGCTGGCTGAAAGTGCCGCGGCCGGAATCCTGGCCGCTGAGGCGGACGGCGGTGCCTTCGAGCGCGAGGGTGCCGAAAGCGAGCGATTCGCCGAGCGCCCAATCGAGCGGCGTTGCCTGGGCGATGGTATTGCGGCGCTTGTCGAGGAAGCCGCGCAGCTTGGGATGGACGTGAAAGGTGGCCGGAAAATTGGCGATGCCGCGAATCACGCGCTCGAGGACCTGCTGGTTGACGGCGGTGCGCGGGCAGAAGCCGGAGATCTCGCCGGTGGGCACCGCGCTCAGCTCCTGGAGTTGGTAATGCTCGGCCTGGGCCTGCGCGGCGTCATAGCCGGCGGCCAGGCGCTGGCTGACCTGCTGGCGAATGGCGGCGACTTCCTCGGCGGTGGCCACGCCCTCGCGCACCAGGCGGTCGGCGTAGAGGGTGGCCACCGAGGGATGCGCTTTGATCTTGCGGTAAAGGATGGGCTGCGTGTAGCTGGGGTCGTCGGCTTCGTTATGCCCGTGACGGCGGTAGCAGATCATGTCGATGACCACGTCGGTCTTGAACTTCTGGCGGTAATCGAAAGCGATCTGCGCGACGCGGACGGCGGCCTGCGGGCTATCGCCGTTGACGTGGAAGATGGGCGCCTGCACGCCGCGCGCGACGTCGGTCGAGTACGGCGTGGAGCGCGATTCGTCGGGAAGAGTGGTGAAGCCGATCTGGTTGTTGATGACCAGGTGAATGGTGCCGCCGGTCGAATAGCCGTCGAGTTGCGAGAGGTTGAGGGTCTCGGCCACCACGCCCTGACCGGCGAAGGCGGCGTCGCCGTGGATCAGCAGCGGGATGACGCGTTCGCGGGCGGTGTCGCCGAGGTGGTCCTGCTTGGGGCGCACGATGCCTTCGACGACGGGATCGACCGCTTCGAGATGGCTGGGGTTGGGGGCGACCGAGACCGCGATTTCGCGGCCGTTTTCGCAGCGGCGGACGCCGTGTGCGCCCAGGTGGTACTTGACGTCGCCGGAGCCCTGCGTGCTCGAGGGATCGATGTCGCCCTCGAATTCGGAGAAGATCTGCTTGAGGTCCTTGCCGACCACGTTGGCGAGGACGTTGAGACGGCCGCGGTGCGCCATGCCGATGACGATCTCGTGGACATTGCCGGCGCTGGAGCGTTCGAGGATCTCTTCGAGGATGGCGAGCGCGGTTTCGCCGCCTTCCAGCGCGAAGCGTTTCTGGCCGACAAAGCGGGAGTGCAGGAAGTGCTCGAAGCCTTCCGCGGCAACGAGGTTGCGCAGAATGCGGAGGCGGGTTTCGGGGGCGAGCGCCCAGTGGTTCTTGCCCGGCTCCATGCGCTGCTGGAGCCAGCGTTTCTGCTCCGGCACCTGAATGTTCATGTACTCGCAGCCGATTTTGCCGCAGTAAGTTTCACGCAGCGTTTCGAGGATCTCGCGCAGGGTGGCGAGCGGCTTGGGGCCAGCCTCGCCGATGGCTTCGCCGAGACTGCCGGTGAGGAATTCGCGGTCCAGGTCCCAGATGGTGAGCGAATACGTTTCCGGATCGAGCTCGGCGTGATAGCTGGGCTCGTGGCCGAGCGGGTCGAGGTCGGCGATGAGATGACCGCGCACGCGGTAGGCGTTGATCATCTGCATGATGGCGGCTTCCTTGGCGATCTCGGCGGTGCGCGTGGAAGCGGCGCCGGGGCGGTCGGTCTCCCAATGCACCGGCTGGTGCGGAATCCGCAGATGATCGAAGACCTCTTCGTAGAAGCTGTCGGCGCCATCGAGCAGGGCCTGTACCCGGCCCAGGAACGCGCCCGATTCGGCGCCTTGAATAATGCGGTGATCGTACGTGCAGGTGAGGGTCATCACCTTGCTGATGCCGATGAGAGCGCGCGTTTCCGCCGCGGTGCCATGGTATTCGGCCGGATAGTCGATGGCGCCGGTGGCGATGATGGCGCCCTGGCCGGGCATCAGGCGCGGGCTGGAGGACATGGTGCCCACGGTGCCGGGGTTGGTGAGCGAAATGGTGGTGCCCTGAAAATCCGCGGTGACCAGTTTGCCGGTGCGGGCGCGGGCGACCAGGTCATCGAAGCCGTTCAGATATTCCTGGAAGTTCAGCGCGCCGGCATTCTTGATGTTGGGCACCAGCAGGTTGCGCGCGCCATCCTTGCCGGCGGCGTCCACCGCTATGCCGAGATGGATGTGCGGGTGCACCACGCGGTAGGCGGCGCCATCCTTTTCGACGTAAGCCTGGTTGAGGCCGGGGATCTCCTCGAGCGCCTTGACCAAGGCCCAGCCGATCAAGTGCGTGTAAGACACCTTGCTCAAGCCGAGGATTGTGCGGTGCTGGTTGACGATGCGGCGGTTCTCGTCCATCACCTTGACGGCGATGGTGCGCTGCGAGGAGGCGAGAGGGATGGAAACACTGGCCGCCATGTTTTCGGCGATTCGGCCGGCGGCGCCGCGGAGAGGCTGCAACTGCCCGCCGGCGGGCGGTTCGAGGGCGGGCGGGGTTGGCACTGCCCCAGGCTGCAACTGGCCGGCGGTGGGCTTGGCTGGCGCCGGCTTCGGTGCGGGAGCGACGCTTGCGCCGCTCGAGTCAAACACTTCCTTCCAGCTTTCGTCGACGGCCGACCGGTCGCGAAGGTACTGCCGGTAGAGCTCTTCTTCGAGCCAGCTATTGACGCCCATTTGTGGATCGGGATTAACAGCCATTGCGGGAGATACTTTCCTATCTATGATAGCGTGGGCGGCTGGAGGGGGCTTGTCTTTCTGAAGTGAACCCCTGTCGTGAGACACGAAGTTAAGGGGGTTATCGCCGTTCGCTGAAAAATCATTGTGCGGCGGGGTTGATGTCGTCCACTCTGGAAGGACCTGAGCGGAGGATAGGGCAA
>JBEKKO010000088.1:0-24185 GCA_050010695.1 Bryobacteraceae bacterium
CCAGCCGGTCTCGCTCGGCCTGGGTCATCAGTAGTTGTCCTTTGTCCACCCTCCAGGCTCGACCCTGTCAATAGGACATTTCTACTTTGCCCAAATAGGACATTATCATTTTGCCGCGACACTGGAGTTCTGATACCCATCAAGTGAGTGGTATTTGAGCTAAGCTCTTGGTCTGGGAGGCTTTCCATGCGCCGTAGAGATTTCCTGCCCGCGATGGCGTTGACGGCCGCGGCCGCGCAGACGCCCGCACCGTCGCCCAGCCAGGGGCGCCTGAAACAATGCGTCACGCGCGGAGTGTTTGCGCGCGACATGAGCTTCGAAGACACCTGCCGGACAGCCGCGCGCCTGGGCCTCAAGGGGTACGACCTGGAGGGGCCCGAACAATGGCCGATGCTGAAGAAGTACGGGCTGGTGCCCACCATGTGGCCGCCGGGACCGGGCGGCACCATCTCCAACGCGCTGAACCGCACCGAGAATCACGCGACGCTCGAAAAGGCCATGCACCAGGCGCTCGACGCCGCCGCCGCCAACGGCATTCCGAGCATCATCACTTTTAGCGGCAACCGCGCGGGCATGGCCGATGCCGAGGGCTCGGATAACTGCGTGGCCTTCCTGAATCGCGTCAAAGCGCACGCCGAGGACAAGGGCGTCAACATCTGCATGGAGTACCTGAACAGCAAGGTCAATCACAAGGACTACATGTTCGACCATATCGCCTGGGGCGTGGACGTGATGAAGCGGGTCAACTCGCCGCGCGTGAAGATCCTGTTCGACATCTACCACGCGCAAATCATGGATGGCGACATCGTGCGCAACATCCGCGACTATTACCAGTGGATCGGCCACTTCCACACCGGGGGCAATCCGGGCCGGCACGAAATCGACGAAACCCAGGAACTCAATTACCGGTTCATCGCGCAAGCCATCGCGGAGCTGGGCTTCAAAGGTTATGTCGCCCACGAGTATTCGCCCGCGCCAGGACGCGACGCCATCGCCAGTCTCGAACAGGCCGTGCGCACTTTCGACGTGTGAGACGGGTTTCACGGCGAGTGGCGTCCGGTATAAACTTGTGCGTGTGAAATACTCTCGCAGAGATGTTGCCCTCTTGCTGCCGGCGCTGGCCGCCGCCCAAGACACGAACAACGCCAAGAAGGAAGACAAGAAACTCGTCGAGTCGCGCGTCTACCCTTACGGCGACCTACCGGTGAAGACCAACGGGCTAAATCAATCGCGCCAGGTTTTCGACGGCGCCACGCACACCGGCTATCACGTCGATCTGCATCTGACCGATCTGGGACCGGGCATGGCGCCTCACCCGCCGCACAAGCACTCGCACGAAGAAATAGTGATGCTGCAATCCGGCCAGCTCGATGTGACGTTGGGGTCGGTCACCACGCGCGTGGAAGCCGGTTCGGTGGTGTGGGCCGCCTCCAACCTGGAACACGGCTGGCGCAACCCGGGACCCGGCCGGGCCCAATATTTTGTCATGGCGCTGGGCCGCGAAGGAGAATAAGACTCGTAGGGCCGGGCATGCCCGGGCCGCCCCTATCGCACCAGCACCACGTCCAGCGTTCTGGGGCCGTGAACGCCCTTGACGCGGGTCATCTCGATATCGGAGGTGGCGGAGGGTCCGGAGACAGTGGTCAGCGGCGCCGCGCGGAATTCCTCCACGCGGCGGATGGCTTCCGGCAAGGTCTCGACGACCTGTTCGGCGCGGACCACGCAGAGATGATAATCGGGCACCAGGGTGACCGCGCGGCGGGCCTGGCCGGGTCCATGGCGCAGGATGATGGTGCCGGTGAAGGCAACCGCCGCCTCGCAGCCAGTGAGCACGCCGTTGCTCTGATCGAGCGCGGCATAGCTGAGGTCGGCGTCCTCGACGAATTCGAAACCCTCGGGCAGCCAGCTCGCGGGCACACCATGAGAAACCACGATGGCGGTGCGGCGGCGCGCGGTGAGCGCCTGCGCCACGGCATCGGCGACCTGCGCCGCGGTGCAGCGGTATACGCTGGCGCCGTAGTCGTAAAGGCGGGCCGCAAACAGCTCCAGCCGCGCCTCCGGCGCCATGCCGCCTTCCCGCCGGTATTCGCGCGGAATGGCGGCGTACTCCGCAGCCCGATCGCCGCCGCCAGTGGCCTGGCGGATTCGTTCCAGGATCTCCTGCCTGGCATCCGGCTTGGCGGCGCTCATGAGATCTCCTTGCGCTGGCGCTTGGCCCACCACTGGCGGAACGATTCGGCCGGAACCTCGGCTAGGTCGCGGAAGCGGGTCCAGCCCGCCAGCATGCCGGGCAGCCGCCCGATCACGCCGTCCTCGACATATGGCCTCTGCGCGATGCGCACCAGTTTCTGCGCCGTTTCCAGGCGCCCGCCACTGGAAAACGCACGCGCCGCCATTTTCATCGCCAGCCACTCGGCCATCGGCGCGCCGTGGCCCTTCACCACCTTGTTGCGCAGATGAATCAAGATTTCCGGGATGTCGATCTTGACCGGACAGACCTCATAGCACGCGCCGCACAGCGTCGACGCGTAGGGCAGCGATTGCGAATGCTTCATCGACTGCAACTGCGGCGTCAGGATGGCGCCGATCGGCCCGGCGTAGATCGAGCCGTAGGCGTGGCCCCCTGTCTGACGGTAGACGGGACAGATGTTGAGGCAGGCGCCGCAGCGGATGCAGGCCAGCGTGGCGCGCGATTCCCGATCGGCCAGCACGCCTGTGCGGCCGTTATCGAGCAGCACCACGTGGAACTCCTGCGGTCCGTCGCCGGGCGTAACGCCGGTCCAGATGGAGTTGTACGGGTTCATCCGCTCGCCGGTAGCCGAGCGCCCCAGCAGTTGCAGGAACACTTCCAGATCGCCGAACGTGGGAATGATCTTTTCGATCCCCACCAGGCTGATCAGAACCTTTGGCAGGGTCAGGCACATGCGGCCATTGCCTTCCGACTCCACCACGCACAGAGAGCCCGATTCGGCGATCGCGAAATTCGCCCCGCTCAATCCCACGGGCACGCGCAGGAACCGCTCGCGCAGATAGCGCCGCGCCGCGCTGGCCAGGTCCTCGGCGCGTTCGCCCAAATCCTGGAGCTGCATTTTGTCCATGAAGAGGCGGCGGATCTCGGCCTTATTGCGGTGCAGAGCCGGCACCACGATGTGGGAAGGCTTGTCTGAGCCAAGCTGGATGATGAGGTCGGCCAGATCGGTTTCGATCGGCGCGATGCCGGCCGCTTCGAGCGCGGGGTTGAGCGCGGTCTCATCCGAAGTCATGGTCTTCACCTTGATGACCTCGGATCCGCCATGCGAGCGGATGATGTCGATTACCGTGCGATTGGCCTCGTCCGCGTCGCGCGCCCAGTGAACTTTCCCGCCGGCGGCCGTGCAGGCAGTTTCGAATTGCTCCAGGTAAGCTCCCAGGTGGCGCAGGACGTGGTCCTTGATGGCGCGCGCGGAATCGCACAGTTGCGGCCAGTCCAGCGTTTCGGCTACGGCATGGGCGCGCCGGGCGCGGATCACCTCGGTAGCGTGGCGCACGTTATGGCGGAGCTGCGTGTTGCCCAACATGCCGCGGGCCGCTTTGGGAAACGACGGTGCGTCGGCCGACTGCCCTACCTTGACGCTCATGCGGGCTCTCCCGCGGTGGACGCCAGGATCTCCGCCAGGTGCAGGCAGCGGACGCCGGCCCGCTGCCGGCTGAGCGCGCCTCCGATGTGCATCAGGCAGGAATTGTCCACCGCCGTGCACACCTCCGCCTGCGTATCCAGGACGGCGCGGATCTTGTCGCTGAGCATGGCGGCCGAGACATCCGCGTTCTTGATGGAGAAGGTGCCGCCGAAGCCGCAGCACTGGTCCGCTTGCGGCAGCTCGATGTAGGTAAGACCCCGCACCGCGCGGAGCAATTGCACCGGGCGCTCCCCCACTTTGGTGCCGCGCAGCGAATGGCAGGTGGTATGCAGCGTCACGGTGTGCGGAAAGGACGCGCCGGTGTCGACAGTGCGGAACTTGTTCACCAGCAGTTCGCAGAACTCGTACACCCGCGGCAGCAGCGCATCCACGTCACGGCTCACCGAGGCGTCGGCGCTGGCGGCCGCCATCTTCGGAAAATGCTCCCGCATCATCGCCACGCACGACGACGAAGGCACACAAATCGTCTCGGCGTCGCGGAACACTTCGAGAAAGTGTAGCATCATGCGCCGGGCGTCGTTCTGGTAGCCGGTGTTGTAATGCATCTGGCCACAGCAGGTCTGCGCCCGCGGGAAATCCACGGCGTGGCCCAGCCGTTCCAACACCGCGACCACCGCCTTCCCGGTGTCCGGAAAAAGCGTGTCGTTATAGCACGTGATAAATAAAGATACGTTCACAGCGCGCCTTCGAGTTGCTTCCGCAGCTATCCTAACACGCTTGCAAAGTGATAGAGTGTCGGTAAGTACCAGGCTATGAGGGAGGGAACGATGTCGCATTCCACCAGACGAGATTTCTTGAGAACCGCCGCGGGCGTGGGCCTGGCGGCCGGTTTGGGCGGCAGGGCGCTGGCCGACACCGGCAAGCGCACGGCCACGGATTGGGTAACGCTCGGGCGCTCTAACGTTAGAGTTACCCGGCTGGCATTCGGCACCGGCAGCAAGAGCGGCGCCGTGCAGCGCGAGCTGGGACAGGACGGGTTCACGCGCTTAGTGCGCTATGCCTACGACCGTGGCATCCGGTTTTTCGAAACGGCCGAAGGCTATCATGGGATGCCCGAAATGCTGGCCACCGCGCTCAAGGGTCTGCCGCGCGATAGCTATCGCTTGATGACCAAGTACGGCACGCCGCCTTATGGGCCGCCACCGGCGGAAAAAATGGATCTGTACCGCCGGCAGTTGAACTCCGAGTACATCGACATTCTGCTGCTGCATTGCTTGCGCCCACCCACCTGGGAGCAGGACTACAGGCCGCTCCAGGACGCCATGTCCGAAGCCAAGGACAAAAAGATCATTTTGTCGCACGGCGCTTCGGTGCATGGCCTGCCGGCGCTGCGCACTTTTCCCGGCAACCAATGGCTGGATATCGCCATGATCCGCATGAATCACACCGGCGTCCACATGGACACCGAACAACTGCGCGACACCAACGATATCGGCAGCGTGGACGAAGTGGTGAAACACACTAAGGCCGTTCACCAGCAGGGCATGGGCGTGATCAGCATGAAACTGGTAGGCGAGGGCAGCTACACCGACTTCGCGGACCGCGACCGGGCGATGAAATTCGCCATGAATCTGGGCTGTATAGATTGCGTCACGCTCGGCTTCAAGAACACCGCCGAGATCGACGAAGCCATCGACCGCATGGCGCGCGTGATGGCATAGGGCTTGCTTGCAAGGAACACCAGCGGCGGTTTTTGCCGCCGGTGTTTTTCCTTTAATGCGCCACGATTCGCACTGGGCCCAGAATCCCGGCGGGCTGCGCTTGGACGGACTTCATATCCTGATCCTGGAAGCGGTCGCCGTACTTGGCGATCAGTGCGTGATAGTCCGGCAGCGGCTGCGCGGCGAGCGCGTTGAGGGCGAGGTTCGCCACCACGATGCGCAGCGAGTTCTCGCCGCCGTGCAGCAGCCCGGTGATCTCGATTTCATACGGCGGATGCCACACCGAACCGGCGCGCTGGCCGTTGATGTAAACAATGGCGGCCTCGCGCACCGGGCTTTCGAGCAGGGCGCGCATACCGCTGCCGCGACGCTCCGGCGGAGTGACGGGTGTGCCTTCGCCGAAATCGAAATACAAATGGCGCCGGTCCGCGAGCATCGCGGCATCCACGGTGATGGTCTTCTCATAAACCGCGGTACCCGAGAAGTTCTTCATGCCGGCAACTTCAGCCCAGGAAGTTAGCTGGTCCATCGTCACCGGTTGCGCGGAGCCGGCGAAGGTCGCTTTCCAACTGGCGCTCACATCCAACAGTACGGCGCCGGCCGGTTCGGAACCGCCAGGCCCGAAATACGAAAATGCCCCGGGATGAATAACGATGATGCGCGACTCGTAAGGCGCAAAGTCCAGATCGATTGGTCCGAAAACGGCGCTACCGAAGCGCGCCAACACGGCTGTCTTGCCGGTGAAGGGATCCCAAGAGTCAACAGGCGCGCCGGCGCGAAACTCGACCGCGCTGTGCACGCGATGATTGGCGGTGTTGACGAGGAAATAGGCGTCGCCCGACGGCAGCCTGCGATGCACGAACCCGATCTCGGGAGGCGCCGTCACATCCGGCTTCAACAACCCGTGCAGCGTCTGACTCAACTTCGCATCGTCTTTCACCAGATGCCCACGCGCGTCCGGCGCCTCGAACAGTGACTGCGCCAACTCGCGGATCTGCGGCGTGTCCGTTTTGGCTTCCAGGAATCCCGGCGCGAGAGAGGGAATGCGCCCGGTGGCGATGACGATGCCGCCCTTGCGCGCGTACTCGCCGATCTTCGCGAGCGTCTTGAGCGGCATCCTCTCCACGTTCGGCAGCACCAGCACCGGATACTGAATGCCAACCGCGGCGATGGCGTCATCGTCGATGAAATCGTAGCTGTAGCCGCCGTCCGAAATCTGCGGAATCACGTTGGGACTGAGCAGCCGGTCCATCGATTGGTTCACCGAATCGTGCCCCAGCGTGAAGCCGGCGTAAGCATCGGCGGTGGGCAAATACAGCGCCACATCGTTGACCGGCGTGCCCTGCCGCAGCAGCCAGCTTACTCGCTGCAGGTATGCCGTAATGTCGGGCATCACGATCCACCACGGGTTGTGGCGATTGAAGACTGCGGCGGCGTAGAAGTGCCAGCCGGGCTCGCCGGCCTGCGGCGGCGAATAGGGCCAGCCGTGGCCCACCAGTTGGTTGATGCCGTTCAAAAAGTGCACATCCGCTTCCGCCTTCATGTCGAGCGGGGTGGCGCGGAAGACCGGCGAATGCAGCCACGTCCACGTCTCCGAGGAAGTCACCGGCCGCCCGTACAAATGGCTGGCCGAGGACGCCCAGCGCGTGGTCACGAAGCGTTTCCACGCGGAACCCTCGCCCTCCGGCAGATCCACCAGCGCGTTGCTCGACAGGTTCACCGGCGGAATGCCGTAGTTCTGCGAACGGAAGCGCGTGCCATGCGCGGCGGCCCACTGCCGCAGCGGCGTCAGATAATGTTCGTTGGCGAGCTCGGTCAGAGTCTTACCCCAATCGTGCCGGATGCTCGAGGTAATCTCGCCCATCTCGGTGGCCAGCGCGGGAAGGTAAGGCGTCAGGTCATAGCCGCGGCGCTTTTGAAATTCCGCCAGAAAATCGCCGGTCCAATCGGCGCCATATACTTCCAAGCTGTCGCTGAATACCGCGTACGGCGGGTGCGCGCCGAAAGCCTGCATCAAGCGGTCGCCGACATATTTCAAATGGTTTTCGATCGCCGCCGCGTTGTAGTGATCGAGCACCGGACCCTCGGCGCCCACCGCCGCGCGCTTCACCGCCTGACGAGTGCGGCTGGTAATGAAGACGAACGCGCCGCCCGCGGAGGTTCCCGGCGAAACATGCATTCCGGCACCGTCGATATTGGCGATACGATCGAATCCCTCGCCGCGCTCGACAAACGCTGCGACGAACTTTTCGCCTTCGCCTATCTTGGGCATCGGCACCGTGCCCGCATTGGCCGGCACGGGCCGGCGTTCCACCCGCAGTCTGGCGGAGGCGAGATCCACCGGCGTGTGCGGTCCACCATAGGGCCAGCCGCTGCCGAGCGTAATATCGACGCGCATCCCAAGCTCGCGCGCTTTGTCGTTGGCGAAGCTGACGGCGTCGAGAAAGCCATCCGAGAGATACGGCAGGTTCACCAGGCCGCGTGCCGGGTCGTCGAGTGTCACCGGATAGACTGGTTGGATCTCGACGCCGCCAATGCCGCCGTCCTTCATGGCACGCAGTTCGCGTTCCAACTCGGGCTTTTCCACCGCCGGGCCGAACCACCACCAGCGCATCATGATCCGGCAGTCATCCGGAGGGTGCGCGAAGGCGGCCCGCAGGTCAGCCGCGCGATCGCCGAGACGCGCCGCGGGCTGGGCAAAGAGCAAAGCCGCATATGCGGCTGCATATGCCGATAATACGCTCCATCGCATTCCTACATGCTAATCTAATGCAAGCGCCCCGGCGCACGCTTTGGTTTCGCCGCGGCGTGGCATCATTCAGTTATACGAAGGCCAGGCACAACGTGACTAATAATCGACAAAGCGAACTCATTCACACCGCGCTCGACCGGTTTCAGATCGAGCTGCCCAGTTGGGGATTTGCCAACACCGGTACGCGCTTCGGCAAGTTCCAGCAAGCGGCCGCCGCCAGCACCATCGCCGAGAAGTTCAGCGATGCGGGCCAGGTCCATCGCTGGACCGGCGTGTGCCCTTCGGTGGCGCTGCACGTGCTTTGGGATCTGCCGCACGGCGTTGGTGACGTGGATGAAGTGCACTCGCTGGCCGCCACGCATGGCCTGCGGGCCGGCGCCATCAACCCAAATGTATTTCAAGACCAGATTTACAAATATGGATCGCTGGGGAACCCCGACGCCGCGACTCGCCAGGCCGCCCTCGACCACTTGCTGGACAGCGTCGAAATCGGCAAGCGTCTGAACAGCCGCGATCTTTCGCTTTGGTTCGCCGACGGGAGCAACTATCCGGGCACGCAAAACATGCGGCAGCGCAAGCATTGGTTCGAGGAGGGACTGCGAACCACCCACGCCCGCCTGGATCCCAGCCAGCGCATGCTGGTCGAGTACAAACCCTTCGAGCCCGCCTTCTATCACACCGATATCGGCGATTGGGGGATGGCGCTCGAATTCGCCCGTTCCGCCGGTCCGCAGGCCAAGGTGCTGGTGGACACCGGCCACCACTACCAGGCGCAGAATATCGAACAGATTGTGGCGTGGCTGCTCGATCTCGGTATGCTGGGCGGTTTTCATTTCAACGACCGCCGCTACGCGGACGACGACCTCACCATGGGCTCCATCGATCCCTACCAGGTCTTCCGCATTTTCCACGAGATCCTGTTCTTCGAATGGGAAACCGGCGCGCGCGCCGATATCGCCTACATGATCGACCAGAGCCACAACCTGAAAGGCAAGATCGAGGCCATGATTCAGACCGTCCAGACGGCCATGGAACTTTACGCCAAGGCCGCCCTGGTGGACCACGAAAAACTGGCAGCGGGTCAGAAGAGCTGCGCCCTGGTGGACGCCGAGAACTGCCTGAAGGACGCTTTCTCCACCGATGTGCGGCCCGCCATCCGCGAATGGGCGAAAATTAGAGGCCTGCCCGCCGACCCGATGGACGCCTTCCGCCAGAGCGGTTACCTGGAGCGCGTGACGGCCGATCGCCGCCAGCGGAACATGGCTGCCGCATCGAGTTACGCCTGATATGCCACGCTACGCATACCAACTTCGCATCAAGCCGGACGCTATCGAAGAATATGAACACGAACACCAGCGCGTCTGGCCCGAGTTGCTGGCCAAACTCAAGCAGGTCGGCATCTCCGATTACTCCATCTTTCGGCGAGGCCAGGAACTGGTGCTGAGCCTGACCGTCGACGATCTCGACAAGGCATTGGACGAGCTTGACCGCGACCCCGTCAACCAGCGCTGGCAGCAGTTCATGAGCCGCCTCTTTGAGCCGGTGCCGGACCTGCAGCCCGGCGAACGCTGCGCCATGATGAAGGAAGTTTTCCGCCTGGAGTAAGCGGATCGGCGGCGCAGCCGCACGAGTCGGAGCGGTCTCAACTCAAAGGTGCGTCCAACGCAGCGCGGGAGCGAAGCGCGCGAAATCCGTGTCTGCGGAGACCCATTCGCAGCCGCTTTCGATGGCCAGCGCCGCGTGCGCCGCATCAGCCACCAGCTTGCCCCGCAGTCGGCCCTGCTCGCATAGCCGCCGGAAGACGGAAAAGTGTTGCGGACCGGGGCGGATCAGACTGCAGGTGGGGCGATCGAGCAGCGCGTCCAGAAAACGGAAGGCCTGCGCCGCGCTCGATGGCGGATCGAAAATGCGCGGGTTGGTGACCACTCGCACGAACCCGTGCAACACCGGCTCGGACAGCGCGAACGGCTCCTGCCCGGTTGCCAACTGCCTCAGCCAAGCTGCGTACCGCCGATGATCGGCTGCCTCTTCCCGGTGCGCGTATACCAATATGCTGACGTCGGGCATTCGCATCCGGGTCAGGCCCTCCGGCGCCGAAAGTTCACTTCGTCTTCCTGAACCGCCAGCGCCGACGTGCGGCTCAGATCCAGGTCTGGATCCACCAGCTTTCCGCGCACGGTGTGCAATCGGAAGGGCGCTGCCGCAGCGGCAGGCGCCTTAGCCAGTAGAAGCCGCAATGCATCCTCAACCAGCACGCTGAAGGTGATGCCGCGCTCCGTAGCGGATTGCCTGGCGTTATCCAGCAGGGGATCGGGGAGCGATACTGTCGTTCTCATACTTCGAGTATACCGCGCGCTGTGATGCACCTGCATCAAGAACTGATGCGTATGCATCTCGCCAGGCCGTGTCATGCCCCCGTCCCGCCCCGAACGCATTACACTGGTCTAATCGACTATGCGCACCCTTGCACTCACCTTTCTGGCTACCTCGGTTTGCCTGCTGGCCGCCGACTCTCCCAAGCTGCGACTCAGCGCCGATATTCGTCCCACGCGCTACGCCGCCGATCTGACGGCTGTGCCTGCAGCCGCTACCTTTTCGGGCGTCATCGATATCGACGTCGTGCTCGCCAAGCCGGCCTCGCTGGTGTGGCTCAATGCGACCGATCTCGCCATCCAGCAAGCCACCGTCAACTCCCAGCCCGCCGCCGTCGAACCGAGCAGCAGCGACTTCGTCGCTCTCCACCTGCCTGCCGCGCTCCCCGCGGGGCCGGCGAAAATTCACCTCGTCTACCAGGGCCAAATCAGCGCCCACGGCGCCGCCGGCCTTTTTCAGGGCGAAGACGCCGGCAGGCAATATTTGTTCACCCAGTTCGAAGCGCTCGACGCGCGCCGCACGTTTCCCTGCTTCGACCAGCCCGATTTCAAGACGCCCTGGCAGCTCACGCTCCACATCCGCCAGACGGACAAGGCCTTCTCCAACACTCCGCAGCTTTCCGAAACCGCCGAGCCGGACGGCATGAAGCGCGTGGTCTTCGCCGAAACCAAGCCGCTGCCCAGCTACCTGGTCGCCTTCGCGATCGGCCCCTTCGACGTGGTCGATGCCGGTAAGGCCGGCCGCAATCAGGTGCCGGTGCGCATCGTCACGCCGCGCGGCAAGGCCGCGCAAGCCGAGTACGCCGCCCAGGTCACGGCCACCATCGTCGACCGCCTGGAAGATTACTTCGGCGTTCCCTACGCCTATGAGAAGCTCGACGAAGTCGCGATTCCCTTGACGTTCGGCTTCGGCGCCATGGAGAACGCCGGCCTGGTGACCTACGGGCAGACCATCCTGCTCGCCGATCCGGCCACCGACAGCATCAATCGCCAGCGTGAGTATGCCTCGGTTGCGGCCCACGAACTGGCTCACCAGTGGTCCGGCGACCTGGTGACCACCGCCTGGTGGAACGACATCTGGCTCAATGAGGCCTTCGCCACCTGGATGTCGTCGAGGATTCTGGCCGAGTGGCAGCCGGATTGGAACACCCGGCTGTCCGACCTGCAATCCAAGTTCGGCGCCATGGAATCCGACAGCCTGGTTACCGCACGCCAGATCCGCCAGCCCATCGAAGCCAAGGACGACGTCGCCAACGCCTTCGACGGCATCACTTACGAAAAGGGCGCCGCCGTCATCCGTATGTTCGAGGTGTGGACCGGCGAGCCGCAATTCCGCGCCGGCGTGACGGCCTACCTCAAGCGCTACTCTTTCCGCAACGCGACCGCCGACGATTTCCTCGATTCCATCGCCACCGCGGGCAAGCCGCAGCTCGCCGCCGCCTTCAAGACCTTCCTCGACCAGCCGGGCATTCCGGAGGTCTCGGTCGAGCTGAAGTGCTCCCCCGCTCCGCGCGTGGCGCTCAGCCAGAAACGCTACTTACCGATCGGCTCCACGGGCTCTCAGGGCGCCCAGTGGCAGGTGCCCGTCTGCGTGCGATACCAGGCCGGCGACAGCCCCGCCACGGAGTGCTTCCTGCTCGATAAGCCCAGCGCCGAATTCCCGCTCAAGAACGCATCCTCCTGCCCGGCTCCGATCTCCGCCAACTCGAGCGCCACCGGCTATTACATCACCTCTTATCAGGGAGGGCTTTTGGACAAATTGCTCGGGGAAGGAAGCGACTGGCTCAACGCCGCCGAGCGCGTCACCCTGTTGCACGACCTGAAAGCGCTGGCCGATTCGGGCGACGCCAAGGAGAGCGCCGCACTGGCCGCCGCGCGCACCTTCGCCAATTCGCCCGAGCGGCAGCTCGCCGCCCAAGCCCGCGAGATCGTTGGCGGGGCGCGCGATCTGGTGCCTCCCGCGCTTCGTCCCAACTATGCAGCTTTCATTCGCAAAACCTTCGGCGGCCGCGCGGCTGACCTCGGCTGGTCGGCCAAGCCGGATGACGACGCCGACACCCGTCTCATGCGCGCCAGCCTGGTTCCTTTCGTGGCGCGCGAGGGCGACGACGCCCCGCTCCAAGCCGAGGCCCGCCGCCTGGCCATCGGCTGGCTCGATACCCGCAAGGGCGTTGGCCCCGACATGCTGCGCGCGGTGCTCTCGACCGCTGCCTTCTCCAGCGGCCAGGAACTCTTCGACCGCCTGCTCGCGGAGCTCAAGAAGACCCAGGACCGCCGCGAGCGCCGCGCCATCATCGGCGCGCTGGGCAGTTCCCGCGATCCCAAAATCGTGCAGCAGGCGCTCGGTCTGCTCCTCGATCCCCAGTTCGACGTGCGGGAAATGTTCGGTCTGGCCTTCAGCGGCCTTGGCGACCTGCAGACCCAATCGCTGCCCTTCGAGTTCCTCAAGGCTCACTATGACGAGGTACTGAAGCGGCTGCCGCGCGAGGGCGATTTCGATGCCGCTGCGTCGCTGCCGTTTGTCGGCGGACCATTCTGCGACGAGCCCTCCCGCCGCGCGTTCGTCGAATTCTTTCAGGATCGCGTCGCCAACTACCTCGGCGGCCCGCGCAATTACGCCCAGGTGCTGGAAAGCATCCGCTTGTGCGAAGCCCAGCGCGCCGCGCAGTCCGAAGACGTGGCGCAATTCTTCGCGCGCCAACAGTGACCGCCGAGGGCCGCGCCAATCCGCATAGGTGATTGCATGACTCACTCCGACCGCACGCCGCTCCGCCTGCTCGGCGCGATGCTGGCATTCGGCGCGCTTGCCTTCGCGCAGGCGCCGTCCACCCCGCGGGTCATCGCAGCCGATTTGCACCATGTTCGCGGACCGCACAGCAAGGTCTTCCGCCGCTGCATTGGAGCCGGCCGCGCCAACGAGGGATTGCGCGCCGACTGGCAGCAGCAACTCGCCGTCGTCCAGCATGATATCGGCTTCGACTATATCCGCATGCACGGCCTGCTGCACGACGATATGGGCGTCTACCAGGAAGATGCCAAGGGCAACCCGGTATATAACTTTCAGTACATCGATCAACTGTACGATGCGTTGCTGCGCTTACACATCAAGCCGTTCGTCGAGCTCGGTTTCATGCCCTCCGCCCTGGCCAGCGGAAAGGATACCGTCTTCTGGTGGAAGGGTAACATCACCCCGCCGAAATCCTATGATAAGTGGGCCGGTCTGATTACGGCGCTGATTCGTCACTGGGAGCAGCGGTACGGCAAGGACGAAGTCAGAACCTGGTACTTCGAAGTGTGGAACGAACCCGATATCAAGCCGTTCTACACATCGACTCTCGAGGAGTACTTGAAGCTGTATCGAGTGACCGCCGAGGCGATCAAGAAGGTCGACCCATCCTATCGCGTGGGTGGTCCGGCATCCGCCATCCCCTACCGCTTCGAAGAGGCGCTGGTGCAGTTCTGCGCCCGGGAGAAAGTGCCGATCGACTTCGTTTCCACCCACGCCTACGGCGTCAAGGAGGGCTTTTTCGACGAAACCGGAAACCGCGGAACCATCCTTGATGCCGACCCTGGTGCGGTCCGCGACCGCATGGTTCATTCCCGGGAACTGATTCGGAATTCGCCGCTGCCCAACCTCGAGCTGCATTTCACCGAGTGGAGTTCGGCCTACACGCCCACCGATTGGGTTCACGACCAGTATCATCAGGCCGCCTTCATCCTCGACAAAATCAAGGGCGCGCAGGAATCCGTGGATTCGATGTCCTATTGGGTCTTCACCGATATCTTCGAAGAAAACGGCCCTCGCATGACGCCGTTCCATGGCGGCTTCGGCCTGCTGAACTATCAGGGCATTAAGAAGCCAGCCTTCCACGCCTACCGGTTTCTAAGCCGCTTGGGTGACACGGAGATTGTCAATGCCGACAAGTCGTCCTGGGTTTGCACCGATCGCAACGGAGGCATTCAGGTGCTCTTCTGGGATTTCACGCCTATCGCGCCTCCCGATAAGTTGAACGACCAGACTTACTACAAAGGAGACCTGCCGCCCGGGGCGAAGGCGCCTGTGACCGTCGATCTGACCAATCTCCCGGCCGGCACTTACTTCGAACAAGTTTATCGCATAGGTTACCGGCAGAACGACGCTTACACCACTTATTTGGATCTCGGCGCGCCAGCACAACTTACCCAGGCGCAGGTCGGCGCAATCTCCAGCGCCGCCAGTGGTGAACCCTCCGAGAGCCGCATCGTCTCCGTTTCCGGCGGGCACTTCCAGTTTCAGTCTCCCCTGGCGGCCAACGAGGTTTGCCTGATCGTGTTGCGAAAGCTGTAGCGGTGTGGGGCGGGCGCCGTCGCCCGCGTCGGACCCTCCGGTCCGACAGCCGAGCCAGGGGCTCGACGCGGGTCAGGGGACCCGCCCCACATTTTAGAAAAGGGTCGCCGGTCTCGAGTCGGTGCCCACCGCAATCGCGTGCGGCACGTGCTGGCTCGGCGGCACGTTCAGCAGGCGGGGCCGCAGCAGCAGGATGACGTCGTCGCGCGTGGTATCGTGCTCGTGCGTGCTCACCAGCGGGCTCAGGAAGCGGATCTCCGACAGGCCGGCCAATCCCGAGATGTTGCGTCCTTCATTCGTATCCAACAGACCGGCCACCGCCGCCCACTCGCCCGTCTTCAGCCGCGCGGTCGACTTCAAGCTGCGGTTGGAAACCACCGGAACGCCGTTGACCGATTGGCCCGTCAGCAGCTTGACCTCGGCCTCGATATCGAGTGACACCTCATCCATGTCGTGCACCACCGGCGTCAATTTCAGACTCAGCCCCAGATCCTCGAACGTGAAAGAGGGAGGCGGCGTATAGATGCTGGTCCCATTGCTTCCGCTGCTGATCGCACCCACGCTGAAACTTACCTGAACAGTCTGCGTCACGCCCGCCGCCGTAACGGTAATGGCGCCGATGTAAGTGTTCGCCGTCAGGTTCGTAGGATCTGCGCTCAGAGTGAAGGTGGTGGCCGTTCCCGCAGTCACGGTAGTGCCGACCCCCGAAAGCGACAGACCGGATCCGGTGACACTCACCGATAAGGCTCCCGCAGTGTCGCTGGTCACCGAGACGGTTGCCGACACGGCGGAACCACCCAGAGACGCACTGAGCGTGACTGGATTTGGCGTAACCGTGAGACCGCTGGCGGTTCCCCCGTTTACCGTCAAAGTCACGTTAATGTAAGCGATCGAGCCATCCGATCCAGTCAGTCCCACGGTGCCTTGATAAGTGCCCGTGCCGAGGTTAGCGAGACTGGAGCCGGGATCGAGCGCCAGCGTGGTGGGCAGTGTCCCCGAAAGAGTCGTGACGCCGTCCACCAGCAGCCATGAGTTGGCGCTCGAGGCGGTTGCGGTATAAGTGATGCCGCTGCCGGTGCTCGATACAGCCACGTTGGCGGCCGAAGGTAAGGTGCCGCCGGAGGTGTAAGTCCACGGAAGTGAGGTCGGGCTAACTACCAGGCTCCCACTCGAAGTCACATTGAAGGTCACCAGTGTTTCCTCGGTAACGGTTGTAACTCCGGTAGCTCCGGTAGCTCCGCTTGCTTCGCCCACCGTCACGCTGAGAATGCCGACATAGGTTAGCGCCGAAAGTCCGGCAGGATTTCCGAAAACCGTAACGTAAGCCGGCGTGTTGGCCGCCACCGTGCTCGCGGAAAGCGAGACCGAGAGGCCGGACCCGATCACGGTGGCCGATAAGGTCCCAGCGGTCGTGCTGTTCACCGTATCCGTCTGTTGTGACGATAAACCACCGGACACGGCAGCCAGCGCGATCAGGCTGGGCGTAACGGTGAGATTCGGCGCACCGCCATTGACCGCCAGGGTTACCGTGAGGTATGTGACAGAGCCGTCCGACGCACTCACCTGCACCGTGCCCAGGTAGGAGCCGGTTCCAAGCGCCGCTAGGCCGTCGCCCGGCGAAATGTCCAGCGTGGCTGGCAGGGTGCCCGAAACGGTTGTCGCGGAGTTCGCCACCAGCCACGGGCTGGAGCTCGCCACGGTGGCCGTGTAGCCAATGGCTCCATTGCTGCTCGCGACGCTGATGCTGGCGGCTTGCGGGGATACACCCGCCGAGGTGTAAGTCCACGCTACCGTGCTCTTGCTCAGCGTCAGAGTGCCGACGCCCGTAGCCGTGCCAGTCCCCGTGCCCGTGCCGGTGCCAGTCCCCGTGCCGGTGCCGGTGGTGCCCGATGTTGCCGAGCCAGACTCTCCGAAATAGCCGGATGTGAGCATGGGGTAGCGGTTGCCCACATGCAGCGTTGTAGGCAGGCGCTCCTCGCCGCGCAGCTCAGCGGCCCACAGCACCTTGCCGGAGCTTTCGCTCATTTGCGCCGCCGCGGCCGCGGTCATGATTCCCAGCCCCAGCAGCGTCTTGCCGCCGCCAAAAGAGAGCAAACCGTTGATGTTAGTGGGTAGTGTTACCTGATTCCCCAGCCAGTTAGTCAGCGCGGTCAGCGAGAACGTGGTCGGAAAATTCACGCCATAAGTGGCCGTCTTGCTGCGGCTGACTTCCACCAGCTTCAGCTCCATCATCAACTGCGCCCGCGGGTAGAGAAGTTGCTCCAGCAGCGCCTTGGCCGGCAGCACGCGCGACAGGCGGTCGCGCAACACCAGGGTTCGCGTCTGCGAATCAATGCTCACTTTCTCGATTCCCGTCGCCTGCTTCACTCCGTCCACCAAGCCGGTGAATTCCTGCGCCACGCCGGCGTCCGGCAACGGAATGGTCACTGCCACCACCGGCTCGTTCTGTGTCCGCTTGAGCGGCGTGTCTTTGGACACCATGAAGAGCTTTGGAGAAAGCGGCACAATGAAGGTTCCGGTAGCGAATTCCATCCCGTGCAGCGCCTCGCGGTATCCCACTCCGTCCAGGTGGAAGTGGAGCGCAGGCATCGGCTCGTAGTCGCCGTCGAAGATGCAGTCCAGGCCAAAGGCCTTGGCCACGTCCGCATACACCTTCTTCGAGTCTCCACGCAAATCGAAATCGCGGATCAGATCGCCGCCCGCCAGATCCGAGGGCGGCAGTTCCTTCCTCGCATCCGCCAGGTCGCCCGTGGTGGCAGCCTGGATCGGCGGTCCCGCGTCCTCCAGGCTGCCATCGCCGAGCCTCGCCGACACCGGAGGAACCGGCTTCGCCTCCAGGGCCGCGCGCGAACGAACGGCCTGGCTGCGCAGCCAATACGTCTGGTTGCGCGGCTCCAGCGCCGCGGCTTCCGAATACAGCAGGTAAGCCTGCGCCATGTGGCCCTTCTTTTCCGCTTCCCGCCCGATTTCGTACAGTTCCCATGCGCTCAGTTCTTCCGCCGCCAGGCTACCCGCCAGCAGCAACGCCAGTATGGGCACACTCCACCGCACATTAAAATGACGGGCTCCCCGGCTGTATCGTGCAGGCGTTTTTGTGTGATCCTGGTAGGAACCCATGGACACATTCCGCGCTCTGGCGCACGAGCCCAGGCTGCTGATTGAGCCGGGAATCGTGTTGGTGTCCACCTTCGCCATCGCTTACCTGGTGCGCAGCCTCATCCTGCGCGGCCTGCGCGCCTGGGTGGCGCGCACCGGCAGCCGTCCCGGCCAGATCGTGGGCGCGGCGCTGAGCGGCCCCACCACCATCTGGGCTCTCATCCTGGCCGTCCATATGGCCATCCAGTCGGCGCCGCTGCCGCCCGTCGTCACCGAAAAGTACGCTCCCAAAATTCTGGTCGCATTGTGGATTTTGAGTTTCACCCTGATGGCGATGCGCACCGCCGGAGACCTGGTGCGCGCCTATGGCAGCCAGATCCCCGGCGCGCTACCCGTCACCACGCTCACCACCACGCTGGCCCAACTCACCGCGCTGGTGCTCGGACTGCTGCTGCTGTTAAGCGCCGAAGACGTCCACGTGACGCCGATCCTGACCGCGCTCGGCGTGGGCGGACTGGCCGTCGCGCTGGCCATGCAGGACACGCTCTCGAATCTCTTCGCCGGTTTCTACATCGCGGTCGCCGGGCAGATGCGGCTGAACGACTACATCAAGCTCTCGAGCGGAGAGGAAGGTTACGTGTCGGACATCGGCTGGCGATCCACCGCCATCCGCTCGCTCGGCAACAACCTCGTCGTGGTGCCCAACTCCAAGCTCGCCCAAGCCATCGTCACCAATTACCACCTGCCGACCCAGCGCATGTCCGCCTCCCTCCAGGTCAACGTCCCGTACGATGCCGATCCGGACCAGGTGGAGCGCCTGCTGGTCGAGATCGCCACCGCCGGCGCCAATGACATTCCCGGCCTGCTGGCCGATCCCGCGCCTTCGGCCACGCTCGACCCCGGCTTTCAAGAATCCTCGCTGGGCTTCACCCTCAGCTACCAGATCGCCGAGTTCTCCCAGCAGTATGACGTCCGCCACCAGTTGCGCAAGCGCATTCTCCGCCGCCTGCGCGAGAAAGGCATCGCGGTTCCCTACCCCACCCGCGAAATCCATCTCGACCGGGACCGGCCGGCGTAACCGGGCACGTGCGAAAATCGAGTTTCAGACCATGCAGACTTTCACGATCGCGGTGATTCCCGGCGACGGCGTCGGCCAGGAGGTCGTACCGCAGGCCAGGCGCGTCCTCGAACGCGTCGCGCAAAAACACAAAGTCGCCTTCGCGTTTCAGAATTTCGAGTGGGGCGCCGAGCACTACTTCCGCTGGGGACGCATGATGCCGGCCGGCGCCATCGACCTGCTCCAGTCCTGCGACGCTATTCTGCTCGGCGCCGTCGGCCATCCCGATATCCCCGACCACATCACCCTCAACGGCCTGCTGCTGCCTATCCGCCGCGCCTTCGATCAATTCGCCAACGTGCGCCCGGCGTATCTCTATCCGGGCGTCGCGTCGCCGCTCGCCAAGCCCAAAGGCGGCGAGATCGATTTCGTGGTGGTCCGCGAGAATACCGAAGGCGAATATGCGCAGGTGGGCGGATTCGTCTACCAGCACCAGCCGGAAGAAATCGCCATCCAGACTTCCGTGTTTACCCGCCGCGGCGTGGAACGCATCGTGCGCTTCGCCTTCGAGCTGTGCGTGGCGCGCAACAAGAAGAAGCGCGTGACATCCATCACCAAGTCCAACGCCCAGGGCTTCAGCATGGTGCTCTGGGACCGCACCTTCCGGGAGGTGGCGGCGCAGTTTCCCGATGTCGAAACCGAATCGCTGCTGGTGGACGCGGCCGCCATGAATTTCGTGCGCCGCCCCGAGACCTTCGACGTGGTGGTGGGCTCCAACCTGTTTGGCGATATTCTGAGCGATCTTTCCGCCGCCATCATCGGCAGCATGGGCCTGGCTGCCAGCGCCAATCTCGATCCGCTGCGCCGCTTCCCTTCCATGTTCGAGCCGGTCCACGGCTCGGCGCCGGATATCGCGGGCAAGGGCATCGTCAACCCGCTGGCAACCATTCTCAGCGCCGCCATGATGCTCGACCATCTCGAAATCGGCGACGCCGCGCGCCAAGTCGAAGCCGCTGTAGCCGCCGTGCTGCTGGAGGGCAAAGCCCGTACGCCGGACCTGGGCGGCTCGAGTTCTACCGAAGCCGTCACCGCCGCCGTGCTGGAGAAGCTGGCCTAGGCCGCGCGCGGGACGCATGCCCGAGACCATCCAGCCTAAGAGCAGCCAGTCCTCATCCACCGCGCGCCACGCTTCCCTGGTGGGCGCCGGCATCCTGCTCAGCCGCCTCGTCGGCCTCGTCCGCCAGCGCATCTTTTCCCATTACTTCGGCCTCTATGACGCCGCCGACGCTTTTAACGCGGCCTTCCGAATTCCCAATTTCTTGCAGAATCTGTTCGGCGAAGGCGTGCTGTCGGCCTCCTTCATTCCGGTTTACGCGCGTCTGCTGGCCCAGGGCGATGAAGAGGAAGCCGGCCGCGTGGCTGGCGCCATCGGTTCGATTCTGGCGCTGGCTTCTTCGGCGCTGGTGCTGGCCGGCGTGCTGGCCGCGCCCTGGCTGATCGACGCCATCGCGCCCGGCTTCCACGGGGCTAAGCGCGAGCTCACCATCGCCATCGTGCGCGTTCTGTTTCCCGGCGCGGGCCTGCTGGCGCTCTCCGCGTGGTGCCTCGGCATTCTCAACAGCCATCGCAAATTCTTTCTCTCCTACACCGCGCCGGTGGTGTGGAACCTGGCCATGATCGCCGCCCTGGTGCTGTTCCGCCGCCAGCCGCCGGCCGCTCTCGCGGTCACCCTGGCCTGGGGATCGGTGGTGGGAAGCGCGCTGCAATTCGGCGTGCAGCTTCCGGTTGTCCTGCGCCTGGCGCGCGGGCTGCGGGCCAGCCTCGATACCGGCGCGCCGCAAGTGCGGGAAGTGCTGCGCAATTTCGGCCCGGTATTCGTCAGCCGCGGCGTGGTGCAAATCAGCGCATATGTGGATGCGCTGCTGGCCAGCCTGTTGGGCACCGGCGCCGTCGCCGGCCTCACCAACGCGCAGACGCTTTATCTCCTGCCGGTCAGCTTGTTCGGCATGTCGGTATCGGCGGCGGAGTTGCCCGCCATGTCGAGCGCGCTGGGCGCCGCGGAGGAGGTGGCCGCTCACCTGCGCCGCCGCCTCGATGCCGGGTTGCGCCAGATCGCCTTTTTCATCGTGCCTTCCGCCATGGCCTTTCTGGCGCTCGGTGGCGTCATCACGGCCGTGCTGTTTCAATCCGGCCGCTTCAACGCCGCCAATTCGCGCTACGTGTGGGCCATCCTGGCCGGCTCCGCGGTAGGCCTGCTGGCGCAAACCTTGGGGCGCCTGTACTCGTCCGCGTATTATGCCCTGCGCGATACCCGCACACCGCTTCGCTTCGCCGTGGTGCGCGTTGTCCTCACCACCGGACTGGGCTACCTCTGCGCCATCCCGCTGCCCCATTGGATTGGCGTCGATCCGAAGTGGGGCGTGGCCGGACTCACCGCATCCGCCGGTGTCGCCGGCTGGGTGGAATTCACGCTGCTCCGCCGCACGCTCAACGCCCGCATCGGCCGCACGGGCCTGCCGGCATCGCTGGTCGCGCGCCTCTGGTTCGCCGCCGCGGTTGCCGCCGCCACTGCGTGGGGAGTGAAAGGTGCGCTCGGCTTCCGTCACCCGCTGTCCTTCGGACTGGTTGTGATCGCGGCCTACGGCGTCGTCTACATCGCTGCCGCCTGGCTGCTGCGGGTCGAGGAGTGCGCGGCCCTGGTCCGCCGGCTAAGGCGGTAGATCCGGTTGAAGCCCTGCGCGCCGATTGATCCCACCGCCGGACCGCCGCCTGTGGCACAATCGTTCCGTGAGCGAGCCGCCTGTTTTGATCACCGACCTCGTGCAGATTAAGCTGCTGGGCGAAAAGAAGCTTGACGAAAATCTCAAGTTTCGCCTCTTCATGAAATCCCGCGATTACTCCGACCGCATCCTCCGGCGCACCGCCGAACGCATTCAGGATCAAATCGATTGCACCCAGTGCGCCAACTGCTGCAAGACTTCGACCACCGAAGTCACCGAGCGCGACATCGAAAAGCTGGCGCGTCATCTGCGCATCACCCCCGAGCGGTTTATCGCCGATTACACCATGCTCGAAGCCGACGAGGGGATGATGACGCGCGTCCTCAAGTTCACCGAAGGCCCCGGCTGCGTGTTTCTGGAAGGCAAGCTCTGCTCCGTCTACGACGCGCGCCCCGCCATCTGCCAGCGCTATCCACACCTGGTCCGCGGCAACGGCTCCATCGCCAGCCGCATGTGGCAGTTCGTCGACCGCGCCTCGGTCTGCCCCATCGTCTACAACTGCCTGGAAGCTTTCAAAGACGAACTGCGCTTCCGCCGATAAGTTGGTGGCGCAGGCTGTCAAGCCTGCTGAGCCGAGATTCGTCTCGGCTTTTCCTGGCCATTGTGTAGCTGAACAGTCCTTGGGTTAATATGAAGCCGATGGGCTTCTATCTGTGGCTCGACACCGAGGTCGCGTGGGCGCAAGGCACCTATGAATACCGCCCGCTGGGCGCAGCCGTGATTGCGTCGTCCGATCTTTTTCGCCGCCGCGATTTCGACCCGCGCCGCAAGCCCAGCCCCGCCCGCACCGCCGTCTATGCCGGCCAGTTCGCGTCGCTCGGCCACCTCAACGCGCACTTGCGACGCAGCCGCCGACCTGTCCGGCGTCAACTATTGCAAGTAGCCCGGATCGTCGATGATCAAACCGTCATAGCGGCCCAACCGTTTGATCTCCCGGCTGAGTCGCAGGTTCCGCCACGCCCCGGATCGGCGACGGGCGGAACAAGCTCAGGCTCCAAAGCGCGGTTGCGTCAGCACCGGTCTCGGCGCGAAACACAATCTCGCTACGACAACACGATTGAGAGGATACCTCTAGATTTGCGGTCTGTCAACGCGAAACGGAACACGGGAACACGTGCCGATCGGTTTCTGTCGTCTGTCAAGGCGTCGCGCTTTGGCGAGGCATGACAGACCTCACAAGGCGATGGTCTGTCCTACCTGTTCACGAGAACTAGTGTAGTGCGTCATGCAGAATAGCCAGTATTCGTCTGGGCGCCCGAGCAAGGTGGGGCAGGCGCTTTCGCCTGCCAACTCCGGATTGGCGCCGAATTGGCGCCCCGGTTTCGGAGCCCGGCGCGCGAGTAGCGGAGCAATCCTTCGCGCCGGAACTGGCTCATGTAGTGGGTGACGATCTCGCGCGAAGTACCCACATACTGCGCCAGCAGCTCGTGCGTGAAGGGCGCCATACACACGGTGCCGTCCTGACCCTGGGTTCCCATGCGCTCGGCAAAGCGGAGCAGCGAGCGCGCCAGCCGCCGCGCGATATTGTCCACCGAGAGGCTTTCCACGCGGCGGGCCAGATCGCCGGTGCGTTGTACCAGAATCTGCAGCAGCGCCATCCCCAGGCGAGGCCGCTTCGCGATGGCCGCCTCGATTTCCGCCGAGCTCCAGGACATCAGCCGCGTGTCCTCCATGGCGACGGCCTGGTCGGACCGCGGCGGCGCATCCAGAAGCGCCGATTCGCCGAATAAGTCGTCCGGCCGGTAAATATCTACCACTACCTGCCGTCCATCGCCAGCCAATCGAGCGACCTTGACTTTGCCGCTGATCACGAGATAGACGGCGCCCGAAGGCTGATGTTGACCATAGATGGTTTGACCCTTGAGATACTCCACAACATTGGTGCGCGGCAAGTGCGCAAGAGGATCTTCCAGGGGCCGCGATGGCGCCATCATCACCGCTGGGCTAGTTGCCATTTCCATACCCTCCATTCAGACTGCATTGTTTCACGAAACCAGTTACACCCGATCGAGCACTCTGAGTTAGCTCCATCGGTAATACAGGTTATCTGCCACGATGATACGTCGTTTGGAATGAAGGGGCAAGCTGCCGCAGTAGCCCTTTCCAGGGGGTTGACAGGGCAATAAGTGGCCTCCCTTCAGCGTGATTGTATAGATTCTACCGTGTAGAAACATACACTTGGAGGTTATCTTGGGCGGGCGGCCATAGCCCAGAGGCGGGATCGCAAATTTACAAGTTCAGAATGCGTTTGGCGACGGCCGAACGGGGAAAAAGGCCCCCGCGAGGCCGAACCGTTCGGGAACTTCGCGTGCTGGTAAGATGTGCTGGGAAGAGCGGACGCTTGTCAAGGCAAAGTAGAAATGTCCTATTCCCAGCAAAGTAGAAATGTCCGGTTTTGAGGGGGCGGCTGGAGGAGCTGGGTTAGAGTGGATTCGATGTTTCGGGGAGGTCGCGTTCCCTGGG
>JBEKKO010000089.1:0-23209 GCA_050010695.1 Bryobacteraceae bacterium
CATCGCCGCGGCAGAGGCCATTCTGGCTTCGCTCGACGGGACCGGCGGGAGAAAGCTGCTCATCTCCGACGGCGTTTTTTCGATGGATGGCGACATCGGCCCGCTGCCCGGCCTGGTGGTGGCGGCGGAAAAGCACGGCGCCATCATGATGGTGGACGATGCGCATTCCTCCGGCGTGCTGGGCCGGAACGGCCGCGGCACGATCGATCACTTCGGCCTCGACGGGCGGGTGGACATTCAGGTGGGAACCCTCTCGAAAGCCATCGGCGTGCTCGGCGGCTATGTCTGCGGCAGCCGCGACCTGATCGAATTCCTGTATCATCGGGCGCGGCCCTTTCTGTTTTCGACCTCGCACCCCCCGGCCGTGGCAGCCGCATGCCTGGCCGCGTTCGACGTGCTGGAGGAGGAACCCGAGCGCATCGACGCGCTGTGGGCCAACGCCCGCTACTTCAAGCAGGGCCTCAAGTCGGCGGGTTTCAATACCGGGATCAGCGAGACGCCCATCACACCGGTGATCGTCGGCGAAGCGCCGCTGGCGCACCGATTCTCGCGGGAGTTATTCGCCGAAGGAGTGCTGGCGACCGGGATCGGTTTCCCGACCGTGGCCAAGGGCAAAGCGCGCGTGCGGACGATCGTGGCCTCCACGCACAGCAAGGCGGACCTGGACCGCGCGCTGGAGATCTTCGAACAGGTCGGCAAGCGCCTGGAGATTCTGTAACGGGCCGGCACGCCCGGCCGCAATTTATCGCTAGCGCCGCGTTACACTCGACGTTTGGCTAATATATGAGTCCCCAGAATACAGCGATTCCTTCTATCGTCAGACGCGGCAGCCCGGCGGTATGCCGATGACCCCCGAACAATTCCGCCAGTGCGGCCATCAGGCCATCGATTGGGTGGCCGATTTTCTGGCTAATCCGCAATGCTACCCGGTGCTGGCGCGGGTTCGACCCGGCGAGCTCACCGACGCTCTGCCGGAGCGCGGGCCGGAACAGGGCGAGCCGCCGGAACGGCTGCTCGAGGATTTCGAACGGCTCATCCTGCCGGCGGTCACCCACTGGAACCACCCCGGCTTCATGGCTTACTTCGCGAATTCGGCTTCGGGGCCCGGCATCCTGGGCGAGTTGCTGGCGGCCGCGCTGAACGGCAACGGCATGTTGTGGAAATCGTGCCCCGCGATCGTCGAACTGGAGCAGGTCACGCTGCGCTGGCTGCGCCAATGGACCGGCCTGCCGGAGGATTGGTTTGGCCAGATTCTCGATACGGCCTCGATGGGCAGCATGCACGCGCTGGCCGCGGCGCGCGAAGCCGCGGACCCCCAATCGCGCACCAGGGGCACGGCGCCCGATCTGGTCGTCTACACCTCCGAACAGGCGCATTCCTCGATCGAGAAAGGCGCTATCGCCATCGGCATCGGTCAGGAGCGCGTGCGCAAGGTTCCGGTGGACGCCGAATTCCGGCTTCGGCCGGATGCGCTGGTGGAAATGATCGAACGCGACCTCGCCGCCGGGTTGCGCCCGTGCGCGGTCGCCGCTACGGTGGGAACCACCGCCACCACCAGCGTCGATCCAGTGCCGGCCATCGCGGAAATCTGCCGCTCCCGGAACATCTGGCTACACGTGGATGCCGCCTATGCCGGTTCGGCGGCGGTGGCCGAGGAGTTTCGCTGGGCCCTCGACGGCTGCGAGCACGCCGATTCCATGGTCACCAACCCGCACAAGTGGATGCTCACGCCGATGGATTGCAGTGTGTTCTATACCCGGCGCCCGGACGTGCTGCGGCGGGCCTTCTCGCTGGTGCCGGACTACCTCGCCACCGCCGACGATCCGCGCGCCGTCAACCTGATGGATTACGGAGTTGCGCTGGGCCGGCGATTCCGCGCTCTCAAGCTCTGGTTCGTGATGCGCGCTTACGGACGCGAAGGAATCGCCGGGCTGATCCGCGAACAGATTCGCATCGCCCAGGCGCTGGCCGCCCAGGTGGATGCCCATCCGCGCTTCGAGCGCACCGCGCCAACGCCGTTCTCCACGGTCTGTCTCCGTTACCAGGGCAGCGACGACGAGAACCGCCAGATTCAGGAGCGTGTCAACGAAACCGGCGAGTTCTTCATCTCCGGCACGAAGCTGCACGGCCTCTTCACGCTCCGCCTGGCGATCGGCAACATGGGTACCGCCCAGGCACACGTGGACCGCGTGTGGGAGTTGATCCAGGCTGAGGCCGCCAGGTTCGGCGCTTAAGTTCTCACCAGCCGGCGGCGCATCAGGAAGATTACGCCGACGAGGGCGAAAAGTTCGACCCCTAAAGTAGCCGGCAGGGAAGCCTCGGGTGTGGTGACAACCAGGTACTCCTGCGATGCAGTCAGCGGGTTCGGCGTGTAAATCGACACGTCGAGGCCCGCCGCCCCTCCGCTGGCGGCTGCGGTTAGAGCTGCGCTCCTGAAACTATTGACCGCAGTCTGCTCGCCGCTCGTCAAGTTATTGCCGCCGTATCCATCGATCGCGCTTGGATCGAAGAGGGTCCAGATTGCATAAGAGTATTCGCCGGCCAGGGTCGAATTACCCATGTTGGTCATCACGTCTTCGGCCAATATGGCTGCGGCGCCGTACTCCTGCTGAATCGTGTAAGGCGACCAATCCGAGGTCGTGAACTTTTGAGGGCCGCTCGAGCTGACCGAGGACAGCGAGTTATCGTTCGCCACCCAGCTCTCGTCCATTGAGACGTCAGTCGTAAAGTCGTCGCAAATTATGTAAGTCGATACTCCGTTGATGGTAGCCACGTATGGGCTAACGTAGACCCCGCCCATAACGAAGCCGTTGCCGACGCCCGTCAACGTCATATTGACTTGAGCGACAGCGCTGCCGGTAAAGCAAAGCGCTCCGGCTATTCCCAGAAATGCTAGTCTCCGAAACAGTTTCATAGTCATCCCTCTCTGCGATCCCCTCTCGATTGCTTCCTTCCCCTGGCGAAATGCCTTCCCTCGAAGACAGGTAGCCTTGTCACGCAGCAGCCGTAACTGCTTTGTGAAGCTTCATCAAGATTACAGCCCGTTCGAGTCTCCGTCAATGGCACCAAAGGGCAATGCAAGCACACAAGAACAAGCGAATTAGCCTCGCTTTGTAGACAAAGCGCCTGACCAGCCGAAAAGTCCTGGTACTGGTAGCAATGTGGGAAGCTGCATCCCTTGGTAACATTGTGCCAGGGGCAACCGGCGGGAAGACTGGTTCGCTCGAGCGTTGGGTGAGGGGAATGCGACTAACACGCGGTACCGCGATGCATAGAGGGTTCTTGGTGGCCTTCCTGGCAATCGCTTTGGCAGGCTGTTCTTCGGATCCCGCTCAGCGGAAACTCAAATACCTCAATAGTGGTGAAACGTACTTCAAGGCCGGCAAATACCGGGAGGCAGTCATCCAATTCCGGAACGCGGTGCGTCTCGATCCGAGGTTCGCGACGGCCCATTCGCGGCTGGCTGAGGGCTATCTAAGGCTGGGCAACTCCGAAGCCGCTTACCGGGAGTTTATGGAGGCCGCGACCCTGGATCCCAAGGATACGGGCGCGCAACTGCATTTAGCGGACCTGATGATCTCGCGCCGGCAGTTCGACCAAGCTCAATCGGCCGCGCAAGCCGTCCTGAAATCGGACCCCGCGAATGACCGCGCCCACGCGATACTGGGCGAGAAATTCGTTTTGACCCGCGACAGCGCGAACGCGGTGCGCGAATTCCAGCAGGCCATCGACCTGGCTCCCCACCAGGTCCAGCACTATGCGGCGCTGGCGGCCGTCTATCTGGCCGAGGGACAGCCGGCGGAAGCGGAAGACATTAGCCGGAAGGCAGTCGAGGCCAACCCGAAATCGGCCGAGGCCCACGTCAGTCTGGGGCAATTCTACTTCGCGCAGGACCGGCTGGCTGAAGCCGAGGATGAGATGCGCCAAGCGTCCGAACTGGACCCGGGCGCGCTCCAACCTCGGGTCTTCTGGGCCCGCATCCTGGTTCGGGTGGGAAAACTGCCGGATGCGGAGAACCTTTACCGGGGGATCAAAACCATTGCCCCCAATGACCCGGAGGCGTACCAGGCCCTCGCGCGGTTTTATGTATCCACCAGCCAGAAAGAGAAGGCGGTCGCCGAATTCAAATTGTTGATGACCGCCAAACCGAAGGACGATTCAGTCAAGATGAGCCTTGTCGACGTCCTGATCGACCTGAACCGCATCCAGGAAGCAGCCGCCTTTGAGCGGCAACTTATGAGTACTAGACCTGACAGTTCACAGGTACTTCTCTCAGACGGCCGGATCCTGATCGCCGAGGGCAAGCAGCAGGAAGCGGTCTCGGCTCTCGAGAAGGCGGTGCAGGCCGATCCGCAGTCCGCCATCGGATACTATTTCCTGGGCGTCGCGCAAAGGGCACTCCGGATGTCTGACGTGGCTAAGGCCTCTTTCAGCCGCGCCCTCGCACTTGCTCCGGGAATGAGCGAGGCTCAAGCCGCGCTGGCATCGCTAACGGTTGCGGCAGGAGACAACGACGAAGGGCTGCGCTTGGCCGCCGGAGCCCTGCAGGCACGCCCCGGTTTGCCTCTGGCGCAGCTTGCGAGCGCGCAGGCGCTGTTGGCGACGGGCGACCCCCGCCAGGCCGAGACCGCGCTGGAGAACCTGCTCAAACAGGATCCGACCTCGCTTCCCGCCTTGGCGCAATTGCTCAACGTGTACATGGCTCAGGGCAAGACCGCCCAAGCCGTGCGGCGAATCGCCGGCCTGGTTCGGCAGAACCCGCAGAATGCCGGGTTACACTTCCTGCTGGCGCTCGGCTACTTTGACCTGAAGGACCTGGATAACTCCGAATCCAGCCTGCAGCAGGCGATCGCGCTTAACCCGAAGACGCCGCAGGCGTACAGTTTGCTCGGAAACATTCATCTCGCCAGGGGCGCCGTCGACAAGGCCAAGCAGGACTTCCGCAAGGCGATTGCCGCCAATCCTCACAACCTTTCAAACTACCTCGCCCTGGAAGCTCAGTATGAGCGGGAAGGCAACTGGGAAGAGGCGAAGAAACTCTGCGAGAAGGCGCACGAGATAGATCCGGAATCCGCCGTGGCTGCCGGATCGCTGGCTGTTCTTTACCTGGATCACGGCGGCGATGTCAACCTGGCGTTGTCGCTGGCTCAAAAGGTGAAGCAGAAGATGCCGCGCTCCCCGCTACCGGCCGATACGCTTGGCTGGGCCTATTACAAACTGGGATCCTTCGACTCGGCCGTGGCGGAGTTACAGGAGTCCGTGAAAGGGGCTCCGAACAACGCCATGTTCGGATTTCACTTAGGAATGGCTTACCTAGCCGACCGCCAACCCGAAGCGGCGCGAAGAGCCCTGCAAAAAGCCCTTCAGGACGATCCGCGATCGCCATTCGCCGCTAAGATCAAAGAGACCTTGGGAAGAATCACGGCCGCCGCGAGATGACTGGCTTTCACAACCGGACGATTTTGGCGGAACGAAACCCCTTCAAAACGTTTCGGGTGTCAACGATCAGCATTGACCGATCGACAATCGCCGCGTAATCGAATTCGGAGTGGTCGGTAACAATGACCGCGCAATCGGCGCGCGAGCAAGCCGCCAAAGGCTCTTCGGCTAAGTACTCCGCTCCACCGTCCAACTGCAGGCGGTGGACTCGCGGGTCGCTATAAGTCACCTGTGCGCCGCGGCGCGACAGGAGGTGGATGATGTCCAACGCGGGCGATTCCCGCACGTCGTCGATGTTGCGCTTGTACGCCACGCCCAGAATGTGCACGTGGGAATTCCGTAACGGCTTGGATTGCTCGTTGAGAGCGCCCTGAATCTTATCCAGCACGAAGTGCGGCATCTGTCCGTTGATGTATCCCGCCAAATCGATGAAGCGCGCCTCGATTCCCGCCTGCTTCGATTTCCACGAGAGATAGAATGGGTCGATCGGGATGCAATGGCCTCCCAGCCCGGGGCCCGGATAGAATGGCATGAACCCGAACGGTTTGGTGGCCGCCGCGTCGATCACTTCCCAAACATTGATGCCCATGCGGTCGCACATCATGGCGATTTCGTTCACCAGCCCGATATTGATCATCCGGAAGGTGTTCTCCAGCAGCTTGACCATCTCGGCCACTTGACTGGAGCTGACGGGCACGACCGTCTGCAGCGCCTGCGCATAGAACAGAGCGCCCATTTCGGTGCATTCCGGCGTGATCCCTCCCACCACCTTGGGGATGTTCACCGTCTGGTAAGTTGGATTCCCCGGGTCCACACGCTCAGGAGAAAAACACAGGAAGATGTCTCGCCCCACCCGGAGGTCCGCCGTTTCGAGCAACGGCAACAACACCTCTTCGGTAGTGCCCGGATAGGTGGTCGATTCCAGCAGGATGAGCATCCCGGGATGCGTGTATTTAGCGAGTTCCTGACACGCGGCCACGATGTAACTCATATCCGGGTCTTTGGTCTTGCGCAGCGGGGTGGGAACGCAGATGCATACCGCATCCAATTCGGCAATCGCGGAGAAGTCGGTGGTGGCCCGAAGCTTCTTCCTCCTTACTAAGTCACGCACTCCGCTTGACGAAACATCTTGAATGTGAGAACGACCGGAGTTGATGCCGGCGACTTTGGCCTCTTGCACGTCAATGCCGGTGACGGAGAAACCCGCGCGCGCGAATTCGACGGCCAAGGGACATCCGACATAGCCGAGGCCGATAACTCCGACGCGAGCCGACCGTGTCCGGATTTTCGCGGCCAGAGTTTCGGCCGCACTGAGCGGTTGTAAGGCAGTTGCTGACATAAGCCTTTTAAGACAAGCACATCGGGGGCCAAACTGCTTTTCGCAGGCAATCGCTGCATGGTAACGCGTTGCGAGCATCAACCTTCCCGGAAAGTCCAACTCTTTGGGCGTTTTTCCCCTTCCATTCGCCTTCGCTCTTAAAAGGCTGCTGGCCGCCGCGCGATTTTCCCTGTGTGAAAACGGTGACAACCGGCGACGGCGCCGCAAACAGAGTGCAGCCGCCATCCGGATCGCGTTACACTTCTAGAGAGGGGATCGCGGTTGCAGAATTGCAAGCAGCCACGTTTGTAAATATGTACACTCAGTTCTTCGGATTACAGAAGCTGCCATTCAACCTGACGCCCGACCCGGAGTTCCTCTTCCCTTCCCCTAAGCACCGGGAGGCGCTCGCCGGGCTACAGTACGCGGTTCTCGGCCGCAAGGGTTTCGTGGTTCTGACGGGCGATGCGGGCACCGGGAAAACAACTCTTCTCAGCGCCGCTATCAGTCAGTTACCGGCCGCAAGAGTGCTGTCCAGCATTCTGCTGAATCCGACACTCACGCCATCCGAGTTCATTGAGCTTCTCATGCTGGACTTCGGGATCGCCGACATTCCCGCCAGTAAAGCGCAGCGTCTCTGGACGTTGCAGGGGTTCCTGCTGGATGCCTACCGCAAGGACCGGATTGCGATTTTGGTGATCGACGAAGCTCACAAACTGAGCACCGAGGTGCTCGAAGAGATCCGGCTGCTGGGGAACTACGAGTATGGCCCCGACAAGTTCGTGCAGATCGTCCTCTTGGGCCAATGTGAGTTGGACGATCTGCTGGACCGGCACGATTTGCGCCAGTTCAAGCAGAGGATCGCCCTGCGTCTGTACATCGATCCGCTCACCGCCGCGGAGACCGCGGAGTACATACGGTTCCGTTGGGCCAAGGCCGGTGGATCGGACGAACCGCCATTCACTCCCGAGGCGATTGAGGGCGTGGTGCGGTGGTCGGAGGGAATTCCGCGGCTGGTCAACTCCATTTGCGATTCGGCGCTGTTGATGGCGTACGGGGACGCATGCTCGTCGGTCGGCATCGACTACATCCGCGATGCGGCCATGAATCTGGCTCTGATCCCCTCTCTGGCCGTTCCAATCGTCCCCACCCAACCGGTGGTACCTTCGGTTCCCGCCGCGGAGGCCTCGATGCCGAAATTGGGGCCGGTCGAGGTCCCGCCCCGCCGGACCCCGGATTCCGATCCGTTCGACGTTGACAACGACATCCCTACCCTGGCGCGGTATGGTTCGCGGAAGAATTCTTCCATCTTGAAGCGACTGGCCGGAAAGTTCGGATTCCCACAGTGAGGCGAGCGGGTGTCGGGAGTTCGCTCTGGCGCGATGGCGCACGGCCCTGCCGCCACTCCTTTACGCCGCGGCCCGTGTTATCCTGAGCGCGAATGTTTCGTCACCAGCGGAACGCCCGTGCTCTGTTCGCATTGTCGGACGCGATCCTGGTCGCGCTCGCCTTTGAGATCGCCTACCACGCACGCGTTATCCAGCACTGGCATTACCTGTTTTACCTCACCGCGGAGAAAACGGCGCTGGTGCTGGGGTTCTCGCTCTTCGCCTGGGTGGTCGTCGGGTTGTGGCTCGGGGTCTATGAGAAGCTCGACTCCGCTCACCCGCGCACCATCCTCCGCGATTCGGCGCGGCAGTGCGCCTACGGCGGGCTCTGCGTGTTGGTCTTCCAATACACGCTGCGGATGGAACTCAGCCGTTTTTTCCTGGTTCTTTACTCCGCTTTGGCTTGGGTGCTGCTGCTGGTTTTCCGGCTCACCGCCGGCCGCGTGGTTGGCGTCCTCCGCCGTGAATTCAGCGCCCCACACTTTGTCATGGTGGTCGGCACCGGGGAGCGAGCCACCCGTTTGGCGGGCCTGTTGGAGGCGTCGGCGAAGTATGGCGTCCGCCTGCGCGGGTTCTTCAGCGAGTCCGACGGCGGCCCGGTTGAGATCGCTCTGGGCGCCGTCCACAGGGTGTATCCCATCGCGGAGTTGCCCTCCTTCCTGCGACAGCACGTGGTCGACGAGATCATCTTCGCCGTGGGCAGCGAGAGTCTGGCGGAGTTGGAAGAGGTTTTCTTACTCTGCGATCAAGAGGGCGTCCGTACCCGCGTCGCGGTGGATTTCTTTCCGCACGTCAACAGCACAGTTTCGCTGGACCGCCTGGAATCCACGCCGCTGCTGACATTCTCGGCCGCTCCCGACGACGAGATCCGCCTGCTGGTCAAGCGTATGACGGATATTGCGATCGCCGCCGCCGGCCTGCTGGTTCTGGCGCCCTTCATGGCGGCGATTGCGGTCCTGATCCGGCTTACATCGCCCGGACCGGCCATCTTCACGCAAGTGCGTTGCGGGCTCAACGGCCGCCAGTTCCGGTTCCACAAGTTTCGCTCGATGTGCGAAGACGCCGAGCAACTCAAGGCCTCTCTGGCCCACCTCAGCACGCGCCAAACGGCATTCAAGATCCCGGACGATCCGCGCCTCACTTTCGTCGGCCGTTACCTGCGCAAATTCTCGGTCGACGAATGGCCCCAGTTGTGGAATGTGTTGCGCGGCGACATGTCGCTGGTGGGCCCGCGTCCGGCCGTCCCGAGCGAGGTGGAGCACTATCAGCAGTGGCAGCGGCGTCGCTTGCGCATGCGGCCCGGACTCACCTGCCTGTGGGCCGTTTCCGGCCGCGACAACGTCGATTTCGACCGGTGGATGAAGCTGGACATGCAGTACATCGACAATTGGTCGTTGGCTCTGGATTGGAAAATCCTGCTGCGGACCATCCCCCGCGTGCTGATCGGCCACGGGGCCAACTGACTCCCGTCCTAACGATTCGTGCTCGCCACCACCCCGGAAGTGTAACTGTCCGCAAGCGCTTACCGGAAATCCTCGCACCAGCGAACCAGTGGCAATCCCGCTCCTGGCGCGGTACACAGCCGAGGTTAACAAGGCAGTGCGAACCAAAGGTGGGATGGACCGCGGCAGAGGCTGACCGTACGATTAGCTACGTATGCGAAGCTTGACCGCATCGGAGACGCTCGCCGGGGTGCGTCCCTGTGAGGACGAGCGCTTAGACGGCGCGCAAGTCACCACGGACGGAAACGTCGTGGAACAAGAACCCTCCCAGCGCGGTCGTCGGGCGGCCCGCGGGATCCTCGCTGGCATCCTTCTGGGCGTGGGCGCATGGGGCGCGATTTGGCTGGTTGTATCGGCCCTCTTGCGCCATCGCGGCTAACCCAACCCGGACCAGCGCAGTAACGTAGCTCCCCACGAGTAGCCGACGCCGAATCCGACCAGCATGACGAGAGCACCCTGCGGGAGTTTTCCCTCCAGAGCCGCGTGCTTGAGCGCGATCGGGATGGTGGAGGAGACCGTGTTTCCGCAATGGCTCATACTCATCTGGAATTTCTCGGGAGGAATGCGGAGGCGCTTTCTGAGATGCTCCAGCATGAACTTGTTCGCCTGGTGGAAGACGAAGAGGTTGACATCGGACGCCTCCAAACCGGCCTTCTGGAGCAGAGAGTGCACCGTCTGCGGAACCACGTCGAGGGTGAAGTTGAAGATCTCCGCTCCATTCATGAAGAGGTCGTCCTGGCTCCGCACATTGCCGCCTCCGTCCTGCACGGCTACCGCGGTTTCGGTTGTGCGCGGCTGCCGCGTCCCACCGGTGGGAACGATCAGATTCGGGCCGCCGCGGCCGTCGGTGCCATAAACGAAGGGACCGATCAGGGGAGTCGCCGAAGGATCGGCCGACAGCCAGGTGGCGGCGGCCGCGTCCCCGAAAATGGTTCGCACGCTGCGGTCGCCCGGGTTCAGAAACTTGCTATAAGTTTCGGCGGTGATCAGCAGAACACTCGAAGCCTGGCCGGATGAGATCAGCCCTTGCGCCAGGCCAAGTCCGTAGATATAGCCGGAACATCCGAGATTAAAATCCAAGGCGCCGGTATGTACCGGAATACCCAGGCGCTCCTGAACGAGGCAGGCGGTGGTAGGCAGGAAGTAGTCCGGACTCTGGGTGCACAAGAGGAGATAATCGATCTGCTCGGGCCGGCACCGGCCGGAGTCGAACAACTTCCTGGCTGCGGCCACCGCCAGGTCGGAGGCGCATTCGCCGGGAGCGGCGATATGCCTCTGGCGGATTCCGGTCTTCTCGTCGATTTTCTCCGCCGTCCATTCCGGGAACTCAGTCGAAAGGTCCGCGGTGGAAATCGTCTTGGCTGGAAGAAAATATTCGATGGCCGATACTGCCGCTTGCATAACAACCTCCACCTGGCTCCGCCACGCTATTGGGCCGAGTAACCGCCATCCACGGCCAATGTCGAGCCAGTAATCCAACGCCCGGTCTCCGCCAGCAGGAATGCCACCGCATGCGCAACATCGCGCGCCGTGCCGAACCCCAGCGGGTGGGCCCGTTCCAGCGCCTGGAACTGCTCCACCGAGAACAGCTCGCGAAATCGATCCAGCATTTCCGTTTGCACGCATCCGGCCGTCACGCAGTTCACCCGAATCCGGCGGGGCGCCAACTCGATCGCCAAAGATTTTGCCAGACCGATCAGGGCTGCTTTGGAAGCGCCGTACACCGACATGGACGGCGCACCGTTGGTCGCCATGACCGACGAGAGCAATACGATGCTGCCGGGCGTGGTGCAGCACGCCTTCTGAGTAAACGCACGGACCAGCATGATGGAACTTAGTAAGTTGACTCTGATCAGTTCTTCGACATCCGGCTGCCTGACAAACCGGATAGGAGAGATGAGTTCCATGCCCGCGGCATGAACCAGACCGTTCCAGGGACCGGCGTCCACTGTCAGCGATCGGAGCCAATCGTCGATTCCCTCGGGGTGGCTGAAGTCGAATGGTTCAACCCGGTGCCCCTCTCCGTCCAGGCGGGCCAACGTCTCTTGGAGGCGATCCCGATTCCGCCCGGTGAGCACAATCCTGGCATTCAACGAACTCAAAAGGATTGCCGTGTCGCGTCCGATCCCACTCGAGGCGCCCGTAACCAGCACGGTCGTACCACCGAGGTCCATCGGGTTGCCAGCCACGTTAACCGGACCCGCCGGGCACTTTCGCCAAGGTCAAGAGATCTTCGACCGTTGTGCAGTCGACGATCAGCCGGGGCGACAGTCTTTTGCCATTGTGGTCGTCTGCCAGCGCGATGAAGCCGATCATCGCGGTGGAATCCCAATGCTGGAGGTCTTCCAGCCTCTCGGGACCGCGCAGAGAGCCGGCCGGCAATTCGAGAACCTCATCGAGTTGCAAAAGGAATTCTTCCCTACTCATAGTGGAACCTCTACTATAGCCGAACCATTCCCTCGCGCCCGGCCTACGCCGATGTCCGGCCAGGCGGCCGGCCGCCCTGTCAAGTCCCGGGGGCGCGATCCGCGGTTTTGGGACGCCACCACGTCTCCGCGGGATTTCCTCCCACCACAATCCCCGGCGCAACGGGCGTCAGCACGACCGATCCCGCCGCGACCGTGCTTTTGTCGCCGACATTCGCCAGCACCACCGAGGAAGCTCCGATCCAGCAATGCTCGCCGATAACGATTTCCACGAACTTGCGGCCTTCGTCGGTCAGCCGGCCCTGCGAATCCCTTTTGTGCTGCTGGCCTCCGCTCAAAATCTGTACGGCGGCTCCGAGCAGTGCGCCATCCCCAATAACCGCGTGCCCGATCACGCAATACGGCCCAATCCCGACCATGCGTCCCACGGTAGTCTGCGGGTGGGCAAAGAAGGAGCCAAATTCGATCCTGCACTCGCGCGAGCAACTCCTCAGCGTCATCCTATAATACGCAACGCGAACATAGTCGCCGACTTTGCCGGGGCACAGCGCGCAGAGATGGGCGAAGAAACTGAAGACGCCCGGCCATCGCCCGAAACCCGAGGCCAACGCGCATGGAAACAGGAGCGCGAGGAACACACCGCCGGCCGACCTCTTCAATAACTCCCTCTTAGACGGAATTTCCAACTTAGACGGACCTTCCTTTTTAGACTCTCGGGTCCTGTTTCAGTTTACACCTGGCTGGCTTCCCTCGATCCTGCGGATTGGTTGCCGTCACCGGTCGCGGGAGCCGGCGCGGAGAGCGCGGGAAGGAGGTCTTCAATCGGCCGTGACCGGTCTTTCTCCAGCCAGTGATCCAAGACCAGCAGGCGCCACAGTTGGACCGGGATCCACCGCCGCGCCAACGCATCGCGAAGCGGCGCTTCGAGCGAGCCCCTGCGTACCCATCCGTCCCGCTCGAGAACCGTACCTTGCCGCAGGCCGTCCAGCATGCCGCTCCAGCGCTCTGCCAGCCAACGTTCGACGGGCACCGTAAATCCCTGCTTTTCACGGAACGCCACGTCGGGCCCGACGCGCCGCCGCACGATTTCCCGCAGCACGGCTTTCAGGTTTCCACCGTGGAACCGCACCTGGGCGGGCAGGGCCGCCGCATACTCCCAGATCTTCTGGTCAAGAAACGGCGCGCGCGCTTCGAGCGCATAATGCATGGTGCCGCCGTCTATTTTGACCATGAATTCGCTCACGAAATGCTGCTTGCGGTGATATGAGAAAAACTCCCACAACAACCCGCGCGCCGACGCAAGCGACGGCGGAATCTGCCGTTGGGCCAATTCGCGGCCGGCCAGCGGTTCGCCGAGAATGCCGCGCTGCCGATAGTAGGGCAGGCCATCGTGCACCCGGATAAACGGACCGAGCCCGCCGGTCGCATAGCCCAGAAAGTTCTTCGCGCTGCGCAGGCGCCCATAGCCCGGGATGAGAAAGCCTCCCTTGTTCCAGGCCGCCGCGGCCGCCGGTGGCAGCCACCGGGCAAGCCTTTGCGCCATCCACACATTCCGGAAGGCCGAATAGCCGAAGAAGACATCGTCTCCGCCATCGCCGGTCAACAGTACCGTGGCCAGACGCTTCACCGACCGCGAAACCCACAGCATAGCCAAGGCCGACTGGCAACTGAACGGCTCGCTGTAAGCATCCGTGAGTTCGTCCAGCGAGAAATCGGTGTCCGGCATGTCGACAATCTCGTGGGAGATCCCGAGTCTGCGGGCGGTGTCCGCAGCCGCGGCGCTCTCATCGGAGTCGCTGCCGGGAGCGCGCACCGTAAACGCCCTGACGTTGGCATTGAGTTGGCGCAGGGCCCAGCAGACCAGCGTGGAATCGATGCCGCCACTCAACAGCGCGCCCAATGGCACGTCGGAAATCAGACGAAGCCTGACGGCCTCGATCACTAATTGCTCGGTTTGTTCGACGGCCTCGTCGAAAGCGACCGGGGCGGATTCCTGGGTTTCCGGCAACGACCAGTATTGCCTGCACTCCAAGCGGCCATCGCACCACTCCGCAATCGTAGCCGGGGCGAGCTTCTGGATGCCTTCGTATATGGCGCGGGCCTCGGTTACGTAGCCGAATTCGAGGAACTCCAGGACCGCTTGCGGGTCGATGCCGCCGCCGAAACCCGCCGTTCGGAGGGCCTCGATGGTGGACGCGAAGGCGATCTCGCCAGGGCGCTCGCAAAACACCAGCGGTTTGACGCCCAACCGGTCGCGCGCAAGCGTCAGGACCCGCCGCGAATTGTCCCAGACGGCAAAAGCGAACATGCCGCGAAGCCGGCGGACGAGCGCGTCGATTCCCCACTCGCGGTAGCCATGCAGAAGCACCTCGGTATCGCAATCCGACCGGAACCGGTTGCCGTGGCTCTCGAGCTCGCGGCGCAGTTCCAGGAAATTGTAAATGCAACCGTTGAAGACGACGCCGACCTGGCGGTCGGCGGAGAGCATCGGCTGGTGCCCTGCCTCGCTCAAATCCAGAATCGCCAGGCGGCGGTGGCCCAACGTGGCGGCGTCCCAGTTCTCGACGCCTTCCGAATCCGGGCCGCGCCGCGCCAGTGCCCGAACCATCGCTCTGACAGCCGGCTCCGTAGCCCGGGGGTGCATCGCTGACGCATACCCCGCAATTCCGCACATAGCTCCATTATTTCAGAAAACGAGGTTCCATCCCGGCAGAGATTCCCATAAGTTCCATCGCGCGGACCCACCGCTACGCGGCCGGAGTCGTCTCCCACCAGCACCAGAACGGTGTCAGAACCAATAAGTACACCAGCGATCCGTGTGATAACATGGAGATCCGTAATCGTTGGTTCCCAGGTGGCGCCGGCTGCGATTGGTCGCGCAACGATCCTAGCCGGCACTATGCAAGAGGTACTGGCTGACAGCGCTGCGCCACAGATTGAGATCATGAGCCTTCCGTTCCTCCAGCGAGTCACTTCCTACGGCTGGGTCCGCGACTGTATTCGGATTGCCGCCGGCGCGAAAAGAAACGAGTTGGAACAACCACTCTCACAAAGCCGGAAGCCGCTTGCGCTCGGAGCGCTCTTGGTGTTGGCGGTAGCCATCGCAGCTAACGGAACGACGGCCCGGTTGAGCGTGAAATCGGAAGTGGATGGCGACGGCCCATTCTATGTCGGCATCGCTCGCAACCTGGCGGCGGGCAGGGGCTATATGCTGAGTTACTTCGGCGTAGATAAGCCGACCATGGGAAGAGCTCCCGTATGGCCCGCCATGCTATCTGTTCCGGCATGGTTCGCTCCCGGCGTCGATGACTCCACCCTGATCCGCGTGACGGCCGCTTGCCTGAACGTAGCGAACGCGCTGCTCCTGTTCGGAATTGCCTGGATGCTCAGCCGCAACCACAGAATCTCGACCGCGGCAGGCGTGGGCTACGCACTCTATCCGGTCGCGCTCGCAATTACTGCCGGTGGGTTCTCCGAAGTTCCTTACGTGTTTGTGGCGGCCCTGGGGACGCTTCTGATCCTGCGAGGAGGGTGGGCGTTGTATCCGGGCGCGCTTATTCTTGGACTCTCCGCCCTGGTGCGGTCGAATTTCATTCTGCTGCCCGTGATGGCTGGTCTCGCAGCGCTTTTCATGTTCGGCATACGGCGAGCGCCGTGGCGGTTCGTTGCGGCCGCAGCGCTGTTCTGGTTGCCTGCCGGGCTGTGGATCGTCCGGAATTACGCGCTCAGCGGAGAGTTTCCGATTCTCAGCACCATCGAGGGAGAGACCCTGTACGGCGCGAACAACGATTACGTCAACTCGAACCTGGCTGTGTGGGGCTATTGGGTCTTCCCAAACCAGATCCCCGGTGAAACAGCCAAGAGAGACCTGGCGGCAACCATGACTGAACGGCAGGTGGACCGCTATTATCACCGAAAGGCCATAACTTTCCTGAAGCAGAATTGGTTCGGGCTCCCTCGGCTGGAACTCGGCAAGCTGATTCGCGGCTTCGTTCCGGTACCCTGGGTACCGAAGTGGGGCTCTTATTGCGTGTTCCTCTTCCGCGCGGCTCTCTATGTGGCGATTCTTCTGAACTTAAGGACCCTCCGCTCCATGGAGCCGGTTTTCCGGATTCTTGTCACGGGTATGTTCCTCGTGGTTCTGGCCACCTCGCTGATCTACTACGGAACCTATCGCTTCACCTTCTGCGTCGAGGTTTTCCTGTTGCCAGTCGTTGTGATCGGCATATTCCGCCAAGTGGAAACCTGGGGGAAGGCCGTCTTGGGCTCCGTCCCGGCCGTCGCGGAGCAATAACAGCGCACGCAGCCGGCTATCACAGCGTCCAAGCGAGTAGTTCCTCGCAAGACCACAAAAGAAGATCTGTCGCGAGATACAATGAGGCTGCGACAAAGCAATAAGGTTGGGGAGCGATCAATGCGGGAACTCATAAGTCGAAGCACTAAGCGAGAGACGAGGCGGTGCGTTTGCGGTGGGCCGGCGAGCGGCTCACCGCGCTGGCTTCATGCCAAGACAATGCGGCAGACTCCATAGATGGCGAATGCGGCGATGCCGAAGGTCCACAGGCGCGGCCGCCAGGGAGCGTTCCAAAAGAGAGAGAACAGCAGGACGAAGCCCAGCGGGCTCAGGGCGTTGAAGTGAATCGCCTGGCTCCAGTGCCACTTGGCGAGCGCGCAGAGGCCGCGCGTGAGGCCGCACAGCGGACACGGTTTACCGGTAAGCCAGTAGAAAGGGCAAGCGCGGAACGCGGGCTCCGCCTGGGGCGAGGCCCACCACAACAGCGCCAGGAGGAGGCCCGCTCCGACCAGCCGCAGGATGGGATGCCAGCCCAACCCGCTATAGCGCGTCGATGGTCCGCTGGTCGAATCCGACAATTTCTTTGTACGCCACCGTAATGGCCGCGATCGTCAAGGGGAATGTCACCAGCAACCCGACGACGCAGCACAGCGCTCCCAGCAGGTTCACCAGGCCCGACAGTATCAGGAACATGGTGAAGCCGAAATAGTCCTGCTTCACAACGGCGTGACTGGCCTGCATGGCCGGCCAGAAATCCATCCGCTTGTCCACGATGAACAGGTAGGTGAAATTCAGCGCCGCCGCCACCACCAACCCGGGGATGATGCAGAAAATCATCCCAATGCACGTGAACGCGCCAATCAGCAACATCGCCACCAGGGTCGGGATGAAATAATTGAAGCCCTTGAAGAGGTCGCCGAAGTCGGTGCGGCGGCCGGTCATCTTTTTCATGGTGTAGATGTGGAAGCCGGTGATGAGCGCGCCCTGAATAAACGGCACGCCGCTGAGCACGAAGAAAACCAGCGCGGCCAGGGCATAGCTGCCCATGTCCGCCTTCACCAGGTCCCAGCCCGCTCCAATCCAATGGGTGGCGTTCACCTGCACGGGGCCGGGCGGCGCCCATGCGGGGGGCGGCACCGCGCCGGAAGCGGCGGGCGATCCGGCGGCGAACGATTGGCCGCAGTTTGAACAGAACTCCTGTTCCGGGCGAACCTGGGTACCGCAGCGATCGCAAAACATGAAGGAGCCTCCGACCTATAAGGATACACGATGCGGCCAGAAAAGCCGAGACGAATCCGGGCTCAGCAGGCCCGACAGCCTGCGCCACGCGTTACGGCCGCACGCGGCGCTGGTGGGTGGAGGGGATCTTCATATCCTCGCGGTACTTGGCGACGGTGCGGCGGGTGACGTCGATGCCTTCGGCTTGCAGCATGGCGGTGATCTGCTCGTCGGTGAGCGGCTTGGTGCGATCCTCGGCCTCGATCATCTTCTTCACCTTGCGCTTGAGCAGCAGGAGCGGAGTGCCGCTGCCGGACGGCCCCTGCACGGCCTCGGAAAAGAAGTAGCGCAGTTCGAAAACGCCCTGCGGCGTATGCACGTACTTGCTGGCGACGGCGCGGCTGACGGTGGAGGGGTGGACACCGACTTCTTCGGCCACTTCCTTGATCATCATCGGCTTGAGGGAATCGAGACCTTGGGACAGAAATTCGGTCTGGCGGCGCACGATGGCCTGGCAGACCTTAAGGATGGTCTGTTTGCGCTGTTCGATGTTCTTCATCAACTGAATGGCGGAGGTGTAGCGTTCGCGCACATAGTCGCGCACTTCCTTGGTGGCGCCCTGGTCGCGGTCGAGCATGCGCCGGTACTGGGCGTTCAAGCGAAGTTGCGGCACATCCTCGTCATTCATCTGGATGATGTACTCGTCGCCGTCCTTGATGAAAGTGACGTCCGGCTCGACCACCCGCGCGCCGGCTCCGGAATAGCGCAAACCAGGCCGCGGATTGAGGTGGCGGATCATGTAGACGGCGATCTCGATGTGATCGAGGGGCCGTCCCAACAGGCGCGCCATCTCCTTGTACTGGCGGGTTTCGAGCAGGCGCATGTGATTGGAGACAATCTGCCAGGCAACGCCGCCGCGGCCGTTGAGGCTTTCGATCTGCAGCAGCAGGCACTCGCGCAAATCGCGCGCGCCGACGCCGGCCGGATCGAGCGACTGCACGGCGGCGAGGGCCGCCTCCACGGTTTCGGCCTGGCGCTCGACGAGGGGCGCGATTTCCTCGATCGACGCGGTCAGATATCCGTCTTCGTCGAGATTGCCGATGATGGCTTCCGCCGCGTCGCGCACCGGGTCCGGTATGACCACCACGGCCAACTGGGAGCGCAGATAATCGCCTAAGGTGACGGGAGCCGAGAGGAAGGTTTCGAAGGACGGCTTCTCGACCGATTCGGCGGCCGGGCTTTTGTAACCGGGATCGAGGTAGTCGTCGAAGAAAGTGCCGAAATCGATCTCGTCGAAAGGGTCGGCCGCGGCCGGCTCGGTGGGCGGGTCGCCGGCGGTGACGGCTTCGGGCTCGGCGGGAGCGACGGCGGCGGTTTCCTCGGGGTCCGGGAAGAGATTGCCGTTGATGGCGACATCGGCCCGCTCGCCCTCGGCGGTCGAGGTCTGGTTGCCGGGGGTAGCCTCGAGGATCTGCCTGTCGGCGGGATCGATGGTCGCTTCGGCCTCGAGCAGCGGCAGCAGTTCTTCGGGTGTGATCTCCTCGCCGGGCTCCTCGGTGGCCTCTTCCAGCACCGGGTTCTTGACGATCTCCTGAGTGATCATCTCCTTCAGTTCCAGCCTGTTGAGCTGAAGGACCGTGACCATCTGCACGAGGCCCGGAGTGAGGATCTGCTTCTGCGACACCCTCAACTGTAATCTTGGCGACAGGAAGCTCATCCGACTCCCATGATATCACTGGATCAATGCCGGCCCGCGCCAGGTATTATCGGAAATCCGACAATACCGGGCGCGAAATTGGGCCGGCCGAGAGGGTTATTTCACGGCGATGCTGAGATGGAAGAGCGAGCTGAGGTTGGAGCTGCCGACGCCATCGTACTGGATACCGATGGGCACCTGCGCGCCGGGCAACACGCGCATGGGGACGAAGACGTTGATTTGCCACAGGCCGGCGTATCCAGGCGCCAGGCCGGAATAAGTGACCCACTGGCCGTTGGTTGGGTCGCCGGGAAGAACTGGCCCGTCGTCCACGAAACTGGTTCCGATGGCCACGCGGGGCGTTTGCGGCGTCCAGGAGAGCGGCGAAGTGCCGGCGGCGGCGCCATCGGCAGGTGGGTTATTCAAGGCTCCCTGGCCGGTGCAGAAGATCTGGATGATGGATCCGCGGGCAGCCGGGTTGGTGGGGCTGTTCACCGAAAAGTCCTGGTTGAGCACGGCCGCCTGGTAGAAGGCGCCATTGGTAAGGCATCCGCCTTGAGCGCCGCAGAAAATGGCCGGTGAGACGGGCTCCATAATCAAGGAGCTGGCAGCCAGCACCTGGCCGGTCGAAAGCTGGACGATTTCGACATCGGCGGAGCCGGTGACCGGGGCTTCCATCGGGACGAAGAAATTGACCTGGCTGGGCGAGACGAAGTACAGGGGCGCGGGGACGCCGTTAAACAGCACCTGCTCGTCGGCCAGCGTGATAGGCATGGGATACCCGGTGAGCGAGGCAAACCCCGGCGGAGTGGGTATCGAGGGGGTCGCGAACTGGGTCTGGGAAGCCTTCGAATACAGACTGGCGACGACCCCGGGCGCCAGCGGCTGGCCCAGGTAACTGGACTGGGCATTCCCGCCCGAGAGGCCCTGGTAGTAGACGGCGACGCGGCTGGTGGCATCGGCCAGGAACAGGTCGCCATATTGGTCCTGCGCCACCGCCAGCGTGGTATCGGCGGCCTGCACGGTACCCGTGGAGGCGGGATTCAGTTGCAGAGTGTCGTACTTGGGGTAGCGGACGGCAGTGGAGGCGGTGGTAACCCAGATCTCACCGGTCAACGGGCTGACGTAAATGCCTTGCGGTCCCGTCAGGCCGGGCAAAGTGAGGATTGCGTCGGCGGAGGTGGGCGGCGTCAACGGGTTGTTGGGATCGGAGAAGATCTCCACGCGACCATTGCCCGAGTCGGTAATATACACCTGGCCGCTGGTATCGGCGGCGATGTGATGCGGCGAGTTGAGCTGGTTGACGGCCGAACCCGCGGTAACGGTCACAAAATCCGGCTGGCCGTACACCTTGGTGGCGGCTTTGCCATTGTCCGCCGGGGCGTTGAAGGTGGTTTGACCGCTCGAAAAAGGAATATAGAGCACGCGGTTGTAGGCAACATCGGACACCATCAGGCCGCTCGTGCCGGTGAACGCCAAGCCATAGGGCGCGGCCATATGGACGGCGCTGGGATCGGTGATAGGAGCGCCGGTAAGACTGGTCTGGCCCAGCACCAGGTCGGCGGGTTGCATCACCTGCGTCTGCGGCCAGTTGGCAAAGGGCGCCGGAAAACGGACCACGCGAGCGTTGCCAGTGTCGGCCACGTAGAGGTTGCCGTTCGCATCGGTGAGCACCCCGCGCGGGTCGCAAAGGCCGGAAGCGGTGGTCTTGGTCAGATCGCCGGAAGGATAGTTGCAGATGGCGGTGTTGAAATCGGGCTCGCCGATGACGATTTCGTTGTTGCCTTGCTGGCCCTCCGGCACTCCGGTGGCGTATAGCTTGCGGGCATCGTAAAACCCAAGCACGCGATGGTTATACGGGTCGGCCACGTAAAGATGGGGCACCGAGCCGGAGGTATCGAGCGCGATGCCGGCGTCGGCGGTCGCGCCGCCGTTATAAAACTGGAATTCGCGGCCCTCGATGAGGTTGGCTGAATTCATGGTCATCGTATCCTGCCCGAGGACCCGCGTCGCGTTGCCAAACTGCACCGTGCCGGACTGTTGGGGCATCACCACCACGCGGTTGTTACCGGTATCCACCACGAACAGTTCGCTGGTGGACGGCAGGACGGCCGCCGTGAGCGGGCCCGAGAATACCCCCGCGCTGGCGGGCGGAGTGACCACGGTGAAACTCGTGGTGCCGTTAACGCCGAAAGCCTGGAACGATCCGTTCTGGCCGAGCACGCCGGTTGCCTGCGGGGAAACATAGGTGGTCGCGGCGGGCCAGGTGGAATAAGGCGAGAAAATCAAGATCCGGTTATCGTTGGTGTCGACCACACCCACGCTGCTGTCGGCGAGCAAGAAGATGCCGCCTGGATTGACGAACCCGGTGTTATCGTAAACGGCTTGCTGCTGGGCGATACCGAGGCTTGCGATCTGCGACGGCTCGACGACGCCCATGATGCGGGCCGCGGCCTGCCCACTGGCGAAGGGCGGGGCGAAGACCAGCACGCGGCTCAGGTTTGCCGGGCTGGTCGCGTCGGCGTCGGAAACATAGAGATTTCCGGCCGCGTCGAAGATCAACTGGGAAGGCACCGCGAACTGGTTCTTGATGAGCTGGCTGTTGACGTTGCCCGGGCTCAGCGGGGTCTGCAGGGTGACGAAATTCAGTTGCCCCAACTCGACGGCGGCGGTGAGGAGGCCGCCTCCATTGGCGACATCGGCGGCATTGAACTCGAGCACGCGGCGGTTGCCTGGGTCGGTGACCCACATGTTTCCGCTGGTATCGAACGCAATGCCGGCGAGCAACACGCTTCCGCCGGAGCTGAAAGACAGACCCTGCGCGGTTGGAGAGCCGCTGGGATAGTCCACCTTGGCTGATTTCAGCGATGGCTGGCCGACGAACAGATCCGGCGTGGGATAAGATCCGGTCTGGGCGAACTGCGCGAAAGGCGCCTTATAGCGCAACACGCGATTGTTGCCGCTGTCGGCGACGTAGAGGTCGCCCTTGTAAACCGCCAGGCCGGTGGGATCGGTCAAGCCGGTAGTAAAGTTGGTATTCGGGCCGGACGGGGTGGTGGTGTACTGGTCCGGCTGTCCGATGATCAGGTCGGCCGGCGCTCCGTTGGAAAAGCCGGCCGAGTTCTTCCATGCCAGGACGCGATTGTTCAGCGTGTCGGCCACATATACGATAGGCGGCGAGGTGGAGGTGTCGAAGGCGATGCCAGTGGGCCTCCACAATTCGCGGCCTTCCACGAGGTTGGGGTTGAGAGTCCTCGGGATCAACAGCGGCTGGCCGATCTGACGCGACGGGCTACTATTCAGCGTGACCGGGGTGGGCTGCGTGGTGGTTTGCGCATCGGCCGCCACGGCGGACGACAAGATCACGATCGAAAGAGCGAGGTAGCTATGTTTCATTGGCCTTCCTGGATGGCGCGGACACGGATGTGCGCTCCATTAGAGGATAGCAGACTTGGCCGCGGACGTTAGCATGTGCCAGTACTACCGTAATCCGTCCGTAGGCCGGCGGCGAAGAAGAACTCAAGCACCCTGGCGGGGGAAATCGAGGTGGCTCATGGTGCGAGCCGCTGCCATCAGCGATAACAGGCCGATGGATAGCCGACTACGTCAATCTGCCTAGTGTAGTGCGTCATGCAGAACAGCCAGTATTCGTCTGGGCGCCCGAGCAAGGTGGGGCAGGCGCTTTCGCCTGCCAACTCCGGATTGGCGCCGAATTGGCGCCCCGGTTTCGGAGCGGACAGTTGGCAGGCGGAAGCGCCTGCCCCACTTCGTTTCGCGATACTGTTCACGACTTCGGACGCACCACACTAGGTTGCGATACACCTTCTCCGAATCGTGCCGTATAATCCGTCCGTAAGCCCGTTCCAGTCGCCCTTCCCTACGCCTGTGCAGGCAATACCAACACCTCCATCGCGTGCTTCCAGTTCGA
>JBEKKO010000090.1:0-40530 GCA_050010695.1 Bryobacteraceae bacterium
TTGACGCGCTGCGCCTCGCCGCCGGAAAGCGTGGTGGCGGATTGGCCCAGCCGCAAGTATCCCAGGCCGACGTCGTCCAGCACGCGCAGGCGCTCCACCAGCCGCGGCACGCCGCCGAAAAACTCGATAGCGCCGCTGACCGTGAGCTGCAACACTTCGTGAATGTTCAGCCCGTTATAGCGAATCTCCAGAATGGCGCTCTTGTAGCGGGTGCCCTTGCACTCTTCGCAGATCAGCTCCACGTCGGCCAGGAACTGCATCTCCACCGTCACCGTGCCATCGCCCTGGCAGGTCTCGCAGCGGCCGCCGGGGATGTTGAAAGAAAAATGGCCTGGCGTGTAGCCTTGCTTTTGCGCCTCGCGGGTGTTGGCGAAGAGGGCGCGAATCAGGTCGAACGCTTTGATGTAGGTGACCGGATTGGAGCGCGGCGTGCGGCCGATGGGCGATTGGTCGATCATCACCGTGCTGAAGATGCGCTCGGCGCCCTCGAGTTTGCGGCAGGCGATGCGCGGCCCGGCGTCCAGATCGCCGGCGGCGTCTTCGAGCTCGGCTTCTGCGCCCGACTCGCGTGCCTTGTGCAGCGCTTCAATCGAGCGGAATAACACATCGTGAACCAGCGTGGACTTGCCGGAGCCGGAAACGCCGGTGATGGCCACCATCATGCCCAGCGGAATCTCGACGTCGATGTTCTTCAAATTGTGGATTTGGGCGCCGATGACGCGCAGTATGCGTTTGGGGTCCACCGGACGGCGCGCGCGGGGCGGGGCCACGCGCAGGTCGCCGCGCAGATAGCGCGCCGTGAGCGAGTTGGTGCCGTCGGCCAGCAGCCGCTCGAGCGTGCCCTCATAGACGATGTTGCCGCCGTGCTCGCCCGCGCCCGGTCCCAGGTCCAGCAGATGATCGGCGGCGCGCATCACTTCCGGGTCGTGCTCCACCACCACGATGGTGTTGCCCAACTCGCGCAATTCCTCGAGAATGCGGATCAGCCGCCCGGTGTCGCGGCTGTGCAAACCGATGGATGGCTCGTCGAGCACGTAGCAGGCGCCCACCAGGCGCGAACCCAGGCAGATGGCGAGTTGGATGCGCTGGGCTTCGCCGCCGGAAAGCGTCGAGGACAGCCGGTCCAGCGTCAGGTACTCGAGCCCCACGTCGTTGAGGAACTTCAGCCGCTGGCGGATTTCGACCAGGATCTTGTCGGCGATGGCGGTCTCTTCCGGCGCGAGCGCCAGCGCGTCGAAGAACTGCGCGGCGTCGGCGATATTGAGGCACACCACTTCGGCCAGGTTGCGGCCGCCCACGCGCACGTACAGCGCTTCTTTGCGCAGGCGCGCGCCCTTGCACTCCGGGCACAGCGCGTAACCGCGGTAACGGCTGAGGAAGACGCGCACGTGCAGCTTGTATTTCTTGGTCTCGAGATAAGCGAAAAAGCGGCGGACGAAATCGTACACCAGCTCGCGCTCTTCGCCGGTCAGGTCGGCGAAAGCCGCGCGAAATCGCACCTTGCCGCGGGCGGACTTGCGGAAATTGCCGAGCCAGGAGCGGAACTTGGGCTTGGTCCAGGGCTCGACCGCGCCTTCGTCGAGCGAAAGCGATTTGTCCGGAATCACGCGGTCCAGGTCGAAATCGATGGTGTTGCCGAAGCCCTGGCAGCGCGGGCAGGCGCCCACCGGCGAATTGAAACTGAACAGAATCGGCTCCGCCGCCGCGAATTCCATCAGGCAGGTCTTGCATTGGAACTTCTCGTTGAAGCGCAGCGTCCGCGCCGGCGCGGCGGCGCTTTCGAAGATGACTTCACCAGCCTCGCGATAACAGACTTCGACCGTATCGACCAGGCGCTGGTGCAGGCCGGGGCCAATCGCGATGCGGTCCACCAGCACGAAAACCGGCTGGCTGAAATCGATATCGAGGAGCGATTCGGGCGTCGAAAACTCGAAGGTCCGCCCCGCCTGAAACAGCCGCGTGAAACCTTTCTTGCGCAGTTCGAACAGGTGGTCGCGCAATGAAGCGGCGCCGGCGTGTTCTCCGCAAGCGAACAGCGCGTACCAGCGCGAGCCCTCGGGCAGCGCGAGCAGCCGCGCGGCCACTTCATCCACCGTGTCCTTCCGCACCACCGTCCCGCAGTTCGGGCAGAAGGTCCGGCCCACGCGTGCCCAGAGCAGGCGCAGAAAATCAAAGCACTCGGTGGAAGTGGCTACCGTGGAGCGCGGGTTGCGGCTCGAGTTCTTCTGCCGGATGGCCACCGCGGGCGCAATCCCGTCGATGTCATCCACGGCCGGCTTTTCCATCCGCTCCAGGAACTGCCGGGCGTAGGCCGACATCGATTCCACATAGCGGCGCTGGCCCTCCGCATAGATGGTGTCGAATGCCAGCGACGACTTGCCCGAGCCCGACACGCCGGTCACCACCGTCAACTGGTTGTGGGGAATCGAAACCGAAACGTTTTTCAGATTATGGGTTCGCGCGCCGCGAATCCGAATGTAGTCTTGCACGGCAATGACGGGTATTCCCCAGTATAGCCCGTGTCCCCGGTGGGGCATGCTTTAGCTTGCCGGTTTTGTTTTCCCGCCAGCGGCCCGTGCTATCCTGACTCACAAAGAGGGCTCACGCGCCATGCACGCGCATGTGGAATTTCCTTGCACCCTGGGGTTGCCGGCAACTCACACGCACAGTCGGAACGTCTATCGTCAAATAGCGGCCTCGGACCGCCGATGAGAAACTCATGTTCGAGCTCCTCTTCAAATACCCGGCCGGCATTTTTCATAAGGGCCAGTTTGTCTTACTGACGCCGTGGCCGCTGTGGCTGCTGGCGGCGGCGGTGGTGTGCGGAGGCGGCTTGCTGTACTGGCACATACGGCGCAACCACGGCATGCTGAGCGGCGCGCGTCCGCTGGCCATCTGGCTGCTCGAATCCGCCATGCTGTCGCTGATCCTGTTTCTGCTGTGGCACCCCGCGCTGAGCGTGGCCACCCTGCGGCCGCAGCAGAACGTGGTGGCCGTGCTGGTGGACGATTCGCGCAGCATGGGCATCGCCGATGCGGGCGGCACGCGCGAAGCGGCGGCCAGGCGCGCGCTGGACAGCGGGCTGCTGAAATCGCTGGGCGAGCGCTTCCAGATTCGGCTGTACAAGTTCGGCCGGGCGCCGGAGCGCGTCGAGAAGACGGATGCGCTGGACGCTTCCGAACCGGCAACGCGCATCGGCGATACGCTGGAGCGCGTGCTGGCGGAATCGTCGTCGCTGCCGCTGGGCGCCATCGTGCTGCTCAGCGACGGAGCCGACAATGCGGGCGGCATCGGTCCGGATACGCTGGCGGCCCTCCGCAAGCAGCGCATCCCGGTGCACACCATCGGCTTCGGCCGCGAGCATCCGGATCGAGATGTGGAAATCACCGACGCCGTACTCCCGGCGCGGGCGCTGCCGCAATCGCGGCTGACCGCGACCGTCACATTTTCCAGTTACGGATTCTCCGGCAGCCGCGCCAGGCTCAGCGTGCGCGACAACGGGAAAGTGCTGGCCAGCCAGGAGGTGACGCTGCCTTCCGACGGCCGGCTGCGGACCGAATCGCTGGTGTTCAACTCTGGCGATGCGGGGGCGAAGACGTTCGAGGTGGGCATTGACCCGCTGCCCGGCGAAGATAATACGCGCAACAACGCCCTCACCCGCCTGGTCAACGTGGACGCGCGCAAGCCGCGCATCCTTTATGTGGAAGGCGAGCCGCGCTGGGATTTCAAATTCATCCGCCGCGCGCTGCCCTACCTGCCGAATGACGATCACCCCGAGCAGGAGATCGCCAGCATGCTGCGCACCACCCAGAACAAGATCTACCGGCAGGGCACCACCACGCCCAAGGAACTGGAAGACGGGTTCCCGGCCAAGGCCGAGGAGCTGTTCGCGTACCAGGGCCTGATCGTCGGCAGCGTGGAGTTGAATTATTTCACGCCCGGCCAGCAACAGCTCATCCATGATTTTGTGGATCGACGTGGCGGCGGATTGCTGCTGCTGGGCGGGCGCGCCGCGCTCTCCGACGGCGGCTGGTCGAGCGGACCGCTGGCCGATTTGATCCCCACCAAACTGCCGGAAACCAGGGGGACGTTTCACCGCGATTTCACCGGCCAGGAGTTGACGCCGGCCGGCGCGCAAAGCAGCATCTGCCGCCTGGATGACGACGCCGCCCGCAACGCGGAGCGCTGGCAAAAGATGCCGCAAATGGCCAACTACCAGGAAGCCGGCGACGAAAAACCCGGCGCCACCGTGCTGCTGGTTTCCACCCCGGCGGGGAAGCGCAAGCTGCCGCTGCTGGTCACCGAAAACTACGGCCGCGGGCGCACCGTTCTGTTCGCCACCGGCGGAAGCTGGCGCTGGCGAATGTGGCTGCCGCACGAGGATCGCACCCAGGAAACTTTCTGGCAGCAAATGCTGCGCTACCTGGTGACCGATACGCCCGGACCGGTGACCGTGACCACGCCCAGGCAGGTGCTCTCCGACGAGACGCGCGTGCCACTGCGCGTGGAGGTGCGGGACAAGGAATACAAACCGGTCGCCAACGCCAACGTGCAGGCGCGGTTTCTGCAGCCCGACGGAACCAGCGCCACCATGGAACTGGCGCCACAGCCGTTCGAAGAGGGGATCTACGCGGGCGAATTCGCCGCCGAAGCGCCCGGCTCTTACGTGGCTGAGATCATCGCCGGCCGCGAGCAGGAGGAGTTGGGCCGCGATGTGTTGGCCTTTCGCCGCGAGGATGGCGTAGCGGAAAACTTCGCCACCTCGCAGAACCGCGGGCTGCTCGAGAAACTCGCCGAGCAGACCGGCGGCCGCTATTACACGCCGGACCAGGCGGCCAAGCTGGCGAGCGAAATCTCGTATTCCGAAGCCGGCATCACGGCGCGCGAGACACGCGACCTGTGGGACATGCCGGCCATTTTCCTGCTGGCGCTCGGCCTGCGCGCGTCCGAATGGCTGCTACGCCGCAAGTGGGGAGTGGTATGAAACTCTGCGCGCTGCTGCTCGCCTACGCCCTGGCATCGCCCGCGGCCACTTACTTCCTGACGATTTCCGGCCTTGGCGGCGAGCCGGATTACGACCAGCGCTTCAAGATGTGGGCGCTCGATATCGATTCGAGTCTGAAGAAGGCCGGCGACGGCAACGTGACTACGGCGATTGCGCCGAATCGCGAGCAGATCCGCGCGCGTTTTCAGGCTCTCGCCGGGACGGTGAAGCCGGATGACGCGCTGGTGGTGATGTTGATCGGGCACGGCACCTACGACGGAGTGGATTACAAGTTCAACATTCCAGGCCCCGACATAACCGCCGTGGAACTGGCTGCGCTGCTTGACCGCGTTCCCGCCGCGCGCCAGTGCGTAGTCGTCATGACCAGTTCGAGCGGCGGATCGATCCCGTTTCTGCGCCGCCCCAACCGCATCGTGATCACGGCAACCAGGACCGACAAGGAAGCCACCGTATTCGCGCGTTACTGGGCCGAAGCCCTGCGCGACCCGGCGGCGGATACGGATAAGAACGACGCGGTCTCCGCCCTGGAAGCGTTTCGTTACACGCAGCGCAAGGTGACCGAGTACTTCGATTCCGCCAAGCGCCTGGCCACCGAGCATTCGCTGCTCGAGGACACCGGCAAAGGCGACGGAGAGCGGAATCCATCGCCCGAGAATGGCGAGGGCAGACTGGCCGCGGCATTCACGCTGGTGCGGCTGGGCGCCAATGCCGGCGCCGCTCACGACCCGGCCAAACGCGCGCTGCTGGCCAAGAAGGAGGAGCTGGAGCAGGCCATCGATCAATTGAAATACGAGAAGGCCGGCATGGACGCCGCCGATTACCGCAGCCAGTTGACGCACCTTCTGCTCGAGCTGGCCAAGGCCCAGGAGGCACTCGATGCCCCGCCGAAGTGAGACACGGGTGCTCACTCTTGCCCTGTCTCTACTCGCGTCCCTGCTGCCCGCGCAAACCCTGCCACAAGCGGAGGCTCTCTGGAAGGCGCGGCGTTACCAGGATGCCAACGAAGTGTTTCGCGATCTGGTGGCGCGCGAGCCTCGCAATGCAATGATCCGCGTCCGCTGGGGCCGTATGTATCTCGAACACTGGCAGGCGGACGAGGCCGAGCGTCTTTTCGACGAGGCCCTGGAATTGAAACCCGACGATGCGGGCGCGCTGCTGGGCAAGGCGCTGGTGGCGGCCGAGGTTTACTCGGGTAGCGCCGCCGGATTCGCGGAGCGGGCGTTGCTGGACGATCCGAAACTGGTGGAAGCCGGGGAACTGCTGGCGCGTCTGGCCCTCGAGGACGACAACAAGAGCAAAGCCGAAGCCGAGGCCAAACGCGCTCTCGCGCTCGACGCCAACTCCGTCCAGGCGAAAGCTGTCCTCGCCACGATGGATTGGCTGGCCGATAAGAAGGAAAGCCCCTGGGACCCGCACGCCGCCAAGGGCTACGAGACCGCCGGCCATTTCTTCATGCTCAACCGGCGCTATGAGGAATCGATTGCGTTCTACCGCAAAGCCATCGGCCTCGATCCGCAACTTGATTCCGCGCGCTCGCAGCTTGGCGTCAACCTGATGCGGCTGGGCCGCGACGAAGAGGCCTACCAGCAGCTCAAAACCTGCTGGAGCAACGGATTTCAGGATAGCGCCACAAGAAACTCGCTGACCCTGCTGGACAGCGAAAAGAATTTCGTGACGTTCCGGACCGACCGCACGATTCTCAAGCTGAATAAGAAGGAAGCGGATCTGCTGCGCCCGTATTTCGAAGCCGAGATGCGGCGCGCCATCGCGGTCTACGAGAAGAAGTATCGCTGGAAGCTCACCCAGCCGGTGCAGGTGGAAGTGTATCCCGATCACCCCGATTTCGAAGTGCGCGCGCTCGGCATGCCGGGCCTGGGGGCGCTGGGCGTGACCTTCGACAACGTGATCGCCATGGACAGTCCCTCCGGACGCCCGCCCGGCACATTTCATTGGGACAGCGTGATGTGGCATGAGATGAGCCACGTTTTTACTCTGGCGATCACCAACTGCCACGTTCCCCGCTGGTTCACCGAGGGGATCGCGGTGCACGAAGAAACGGCCGCGTCGCCGGAGTGGGGCGACCGCCTCGGGCCCGACGAAATCGCCGCCATTAAGAACCACCAACTTTTGCCGGTGGCCGAATTGGACCGCGGCTTCGTGCACCCGGTGAGTCCGCCGCAAGTGGTGGTCAGCTATTCTCAGGCGGGCAGGATTTGCGATTACATCACGGAAAAATGGGGCTGGGAAACGGTGCTCGCCATGCTGCGCGATTTCGGCGCGAGCGACGATACGGCTACCGTGATCCGAAAAGAACTCAAGATGGAGCCGGCCGATTTCGACCGCCAGTTCATCGCCGCCCTGGAAGCCGAAACCAAACGAACGGTCGAGAATTTCGACCGCTGGAAAGAGGCCATCAAGCGCATCGACGCTGCGTCCGCCAGCCGCAATTACGACGACGTGATTCGCCTGGGCAGCGAGGCCCGCGACTTCTATCCCGCCTACGTCGAGCATCACAGCATCTACGAGGCGCTGGCCAAGGCGTACTTGGCCAAAGGGGACAAGGCCGCTGCCGTGGACCTGTTGGAGCAATACGTCCACGCAGGCGGGCGCGATCCGGACACCATCATGTCGCTCGCGAAGGAACTCTCCGCCGCGGGAAATCGGAAAGAAGCCGCCGCGGTTCTAGATCGTCTGAACTACATCTATCCGATGCGTAGCGAGCAGCATCGGCTGCTGGGCGAACTCTGGCTGGAGCAGGACAACTCGACTGGCGCCATCCGCGAGTTCCAGGCCCTGCTGGCGGCCAAGCCCATCGATGTGGCCGGCGCGCATTACGATCTGGCGCGCGCTTTCAACCTGAATCGTCAACCGGAGGCGGCCCGCAACGAGCTGATCGACGCGATGGAAATCGCTCCCGGATTCCGGCCGGCGCAAAAGCTGCTGTTGCAGTTGAGCGGCGCGCCGGATGAACCGGCCGCGACCAAGAAATAGGATTGGAAAACACATGGCAACTTCACAGAGGGAACCCGACGTTTTGAAAGCGCGCATCGCACGCTTCCGCCAGGTGCAGGCGGACATTGTGACCGAGGTGCACCGCGTGATCGTAGGCCAGCAGGAGGTTCTGGAGCAGGTGATGATTGCGCTGTTCGTGGGCGGCCATTGCCTGATCACAGGCCTGCCCGGCACCGCCAAGACGCTGCTGGTGCGCACCATGGCGCAGACGCTAGGCCTGGTGTTCAAGCGCATTCAGTTCACCCCGGACCTGATGCCCAGCGACATCACCGGCACCGACATCATCGAAGAGGATCCCGCCACCGGCCGCCGCACCTGGACCTTCGTGCCCGGTCCGATTTTCGGCAACATACTGCTGGCCGACGAAATCAACCGCACGCCGCCGAAGACGCAGAGCGCCCTGCTCGAAGCCATGCAGGAGCGCGCCTGCACCGTGCGCGGCAACAGCTACGCCCTGCCCAATCCGTTCTTCGTGCTGGCCACCCAGAACCCGATCGAACTGGAAGGCACCTATCCGCTGCCGGAAGCGCAGCTCGACCGTTTCCTGTTCAACACCGTCCTCGACTACCTCGATGCCGTCGAGGAATTGCAGGTGGTGGATCTGACCACGGTCACCACCATTCCGCAAGCCGATCCGGTGACCAACGCCGAAGAGATTCTCGATTTCCAGCAGCTCGTGCGCATGGTGCCGATCGGCGAGAGCGTGGCGCGCTATGCGGTGGAGATGGTGCGCTTGAGCCGCAACCGGGACGAATCGGCGCCGGACTTCGTCCAAAAGTACGTGAATTACGGCGCCAGCGTGCGCGCCGCCCAGTTCCTGGTGCTGGCCGCCAAAGCCCGCGCGTTGATGAAGGGGCGCTACCACGTGACGTATGAAGACATTCGCGCACTGTATATTCCGGTGCTGCGCCATCGCATCCTGCTCAACTTTCATGCCGAATCCGACCGCCTGAAGCAGGATGACATTTTGAAGCGTCTGCTCGATTACAAAGGAGCGCCGCGAGAGTAACATGCTGCAGCGCGACCATTGTCGGCCCTGGTGCAGCCATGCTGCGCTGTGGGACAGACGCTTTCGTCTGTCAACCTCGCGCTCACTGCGATTCCCTGAGGAGCCCCGCTGATGCTGCAGCGCTTTCTCGATCCGGCTACGCTCAACTCGATTGCAGGCTTGGACCTGATCGCCAAAACGGTGGTCGACGGGTTCGTCGCCGGCCTGCACCGCTCGCCCGATTTCGGCTTCTCGCAGGAGTTCGCCGAATACCGCGCCTACGCGCAGGGCGACGACTTGCGCCACGTCGACTGGAACGTTTTCGCGCGCACCGGCCGCTGCTATCTGAAGCGCTACCGGGGCGAGACCAACACGCAATTGCTGGTGCTGCTCGATACGTCGGCATCCATGGGCTACGGATCGCACGCCGTCAACAAGCTCGACTACGCGCGCTTTCTGGCCGCCTCGCTGTGTTACCTGGCCAACGTGCAGCGCGACGCGGCCGGCCTGATCGTCTTCGACGAGGACGTGACCAACTACGTGGCGCCCTCCTCGCGGCAGGGGCAGTTGTTCCGCTTGCTGCACGCCATCGAACGCGCGCAAACCGGCACCCGCACCGATTTCACCAAGCCATTCGTGCACTTCCAGAATTTCCTGCACCGCCGCGGGATGGTGGTGGTGATTTCGGATTTTTACGAAGATCCGGCCGTCATCGTCAAGACCGTCGAGCCGCTGCGCTTCCGCGGCAATGAGGTGATCCTGTTTCATCTGCTGGACCCGCAGGAGATCGCGCCGAAATTCCGCGAGCCGGTGCTGCTGGTGGATATGGAAAACTCGCGCGCGGCGATGGAGGTATCGCCCGAATACGCGCGCCACGAATACCGGACCAAGATCGACGCCCACATTGAGGCGCTGCGCTCCCAGGCGCGCGGCGCGGGGATGGACTACTTCCTGGTGGATACCGGCCGGCCGCTCGATGAAGGCCTGCGCGAATATTTGAGCGTGCGGCGGGGGATGCTCTAAATGGGCTTTCTCGCTCCATGGTTCCTGGCCGGTCTCGTCGCCGTGGGCCTGCCCGTCTGGCTGCACCTACTGCGCAAACATAAAGCCACGCCGGTGCCCTTCAGTTCGCTGATGTTCTTCGAGCGCCGCGCGCAAAGCTCCCTCAAGCATCGCCGCCTGCGCTACCTGATTCTGTTCGCGCTGCGCGCGCTACTGTTCGCGCTGCTGGCGCTGGCCTTCGCGCATCCTTATCTGCAGCGCGCGCTGCTGCCTGCGTCGCGCTCGGGCGAGGTCACCGTCTTCGCCATCGACAACTCGCTGAGCATGCGCGCCGCCGGCCTGCTCGACGAAGCCAGGAAGCAGGCGAAGAGCGAGGTTGCCGGTCTGCGGCCGGGGCAGCGTGCGCAGGTGCTGGCCTTCGCTTCGCGGGTCGAAGTTTTGAGCGAGGTGACCGACGGTCGCGCCGCGCTCGAAGCCGCGCTCGATGCACTCCGGCCCTCCGACGGCCGCACCTCCTTCGCCGAGCTTTCCCGCTCGCTCGGCTCCATCGCGCAGTCGCTCCACCTGCCGCTGCGCGTGCTCCTCTATTCCGATATGCAGCAGACCGGCATGCCCGCCAACTTCAACGACCTGCGCTTGAACGGCGACATCCGCCTGGAGCCGCATCCGCTGATTTCGAAGCAAACGCCCAATTTCACCGTCGAGAACGTGGTCGCGCCGCGCCGCGTCTACAGTGGCGCGAAGACGCGCGTGCTGGCCACCATCGCCGGTTTCGGCACCGCCAAGGCCGTGCGCAACGTATCGCTCGTGCTGAACGGACGCGTCATCGAATCGAAAGCCGTCACGGTTCCGGAAAGCGGCCGCGCCGCGGTCGAGTTCAATTCTCTCGAAGTGCCCTATGGCCGCAATCAGGGCGCGGTGAAGATCGATTCCGCCGATGCGCTGGCCGGCGACGACACGTTCTACTTTTCCGTCGAGCGCGCCGACCCGCGCCACGCCCTGTTCGTTCACGACGCGGGCAACACGCGCGACCTGCCGTATTTCAAAGCGGCGCTCGAAGCCACCGGCCAATCGGCCTTCGCCATTGACCCGGCCGCCGCGGACCAAACCGCCAATGTCGCGCCGTCCCAGTACGCTTTCGTGGTGATTTCGGACGTGGGCTCGCTGCCCGGGACTTTCGAAAAGAGTTTGCGCGCGTATGTGCGCGACGGCGGCGCCGTGTTGATCGCGCTCGGCCACTCCTCGATGGGGCGCGCCAAAGTTCCGCTAGCCGATCTCGCCATTCAGGGCGCCCGCTACGCCGGCCGCGAGGGCGACCTGTTTCAAAGCGCGGCGGCGCTCGATCCATCGCACCCGTCCATTCAGCAGAACAACCGCTGGGACGACGTGAAGTTCTACCAGGCGATCCGCGTCGATCCCGCCGGTGCGCGCATCGTGGCGCGCCTCACCGATGAAACTCCCTTGCTGATGGATGAGCAGTTGGGCGCGGGCCACATCCTGGTTTTCGCGTCCACCCTGGATAATGTCGCCAACGATTTTCCGGTGCATGCGTCGTTCGTGCCCTTCATCGGGCAGACCGCCAACTACTTGGGACGCCTGGACGCCGGGCCGTCCGCCGTCACCGTGGGCAGCTTCGAAGAACTGCGCGAAGCCGGGCGAAAAGCCGCCGCCGTGGATGTGCTCGATCCCAAAGGCGAGCGCGTGTTTTCGCTCGCCAAAGCCTCCACCGCGCAGAACATTCAGTTCACCATGGACGGCTTTTATGACATTCGCCGCCCCAACGGCCGCAACGAACTGGTCGCGGTGAATGCCGACCGCCGCGAATCCGATCTGGCGCCCGCCTCGCCGGAGGCCCTCCGCTTGTGGCAGAATACAGCCAGTGGTGTAGCGGCAAGCGGGCAGGCGGCCAGCGAGCGAAGTCGCCGGTCGTTGTGGTGGTATGTGATGCTGGCGGTGCTCGGGTGCGCGCTCACCGAATCCTGGCTGGGGAATCGTCATCTTTCCGTGGATAAAGAGGCGCCATGAATCCTTTGGACCTTCTTTCGCAGTATCTGAGCGCCATGGAACGCCGCGTGCGCCTGCTGGCCCTTTCGCGCGGTAGTGCGGTTACCGCCATCGCGGCGCTGTTTCTAACCGTGGCCGCGGTCGAGTGGGCCAATGCGTTCGCGTTCTCGAATGGCGCCGTGCTGGTCGCGCGGCTGGCGCTGTTTCTCGGTTTGGCTTGCGCCATCGCCGCGGCGTTGATCGTCCCGCTGGTGCGCCTCAATCGCCGCCGCGCCGCCCGCGCCGCCGAGAAGGTTCACCCGGAGTTTGAACAGCGCCTGGTCACCTTGAGCGAGCGCGCCGGCTCGCCTGACGCCGACCCGTTCCTCGAATTGCTGGCAGCAGACACGCTGCAAGTGGCCGAGCGGGCCGCGCCTGCCACGGTCGCCAAGACCACTTGGATTGCCGGCTTCGCCTCGGCCGCGGCGGTTGCAATGCTGCTCCTCATCTGGCTCGGCATGGCGGGGCCCGGCTTTCTCGGTTACGGCACCGCGCTGCTTTGGGCCGGTCCGCCCAAGGGCGAAATGAAGCCGTTCTATTCGATCCTGGTGGAACCGGGCAACCGCACGATTCGCAAACGGGCGGACCAGATCATCCAGGCCACTTTGCTCGGATTCACCGCGCCAAGGGTTCGCTTCTTCGCAAAATATTCGAGCGCGCCCCAATGGGAACAGGCCGAAATGCGCACCGAGACGGGCGGCTCGGCGTACCAGTTTCTGATCGCCGGCGTGCCGGAATCGCTCGACTATTATGTGGAGGCCGGCGGCGTCCGCTCCCCCTCCTACCATCTCAGCGCGATCGATCTGCCTTCCATCAAGAACTTGAGCGTCACTTACCATTACCCCGCCTGGACCGGCATGAAGGATTATGTGGAAGACCCCGGCGGCGATCTACGCGCGGTGCAGGGCACCATCGCCGAAGTGGCCCTCCACTTGGACCGGCCGCTGGCGAACGGCGCGCTGCTGCTCGACGATGGCGGCAAGGTCGTGCTGCGCGGCGGCGGCGCAAACACGCTAATCGCCAGCGTGCCCATCCAGAAGGACGGCATGTATCACATCGCCGCCATCGAGAACGGCGAAGACGTGCGGCTCAGCGAGGATTATTTCATCGAGGCGCAGAAGGACAATCCGCCGCAAATCACCATCACCCGGCCGGGCCACGATTTCAAGGCCAGCCCGATCGAGGAAGTCACCGTGGAGGTGAGCGCCAGCGACGATTTCGGACTGCGCGGCGTCGACCTGCATTATTCCGTGAACGGCGGCCCCGAGAAGACCGTGAGCCTGCTGGACGCCAAGGGCGCCAAAACCGCCATCGGGTCCACCGTGATCGCGCTCGAGGATTTCAAGGTGGAACCCGGCGACATCGTGAGCCTCTATGCCGCCGCGCGGGGCGCCCGCCAGACAACCAACACCGACATGTTTTTCATCGAAGCGCAGCCCTTCGAGAGGAACTACACGCAGTCGCAGTCGCTCGGCGGCAACGGCGCTCCCGGTGATCCTGGCGAACGGCAAAACCAGCTCTCCGAGCGGCAGAAGGAAATCATCACCGCTACCTGGAACCAGATCAAAGGCAACGGGGCCAAAGCCTCGGACGCGGAAAACGCGGCGTTCCTGGCTTCGGTGGAATCCAAGTTACGCGACCAGGCGAATTCGCTGGCCGACCGAATGAAAGCCCGGCAGATGGAAGAAGCCGGCGAGTCGTTTAAGAGCTTCGTCACCGACATGGAGCAGGCCGCGGGCGCCATGGGTCCAGCCGCCGGAAAGCTGCGGAGCGCGAAGTGGCAGGACGCGCTGGCGCCGGAGCAGAAAGCGCTCCAATTTCTGCTGCGCGCCGAAGCCGTTTTCCGCGACATCCAGGTGGCCTTCGGCCAATCCGGCAGCGGCGGTGGTGGAATCAGCGGGGCCACCCGCGACATGCAGGGACTGTTCGACCTCGAGCTGGACACCGAAAAGAACCAGTACGAAGGCGTGCGGCAGACTCAATCGGCCGATGCGCGCCAGCGCCAGTTGGAGGACGCCTTGCAGAAGCTGGAGCAGCTCGCCAAACGGCAGCAGGAATTGGCCGAGCAACAACGCCGCGCCACGCCCACGCCGCAACAGCGCTGGGAGCAGGAACTGCTGCGCCGCGAAGCCGAACAGCTTCAGCAGCAGATGCAGCAGCTCGCGCAGAACGCGCCGCTGAGCCGCGACGGCCAGCCGGGCCAGCAGGGTCAATCGGGGCAGGCGGCTGCGTCCGGCCAAACGGGTTCACCCAGCCAGCAGGGGCAACCCGGGCGCAACAGCCAGGGGCAGGTGGGGCAGGCACAAGCCAACCAGCGTCTGAACAACGCCGATTCCCGGCAACTGAGCCAGACCATCGACCGCCTGCAGCAGGCGCTCCAGGATATGCGCCAGGCGGGGTCCTCGCAGCAGGCCGGCACGCCGCAGGGTGAAGCCGAAGCGCGCCGCGCCGCCGACCGCCTGCGCGAAGCACAGCAGATGCTGGCCGGTTTGCGCAGCGCCCAATCCTCCGGCCAGGTTGGCGACATGGCGCGCCAGGCCGACGACCTGGCCCGCCGGCAGCAGGAATTCGAAGGCCAGATGCGGCGCGCTTTCGGTCCGCTGGCGCTAGGTGTGAACCGCGACCAGGCCGAACAACTGGCGCAGCAGAAGGAAAGCGAGCTCGCCGATCTCAAGCGCCTCCAGCAACAGATGCAGGATGCCACGCGCGACCTGATGGGCACCCAGCGCCAGGCTGCCACCAAGCTGCGCGAGGCGCTCAGCGAAGTCGAGCAACAGGAAGTCGCCCGCGAGATGGAACGTAATGCGGGATGGATCCACCGCGGCCAGGGTGAAGCCGCCGCCTTGTCCGAGGCGCAGGCTACCGCGGGTTTGAATCGGCTTCGCGACCAATTGCACGAAGTCGAGCAGGCGCTCGGCAAGGGCGACCAGCCCGGACCGGGCCAGGACGATAAAAATGTCGCGCAGACGCTCAGCCAGGTCGAGCAGCTTCGCCGCCAGATGGAGCAACTGCAATCCCAATTAGCCAGCCGCGGCCGGCCACAGGCACGGACCCAGCAGAGCGGGCAACCGGGAACGCAAGGCCAGCCGGGGCAGCCGGGAGGATCGCCGCAAGGCGCGCCGGACAGTGAGAGCGGCAGCCCATCGATCAACAATGGCCGGGCCGCCGACGGCGCCGGCGCCATCCGCGATCCAAAGGCGCTCTGGCAGCCAGGCGGCGGCATGGAAAGTCCCGTGCGTCCGGAAGATATCGAGAACAGCTATCGCGGCGCTCTCGAGAGCCTGGGCCGTCTCGAACAGCAGCTCCGCGATGACCCTGCGACCGCGCGCGATATCCAGAGCCTGGTGCACGACCTGCGCAATTTCGACCCGCGCCATTTCACCGACGATCCGCTGCTGAGCCAGCGCATTCAGGCCGCGCTGGCCGGCGCCGAGCAAGTCGAGATGGAACTGCGCCGCATGGTGGACGCGCTCGATGGCGCCGGCAGCGTCCGCAGTCCCGCCGGTGAGCGCGTTCCGCAAGGCTATCAGGATGCCGTGGCGGACTACTTCCGCAAACTGAGCAAGACCAAGTAAGTCAGCATCGGTGGGGCATGCTTTATAGCTTGCCCGTGTTTTCCCCTCCACCACGACCGCGTCTAGCATCCGTTCACCGCCGCAGGCCGCTGTCGTGCCGCACGCATTCCTGCGTGCCGCGTCGAGACACTCCGCACTCCGGGGAATCGGTACGGCCGGCCCTTAACGCCGTGGCCGCTCCGCCGACTCACTACAATAAATGCATGTCGAAGCTCACGGTTTCTTTACTTGCGCTGGCGGCTTTGTCGCGCGCCGAGGTTCATTCGCTCACGCTGCGCCAGACCATCGAACTCGCGGTTCAGCAGAATCCGGATGTGGCACTCGTGCGGTTGGATGAGCAGAAGGCGCGGGCCGCGATTCGCGCCGCTCGCGACCCCTTCATGCCTCGCATCACGGCCGGCAGCGGCTTGGCATATACCAGCGGTTTCCCGATGAGCATCGAGGGCTCGGCGCCCAGCGTCATGCAGGCCGTCGCGCAGCAGTTCCTCTTCAATCGGCCGCAGAGCCTGGAGGTGGCCCGCGCGAAAGAGAACGCCCGCGGCGCCGCCATCGCCGTCGTGAGTAAACGCGACGAGGTGGCCTACCGCGCCGCCGCTCTCTATCTGGACGCCGAACGCGCCGCGCGCATCGAGGCGCTGGCCCGCACCGCCATCGAGCGCCAGCAGGCCGTGCTCGATTCCACTCGCGCCCAGGTCGCCGAGGGTCGGGCCCTGCCGATCGCCCAGAAACAAGCTGAGTTGGCGTTGGCGCGCGACCGCCAGGCCGCCGAGACTGTGAACGATGAGCAAGCCTCCGCCGAAACCGATCTGGCCTTGGCGCTCGGCTTTCCCGCCGAGGACCGCGTCCGCGCGGTGGCCCAGGACCGGCCGGCTCCGCCTCTGCCGGCTTCCGAGGAGCAGGCCGCCGAAGCCGCTCTCGCCTCCAACAGCGAGCTGCGCCGGCTGGAATCGCAGATCGCCGCCAAGCAGCTCGAACTGCGCGGCGCCGCGGCCGCCCGCCTGCCCCGCGCCGACCTGGTGGCGCAATATGCCTTGCTCGCCAAGTTCAACAATTACACCGAGTATTTCAGCCACTTTCAGCGCAACAACGGCGAAATCGGAGTGTCGTTTCAGGTGCCAATCTTTGTCCCCGGCGTGAGATCGGCGACCGCTGAAGGCGAGGCCGATTTGAGCCGCTTGAAAGTCGAACTGGCCAGCACACGCAACCGCATCGTCTCCGATCTGGCCGACTCGCTACGCGCCGCCAGACGCGCGCAAACCGCCGCCGACGTGGCGCGGCTCGATCTCGAAGTTACCCGCGAACAGACTAGCGTCAACCTGGCGCAATTTCAGGAAGGCCGCCAGACGATGCGCCAGGTGGACGAGGCGCGCCTCGCGGAAAACGACCGGTGGATCGCCTTCTACGATGCCCAATACGCGCTCGAAAAGGCCCGCTGGAACGTGCTTCGCTTGAATGGCGGCCTGCTCGATTCGGCCGCTAAACTGCCCTGAGCCGGTAGCGCCGCTACCGGATCACGAACAGATCCAGATCCTGCGCCAGGTCGGCCGCCGCTTCGGCCTTCACCACGCGCGTTTCCGCGCGGTCCATCTCGGCTTCATCGGGCATCTGGTATTCGAAGGTCGCCATCACGCGATATTCGCCGGGCGCCAGTCCATGGAATTGATAATGCCCGCGAACATCGGCGCGCGCGGTCCGCACTTCGCCGGTGCGTTTATGCTGTTCCGCATCCCACGGCTCCAGGAAAACCATCGCGCCGATTGCCGGGTTCTGGTCTACCGTTACCGCGCCGTGCACCGAGCCGGGATCGGAAGCGAGTCCGAACATTACCGGCGCGTAGCCGGCACCCACGATGATCTCATTCCATCCGTCCGCGCGCCTACGCTCGGACCGCTCATAGGCCGGGCCGGCGAAGCCCGAGACGTAGTGATCGGTCATCGGCGCCATCATCAATTCCCAGTGCCCTGGCCCGAGGAATATGCGATTGCCGTTGGGATTACCGCTGACATTGAGCGTTTGCACCGGTCCCTCGCCCGCCAGGTCCTTACGCCGCGCCAGCACCTTCACACTGGCGCCCTTCAACGGCTTGCGGCCGTCGTCGCGAATGTAAAACGATGTGTCCGGGACTGGGGTGAGCGCCAGGCGGACGTCGCTGCGCTCGCGATCGAGCGAGATCTGCGCGTACGTGCCCAGCATGCCGCTTCGCGCATCGGTTTCGGCGAACAGCTCGTACTGTCCCGGCGCCAGGTTATCGAAATGAAAATCCGAAGAAGTCACTTGCGTTTCGCGGCCCATGTCGGAAACCAGCGTCACCGTCACCGACTGCCTGGGTGTGACGATGACTGACCCGGACAAGTTGAATAGCGCTCCGGCGATCAGCCTCACGCTGGCGTCGTCGGTCAGCTCATCGAGCCTGGCTTCCACTGGCTGCGCCTCTTCCACGTTCACCGACTGTTTGGAAAACGTCGGCACGTAGCCGCCGTCTTCGAATTGCTTGGCAGCCGAGCGCACCAGGTAGCGGCCGGGCGGCAGGCCCGAGATGCGGTACACGCCGCGGTCGTCGGCAGCGGCTCGGGCAACCAACTGCGGCGGCCGGGTATCCCGGTAGGCCAACACGTTGGTGTCGGGGATGCCCACGTCGTTTTCGTCCAGCACCGTGCCCGCGATCGCCCCGAAGCGCTTCATGCGGATTTCGAGAAACGCGGGGGTCGAATCTTCGAGCACCACCGGCAGCCCGGCGGAGTGAAACTCCTTTTGCCCGAATTCGACCGGTGCGAACCCTGCCCGCGCCGCGCTTACCAGGTATGTCCCCGCCGGCAAGGCGGCGAATTCGAAGCTGCCATTCAGGTTGGTGCGGACAGTAAGCGTGGGACCAGGCGAGCCGGGCACCGGCGCCAGCGTCACACGGGCGCGCGCCAGCGGTCTCCCGGTCATGTTCTCCACCACCGCCCCGCGAACCACCGCGGCTTGTAACGCGCTTGCCGCCAGCGCCAGGAGCAGGATACTTCGCATAGCGTTTATCAACTGACGCATCGCCAGCCCCAAACGTGCATGCCGAATTGGGTAGAAGTCTCGGAACTCCGGGTTCGCCTCATCCGTATAACAAGGCTATGATCTCTCCAAAGCGAGATGCACGCACTTTGCGTCGTCTTCTCCTCGTTGCCAGCCTGGTGTTTTTGGTGGTAACGCTCTCGCAAGCCCAGACCCGCGTCTGCCCGAATTCGGCTGCGATGGGGCACTGGCAAGGCGCGATGAGCCGCGAGGGTGCCGATGTCTCGGTTGCCTTTGACTTTGTCTGTGCCGATACCGAACTGCGAGCCTCCTTCACCTCATTGCCACAGCGGGCGATGGAGTATCCGTTCGATTCGGTCAAGCAAATTGGGAATCGGGTCGATCTGGTTCTCGGAGGCGATACCCACTTTTCGTGTAAGTTCGACGATTCGGAACTCACAGGGACCTTCAAAGATGAAGACGGCTCCGGCACCGTGCGCCTAAGACGCGTCGCCGAGGTGCAGCTACCCTATACGGCAGCCGATGTCGTCTTCAAGAATGGCGACGTCACTCTCTCTGGCTCGCTTTACGTTCCTCGCGGTGGGGGGCTGCATCCCGCTATCGTCATGCTCCAGGGGTCGGGACCCGAGACTCGGTGGGGCGCAAACCGCTTCTGGGCGGACTACTTCGGGCGGAGGGGGATTGCGACCCTTATCTACGACAAACGCGGCTCGGGCAAGTCTACCGGCGACTGGCAAACTTCCGATTTCAACTCGCTTGCCGGCGACGCGCTCGCTGGAGTGAGCTTCCTGCAACATCAGGGCGGGATCGACCCGAAGAAAATCGGAATCCATGGTCATAGCCAAGGCGCCGCTATCGCACCGCTCATCGCGTCGCAGTCGAAGGCGGTGGCATTCGTCCTAGCAGACGCAGCCACTGGAGTCCCTATGTGGCAGACTGAGGTCTTTAGCCAGCAGTCATCTGTCGGGCACTCGGGACTTAAGGGGAACGATCTGGCAAGTGCCGATCGGTTCATTGAACGCTCGGTTCAAGTAGAGGGGTCCGGGAACGGCCGCGGCACTCTCATCGGGGACTATCAAGCTGCCCTGCGCGGTGGGCAGACCTGGGCGAAAGAAATTGAGCCTCCGGCAGAGGATTCTTACTTTTGGAAGTTCTTCCCAATGATTGCAAACTACAACGCCGCAGACTATTGGCGACGCGTCAATGTGCCTGTCCTGATCGTCGAGGCGGGTAACGACGAGAGAGTTCCGGTGGAGCCGTCGGTAGCCGCAATTCAATCGGCGTTGAGAGAAGGGCATAATCCCGATTACACGATCGTTGTCTTCCCGAACGCCCCGCACTCGCTCGTCGAGCATCCTCAGAAGGGCGAACCCTTCCGCTGGCCGCTGATCGCTCCCGGCTACGCCGATCTGCTTGCATCTTGGGTTCTATACCGGGAGTCCGGCAAATAACGATCTTAGCCAATCCCAGGAGCCCTCCATTTCCATGTCGCATGCGCCGAGCCCGGCACGCTGCGCCGATCGGGCACAGTTGGGTGTTTAAATAGGGAGAGCCACTCCGGCACTTATGACAGCAGTTCCGCGCACGACATGACGGACGGCATTGCCTATGCGGTGATCATACCGGCTTACCGTCCCGGCGCCGAGTTGCCCGATTTGGTGCGGGCGCTGGCCGCGCGGGCGGTTCCCGCCATCATCCTGGTCGACGATGGCAGCGGCGCCCGATACGAAGATTCGTTCGCGCAGGCCGCCGCGCTCCCCGGTGTCCACCTGGTCCGCCACGCCGCCAACCAGGGCAAGGGCGCGGCGCTCAAGAGTGGGATACGGTACGCGCTGGCCACGTTTCCCGGGTTGGCCGGCGTGGTGACGGCCGATGCCGATGGCCAGCACGATGCCGCCGACATCCTCCGCATCGCCCAAATTCTGCTGGCGGAGCCGGACGCCCTGGTTTTGGGCGCGCGCACTTTTTCGGGCCAGGTCCCGTGGCGCAGCCGTTTCGGCAACCTCTTAACCCGCAGCGTGCTGCGCGCCGCCATCGGCAGCAAGCTCGCCGACACGCAGACCGGCCTGCGCGGCGTTCCAGCGGCGCTAGCCGCCCAACTGCCCGCCATCGCGGCCAACGGCTACGAGTTCGAGTTGGAAATGCTGATCGCCGCCCACCGCGCCGGCGTGCGCATCGTCGAGCAATCCATCCGCACTATTTACGAAGCCGGGAATCCGCAATCGCATTTCAGCCCGATCGTCGATTCGATGAAGATCTACTTCGTGCTGCTGCGGTTCGCTTCCGTGTCGCTGGTCACCGCGGCGCTCGACAACCTGGTTTTCTTTTTCGTCTATCGCGCAACCGGCCACATCCTGGGCTCGCAGGCGCTCAGCCGCGCGCTGGCTGCGGCGTTTCAGTATGGAGCCGTGCGGCGCCCGGTTTTTCACAGCCAGCGGAGCCACCGCCAGGTGTTGCCGAAATACCTGGCGCTGCTGCTGGCGAGCGGCGCGGCATCCTACGCCGGGATTCGCGCGCTGGTCGCCTGGCTGGGAATCGGCGCCGTGCCCGCCAAGCTGATCGTCGAGACGATTTTGTTTTTCGGAAATTTCGTGGTGTTGCGCGGCTTCATTTTCCGGCGCGGCCAGGTGGAAAACGGCGGCAGCGCCCCACCCGCGAAACCCGCGCGCCTAGGCTGGCTGCTGGCCGCACTGGCGGCGGCGCTGGTGGGGCTGGAAATCTACGGCGTTGCAAGTGGCGGCCTATTCGCGAAGGACATCTGGCATCCGCTGGGCCTGGAGCACCTGGCGAGTTACACCGCCGCATGGCTGTCGCTTGGATTGCCGGTCCTGATTTTTCTGCCGTGGCTGTTCGTGCCGCTGGTGTTGGCGGGCGGCCTGGTGTTGAGCGCGGTGGCCGCCGGTCCGCTGGCGGTGTTGGCTCCGGTTCTGTTTCTGGTCTCCTCATGTGCGCTCGGCTGCGCGCTGTTGCGTCCGCGCGAAGATCGGATCGAGACGCAACTTCTGGCCACGCTGCTCGGCGGCTCGGTGTTTGTCTTCGCCATGTATCTCACCGCCCGTTTGCCCGTGCACTATCCGGCGGTGTGGCTGGCCGCGCTGGCGGCGCCGGTGGCGCTCGGCTGGCGCGGCGTGCTGCGCAGAGCCCGCGCCGTGGCCGCCCAACTCCGGACGGTCGCGCGCGGCGCACCGGCGGAACGCTTCGCGCTGGCGTTTCTGCTCTTCATCCTGGGCATTCACTGGCTGGTGACGTTGAAACCGGAGGCTGGCGCGGATGCGCTCGCCATGCACCTGGCTATCCCAGCCAATATCGCCGCGCACCACGCCTTCTCGATCCAGCCTGCCCGCCTGCTTTGGTCGGTGATGCCGATGGGCGCCGACTTCGGTTTTTCGATCGTCTACCTGTTGGGCGGCGAGATGGCGGCGCGCCTGCTCAATCTGGCGTGGCTGCTGGCGCTCGAAGGTCTGCTCTATGGCGCCGTTCGCCGCTGGCTTCCCCGCTCGCCGGCCTGGCTGCTGGCCGCGCTGTTCGCCGCTACGCCGCTGGTCGAGCTGGTGACCGGTTCCTTATTCATCGAGAATCTGTTGGCCGCTCTGATCCTGGGAATGATGGTGGCGCTCTGGCGCTACGCCGAAAGCGGCAGTCCGCGGTTCCTCTTCGCGGCTGCGGTCCTGGCCGGTTCGGCGCTGTCCACCAAGTTCGGCGCATTCGCTTTCGTCGTGCCGGCGCTTCCGTTCTTCGTCTGGGAAGCCCGCCGCCGGCCGAGGCCGGCCGGCGCAGGCTGGCTGGCTATGGCGCTCGCGGGCGCTGCCGCGCTGCCGCCCTACTTCATCGCCTGGTGGAAAACCGGCGATCCGTTTTTTCCCTACCTGGGCAAACTGTTTCCCCACTCGATGGCGCCGGCGCCGAATATCATCACCGATTCCCGCTTTCACGCGCCGCTCCAGCTTCGCACGCTCTTCGACCTCACCTTTCACACCCACAACTTCTACGAAGGGCAGGACGGCTCGTTCGGCTTTCAATACCTGTTGCTGATCCCGCTGGTTCTGGCCGGCGTTTGGGCGGCGCGCAACCGGGCCGCCGCGAGCGCCGCCGTGGTGGCGCTGGTGTCCTTGGTGTCCTGCTTGATCGTGCTGCCGGCGCAGCCCAATGCCCGCTATATTTATGCGTCTTTGCCCCTGTGGATCGCCGCCTTCGCCGCCGTGCTGGCCTGGACCCGCGACCGTCACGCGTGGATCTACCGCGGCGCCATCGTCCTGTTCGCCTGCGCCGCCGCGCTGGGCGTTTGGTTTCTGCCTTCCTCGTCCTGGTATCACAAGGAGTTTTACCTGGACCGGCCCTTCGAGTGGATGCGCGCCCCGCGTGCGGTGAACGAAGTATCGCCGTTCCGCGAAGTCGCGCGCTACGCCGCCAGCCGGTACCCGGCGAGCGCGGTTCTGCTCACCCGGGAAAATGACATCGCCGACCTGGCGGGCGACGCCCACGAGTATAACTGGCACGAGCTGCCGCTCGATCTATCCATCTCCGCCACCCGCAGTCTGCCCGCCATGATCCGCCTGATGGAGCAGTGGCACATCCGGTATTTCGTGACCCACGAGATGCGCCGCGAGCGCCTTCGGCCCCCCGCTCTCTTGCATCTGCTTGGCCGTTGCACCATCCAAGAGCGCAGCTTCGGCGTTTACTCCCTGGCCGTCCTGGACCCCGCTTGCGAGTCCGCCAGCGAAGCCGCGCTCAAGCAACGCGTGAGCGACGCGCCGCTCGAAACCTGCCCGGCCGGGACCTACGACGACTTCGACCCACTCATCCGTTTTCGCGGCGACTGGACGCAAGACGAAGTTTCGAGTGACGGCGCCTTGTCGCAGACTCTCACCTACACGGCCGAACCGGGCGCGGAAGCCGGGTTGGCCTTCGACGGCCATTCGCTGACCTATGTCTACACCAGGGCCTGGAATCGCGGCATCGCCGAGATCGTCATCGATGGCGTCACGCGCGGTTCTGTCGATCTGTACTCGCCGCGCATTGAGTGGCAGAGCCGCGTTGCCTACTGCTGCTTCGCCCCCGGCCGCCATGAGTTGACGATCCGTGCGACCGGCCGCCACAGCCCCGCAGCGACTGCAAGTTTTATCGACGTGGATGCGCTGATCGTCGACCCGTAGTGGCCGGGCATGCCCGGCCCGCGTCGCGCACGCCCGGTCCGAGGTTCTCAGAAATGCAGGCGCAGGCCCAACTGGAACATGCGCGGGCCGCCGGTTCCGAGCAGCGGGGATATGCCGCTGCCCGGGCTGCCGGTTCCCAGCATCATGTTCAGCATGGACGTCGATTGGCCGAACAGCGGGTTGTCCAGGTAGCGTACCGGGTCGGCGAAATTCGGGTGATTGAGCGCGTTGAATGCGTCCACGCGGAATTCGAGCGCGACTTTCTCCCGGATGGCGAAATCGCGGCTGACGTTCATATCCAGTTGCGCCATGCCGAACCCCTCGATCGAGTTGCGGCCCAGATCGCCCTGCTTGCCGGATGGCATCGCCTTGAACGCGGTCGCGTTCAGACGGCGGCCGCCGGCCACGTTAGGGTCGCTCAGCCACAATGGTTGGCCGGGCAGGAACTGCGGGCGAAAGGCATCGGTGAGGGTGATGCCCATGTACTCCTCGCTTTCGAGCACGGTGACGGGAAAACCGCTGTGTGCGCGCAAAATCGCGTTGGCCGACCATCCGCCCGCCAGCCGCCGCCAGCCCTTTTCCGGTTGGCTCCGTGGAATCGTATAGCTCAGGGTGGCGGTGAAGGAGTGGCGCAGATCGAAATCGGATGCGCCGCGATCGCTCGGCGTCGCAGCGCCCGCCCAAACCAGGAAGGCGTCGCTCGAATCGTTGTCGACGGCGTGCGACCAGGTGTACGACGCGAGGCCGTTCAAGCCGGCCGTGAAACGCCGCCGGTACTGCGCTTCGAAGGCGTTGTACGCCGAGTGGCCGTCGTTGGTGGTCAGCGCAATCCAGGAACTGAACGAACTGCCGGCGCCGCCCATTTCCCGCCGAATCAAACCGTAGCCGGCGGAGCCGACGTATCCGGCCGAGACGGTGTCGTGCGCTCCCAGGCCCCGCTCCAACGACAGGTTCCACTGGGCGACGGCCGGCAGGCGCAGGTTGGGCAGAAACGCGTAACTGAGTTCGAAGGCAAACAGCCCGAAGTTGCCGCTATAGGTGGCCACGCTCAGCGGACCGCCGTTGATCGAATCCGCGGCGATGCTCATGCTGGAGTCGTAGTACAGGCCGCCGCCGGCGCGCAGGACGGTCTTGCCGTCGCCGGTGAGACGCCAGGCGAAACCCAGGCGCGGCGCGAAGTCGCGGTCGGAAGTCAGCCACATCGAGGTGACCTTGGGGCAACACAGAGTGGAGATCTGCGAAAACGGGATCACTTCTCCGGCGGCGTTGTCCCAGAACCAGGTGGCGGGGTCGGGAACCGGCGCCGGACTGAATTCCCAGCGCAGGCCGGCGGTCAGCGTGAACCGCGAGGAGACGCGCCAGGTATCCTGAATCCACAGCGACAACTCCGTCACATCGGCTGATTGGTCCACCGCCGCGGTCTGCGCGACCCACAGATTCTGCTGGCTTGCCAAACCGGCCACGTTGTCGGCAATCACGCCCAGCGCCGGGGTTTCGTCGCGGCGGATGGCGAGCACGCGCCGGTAATCCGCGCCCACCTGCATGTCGTGCCGGCCGAGATGGAACCCGAGCGATTCGGTGGATTGAAACTGCCGCTCGCGGCGCCTGCCTTCCTCTCCCGAAACCAATTGGCCGATTCCGCCGATGGTGAACCGCACCAGGTAATCGCAGCTTTCGGTGACCCGAAGGAAGGTGGTGGTGAGCGGCTGCAACTGGCATCCCGGCCCGGTCGCGCCGGCGCCGCCGTTCCAGAGCGAGTACGCGCTGGACTGGCTCTCGTTGGCGCGCACGGTGAGGATGGTGCGCGCCGTGGGATGGGCCGTCAGTCCCAAAGTGAGGCTCTGGTACCGCAGATCGATGCGGTTCACCTGGAACGCGCCGAACTGGTTTTCCGAGGGCGCGTCGCTATAGCGGCCAAACAACGAAACGCGGGAGCCGATGGCCTGGTCGGCGCGGGCGCTGCCGGCGATCAGAGACGCCGGCTGCTCGGAGCGGCCCGCCCAATCCCCGATGCCCGTGGCCAGCGGGCCCACGTTCGGAGCCGGGTAAATGCCCAGCACCGCCTTTGCCCACGTGCCGGCCGTCTTGCGCGCGGCCAGCGACGGCACCGGCTGGTTCCACACAAAGGGTTGCGTCAAACCCATGTACTGGAAGGAGGCGAACACGAACGTGCTGTTGGCGCGCGCCGGCCCTCCCAGCGTCTGGCTGGTCTCGTTGAGCCGCGCCGCGCCCTCGCCCAGGCTGGCCTGGTTGGCGAACCAGTCGTTGGCCCCCAGAACTTCGTTGCGCCACAGGTAGGCCAGCGATCCATGCCATTGGTTGGCGCCGGATTGGCTGGTGATGGCGATCTGCGCGCCCGGCAGACGCCCCATCTCCGCGCCGGTGCTGGAAGTGCGGATGGAGAATTCGTCCACCACCTCGGGAGAGATCAGCGAATCCAGGCTGCCGAACGCGCTCACCGGCGGCAGCGTCCCGCCGGTGGATTGCGCCGGAATCCCGCCCGCGGTTACACCGTTGTTGGCGCTCACTCCATCCACCGTGAAATAGTTCGTGTTGGGCCGCTGGCCGGCGGTGGTGAATTGCCCGGCCTCCCCGCGCGTAGCCGGCGTCAGGTTGGTGTCCGGCGCCGCATCCAGGAGTTGGATCAGGCCGCCGCCGTTGAGCGGCAAGCGGGCGATTTCGTCATGCGCGAACACGGTCTCGCGGGCGGCGTCCTGGCGGTCGAGCGGCGATGGCACTCCCTCCACGGTGACGGTCTCGAAGATGCTGCCCACCGGAAGCACGAAATCCGCTCCGGCCGCCCGCGCTTCCGTCAGGGGCAAGCCAAACCGGACCAGGGTGCGGAATCCCTCCTTGCGCACGCTGATTTTGTAGACGCCCGCTTCGAGCGGACTCACCGCATAGGCTCCGCCGGTTTCCGATTCCGCGCTGCGCCGAAACCCGGTTTCCTGGTTGGTGACGGTGACCACCGCGCCGGAGATGCCGCCACCGGAGGTGTCGAGCACGTGCCCGGCCAGGCTGGCGTAACGCTGCGCCGCCACGGGCTGTCCGGCCATCAAAATGGCCCACAAGACCGCCATGAGACCACCCGCGCGCATTACTCCTACTCTACCAGTGGTGGGGCATGCTTTAGCTTGCCGGTTTGTTCTTCATCGCCTGCTCGTCACTCCCCTGCTTGCGCTTCCGCGCCGGTTTCCAGCAGCTTGTCGAACAGGCCGCGCGCCGCCCGCTGCGCGGCGATCTTCTTGGTGCGGCCCTCGGCCTGGCCGGCCCAATCCTTGCCCACGCGGACCTCCACGGTGAAGGTCTTCGAATGCTCCGGGCCACGCTCGCGCACGATGGCATATCGCGGCTGCGGCAATTTGCGCGACTGGGCCAGTTCCTGCAACGCGCTTTTGAAGTTGGTAATGGCCGGCTGGATGTCGGTGCCCGCCTCTTCGTCGCCCGCGAAAGGCGCGTCCAGCACATGCGCGGCCACGAACTGGCGCACCGGGTCCATGCCGCCATCCAGGTAAATCGCGGCGATCACCGCCTCCAGCGCATCCACCAGCAAAGTCTTCTTGCTGCGGCCGCCGCTCATCTCCTCGCTGCGGCCCAGTTCGAGATAGCTGCCCAGGTCGAGCCGCCGCGCCACCCCATGCAGATGGGCCGCGCTCACCAGGTGCGCTTTGAGCCGCGACAGATCGCCCTCGTGCAGCTCCGGCTGCCGCAGCATCAGCGCCTCGGCGATCAGGAACCCCAGGATCGAGTCTCCCAGGAATTCCAGTTGCTCGTTGTCGCACAGCGCCGGCCCGGCGCCGGTGCGCGACTCGTTGGCCGCCGAGCTGTGGGTCAGCGCGCGGTCGAGCAACTCCGGATTCGAGAACCGGTGGTTGATGCTCGATTCGAGCGTGCCCATCTCCGCGCGCATGGCTGCCGGCTATTTCGCGCCGCCGGCCTTGGCCTGCGCCGCTTGCGCCGCCTTCTTCACGTTCTGCGCCAACTGCTTAATGGTGGGGTGAGTCTGCGGATCCGCGATCAGCTTGTCGCAAATGGCAAGCGCTTCGTCATTCTTGCCGGACTGCTGGTACGCCACGGCCAGCCGCGCCTGGTAGGCCGGCTCCGGGTCGCTTTCGATCGCCAGTTTGAAATCCGCGATCGCCACATCGAGTTTTTTGCGCCTCATCGCCAGCAGGCCCAGATCGTTCTGCAACTCGGCCCGCATGAACTTCTTGTTCTCTAACCATTGCGCGTCCGTGACGCCGGTGGGCGTGGTATCGATACTCCCCAGCGCCTGGTTGAAGCGTTTTTCAGCTTTCGCAAGCTGCTCCTCCTTGTCGAGGTCGTTTTCGCCTACGTGCTGCATGATCAGCTCGCCCAACTGCATGGCCGCCTGCGAGTTCTTGGGATATGCTTCCAGCACGCGTTCGTCGGTGATCTCCGCGCTGGCGTAATCGCCTTTCTGCTTGTACGCTTCCGCTTCCAGCATGAGCGCAGCCTCTTTATAGTCCGTGTCGGCGAATTTGACCAGCAGTTCTTCGGCAGCCTTGATGATGGCGTCCGCGCCCTGCGTCCGCGCCGCGTCCAACGCCCGCACCGCATCGGCCTCGGCTTTCGATTTCGGTTTGATCTGTGCCATCAGCCCAGAGACAGCGGCGGCCATTACCAGGACGCCGGTCAAAAAGTTTCGTCTCATCCAAATCGCTCCTTCGATCTATGGTTTGGAACTTGCCCGCAGGCCATTCTCGGCTTCCGTGCGCGCCTTGTCTGAAATTCCTTCCACCTGCAGGGCTGTAACAAAATATTGCTGCGCCTGTTCGGGCTGTTCGGCCGCCAGCGTCAGCTTGCCCAGGTACACCAGCACCCAGGCCCTGGTGGCCGGCCGCGGCCCGAGATCGAGCGCGCTCTGAAACAAGCGGACCGCCGTTTCGGGATCCCGGTTCAGCGCCGCGATGCGGGCCAGCCCGTAATACGCATCCGCGTGGAGCGGCTTTTCGTCGGTCTGCTCCAGAACTTCCAGATACTTCTTCTTGGCCGCATCCAGGGCGCGCGCGGTGTAAAGCCACTCGGCCTCGTCCAGCGTTTTGGCCGCCCCGGTCAGCGGCGCGGCGGGCGCGGCGGGCGCGGCCGCGGCGGGCGCCACGGGTTTCGCCGCGTGCGGCGGCCCGGCATTGAAATCGATTCTCGAAAGCCGCGCTTCCTCCGTTTTCAGATCGATCGCGCCCGCCATTTCGGGATAGTAAACCATCATCGACTGTTCCTGCTTTTCGTACAACTGCAAGGCCTCGGAAAAGTAGGGAGCCAGGACGAATCCCTGGTACAGCGCGCGCTCGATGGCGGCGGGATCGTGATCCAGGCGCGATTCCACGGCCTTGATCAGCGACTCGGTGGTCAGCGCCCCGAAGTCGTCCCGGAAGGAATCTTCCAAACGGCCCACCCGCTGCGCCTGCTGCAACAGGAACTTCTTACGGTCCAGGATCTCCTGATTGCGCGATGCCATCGGGTCGAGCAGGTAATGCAGGTAGGCGTGCCGAATGTCGAACGAGCGCGGCTCGGCCGAGGGCGTCACCACCACCGTGTCTTCAAATCCATAACTGCGCCGCTGCACCTGGCCGGGCGGAGCCAGCAGCTCGATGAAGATCTGAAAACGCCGTCCCTTGAACCCGGAAGTCTGCTGCCGCAAATAGGCGTTCACCTGCAGCACCACCTGGGACACCGGGGTATGGTATCGCGCAATGTATTCGTCGATCTCCGGTTGCGCGCGCTGCCATATTCGGGCGATGTCCGCTTCCTTGTAGAACGGAACCAGTAGCTTCGAGAACTCCTGCAGCTTCAGCGCTTCCGGCGGAATCTCCACATCCCGCTTGCGCAGCGCGAAATCCGGAGGGTTGCCCACCGTCAGCGCGAAAGAGATGTACTGGCTCAACTCGGCCGTAGCGTCGCGCTGGCGGTGTTCGGCGACGAATTGCCGGATCGCCGCCAGGCTGGGAATGTCGCGCCGCGCCAGTTCCTCGCGCACTTCCTTGCGCAATCGATGACTATTGGGCGCGTCCAACCCGGCATCGAAACCCGCGGCGTTCAGCGCCGCCATGACGGTGAACAACGTCGGACTGGCGTCCAGTTGCCCCGGTTCGGGCTGCTCCGCACGCACCGCCAGAGTGATGGCCAGCAAAGCTGGGAATACAAGTCGCTTCAACAAGGTCCGCCTGGAATAAATCCCAGTGTACCTTAGCGCGCCATTTCGCGACTACGATATCGTTCCCGCGGGCGAGGCGCGGCCGCCAACGGAGTTTTCGAAACATAAGTAAATAAAACTTGATTTGGCACGCGTTTCGAGAGTTCGAGCACGCTCTTTCGGTATCAAAAAGAAGAATCCAGCCGGCTCCGAACGAGGGGGCATCCCACGAGTCCGCTGAGGGGACGGCCCATTACGGCCAGGCCCGGCGCGGAGGCCGTGGGCGGCGATTATTCTGGATTTAGTTATCCTAAACTCATCATTTAGTACATTTGGCTTGACCGGACGCGGGAACCCATTTATGTTGCGGTTGGATCTATAGTTTCGCGTGGACCGGCGGCAGAGTGCCGTTCTTTGCCAAAGTCGGCTTGCGCGGGTTAGTCGGGCTGAAATTTCAGGGGAGAGGTTTTATGCGTTTTGCCAGGATCTTCGTCGATCGTACAAGCGCCGCGGCAATCCTTTTGATTGCCTTAGCGGTTTTAGGAGCATTCGCTCCGCGCGCCAGAGCGCAAGCGGTGGCCATCGCGGAAATCGATGGATACGTCACCGACCCGAGCGGCCAAGCTATTGTGGGCGCCCAGGTGAAAGCTACCGATTTGGACAAGGGCCAGGTTCGCGACACTGTGTCCGAATCCACCGGCCGCTATGCACTGCCGGATCTGCCGGTGGGCAATTACAAACTGGAGGTTTCGGCCGCCGGTTTCAAAACCTACGTGCAGACCGGTATCACTCTGCAAGTGGCGAGCAATGTCACCATCAACGTTCCGATGCAGATCGGCGCAGTGACCGAGAGTATTCGAGTGGAAGCCAACGCCGCCATGGTGGAGACCAAGGAAAATGCCGTGGCGCAGGTCATTGACACGGAGAGAATGATCGATCTGCCGTTGAACGGCCGCAACCCAACCCAGTTGCTGACGCTCACCGGAGCCGGCACCTCGACCATGACCCTCAACGGCGGCGACCTGACGGGCAGCAAGAACATTCAGGGAACGGCCGGCGGCTCGGGCCAGTTCTCGGTGGCCGGATCGCAAGCCAACGGCATCAACTTCCTGTTGGATGGCGGCGACAACAACGACGCGTTCAGCAACGTGGCTCTGCCGATTCCCTTTCCGGACGCGGTTGCGGAATTCAACGTGCAGGTCAACGGTCTGCCCGCGCAATACGGACTGCATCCCGGCGGCGTGGTCAACGTGGTGACCAAGTCGGGAGCCAATGCGTTCCACGGCGACCTGTTCGGGTTTCTGCGAAACGGCGATCTCAACGGCCGGACGGAGGGCATCGCGACCGTAAACTCCAGCGGCGTGGTCAGCAACTCGCTGCAGCCCAAGCGCGACAGCTTGAAGCGCCCTCAGTTCGGCGGTACGGCCGGCGGCAGGATCATCAAGGACAAGCTGTTCTTCTTCGGCGGTTACCAGGGCACGCGGCAGCGCAGCGACCCGCAACTGAACACCGCGTACGTTCCGACCCCGGCGGTTCTCAATGGGGACTTCAGCGTGGTGGACGGAGCTAAGGCGTCCGGCGGTTGCCTGAGTACGGCCAAGATATTGAAGGACACCAACAAGAATCCCTATCCCAACAACCAGATTCCGGTTTCCACGTTTGACCCGGCGGGATTCAAGCTGGCTTCCAATTACCTGCCGCCTGCCACGGACGCATGCGGCACGGTGCTATTCGGCTATCTGGCCAACAACCCCGACGATGAGTGGATCGGGCACGTCGATTACATCTTCAACGACAAGCACAGCCTCTACGGGCGCTATTTCATCTATGATTACCTGGCGGAGTCGATCTTCGACGGCACCAATGCCTTGACCACGGGCACACCGGGTAACAAGGATCGCACCCAGAACATGACTGTCGGCGACACGTATACGTTTGGCCCAACCGAGGTGAATTCGTTCCATATCACCGCCAACCGGCGCCGCGACGACCGCTCGGATCCCTCCAACCTGTTCGGCCCTAACGCTCTGGGTGTGAACATGTGGACGGCGGTTCCGAACTACACGCAGCTCAGCGTAACCGGCTACTCCGGCGGCGGGTTCAACGTCGGCTGCGGCACCTGCGCGCTGGCCACCTTCGACGTCAACACGTATCAACTGTCGGACGATTTCACGTGGATCAAAGGCAGGAACCAGTTCGCCTTCGGCTTCGACGGCCGCAAGAGCCAGTTCAACTCCGTCAACAATCAGCAGTCCAGCGGACAATTCACATTCAACGGCAGCACCACCGGGGACGGCATGGCCGACCTCCTGCTCGGCCACATGTCCGGATTGACCGACGGCAAGGTGATTTCCGATTACATCCGGCTGACGGTGGCCGCCGCCTATGCGCAGGATGCCTTCCACGTAACCCCGCGTTTCACCATCAACTTCGGCGTTCGCTGGGAACCCACCGTGCCGGCGTATGACAAGTACGGGCGCGGCAACCAGTTCAACTGGAGCCTCTTCGAGCAGGGCTGGCACAGCTCTATCTATCCCACCGCGCCGGCGGGCCTGGTTTTCGATGGCGACTCCCAGGACCAATATGGCAAGGCTTTCACGGCTTCCCATTGGGGCACCGTTTCGCCGCGGCTTGGCATGGTGTGGGATCCCAAGGGCGACGGCAAGCAGACCCTTCGCGCCGCCTTTACCCTGATCCACGACACCAACGAGCTGTTCTACCCCGAACGGTGGACCACCAATTCGCCGTACGTGTCTTCGCTCAGTTTCACCAGCGGACAGTTCTCGAATCCGTTCGCGGGTGTCGCGGGCGGCGACCCGTTCCCGGGCAACATCGTTTTCCCGTCCATCGCAACCACCGGCGCGCCCGGTGCATACATCAGCGTTCCACCCAACATTGCGCCCATGTACGTGATGCAGTGGAACCTCAGCTATCAGCGCCAGTTTGGCACCGATTGGCGCGTGACGGCGAGCTATATGGGCAACGCCGACCGGCACCTCCTGGGATCGTTCGACGCCAATTACTCGATTGACGTGCCGGTAGCCGGCAAGGCCGCAAGCACGTCCAACACCAACCAACGGCGCCTCACCTACCTGATGAACCCGACCACCGGCGGATCCTACGGCGACATCCAGGTGTCGGACGATGGCAACAACGGCGACTACAACGCTTTGTTGGTTTCCGTCCTGCACCGCATGGCCACGAATTTCACCCTCTTGACCAACTACACCTGGAGCCACTGCGTCAGCGACTGGGACTTCGCCGGAGAACTCGCCGGCCCGGTCTACCAGAGCAGCAGTTACAGCAGCCGCACCGGCGAGCGAGGCGCTTGCGGCTTCGACCACCGCCAGGTCGCCAACATTTCGCTGGTGTACAACAGCCCCGGATTAGGCCACAACGCTGCCAAGGCCCTCACCAAGAACTGGCAGATTGGCGCCATTTCCAGCCTGGCCACCGGCTATCCGATCCAACTCAGCGACGGCGGCAAGGACATCTCCTTGAGCGGCCAAGCCCTGGACCGGCCGGAGAATATCCTGCCCAGCCAGGTCTATCTCAAGCAGGCGACCGGGAGCCAGATCAACTGGTTCAATCCGCTGGCCTTTGAGTGCTACGGCAATCCCACCGGCACTTCGTGCAGCATCTTCACCGGCCAATTCGGCGACCTGGGCCGCAATTCGCTTTATGGCCCCGGCGCCATCAGCTTCGATGCGGCCCTTACCCGGCGCTTCGCGTTAAGGGAGCGGGTGAATCTTGACGTCCGCGCCGACTTCTTCAACGTCCTGAATCACGCCAACCCGAACAACCCGACCACCAGCATCACCAGCAGCACGTTCGGCCAGATTACCGCCTTTGGCGGCCCGCGCCAGATTCAGATGGCGTTGAAGCTGTACTTCTAACACTCACTCACGGCAGATCTCGAATCTGGGGGGCAGGCACAGCGCCTGCCCCCTTTTTTTTCCTGGTGGGGCATGCTCTAGTTTGCCGTTTGTCTCCCCGAGCCACCGCCGCCCGTGACGAAAGCGGTATCGTCGAGTATTACGCGGGAGCCGGGTACCCACACCGGGATCGAATGGAGCAGTGAGGCAATTATGGCTATGGATCGCAGACAATTCGTGATGACTTCCACCGGTTGGGCCATCGCCGCGCCGGGCGCGATTGCGGCGCTTGCCGGCGGGCAGAATAACGCCGCCAGCCGCAAGCCATACGGATCGGGCCACTTTGGCGAATGGGTGGAGGACGAGTTCGGCCTGCCGGCGTTTCATTACACCTGCGAGCAGACCGCCGACCCGCTGGCGCTAAGTCCGGTGACTCCCGGCATCCTATCGGCCACCGATCACGTGCACCAGGTGGGCAACGACCGCATCACCGCCATCGTCTCCAACTACGGCCACGTGCGCGTCCGCCAGGATGAAGGCGGTCCCAAGTTTTTGAACGACTACGTGCCGGAGATGAGCCAGTTCGCCGGTGGCTTCGGCTATCTCACCGATGGCCATGAGACGCTGAGCACTTTGTATCCCGCCAGTGGCGCGAGTTTCGATCGCGTCTTCGGCGCCGGCTATCTACGGAAAAAAGTGGCGCGTGGCGACTACAGCGTCGATCAGGTGATCTGCGCACCCTTCGGCGACGATCCCGTGCTGCTCTCCCAGGTGACGATCGCCAATCATGGGACCGCTCCGGTCGCTTTGCGATGGATCGAATATTGGGGCACGCTGGTATATGAGTTTTCTTTCCGCCCGTTCGTGGAGATGTTTGCGGGTTTCGGCACGCCCGTGGATCTGCGCCGCCGCTTCGGCCGGCGATTCACGCATCGCTTTCGCGCTCTGGACGGCAACCACGGCTTGCTGGAGTCCAAGCAGTTTCCCGGGCGCGCACCGGAAGAAGAGGCCGCGTGGCAGCGGGCGAAGGCCAACCTGGCGGCCCATCCCAACTCTTTTCTGGGCGCAATTCCGGAAACCGTGCTCGAGGCTTCCTACGACGACCTGAATCCTCCGGCCACTTTCCTGATCTCACTCGATCCGCCGGCCAGCGGGATCAGCGCCAATGGAAAAGCGTTCTTCGGATCGGGCGGCGCCGCGAAACCGGACGGCATCGGCCGCGCGCTGGATGGAGATCTGGCATCGAACGGCCCGGAAGGGGCGCTGCTGCTCGAACGCGCTTTCAACCTCGCGGCGGGTGAGCGGACCACGCTGTATTTTCTTTACGGCTACTTGCCGGAAGGCTTCGATCTTGATGCGCTGGCCGCGAAATACCGCGCGCGCGCTGCCACCGCCTGGAAGGATTCGAGCGCCGAGTGGAAAAAGAGCGGGATGCGCTTCAGCGTCGGCTCCGACCCGTGGGTGGAGCGAGAGACGATCTGGAATCACTATTGCCTTCGCAGCAGCCTGACTTATGACGACTACTTCCACGAGCACATCCTCAACCAGAACGGCATTTATCAATACGTGATGGGATTCAATGGCGCGGCTCGCGATCCGCTTCAACATTCGCTGCCGTTCCTGTTCAGCGATCCGGAAATCGTGAAGACGATTCTGCGCTACACGCTGAAAGAGGTTCGCCCGGATGGGTCGATTCCATACGCCATGGTGGGTCACGGCGCGGTGGCTCCCATGGTCACCGATAACTCGAGTGACATGCCGCTATGGCTGTTGTGGACCGCCAGCGAATACGTGCTGGCTTCCCGCGACCTTGCGTTCCTCGACCAGGAGATTCCCACCTGGCCGCTCTACGGACGCACCACCGGAAAAGAACGCGTGCGCAAGCTGCTCGAGCGGTGCTACCGGCATGAAGTGGATGGCGTAGGCGTGGGCGCGCACGGCGTGATGCGCATGCTCAATGACGATTGGAACGATGGCCTGCTCAGCGTGTGGGCGCAACGGGCTTTTGCGGAATGCGTTGCGCAGGGCGAGAGCGTGCTGAACTCGGCGATGGCGGCCTGGGTCTTCGATCTCTATGCCCGGCTGCTCACTTATGCCGGCGACGCGGACCTGGCGGCGCACGCGCGCAAGAGCGCGGACGCGCACCGCGCCGCGGCGGCCCAACAGTGGACGGGTAAGTGGCTGCGCCGCGCCTGGCTCGGTCCCACGTTGGGATGGGTGGGAGAAAGCACGCTGTGGCTGGAGCCGCAGCCTTGGGCGCTGCTGGCGGGAGTGACTGCACCCGAACAGAGCCGCGAGTTAGTGCGCACGATGGATGAGTTACTGCGCCGCCCGTCGCCCATCGGCGCCGTGCAGATGACGCAGGGGCCCGACTCTCCCAAGGGCGGCGTCTGGGAGCCGGGAACTTCGGTCAGCGGCGGCATCTGGCCTTCGCTCAACCAGACTCTCGTTTGGGCGCTGGCGCGGCACGATCCCGCCATGGCCTGGGACGAGTGGAAGAAGAATTCGCTGGCCTGCCACGCCGAGACTTATCCCGGTATCTGGTACGGCGTGTTAAGTGGTCCCGACACTTATAACTCGGCGCTTAGCAAGCATCCGGGCGCGACGGTCGATAACCTCTACTTACACTACAGCGATTTTCCGGTGCTCAATCTGCACTCTCACGCCTGCTCACTCTATTCCGCGTCCAAGCTGATCGGGCTCGAGTTTACCGAAAACGGTCTCACTCTGCGGCCCGGCCTGCCGGTGGAATCATACCGGTTCGAATCGGCTCTCATCGGCGTCATCAAATCGCGCGACGGTTCTTATGAGGGCTGGTACCAGCCCTCGCAAGCGGGCTCCTGGAAGATCGCCGTGTGGTTGCCCGCCGAGCAGGCTGCCCGGCTGACCCACGCGGAAGTCAACGGAGCTCGAGTAACTCCCGCTAAGTCATCCGATGGCACGCTGGAGCTGTCCGGCCGGAGCGAAGTTGGAAAACCGCTGCGCTGGCGGCTGCGCTAGGCTGGCAAGCCAAAGCACGCCCCACCAAGGGCCGCCTGGCCGTGATACGCTCGGCTCTGTGAATATGCGTGCTTTGCCCGTTTTCTGCCTGCTCTTTGCGCCGCTGCTTTGCGCGCAGGACCGGCCGCTCACAGCCTTGCCCTACACGCCGAGCCTGGAGCCGAAGTTTCTCGATCGCACGGTCGATCCCTGCGTGGATTTCTATCGCTTCTCCTGCGGCAGTTGGAACAAGCTGAACCCGATGCCGCCCGACCAGGCGCGCTGGAACGTCTACAGCAAACTGACCACCGAGAACATGCAGTACCTGTGGGGCCTGCTCGAACAGTATGCCAAGCTGGCGCCGGACCGCTCGTCCAACCAGCAGAAGATCGGCGACTATTTTGCTGCCTGCATGGATGAAGCGGGCATCGAGAAGGCCGGCACGCGCCCGCTGGAAAAGAGCCTGGATGAAATCGCGGCCCTCCGGAACGCCGCCGATCTGGCGCCGCTGCTGGCACGGCTGCACCTGGCTGCCGGCTCGGCTCTCTTCGGCTTCGGTTCGAACCAGGATTATGCCGACTCCGAACAGGTGATCGCTTTCGCCGCCGCCGGCGGGCTGGGCCTGCCGGATCGCGATTACTACGTCAAGACCGACGCCAAATCGCAGGAGACGCGCGCGCGCTACCTCGACCACGTGACCCGCATGTTGGGACTGCTGGGCGATGCACCGGAAACCGCTGGCGCCGAAGCCACTACCGTGATGGCGATCGAAACCGAGCTGGCCAAAGCGTCGCTCACGCGCGTCGAACTGCGTGACCCATACAACCTGTTCCACAAGTTGTCGCAGGCCGATCTCGAGAAGCTCACGCCGCATTTCGCCTGGCCGCAATACTGGCAGACCATCGGCCTGCCTGCGCCCGCGGCGATCAACGTCACCGAACCCAAGTTCTTCGGTGAAGTCGAAACGCTGATCGAAGCCCGCCCCATCGGCGATTGGAAGACGTACCTGCGCTGGCACCTGGTGAACGATCGCGCGCGCTATCTGAGCAAAGCGTTCGTCACCGCGGATTTCGATTTCTACGGCAAGTACCTGCGCGACGTGAAGGAGATGGAACCGCGCTGGAAGCGCTGCGTGCGGCGCGTGGATCGGGACCTCGGCGAAGCCCTCGGCCAGGTGTTCGTGGAAAAGACCTTCACGCCCGAGACCAAAGCCAGCGCGGTCGCCATGACACGCGAGATCGAAAAGGCCATGGAAGCCGACCTTCGCCAACTAACCTGGATGGGCGACGCGACCAAACAGAAGGCGCTCGAGAAACTCCACGGCGTGGTCAATAAGATCGGCTACCCGAACCAATGGCGCGATTACAGTTCGGTAGTCATCGCACCGGACGACTATGCGGGTGACGCCGCGCGCTGCGACATCTTCGAAAACCGGCGCGAGCTTGCCAAAATCGGCAAGCCGGTGGATCGCGGCGAATGGGGAATGACGCCGCCCACGGTGAACGCCTACTATGACCCGCAGATGAACGACGTCAATTTTCCGGCCGGCGTGCTGGAGCCGCCGCTCTACGATCCGCAGATGGACGACGCGCCCAACTACGGCAACACCGGCGCCACCATCGGCCACGAGTTGACCCACGGCTTCGACGACGAGGGCCGCCAGTTCGACGCCAAGGGCAATCTCAAGGATTGGTGGACCAAGCAGGACGCTGACGCTTTCGTCGCGCGCGCCGACTGCGTTTCCACCCAGTATTCCGGGTACACCGTGATCGACGACATCAAGATCAACGGCAAGCTGACGCTGGGCGAAGACGTGGCGGACCTGGGCGGCACGCTGCTGGCCTACATGGCGTGGAAAGATGCGACCAAGGACAAGAAGCTCGATCCCATCGACGGATTCACTCCCGAACAACGCTACTTCATCGGCATGGCGCAATGGGCCTGCGGCGACCAGCGCCCCGCCGACAAGCGCCTGCACGCCCTCACCGATGAGCATTCGCCCGACCAATACCGCATCAACGGCGTGGTCTCCAATATGCCCGAATTCGCCACGGCCTTCGCCTGCAAGCCGAGCCAGCCGATGGTGCGCGCCAATGCCTGCCGCGTGTGGTGAGTGAGAAAGCCGGCGCGCCCTGCACTGCGGTCACAAGTAAGACGCGCTGTGGCACGATGACAGGCGCTCTACATTCTGTCTTACTGCGGGAGCAGTCAGCCAATCTGGGCGAGCAGCTTGCCGTAGAACTCTTCCTTCGCGTACCGCTCCAGCCAGGGTCTGTGGCCGCACTGCGCCAGCACGATGAGGCGGAATCCGGGGAGCGCCGCGGATAGCGGTTCCGCCACGCCGGCGGCCGGCGAGGAATCCGCGTCGCCGTGGATGGCAACCACCGGACATCTCACCATCCGCGCGCGGCACAACAGCTCGCCGGACCGTCGCATTGCGGCAGCTTCGTTCCACACCGCACGGTAGATTTCGCCGCTCACGCGAATGGCCGGTTCCTCCGCTTCATCGATTCGGGCATAGGCGTCCGCCTTGGCGGCGAGGCGCCCCAGTTTTTCGAGCGGACCATCGCTATGCGGCGCGCTGGGATCGCCCAGAGCTGCGGCCGCCGCTTCGTATTCCGCCTTCTCCGCATCGTCCAGACGCTCGAGCCTGCGGGTCTGAAGGTGCGTGGTATAGGACTCGGCGAAGGCCGGGCAGCTCACCAGAATCAGTTTGCCGGCCAACTCGGGATAGCGCGCGGCGGCCAACAGGCTGAGCCACGCGCCCCACGAGTGGCCGATCAGAACAGCCGGAGCTCGCGAGTGTTTTGCCAGGACTTCGCGCAACTCTTCGACCTGCGCGTCGACGGATCGGGCGGTCTGGAGCGGCTCGAGCACGCCATGATTGCGCGAGAGCCGGCGCGCGACAGGCGCCATCTCTCCCGCCGCGCCGGGCCCTCCGTGGACCACGGCTACGCGGAACGGCGCGGTTCCGTGGAATCTGAGATTGGTGTCCGTCACCGGGCGCGCCCGCTGGGGCCGGCCGAGCTACACCATCAGCCCGGTCACCGCGATCGCTATCCCCGCCACGCCGGCGATCACGCCGATCACCGGGAACATCATCTTGCGCGCGATGAAGTAAATCGAACTCAGCACCAGCGCGATCTCGAGCAGCCCCTCGCCCAAGTCGTAGCGCAGGGCGCGGTGTTCGGCCACCTTCGAAGCCTCCTCATGGCCCTCGGCTTCCTTCTGGATATCCTTCGCCTGGGCTTCGTATTTCTTCTTCTGGCCTTCGTAATCGGCTGCCATTTTTTCCGCGGCGCCGCCCTTGGCGCCGATCACTACCAGCAGGTTCAGCCCCAGCTCGACGTTATGAGATTTGATGCGGGCCGCCTGGTAGTGCGACCAGGCGTCATTGGCCTCGGACTTGGTGATGATGGCCTCCGTGTGCGTGCGGTGCGACATGATGGAGACGATTGCCAGCGCAACCGCCAGAACGGCCGCCTGGATGCCAACCGTCCGGCCCGCGGCATCGGATTCGTGTCCTTCGTGGTGAATTTCGAGTTCTGCCATATTGGTCTTCGTATTATATGCCAGAACGCGGAGGGTTTTGGGCGCAGCACGGCCGAGAGGCGTGGGTGGAAAAAGATGAGGGTGCGTTGCGGGTGGCCGGGCTGTCGGACTTATCGCCGTGCGTATCGGCCACCCGATGATTTAAGTAGGAACTTCGATGATCTAGGCCCGCTGTATGGCGGA
>JBEKKO010000091.1:0-22542 GCA_050010695.1 Bryobacteraceae bacterium
TGCCAACTCCGGATTGGCGCCGAATTGGCGCCCCGGTTTCGGAGCGGGCAGTTGGCAGGCGGAAGCGCCTGCCCCACTTCGTTTCGCGATACTGTTCACGACTTCGGACGCACCACACTAGTTGAGGCGGTAAAGAGGGCGCTGAGCGTTGTTGGGTTCACGTCGGTCTTGGACTCCGACGAATTGGTGTCGACGGGGCGCAGGAAGGAGGACCTTCAGATACATGATTGCTCTCCCGTTCTGCTAGTGGAAGTAAAAGGAATCGCCGGAATGCCGACTGAGCACGATGCGATCCAGGTTGGGAAGTACCTCGCGCCGAGGATGAAGGAGTGGGGCCGGACGGACGTCGGGGGCGTTTCGATCATCAATCATCAGCGAAATGTCCCAGGCCTGGACCGTAGTCTGTCGCCGTTTACGGATGTTGTGCTGACAAATGCGATTGATCAGCAATTCGGACTAATGACGACCTGGGATCTGTTTCGACTGGTTCGGAATTTCTTGCAACTGGGCTGGAAACCGGATGACGTGCAGCCTCTGTTTTACCGGCACGGACGAATGGAGGCTGTGCCGGTGCACTATGAATATGTAGGCTTGATCGAGAAGTACTTTGAAAAGGTGGGCGTCGTCGGCATACGCGTTGTGGAGGCAGCCGTTCAGCAAGGCGACCGCATTGCATACGAATTGCCGATCGACTACATAGAGCAGGAGGTCGAATCCCTCCAGGCTGAACGCAGAGCCGTTGCCACGGCCGCCGCGGGGGTGTTGGCAGGAGTGAAGACAAACCTGACTAAGGAACAAGCGCGGACGGGCGTCCGGGTCTTTAGGATCAAGACCAGGGCAACAAGGTGACAGACGGGCAACAAGGTGACAGACGGGACGTTTCTGGCCGCCCCAGGGTTCCTCCCCCGAAACGGCGCTCACGGCAGTTGCCGGCCACATGAGGGAGAAGCCGACTCGCGCATGGGCCGCCGTCGTTTCCGCACCGCCAACTCCACCTCGTTCCCAAGAGTCGAAACCGGACGCCAGCGCGGCATTTCGCCGCCCGCACCCCATACGGACATCCCCCTCGGCCGAAGGTGCGTCTGTGCTTACAGCCGGAAGTGTTTCTCTCGACAGTCAATCGTTTGAACCGCGAATAATGCGCTTCTGCGCAGCCGCACTCCTTGACGACCTGATGCTGTGACCAGCGGGGCCGGAGGTGTGTCCGAAATCCGGGAATCGGGGCGGCTCACGCGGCGGTTCTGGGCGACACTTCGCGTCTCACCGCTTCGTTCAGTTGATCTTCCGCCACCTCCAACTCCCAGGAGGTCTGCATGTTCATCCAGAACTTGGGTGTCGTGCCGAAGTAACGTGACAGACGAAGGGCGGTATCCGCCGTGATGCCGCGCTTCTCATTCACGATGTCGTGGATGCGCGTCGCAGGCACCCGCAGCGCCAAAGCTAACTCATTTGCCGACATGTCGAGAGGAGATAGAAACTCTTCGCGGAGGATTTCTCCAGGATGAATCGGTGGAAGCCGATTCTTGGTACCCATTTTGCTAGCCATTCTCGTATTTCACCTCGCTAATGATAATCGACGATCTCGACGCCTTCCGCCGCGCCGTCGCGCCAGACGAAGCAAAGTCGCCATTGATCGTCGATCCGGATGCTATGTTGACCCTTTCTGTCGCCGTCCAAGGTCTCCAGCCGGTTTCCTGGAACTGCCGCCATGTCCTCCAGTTTCTCGGCGTCATCCAGCATCCGCAGCTTCCGCCGTGCCACGTTCCCAACGTTACCGAATTTGTGGCTCTGCTGTCGGCGAAACAGCTTCTCGGTCTCCTTGCAATGAAAGGATCGTACCACGGTGGCCGTTAGACGGAGCAGGTCATATTATAACCGGCAGTGCGTGGCTGGGGCACCCCGGTGAAGGAAGTCGGGACAAGGAAGTCGGGACAGACGGGACGTTTCCCGTGCGGCATAGACGCGCCCGCAAACATGACCCGCTTGCCTGCCGGCGCCTTGCGTCGCCCGCTGCAAATGCGGGCATCGCCAGCCCCATATACTAGAGGGATGGTTTGCGCTATCTGCCAGACGCGGAGGCCGCGCCGCCAATGCCCGGGCGTTCACGGCGACATCTGCACCATCTGTTGCGGCACCGAGCGCGAAGTCACGGTGTCGTGCCCGCTCGACTGTGAATACCTGCGGGACGCGCGCAAACACGAGAAGGCCGCGCCCTTCGATGCCGAACAGATGCCCAACCGCGACATCCGGGTTTCCGAGGAGCTGCTCGAAAGCAACGCGGAGCTGCTCGAATTCCTCAGCCGCACGCTGGCGACGGCGGCGCTCGAAACGCCGGGCGCAGTGGACACCGACCTGCGGGACGCGCTGGCGGCGCTGATCCGCACCTACCGCACCCTGCAAACCGGGATCTATTATGCGACCCTCCCCGAGAACGCGCTGGCGGCGAGGATCTTCCGCGCCGTGGAGGCGGGCGTGGCGGAATTCCGCCGGGAGGAAACCAAGCGGCTCGGCCTGTCCAGGACGCGAGACGCGGATGTGCTGGGCCTGCTCGTGTTCCTCGAACGGCTGGAACTGGACCGGAATAACGGCCGCCCGCGCGGACGCGCCTTCCTCGATCTGCTCCGCGGGCTTCAATCCGAATCGACGGATGGCGGGCCGGATTCGTCGCCGCGAGTGTCGCTGGAATAGGGCGCCGGGTGCATCTCCTCGACCTGAAACGCCCGTATCCCTCCGGTAGTCACCACATGGCCGGAGAATTCTCTGCCGCCATTGACTTCCAGATCGACCGGCCTGCCAACCGGATGATCGAAGGTGAGCAGTTGGCCTTCTTCCGGTCTTGCGGGTTCTCGAATACGGCGCCGATTTCGGTTGGTGACAGTTGGCGGCCCACGTTCTGGCCCCCGGACAGAAGATCGGCCATCTAGGGCGGAACTTTAGCCCCTTCCCTCCAAATCAGAATCTTCGCGCTCCACCCTAATGAAACCGCCCGATGCTCCGATAGATAGTTTGTAGGCAGCCGAATGGAATCCGACGTATTGACCGTAGACGATTCCGCCACGATCCGCAAGCTCTTGCAGCACGTGCTGCACCAGTCCGGCGTGTCAATCCGTGACGTTTACGAAGCCGGCGACGGGCAGGAGGGGTTGCCGGCGTTGAACAGCCAGAAGATCAACCTGGTGCTGGCGGACTTCAACATGCCGAAGAAATAACGGCTGTCGGCTGTTTGAAGTAATAACCTGGAGCGGGAACTGGGACAGCTCGGATTGAGCATCCCGACCGTCGTTTTCGGCAAGAACTTTTCGAACCGGGAGCGCCGGCCATGCGGAATGGATCGTGCGGCGCCTTCACTGGGACAGGGACGCTGCGGCGCAAGGCGATGGGTACGCCGGCGCTCGATGGCGGAGGGAGACGTTATGAACGGATTGGGGAAACAACCGGAAGGCTCCGGAGGGGCGGGCGGGAGCGTCGAACGGGTTCGCGATGCAATCGAGTTTCAGACTGCGCTCCTCAGGTTGAGCGCAGCCGTCGAAGCTGCCCACGCCGCGGGACCGGGAATGGGGTCCACCCCGCTTACCGGCGAGCTTCGAAACCTGGCGGAAGGCGTCGCCGGACGAGTTCCGGCCGCCGGTCGAGAGGCGATCGCCGCGCCCTGGCAGGCAGGCGCCAGCCCGCCGATGGCAGGGCCGACCGGCCCGATTCCGCAAGCAGCCGCGGATTGTGGCCGATCGATGGCGGATTCCGGAGCTCAGTCTCGGATTTGGCGAGAATCCCTGGAGCGTTTGCGACAATTCCTGGGTTTCCCGTACAGCTCAAGTGTTCCCATCGATGCGGATGGTCGCCCCCGAGCGGAGACGGCGCGTCCTCAGCCGGCGGCTGCACCGCAACCGATTGCAATACCGGTGCCGCGCGGCCGGAGCCGGCCGCAACCTACCCGGTTCAGTCCGCGCATCGAGTTCGAACCCGGTGCTCCAGGAGGGTGAAAATCCTGCGGACGGGCAACCACCGCGCCGCCCGGTCCGGCAGGCGCGGCCTTTGACCGTCTGAACAGGTGCGCAAAGCAGTTGCGTCGAGAACCGGGTGGGCGCATCATTGGGCATGGGGCGCCGCCCGATACCGATCGGAATCCAGTCGAGAGATCTCGCTCGCATCGAGGATTTGCTGCGATCCGGGGTCGCGCAGATTCGGGTTGTCTTACGCGCCCTGGCGCTGCGGCAACTCGCCCAGGGAAGCTCTCCGCCGCGAGTAGCGCAGACGCTTCCCCTCACGGCGAAGGCCGTCCGCCAGATCGCGCACCGCTACCGCAGCGGTGGCCTGGAGCGTGCACTCTATGACCGGCCGCGGCCCGGCGCCAAGCCGCTGCTGGACGAATCGCTGAAGCGGCGTGTGGTCGCCATGGTCCGCGGCAAACCACCGGAAGGGCGGGGGCGTTGGACGGTGCGCCTGGTGGCTGAGGAAGTTGTCAAGCGCAAGTTGCTTCCACGCGCGGGCCGGGAGACCATCCGGATGCTGTTGCAAAACCACGACCTCAAACCTTGGCGGAAGAAAGATGTGGTGCGTGGCGGAACTGGCCCGGCGGCAACTCGCCCGGATGGCGGACCTGCTGGCGGTCGATGAGAAGCCATCCTGGTGCATGTTTGCGATGGTATGTGGGGTGGTCTCGATTCCGCGCAGACTCCCACCACACCCCGGCAGCCGTGCCGCTACTCTGGCGCGTCGCTCTAGTGTCCTGTCTCACAGGGCCGCAACATGATTTCGGAGCTTTGTATCAGGGCACGGCTTCAGCCTGGCTGAAGCCGTGCCGGCGCGGGAGCTCCTAAACATGGCCTTTAGGCCCTGTAGTCGAGCGACAGACTCGTCGGGAGTTTCCACGAACTTCAGGGACAGCTTACTAAATTAAGACACCAGGTTTCCCGGCTGCAGAGTGGGCTGGCGAATCTCGCTGCATCCGCGGCCGGTGGGTAACAGCTTGCCAGGGTTCATGCGGGCCTCGGGGTCGAACAGAAGTTTGATCTGGCCGATCATGTGCAGCGTGTCGGGGGAGAACAACAGCGGCATCAACTCGTTCTTTTCCATTCCGACGCCGTGCTCGCCGGTGATGGAGCCGCCGCAGCCGATGCACCACTTCAGAATCTCCTCGCCCGCCTGACGCGCCTTCTCCTTTTCGCCGGCCCTCCGCGGATCGAACAGAATGATCGGGTGCAGGTTGCCGTCGCCGGCGTGAAAGATGTTGCTGATGGTAAGACCGTGCTGGCTGGCCACGCGGGCGATGAACTGAAGCGTGGCGGCGATGCGCGTGCGCGGCACCACGCCGTCCTGCACATAGTAGCTGGGGCTCACGCGGCCCACCGCGCCAAACGCGTTCTTGCGGCCGCTCCACAGCAACTCGCGCTCCTCGGGTGTGCGCGCCACGCGAAACTCGATGGCGCCCGACGCCAGGCAGGCGGCGCGCACCTGCTCCACCTGCGTCTCGACGGCCTCGCGAATTCCTTCCAGTTCGATCAGCAAAACCGCCGCGGCATCCACCGGATAGCCGGCGTGGGTGGCTTCCTCCACCATGCGGAGCATCACTCCATCCAGCATCTCGAGGGCGACCGGAGTGATGGCTTGCGCGGTGATCTCGGCGACGGTGCGCCCGGCGTCCTCGCCGCTCGAATAAATCGCCAGGGCAGTCTTCACCATCTCCGGTTTGCGCATCAACCGCAGGGTGGCTTTCGTCACCAGGGCTAGCGTGCCTTCCGAGCCGGTCAGCAGGCCGGTCAGGTCATAGCCCGGCAGATCGGGCAGGCCGCCGGTTTCGACCACCCTGCCATCCGGCAGCACCAGTTCCAGGCCGAGCACGTGGTTGGTGGTGACGCCGTATGCCAGCGTGTGCGGGCCGCCGGCATTTTCGGCTACATTGCCGCCCACCGTGCAGGCGCGCTGGCTGGAGGGATCCGGCGCGAAGAAATAGCCGTTTCTTTCGACGGCCACCGTGACATCCAGGTTGACCACGCCCGGTTCCACCACGGCGCGCTCGTTGGCCGTATCCAGATTGACGATCCGGTTCATGCGGGCGAAGGCGATCACCATTCCGCCATGGCGCGGGATGGAGCCGCCGGACAGACCGGTTCCGGCGCCGCGGCCGACGATAGGCATGCCGGATTGGTTGGCGATGCGGACCAGCGCGCCAACTTCCGCCGAGCTGCGCGGGAAGACCACCACATCGGGCGGATGCCTGTCCTGGCCGCCATCGTATTCGTAAAGAGCCAGGTCTTCGGGCCGGTCGAGATAGCCGCGCGGCCCGAGCAACGCGGCGATTCGCTCCTTGGCGGCTGGCGAGAGCATTGGTAGATGATGGCGCAGTATCGGCCTCGCACCATTGGTTTCAGTGTAGCAGCGAAGCTCCTTCCGCCGAGCGAGAGAGCCACTCAAACGTGCTACTATGCCACTTTCGTTTGGTACAGGCGATGCTCACCGGCCATGTGCATCGATCCGCAGAGGCAAGTTATCGGCCTTGTTGGAACGGCTGATGCGCGCCGCTGAGAATCGTGAAACGATTGAAAACTCGAGCGCGGCTGCCGTGGGTTCCGGCCGCAAGCTCTCGCCTCTGGCGACTCTGTCCCTCGGAACCGGAGCCTACCTGCTGCTGGCGGCCGTGGTGGACCTCGGTGTCATTCGTGCGCCCTATGGGGATCGCTCTGTCCAGACAGCCCTGCTCACGCTTCTTGGGCTGGCGTTTGTCGCCGCTGCCGAGGGATTCCTGGCCATAATCCGAGCAATCCCTGCGCTGGAGATGTTGGGATGGCCGTTCCGCGCCGCGGCAGCCGGGTCGGTGGCCTACTCGCTGGCCTATGGCCACCGCGTCTTTGTCAATTACTGGTTCTACGACGATTGGGGCTATCTGGTCCCGGGTCCGCTTGTTGCACGCACGCTGCATCGTCTTCGGCGAGACCATGCGGTTGGCGGACGTTGCAGTCTCTGTCGCGCTGGCGGCGGCAGCCGTGTTCATCTCATCCCAGACATTGGCGCCGGGCGTCTACCTCGCGGCCCTCTGCGCCCCGGCGTTGCTGTTGCCGCAGCGCCGGAACATCACCGCACGCCGGCTGGGAATACTCTGTACCGTCTCGCTGGCGCCGACGGCACTTGCCTGGTGGGGCCGGAGCGTCTACGCTGCCCACCAGCCCTTTAACTCTTCCGGGCTGTTCGACGGAAGCCTGTTTGCCAACCTAGCCGTTTTCATCCTCAACAAGGGGTTGTTCGTCAATTCAATCCATTCACTCACCGCGTCGCTGCCGGAACGCGAGGTGTATTCGGTCTGCCTGGTGGCTCTGGCGGCGGCCGCAACAAAGCTGGCCGTCTCCAAGGCCATCGATGCGGGCCGCCGGGCCGACTTGGCCGGTTTGATTCTGGGCGGCTGCACCGTCCTGGTTGTGCCGATCGTTCAGATCGGACTGGCGCGCCGCTGGAGCTACGATGCCGTCCTGAACCCTTACTATGTGACGCTGCCGTTTCTTGGACTTTGGCTGGCAAGGGCGGGGATACTGCTAGCCCTACTGGCTCGTCCTAAGCGTCTGTCGAAGAAGGTTCCGGAGCGGCCGGTCGCCGACGGCCGCGGTTCGGTGAGTGCCCCGAAATCCGCGAGCGCTTTGCGTCACCGCGACCGGAGGAGGGTCGCCAAAGGAGTGTTTCGACAAACTCCTGGCGTTGTCAACGGTGTTTCCCGGCAAACTGCCGAGGGCGGCCGCACCGCGTGGTCCACCTTGGGCGCGGTCCTCGCCTTTGCGGCGATCATTGCCGCGGCCGGCCTTGCGGGGCCGCTCCAGCCCGATGAACTGCCGCTTGCGCAGCGTCTTCAAATAATCCACGCGCAGCGGCAGTTCATCGACAGCCTCGGCGCGGCCGCTTGCGACCTGGCCGCCCTCCATCGCAATGGTCCAGCCGTCCGCTGGGTTCCCCGCTACGACATCTCGAATTGCAGGCAGTGCCTGGACATCATCGGCCCGCCACGGTTCATACGCGATCTCGGGTTCGATCCGCTTGTCCGGATTGCCGCCAACCGTAGTTGTCCTGCGGTGAACGCGTCGCCACCCGCTGCGGTGACGGATGGAACCGAGAGCCCGGCGGCCATGTCTTTCGTCCGCCAGTACCTGGCTCCGGCCGATCCTACGATCACCTCGCAGTAGGTTTGCCGGACAAGGATCCGCTGACTACGCTATTCGAGGAACGCCCGCACGCGCGCCGTGGCTTCCTCGATAATCGCCGGCTCTTCGCCGAAGCCGCGCAGCCACACCAGGCCCGGTTCCTTGCGCCACCAGGTGATCTGGCGTTTGGCGTAATTGCGGGTCTTGCGCTGCGCGTAGAACAGCGCTTCGCGTGGATTCAATTCGCCGCGGATCAGTTGGAGCGCCTGTTTGTATCCGTGGGATTCGAACGGCTTGACGGTCTCGGCGAAGCCCAGCCCCAGAATGCGCCGTGCTTCTTCCACCAGGCCGGCCGCGAACATGCGGGCGCAGCGTTCATCCAGGCGCTGGTAGAGCGCGTCGCGATCCGGCAGCAGGCCCAATTTGAGGACGCGGTAGCCGGTCAGGCCGGCGCGCCCCTGTTCGAACAGCTCCGTCACCGGCCGCTGCGTCAGCAGGCAGACTTCGAGCGCGCGCGTGACTTTCGGCACGTCGTTGGGATGGATCTTGGCCGCGGCCGCGCGGTCCAGCCGCCGCAGCAGGCGGTGGAGGGAACCCGGCCGCCGCTTCTCGCGAGCGCCCAGCCGGTCGCGCAGCGCCTGGTCCCGCGCCGGCCCGGCGAACAGCCCGTCCACCAGCGCCCGCAGATAGAAGCCTGTGCCGCCGCACACAATCGGCAATCGGCCGCCGGCGGAAATCCGGGCGACGGCGTCCCGTCCGGCGCGTGCAAACTCGCCCGCCGTGAACAAAGCGTCCGGCTCCAGAATATCGATCAGATGATGCGGAATTCCGCGCCGCTCGTCCGCGCCCAGTTTGGCCGTGCCGATATCGAAATGGCGATATACCTGGAGCGAATCGCAGTTGATGACTTCTCCCTGGAACGCCTCGGCCAGAAGCAACGCCAGATCGCTTTTCCCCGATCCGGTGGGTCCCACCAGCGCAACCATCGGGCTCCCCGAAGCGTCTTCTTGTAATAGGGAGGGGCTGGCCGGCTCTGGCCGGTCGCCGGTGCGCGGCATCATAGTGGACTTTGAGAGCGTCACTTCGAGCCGGACCCGCGGCGGGAATCGACTGCCGGCGCCATCCGACGGCGGACACGGGCATTGCGGCGCAACCCCGTTATACAATAAAAAGGTGATCTTCGGCCCTGGGGATGCCAATGGCCGGAATCAAGTAAGGACCCCATGATTCGCTCAGTGAAAGTGCTCTTCCTGGCCGGTTCTCTGGCATGCGCCAGTTTCGCTCAGAGCGCGCCGGCCGCGCCGCCCACTCCGGCTTCCGAGGACAAAGCGGGGGCCTACTACAATTTTGCCATGGGACGGCTGTACGCCGAGCTGGCGGCGGCGGAGGGAAGCCCGCAAGATGTCACCAAGGCAATCCACTACTACCAGGAAGCCATCAAGCTCGATCCCAAGGACGGTCTGATTCTAGAAGAGCTGACGGATCTCTACATCAAGACCAACCGTCTGGCCGACGCCGTGGACCAGGCCGAGGGCCTTCTCAAGCTGGACCCGACCAACCTCGATGCACGGCGCACGCTGGCGCAGATCTACACCCATCTGGCGATCGGCGACGCGCCCAATGCCAAGATCGACGACACCTATCTGCATAAGGCGATCGAGCAATATAAGAAAGTCACCGAGCAGGCTCCCAAGGATGTCGAGAGCTGGTCGTACCTGGGCAAGCTCTACCGTGCCTCCAGCGATTCGGCGGCGGCGGAGAAAGCGTTCAACAGCGCCCTCCAGGTGGAACCGGACAATGAGGATGCGTTGACGGGTCTGGCGGCGATCTATGCCGACATGGGCGACTCCGCCAAGGCCCTCGAGAAGCTGAAGACGCTGACCGACAAGAGCCCCAACGAGCACACGCTCGGCATCCTCGCCCAGCAGTACGAGAGCATGAATGACTACAGGGCGGCTGCCGATGCGCTCGAGCGCGCGGTTGGGCTCGATCCGGACGACGAACGCCTTCAGAAGGAGCTGGCGTTTGCCCTGTTCCGGTCCGGCCAACTCGATGAGTCGCTGAAAGTTTACCAGCAGCTCGCTTCCGACAACCCTCGCGAGCCTGGCTACCGGCTGTGGGCCGCGCGCCTCTACCGCCTCAAGCACGACTTTCCGGACGCTGAAAAGGCGCTGGCCACCGCCCAACTGCTGGACCCGGACAACATCGACGTGCGCGACGAACAAGTCTACCTGCTGGACGCCGAGGGCAAGACCGGCGAGGCCATTGCGGCCATGAAATCCCTGCTGGATAACCTGCCGCGCCGCACTTATGCGGCCCGCGACCCGAAGACCCGCGCCGAACTGACGCGTCATTTAGCCATCGTCTATCGCAACGCCAAGCAGTACCCGGCCGCGGTCGATGCGTTCCGCCAATACGCCACGCTCGACCCTGACGACGACGCGCAGGCGGATGCGGCGGTGCAAATCGTGGAAACCTATCGCATGGCGGGCGACCCGGCGGCGGCGGAGCGCGAAGCCCAGGCCAGCCTCAAGAAGTTCGCCGACAACCGCGGCGTCAGCCGTGGGCTGCAACTGGAGCTGGCCCAGGTTTATGAGACGGGTAAACGTTGGAACGACATGATCAAGGCGCTTGACCGCGCCGAGCAGTTTGCCAGCACCGACAGCGAAAAACTGGAGACTGCGGTGCAGATTGTGGAGACCTATCGCGCCGCCGGCGACCTGGCCGCGGCGGAACAAAAAGTGCAGGCCGGCATCAAGAAGTTCGCCGAAAACCGCGACGCCAGCCGTGAGCTGCAACTCGAGCTGGCCGAAGTTTATGAGCAGGGCAAACGCTGGGATGAAATGATGAAGGCGCTCGACCGCGCCGACCAGCTCACCAGCACCGACAGCGAAAAGGAGCAGGTGTACTACATGCGCGGCGTCAGCCTGGAGCGGCAAAAGAAATACGAGCAAAGCGAGGCCGCTTTCCGCAAGGTGCTCGAGATGAACCCAAAGAACGCGCTGGCGCTGAACTACCTGGGCTACACGCTGGCCGACCGGAACGTGCGGCTGGAAGAAGCCTACGATCTGATCAAGCGGGCGGTGGATCTGGACCCCGATAATGGCGCTTACCTGGACAGCCTGGGCTGGGTTTATTTTCGGCAGGGCAAACTGGACGACGCCCGCGGGTTACTGGAGCGCGCCCTGGACCGTATGCAGGACCCGACGGTCCACGACCACCTGGGCGACGTGTACCTGAAACTCGGCAAGACCAAAGAGGCCATCGCGCAATGGCAGGACTCGCTGCGCGAATTCCAGAAGGCCACCCAGCCGGAAGCCGACCCGGAGGAACTGGCCAGCGTCAACCGCAAGCTGGACGAAGCCCAGGCCAAGCTGGCCGCCGAAACGCACGACAAATAAGGTGGCGCACGCACTCCTGCGTGCCGCGTCGGCACTCGTGCCGACGCCTTACCGCCCGGTCCCGCCGCTCGCCTCGAGGCGGCCCGGCATGTCCGCCAGCACATAACCCATCACCGCCAGGGCGGCCATGTTTCTGCGGAAGTCATCCAGGTTGACCTTGTCGAAGGTGTCGGCTTCGGTGTGATGCCAGTCGAAGTAATGGGTGCCGACGGTGCGTTCGGCGAGGCCGGGAACGCCGCCCCGCATCAGCGGCTCGATATCCGCACCGCCGCCGCCGCCGCCGATATCGCTGGCGCCAACTCGCTCCAGCAGGCGGCCAATCTGGCGCAGCAAGTCGGCCGAAGCTTTGTCCACGTTCGCTCCGAACCCCACCGGAGATTCGGCGCCGCCATCCATCTCAATCGCGGCCACCTGATTCCCGATCCGATCGCCGATCCAGGCGCGGTAGGCTTCGCCGCCACGCCCGCCGTTCTCCTCATTCACCCAGAAGGCCACGCGTATCGTGCGGCGCGGCTCCAGACCGAGCTTTTTCATCAGCGCCACCGCTTCCAGGCAGGCGATGATGGAAGCGCCGTCGTCCTGGGCGCCCTGGCCCACGTCCCAGGAATCGAGGTGGCCTCCGATCACCACCACTTCCTCGGGATGCTCCTTGCCCGGGATTTCGCCGACGACGTCGCCGCTGTCGGCATCCGGTTCCATGTGAGCGCTCATCCGCAAATGGACTTTCACGATCACGCCGCCGGCCGCGAGGCGGGCCATCATGATGGCGTCCTCGGGTGAAACCGCAGCGGCGGGAATGCGCGGCTGCGCATCGTCATAGCGCATCTCGCCAGTGTGCGGAATCTGCATCGCCAGCGGCGTCACCGAACGCACCAGCACCGCCACCGCGCCCAGCGCCGCGGCGCGCGACGCCCCGGTGCGGCGATAGTTCACCGTCGGCCAGTAGCCCTGGTACGCCTCGTTGTAGAGCACAATCCTGCCCCGCACCCTGTCCGCGCCCAGCTTGTCGAGCTCGCTGAAATCGGAAACCGCCACCACCTCGGCCGTGATGCCTTCCGGCGGCGTGCCCACGCTCATCCCGAGGCCCAGCATGTGCAGCGGCTTATCGAGCGGCGCCACCAGGCGCGCGGATTCCTCTCCGCGGACCCAATGCGGCACCTTCGCCGGGATGATGCGCACGTTGCTCAGCCCGGCGGTTTTCATTTGTTCCGCGCTCCAGGCGACGGCACGTTCGAGAGCCGGCGATCCGCTGAGCCGGTTGCCGATCCGGTAACAAAGATACGCCAGGCGTTCGTAGCCTTCCCGATCCGCCAGTGCTGCGTCGATCAACTTGTCGGCGGTCTCGCGGTATTGGCCGGTGAGATCCTGCGCGGGCTTCTCTTGCGCTCGCGCGGCCGCCGCCAACAAAAGCATCAGTAACCCAGTGGTGCACCGTTTCATAAAGACACTATCGCACGAATGGCAGATAGGCCGGCACCTGGCGGCGGTAGGCGGCGAATTCCTCCGGGAAGCGCGCGGCCAGCAGCCCTTCTTCGCTCCGTACGCGGATCTCCGTGCCGGCGATGAACATCCCGAGCGCCAGCAGCGCCCACGGCCATCGCGTCAGCAGCAGACAATTCGCCGCCAGCATTCCCAACAGCGAGAAATAGATCGGATGGCGCACGATCGAGTACGGGCCGGTGCGCACCAGCTCGTGATCGTCATAAAGACCGGCGTGCAAGCGGAATTGCTTGCCCAGGTGCGCCACCGACTGCCACGCCATCACCGCCGCGGGAATCGCGATTGCCATCCCCAACACCGTGCGCACCGCGCCGGCCGGCTGCAGAACGGGCAAATGGAAAACGAAAGCCACCGCGAAGGCGCCGGTTTCGAGCAGCAGCCCGGCGCGCGTGGGCCACGGTACGGTGATCGAAGGCCGCTTCTGATAATGTGGCGCGCGAAACAGAAACGGATACCACCAGGCGATCCAGCAAAGCAGCAACCCCGCTAACGCAATCGTTCTCAATCGGGCGCCTCCCTTTTCAGCATAAGGGACGAAGAGGGTCGAGCGGCGGACGGTGCCACGGCTTATACTGATTTAGGATGCCGGTGTCCACAATGAAAAATCCAGCTAAGGAAACGATCCAACGTCTTACCCGGGAAGCCAGAACTGCACGGGGATGGCCGATGCAGGTTTTCGGGATTCTCTGCGGATTTGCCGCCCTGGTGTGGTTCCTCGTTCGCGTGGTTCCCAAGCCGAGCCGGGCGTCTTACCCGTGCCAGCGGGCCGCTTTTCCAATTGCCAGCACATTCGTGCTGTGGGTGGCAGCCTGGCTGTCCGGACTCTTCGCAGTCAAACGCCTGGGCAGAGTCATCCGCGCTTATCCGATTTTGGCTGCGGGGATTTGCGCCGCCATCGTATTCGCCGTATCGGCCCGGCTAACTCTTCCGCTCTCTTCTCTGTCCAATACGCCTACCAGGTACGATTACTCACCACAGCAGCGAAACGTTCCGCTGGGCGCGGCTCGCGGTATTCATCCGGGCCGGGTAACCTGGGCGCACGATCCGTCGGCCACCAAGTGGGACGGCCAACGGGAGTCTTCCTCCAGCCAATGGTGGATGGACGCCAGCACCGACCAGGGGAGAGTGGATGCCATGCTCTCGGCTTGCCTGCGGAAACTGACTGGCGCCGCCACCGACGCGGAAGCTTGGCGGGGGCTTTTTGCGTACTACAACGAGAAAGCCCGCGGACTGAGCGGACGCCAGTATCAGCCCGGTGAAATCGTGGCTGTCAAGGTCAATCTGAATAACAGCGCCGCCGCTGGCCCCGGCAACATCGTGAATGTATCGCCACAACTCGCGCTGGCGATGGTGAGGCAGTTAGTTCGCCAATCGGGCGTCCACCCGGAAGATATTCTGGTTTACGATGCGCGCCGCGACATTTATCCCGCGATGCTCTCCAAAATCTGGGCTGAGTTCCCGGAGGTCCGTTTCATCCAGGCGGACCCGCCCGACCCGGCGCAACCCAATAATCCCAAGTACGGCAGTCATCGGGGCCTTGAGGCGGCCGACTGGGTGGAAGGCGTGGAGTACTCGGGCCACAAATACAAGGACGCCCAACTTATTCCACGCCAGGTGCGCGACGCAACTTACCTGGTGAATGTGGCTATTCTGAAAGCGCACTCTTACCCTTATGCCGCGGCGGAAGGCGGCGATGAAGGGCAGACCGGCGTTACCATGTGCGGCAAGAATCATTTCGGTTCCATCAAGGGAACGCCCGAGCTTCACGCCGCCATCAACACGAACCAGGAGGCCACTAAGAACGCCTATTCGCCGATCGTGGACCTGGCCGCCTGCCCTAACCTGGGAGCCAAGACCGTTCTGTATGTGCTCGACGGTCTGTATTGCGCCAGAAGACACCAGTCCTTTCCGCTGCATTTTCCGAATCCGCCGTTCAATAATCGTGTGGCGCCATATGAGAACGCCGACTGGCCGGCCAGCATTCTGGCGTCACAGGATGGCGTGGCGCTCGATTCGGTGGGCCTCGACATCCTGTTCTCTCAGACTAAGAACAATAACGATCCGCAGAACGGCAATCACCCTCGAATTCTGATTCGGGAAAACGCCGACGACTACTTACAGGAGATGGCATTGGCACCGAATCCGCCATCTAAGACCGCCTATGTGCAAGGCGGCAAGAGAATCTCCAGCCTGGGCGTGTTTGAGCATTGGGATGGCGACGGCACGCGCCAGTACTCCCGCAATAAGGACCCCCGCAACGGGAAGGGAATCGAGCTGCTCTATATCCCGATCGCCGGCCAGGCTTCCACACCGGCGAGCAAGTAGGGGAAAGAAATAGTGCGGCTCGGGGGCAGCTACTGCCGAGCCTTGCACTGCGGCGCGGTTGGTACAAACCGGCAAGCCTTGCCGTAATCCTTCCGCGCCAGCCAATACTCGCCGATGGAATCCGCGGCTGGCCGGTACGCCGGATCGCGTTCCAGCGCCTGCTGCCATAACTCGAGTGCCCGCGCCGCATTGCCCGAGCGCAGATACGCCTCGCCCAGCGCGCCAAGCGCCGGCAGGTTGCGGGCGTCTCCGGTCACAATCCGCCGCAGCGTGAGGATCGCCTGGTCGTAACGGTTCGAATACAGCAATGTCAGACCGCGCTCGTAAGCTTCCTGCTCCGCCAGCTTGTCTTTCGGATCGGCCGCCGGATTGTGCGCCGCTGGTTTGCCGCCCGCCGTGTACCCCAGCGAGCCGAGCACCTCTCGCGTGTGCGCGGAAGGTTCAGACGACGATTGCCGCTGCGGCGCCGCGTGCCGCGCCATCAACTCGTCGAGCCGCGCCTTGATCGACCGGGCCTCCGCCGGGTGCGCCGGCAAAATGTTCACCCGCTCGCCCGGATCTTTCGAGAGATCGTATAACTCCGCTCTGGGTGCATCGATGTACTTATACCCTCGCGATTCGAGAGACCGCAGAGCGGCCCAGCCGAAAGTCTCCTGCGGGTAAATACTCTCGCCGTATACCATGCGCTCACTGACCCCCGACAGCAGACTTACTCCTTCAAACGAAGGCGGCGCAGCGATGTGCAGGAAGTCGAGAATCGTCGGAGCCACATCGATCAGTCCTCCTGCCTCGGTGACTCGCTCCGGGTACTTCGGAGCGTTGGCGGGCCAGTGAATAATGAGCGGCACATGCATGGTGCTTTCGTAGATGAAGTATCCGTGGCTGGTCTCGCCGTGATCGCCTAAACCTTCGCCGTGGTCGGCCAGCAGAATCACCAGTGCTTTGTCCCAGAACCCATCGCGCTGGAGCGCCTCGCGCAGCCGCCCGAGCACTTGATCGACATGCGCCAGTTCCGCGTCATATCCGGCCACGGAAGGCGTCAGGCCAGCCGCCTGCGGCACTGTATACGGCGTGTGCAGATCGTATAAGTGAAGGAACACAAACGCCGGCTCGCCGCGATTCTCGCCGATCCACTGCCGCGCGGCCCGCGTTACCAGCGCGGCATCCCGCCGCACGCGCGCGGAGTAGGGATTCGGCAACTCACCGGCTGCCGTCTCAAACGGGCTGTCATAGAGGTCAAACCCTTTGTCCAGACCGTAGCGCCGGTCGAGCATGATGCTTCCGATAAACGCCGCGGTCCGGTAACCGTTGGCGTGGAGCACCGAAGCGAGCGTCACAGCCCCGGACGGCACGGTCTCGGAGTTCTCCTCGACGCGGTTTTCAAACGGGTAAGTCGAAGTCATCAGCGACGTATGCGATGGCTGGGTCAACGGGATCTGTGAATCGATGCGCAGGTAAATGGTTCCTTTGTCGGCGAAGGATTCGATGTTGGGCGTGCGGATCTTTGTATAACCGTACGCGCTGAGATGGTCCGCGCGCAGTGTGTCGATCGAAATCAGCACGACCGGTGTTTTTTCCGCGGCGCTGGCGGAGCGCGCGCATACGAGGATAGCCAGGATTGCGGTGTGCCGCTTCGGAATTCGCGGCGCGAGTAAGGCGGAGACGCCCGAGATTCCGAAGAACCAGAGGAGCCAGGGGAGGCCGAGCACCTTGGCGCGGGGCCACGGAATATCGATCCGGTCGACATCGGCGTTAACGCGCAAATGTCCGCTGAACGGCCCCAGGGGCCGGATACGCCAACTCACTTCACGCAAACGTGGAACCCGCACGCCCGGAGTTTCAATCGCAACATCCGCCGGCGCTTCCATCCGCACTTCGGCGAGGTCCCCGCCTTTGACGTGCGCGGTCACCACGACGCCTTCGCCCGCCCGCAAAGGCGCGCGGCCGTAAACCGCATCGGCCTGCCACATGATAAGACCAAGCAACGGGGCGGCGATCAGACTGGGAACGGCAATCTGCGCGAGCAGTCGCAGGTTCTCGCGCAGCAGGTCGCGCTGGGCGTTCCATACCAGGCGGGGCTCATCGAGAAACAGGCGCAGCTCCATCGCGTGCGCCAGCATCCGGTTCACGGTTCGCCGCGTGCCGCTGGACCCGAACCGCCGGAAGACGAGCGCCGTGACGATACCGCATAGTGCGCTCAAAGGCGCCAGCGTGGCCAGGGCTCTCATTTGAGATAGCCCAGCCCTTTCAGCTTGCGGACCAGATCGTTTTTCGATGAAGGCTGTTCGTGATTCGGCAATTCCTTCTCGATCGCATGCTCGATAAACTCTTCAAGCGAGCTGTAGCCAGCCGCCTTAGCCGCGCGCCGCGCCCGCTCGCAAATGATCTTGTTCAACTTGACGGTGGTTTTCGAAAGCATGATTGAAACCCTATGCAGGGCCGCTAAAGCATGCCCCACCAAACTGCCTATCTTTCCGTGGTGGGGCATGCTTTAGCTTGCCCAACAAATAATATCCTGTCAGAAAACCGACTGCCCGGTCATCTGTGCCGGGCGCGCTACGCCGTATAACTCCAGCAACGAGACGGGCAGATCCTTCAGCCTGGGCGCTTTCGCGCGAATCGGTCGCGTGGTGAACAGCACGGCCGGAACTTCCCCCGGATCGATGCAATGATCGGCGATCCAGGCATTCTTGTTGTCTACAACCACGCCCGGCGGAGCTTCCCCCAGCGCGGCTTGCCAGGACGCGCGGTAACCGGCGCGGTAGCCGACAATCAGATCCGGCGCGATGCTCCGGTTCTCCGCCGATGGGTAGGTTTCGTCGACGCTCGCGATCATGGTGCGCCCGCTTGCGGGGTCGCGAAGGTCGAGGAGTTGCTGCCTCACCTCTTGCTCCACCCGCTTGTCGCGTAGATAGAGACCATTCAACCCGAGTGCGTAGGCTTTGGCTGCGAAGCCGCGCGAAACCAGCCAGGTATTCAGGTTGACGGCGCGGTCAAACACAGCGAACCCATGGTCCGACATAACCATCAGCTCGGTTGCGGGCTCGCGTCGCATAACTTCGCCGATGGATCGATCCACCGCGCGATATATATCCAGTAACTCCGCATCGTGTTTGCCAAACAGCACATGGGAATTCTGATCGACCGCCGAGAAATAAAAGAACAGCAGGCCGCCCCTGAAACGCCGCAGCGAGTCATCCAAAAGACGCCGCTCATCGTCGAGGACGAGATGGCTTTGGGACAGGAACTCGGATAAGTCGAACACGCCCTGACGCAGCGCCGCGGTGTCTTCCGGAATACCGAGTGTGGACCACCTTCCCATGCCAGCAGCCACTTCACGCGCATAGGAATTGGGAGCCGAAATCGGTAGCGCCGGTTGCTGGGGATCGACGTTGACAGGCGACACGTACAGTTCGAACCGCGGGTGCAGTTGCTTCGCAAACACACGAAACATGCCTCTGACCGAGGCGATGTGGGGTAGTAGCGGAAAATCGGCTGGCCGCCATCCGGACCACTCTCCCTCCCGCACGATCGTCTTTTCATCGCCGACTTGCAGCCTGGCATAGGGGCGGTCCGGGTCGACATCCACGCTTAGTTGGACCGACGCCCAGGCGCGATCCCGGCGCAAAGTGTTGGGCGGACCCTCCACGCGCAGTTCCACGCGACCGGCATTGACTTCCACCTTCCGAATCAGACCTCCCGGTACATCATGTGAAGTCTCGGTGGGATCGTCCGTGTAGTAACTGAAAGTACCCTCGGTGCCTCGCAGGTCGGGGGTTCCCATTCCGGCCAGTTCCCGGCCCGCGTTGGATGGCGGATAGTTCGCGGGAATGCGCACGATGGTCACCGGAACACCGCGGTCCGAGAGATACTCCCAGAAAGCGCGCCCCTTACGCAACGAGATAACACGAGACCGCGAGAGCGGCAGTTCCCAAGGCCCGAGGTGCAGTGTGAAACGCGGGCCGATGGTCTTATCGGTCGAGAGATACGGCTCCAGCGTGACCGGATCGCGATGCACGAAATCGAAAATGCCATGTTCCCCCGGATCGAGCCCCGTAATAAATGTCGACCAGGCCACTGGACTCTGGGGAGGGTCGGTTGTTCCGAGGCGTGAGTAACTGCCGCGCTGCCGCAGTCGCGCCAGGCTCGGCAGGTCCGCCCAGTGCCGCTCGACAAACGCAGGGTCCATGCCGTCAACTCCGATGACGATGACTCGTTTGTACTGGCCGCCGCCGCAGCCGGCAAGCAGAGTCAGTGCGATCAAGAGACCATATTCACGCCGTGGCAACGAGCGGTCTGCCCTCCATCCACGCGGGCGCTTCGACGCCGAAAAGACTCAGCGCCGTGGGCGCCATGTCCTCGATGCCGGGGTCCGCCGCAATGATCTTGAGATTGGAGAAAAGGACACCCGGCACGAGCGGCGGATCGACGCAATGATCTCCGCGCCAAGCCTTCCGGTTGTCCAAAAATACCGTGGGAGTGACTTTTCCTGTAGCCGCATCCCAGGAAGCACGATAGCCAGGTGTGTAGCCGACGATCAGATCGGGCGCGGCATTCAGGTACGGGCCGCGATAGATATCCGACGCCCGATACACGGACTGGATAGCGGTTTGACCAGTTCCCTCATCGACTAACCCGGTGAGTCTGCGGACTAACTCGTCAAGCAGTTCCGCCGCGGCATCCTTTGTCACGATTCCGTGCGCTTCACGCCCGCGCAGATTCAGATAGACGCCGCCAAGCCCGAATGTGTATGCGCGCGTTTGGCTCCAGTCGATGCCTACCAGATAGTCGTCGGATGACGCGAGTCCCGCATGGAGGGCCAGGTATCCCTCGCGGAGCAGCCAGGAATTCAGATTGACGCCTCGCCGGAACGCGCAAAAGCCGTGATCGGAGAGCACGAATAGCGCCGTGTCGGAATCCACAGCGGCCAGCGTCTTCCCCACGATTCGATCCATATCGCAATACAGCGGTTCGATCACGTCCGGCCGGCCGTGAAACATGTGCTGCACCCGATCGGTGGTATCGAAGACGCAGGCCACCACGCCGCGGCGCGTTCGTTCGAGCGCGCTGAAGAACATCGCCTCCCGCTCCTTTTGGATAAGGTCCGCCTGGCGGAGAAACGCCTCCTCGCCGATGGCGCCTTCGTTAAGTGCCCAGGTATCTTCCGCCAGGCCCAGTGTCGCATAAGTCCCGAGTAACTTCGCCAGATAGATGGCATAAAACGGCGGATGGCTGATGGGCAAGGCTGGGTTTTCGGGATCGATCTGGACGGGGGTTGCGTAGAGGTCGAGTTCCGGCTCGGACCGGGTCGGCAGAAAGCGCACGATGCCGCGCGCGCGGCCGAATCTGAGCCGGATCCAGGGAGTGTATTCGCCGTGAACGAGCGGATACGATTCGCCCTGAATCTCGAGGCGGGAATCGCGAACGCGGAACGGCACATGAGTGCCCTCGGGTCCCGCGAGCACACCTTCGGAAGCGGTGAAGCGCGAGTAAGTGCCCTGGGTACCAAGCAAATCGGGCGTGCACATGGCGGATAGCTCGCGTCCATTAAAGGCTTCCGGGGGGAATGTCACGGGCACGCGCAAAATCGTACTCTTGACCGCATTGCGCCCAAGTATCTTCCAGAACGGTTCGCTCTTGCGCCGCATTTCCACCGCCGCGCGAGACAGCGGTAAACTCCACTTGCCGATTCGTAGAACTCGCGTGGCGGGCCACACCTTCGCCGATGATAGCTCCGGCGCATAAGTACGCAAATCGCGGCTCAGAAAATCGAAGATATTATGTTTCGCCGGATTGACGCCGGTGGCGAATGTGGACCACGCAACCGGCGAAATGGCGGGAAAGGTGGTGCGCAGACGGCGGTATGATCCGCGGTCGCGCAAGCGGGCAAAGTTGGGTAGCTTGCCTTCGGCCATCAGCTTTTCGGTTATGGCCGGATCGAGGCCGTCGAATCCCAGGAAGATCGCTTTCTTGAACCGTGTTCGCGGGCGTCTAAAAAGCAGCGACCAAGCCATGCGAAAGGGCCAGATGACGGCCGATGCGACGCCGGCCAGCACGGCCAACACGAGCGAAAGAAAGGACCCGAGAAACGCGAATCCGGCGCCGGGACCGATGTATGCAAAGAGTCCCCAGTGAATCATCGGAGACGTCCTTCGATGAAGGGGACTTCGAAAACCTTCTCATGGTGGATCGGGCCGTGACCGAAGTATCCGTCTTCGCCGAACAACTCGCCGTGATCGGAGGTGATAGTCACATAGGTGTTCTTCGGCAGCAGGTCGAATAACTCCTCGATGACTCCATCCAGATATCGCACCGCATCGATTTGACGGCTGCGCAACGCCGCGAGTTTCGCGGTGGTGAAAGTACCGCGCCGCGCCCGCGGCAGCTTACCGCCTACGATGAGCTCGTCAAGATGGCGGAAGACGCCGTGCACGCCGCTGATGGCCGGCCAATCGCCGGGCGGCTCGCCGGGCAGCGCATAAGGATAATGAGTTTCGCCCGTGTTGAGCAGCCAGAACGTGGGGGCTTGCTCGGAAAACGTGAGCTTGGGCAGCATGGCGCGCATGTCGTTGTGGCGCTCCATGAGTTCCCAGGAGTCGAAGCCGGTGTTGAGGACGGTGGCTGGATTCAAGACCGGCAGCGAGACCATGGCGCGCGTGCGAATCCCGAGTTTGCGCAGGAGCACAGGCAGGTACAAGCGGGGCAGGAAGGACTTGAACTCGAGGTTCTCGATCCCGAGGCGACGGTTGAATTTCAAAAACTCGCGCTGGTAGTATTCCGCTGCCAGGATGTTGCGGGGACTGGAATGCGGCATCAGACCCATCAGCAGGTTGTAGTGCGAGGGAGCCGTCCAGGAAGCGTAGGACCAGCGCTTTTCGAGGCGCCCCAGTTTCCGCATGGTCGCAGGCCGCGCCGCCGTGAACGAATCGTAGCGGCAACTGTCCAAGACGATGAGGACGTAGTTACTTGGCTGAGTTACTGCGGAAGTTGCGGGCATTGGCTGCCGATGTTTGGCCCCGATTTCCGTTTAGTATACACCCAATCGGCGCGGGGTATCAACATCCTGGCATACGTGGCAGCGGTTTCGGAAATGGCGCGAAACAGGACTTTGCGCATTGGAGTGGATTTGAGCCGTGGGAGAGGCGGCGATCCTGCAGGCCGTTGAGCGACGGGGAGCCTCGATGGGGTATCACTCC
>JBEKKO010000092.1:0-23098 GCA_050010695.1 Bryobacteraceae bacterium
AAGTCGGCCTCGTGGACTGCGTGGTGGCCGAAATCGTGGAGAAACTCCTCCAGTGTCGCCTTGCCTTGAGCGACGTCGTAAAGGCGATAGCCCGGCTCCGCACTGGCCACTCCGCCGGCGCCTGTTTGCAGGCGCGCGATCAGGTCGGCATCCTTGACGAGTGCATCGAGGGCCAGTTGCCAGGGACCGGAACTGCTGTTGGCCAATCCGGCAACGGGCAGATGCGCCAGTTGCACGTTCGTGATCTGCGCCATCGCGCGCTGCAGGTCGGTGCGCGAGAGGGCGCTCCAATCGATGGCTTGAAGGCTGCGTTGGTAGCTCAATGCACTCTCGAGGGCAGATCGCGCTTTGCCTGAATAGTTCCAGATCTTCGACAGCAGCCGCAAGCCCGCCATGCTCCGGCGGCGCCCTTGAGGTCCCTTGAGCGGATCCGGCGGGACTGGGATCACCGGCTGCGATCCACCGATCGCCTTCACCGTATCGGCCGGCAGAACTCCGAAAGCGTCATAAAAGGCCCACTGAATCCCGGTGAGATCGAAGAACGCGCGCCCCTGGAAGCGGCGAACCACTTCCATGCCCGCCGGAATCTGGTATCCGACGGCTTTCTGTGCGGCGTAGAGAGCTTCCGCCACGATGTCGCTGAGAGAGCTCCAGGAGAGTTCGCACGGTACGCCGGGCAAGTTGTCCTTGAGGTTGGCAGTCGACCAATGGCGAGGCAACGCCGCCGTCTGCGGCCATCCGGCGCGGGGCATGCTGGTGACCGGGCGCGCCTGGAGCACCCAAAGACGCCGAGCGGCTCCGGTAACAAGGCACCGTCGGCGGAACCACCTTCCCGCGAGAGCTGGCCGCACTGGCTGCGCCAGATCATACGCTCTGGATTGACGCGCCCGCTCACCACCGCTTCGCCCAAGCCTTCCGCACCGTCGATCAAAATGAGATCGCGACGGCCCGTGACTGGGTCACAAGAGAAGGCCACGCCGGCACAGCGCGCCTCCACCATCTCGCAGATTACTACGGCGCAGCGCACTTCTTCCTCGCCAAAGCCCATCCGGTGGCGATAGGTCACGGCTTCTGGGGTTTCGAGCGAGTCGACACAGCCCTGGGCTGCCTGCTCCACGGCATCGCTGCCGCTCACATTGAGGTAACTTCGATGGATGCCGGCAAAGGAGGCCCGTGCGGAGTCTTCCGCGGTGGCGCTGGAGCGCACCGCGACCTTGGCGTCGAGCAGTCCCAGTTGTTCGAGACCGCGCCGGATCCCGGAAAGCGGCGCGCCGGCTGGCAGCACTCCGCCGCGCGGCACACGAAAGCCGTAGCGCGCCAGCCGCGCCAGGTTGTAACCCTTGCCGCCGCAGACCGAGACGCCAGCTTCGTATGCGTCGAGCCAGCTCAAGAAAGCGCTCATCGCGGCAGCGCTCCCTCCAAATGCAACTTCCAGGCGAAGCCTAGCCAGCCCGCTAGCTGCCCGCGCTTTCCGTGCATGGTCCAGTGCAGAACGGTCAATGCAAGATTGCCTACTAGCAACTCCGAAATATGTTCGGCGGGCAAGTCGGTTCGAATCTCACCCTTCTTCCGTGCCGCGGCAAAAACCAACGCCAGCATGGCCCGCATGGAACTGGGAGTCTGCGTTCTGGGTTTTTCGAGGGCATGCAACGAGAGAGGACGGGCGATGCCTCGGTTCTTCTCCACCCAATCCGCAGTGGACTGCAGGAATTCTCCGCCAACCGCCAAAGGGCTCTGGCCGGCTGCCAGCTTGCTTCGGATCTCCTCCAGAGACTGCTGCTGCGCTTCGGAGCCGAGGGCCAGGGCTACATCGATCTTCGCTTGAAAGTACTGGTAGAAGGTGCCCTTGGCCACCTCCGCCGCCGCCACGATTTGATCCACGGAGGTCTTGTCGAAGCCCTGTGCCCGGAAGAGCTTGCCCGCGGCGCTCAGTATCCGGCGGCGAGTATCCTGACGACGCTGGGCCTGGGTGGTCATATATTGACTATAGTATAATATCATACCTAGGTCAGTTATACTTGGGAACGCGATCGGATCCGATCTCGGTGGTGGCGATCACTGCTGGAACCCGCACGCCCGCAAACGCGACTCCTCTATTGCCGACCAGACGCACAGGTCGGGCGCTCGTAGGCGTCACACACCTTGAGAGGGTCTTCTTATCACCTGGCGGCGTACCAGTCGTGGAAGTGCCTGCGACCGGCGACTACCCGCCTGTTGTCGCCCAGCGTTTACTGATTCCTGGCGACAACAGCCCATCGCACCAATGATCGCCACCCCCCTCGCCTGACAGCGGCGTCGTCAGGCCGAATTGAGAATGGAATGATATGTGGTGATATCGGTTGCCACCTTCACGTCCTAGGCAACTTGAAGCGGTGGGACCGACTGTAAACTGCACTCCGGCCAGCCCCGCATCGCCTCAAAATAGGAATGGGATAAATCGTCGCGTGCGTTTCATGTAAGCTGCATAGGCGGCACCGAAGGTCCCGAGATTTTCTCTTTCCTCGGCAACTGAAGTGGCCGCGAGAAAACCGCTCGCACTCAGCGCCAGCACAAGGGCACTGAGCGCAAATGGTTTCTTCAGATATGCGCACCAGACAAGCGCCAGCAAGGAAGCGTACAAGGGGTGCCGGATAAAGCGGTACGCGCCTACCGTGACCAGCGTGGTCGTATTCTCAAAAGTAAGATTGGTGCTTCTTGCGGTGGTGGCCACCGGCCTGCCAATCAAACGAAGCAGCCGGAATCCTTCAATCGCCAGTCCAATCGAGACAGCTCCGAGGAACCATGACACCAGTTGGCGAATCGAGAGTGGGTCGCGAAACCACACTGGGGCGTTCAGCAAAATCAAGGCTGACAGGAGTTCGAACGCGAAAAAGCGATAAAAGCCGTGAGAGCGCAGATCCCTCAGCGACCGCCACGACAAACCAATGAGGGCGGCTGACGCAGCGAAGAAAATGGCTACTCGTACCAATGTGTTCGCCAGCCTCTCGACGAGTTGGCAGAACAAAGGATACCACTTTCACGCTCGCGCGATAAGTTTTGTCAGCGGCGTTATTTCGGGTTATCGTTAGCTACACCGCCGATCACGCCTGGCGCGCTACGGCAGCACGGTGAAATCGGTCCACTGGCCGGCGGCGGCTTTGCCGCCGTTTGTCTCCGCCGCGAGCACTTGCAGATCGTAGTCGCCGGGAGTAAGTCTGTCCGCGAGTTTCAGGTTGCCGAACACGACCTTCCCGCTGCCTTGCACGTCGATCACCCGCGCGGGCGCCGAGAACACTTCCTTGCCATCGCGCAGAACGCGCACCCGCGTGGTCAGATCTACATCCGGCTTCTTCTTGCGGCCGTTCTCAACCATGCAAAGAAACTCGAGCGAGCCGCCGCGCTCGAACTGCCGCAGCGCCGGCATGATGTCCGGCAGGTCGTGCACGTCGTGCGACCGTTCGCCATCCAGCAGGATCACGCTGGCCAGCGCGAAACCCGTTTTTTTCAAATCCGGGATTTGGATGAACTGGGTGGCCGAGCCGATCCTGCCCGTCGCCTCGTCCCGTGCCGCCACGCGAATCTGGTACGCCCCGCGTTTGGGAACCGGCACGTCCAGCTTGTACAGTGCACCATTCCGCTGCGCCTCAGCCATCTTGCCCGGGGCTACCCGTATATTGAAAGTGCGGCCCACCGCCGCCAACGGTTGGTCGCCGGTGCCGGTGGCGACCGCCAATAGCATAACCCGCGCCCCATCGCTGCCGTCGACGTTATGCTCCCAAGTCAGGTCGGCCGCGTTGATTCTCAGAAGGTTGCGGACCATCGGACCACGTGGTTTGAGCACCTCCGTATATAGCGCCGTCAGCCGCATTCCCACGCCGGAGGACCGGAACGGCGATAGCATGGCGGCGCGCAATTGTTCGACAGGTGTGTTGAACTTCGGAAGCGGCTGATCGTCCCTCTCGCCGAAGAAACCGGATCGCGAGCGCACGTGCAGCCCGGCGCGCGTCACCTTCACCTAGATGCGATGGAAGTCGCTCCTCTTGTTCTTGCCCAGCAACGTACTTTCCGGCGGGTGATACCCCAGCAGGTAGTAACCCGCCTGGTCCTCCAGCACCCGATCAAGCCCCCTGTTCAGGTCGTTGCCGTTATCGTAGGCCAGCCCGCCCGTCTGGTCCGCGAGGTACCCGAGATTCTCCTGCAGGATATTGTTTCTGATGCCCTTTCCGCTGCGATCGACGACTCGGGTCAGGTTGTTTGCGGGGACACCCACTGGAGTTACCGGCATCTCATCCGGTGGCGGATTGTCCTGTGCGTCGAACTGCAAACTCTGCAATCCGGTCGCGCGCATGGTGTAGATCACGGTGCCCGACCGGTTGGCCCGATCGGTCAGGATCCGAAGGGCCCGCTGAACATCGGCGTTAGTATCCAGGGCATCGTCCGCCGCCTGCGCTTTTAGTCTGAGGGCGTGCGGACCGACGCCGGCTTCAGACACTTGCAGTCCATCGGAGAACAGCACGATTGATTTGCGCCCCGGCATCTCGCTGAGCGCGCCGACGATATAGTTGATCGCCCCGAGCGTGCCGACGGTAGAGATGGCGCTGTTTTCGCTGTCATGTCGCGCATCGAGCGACTGGGAATCGCCGCTGGGGGCGAAGCCGATCAGGTCCTCCCACGACGAGGGCCTGGCGTATGGATCGAAGTACGTTATGCCAAAGCGTCCATTGGGGTTCCAACGCAAGCCGTCGATGACCGACAGCAGCACCCGTTTATCTGCGCTGAATTGCTGCAAGGCGCCCGATCCGGCGCCCGTCCGGCAGACCGCGACCAGGTCGCCCGGCTGCATCTGTTCGCTGACAAACTTGCGCAGCGAATTGCGCACCAGTGCCATGCTTTTGAAGGAAAGGCCGAGATCGTCCACCATCAGCACGATGGTCCGCCGCACGTCTTCCGGACGAAGCTGCGCCAGCGGTGGAGGCGGCAAGGCCGCAACGGAGCTGGGCGAAGGTTTTTCACGCGCCACCCTGAGTTCCGCCGACTTGGATACCTGGGTTATCTGGACGTACGAAAAATGCGTCAGCTTTTGCAGCTTGCCGTCCTCGAAGACCTGGAAATCCGCCGGGGTGAGATCGGTGACCTGGTGCCCTTTGGAATCGGTCACTATAGCGTCCAACTGCACCAGCGTCGAGGTGACGGCAAAAACCGCCTCGGGCCGCGGGGAGTCCGGCGCCGGCACAGCAGGCTGCTGCCCCGAAGCAAACCACACGCCAATCAAGATGCCGGCGGCTGCCTTCATAACTTAAGTCTGACAGGTAGGTACCCTCCGCGCCAGCCTCTTTCGAGCCATCCCCATCGCCCGGCTCAGCGCGCTTGCGCAGGCAGTCGCTGTCTGCTTGGCTTTTCTCTTATGCCGCGTCGTGGACAGGCCGGTGCCGACCGCGCATCGCTCAGAATAGCCGCCAAGCCGACTCTTTATACCTGCATCGCGAAACTGCTGTCTTCTTCAACGGCTTGGTAGTGGAGGACGTTATCGCGCCTTATCGGTAGCCTTTCCGCGGCTGCCACGACGGGCCGGAACCGGCGTCGCGGGATCAGCGCGTGCGAAACCCGAATCGGAGTGATCTCCCAGAAGCATGGGGCGTCGACTGACGCACATCCGCTCGTTCCCTCGTAAGACGTCAAAGTGGACGTTTTCCACACTGGCCGTTTTTCGGCGGCATGGCCGGAGTTCGAGGGTCACAGCTAACGGGAACGGAGATTCTCAAACCCGAGATTGCATTTCCCGACGCGCCATCACCGAGGTTGGCGAAAAAGGACGCATCGCTAAGTGCCCCCGCGATCAGATTATCTTCCATACGTACCTGAAGCACCTGGTTACCAGTCGCGATATCAAACCCAGCCACCACGTTGATGCCCTTGATTCCGGAGCCGGGCGCAATACCAAGCGTGGCAGCCTGGTCTACCTGGTTGCAAAAGATGTGCGCAGCGGACACGACATTATCGGTGGTTGGAAGGGAAAGGGTTTGCCCTGGAGCGCCATATCCTGCGACAACGCTGATTCCAATGAACGCCGTATTCACGTCGTTATTGGCAATCGAGAGACCGTTGAAGCTGTTTCCCACCCCGCCCGATCCTGCCCATACCCCGATTCCCGCGTTGGCGATGGACCCCTCAAGGGTGAAGTTGGGGTTTCCGGGAAGAGTCAAGCTCCGGATGCTGTTAGCCTGGACGAGCACGTTGGATAGCGAATTCCCGGTTGAGGGCCTGCTGAGGAACCCACCGCTGGCGCCGCCTAGTAGTTGCACAGTGCCCGTCGTCGTATTACCCAGTATGGAAAGATTATCGATCAAGTTGTTGCTGTTCCCGCAACATGCCGCTTGAGCAAAAACTCCGAAACCACCGGCTCCTTCGATGGTGTTCGAGAGAATGCCGATATTCCGAGCGATGTTGTTCTCCGAATACTGGACCGGCAGCAGGGCCGGGTTCGCATCGTCGCTGGCAGCATCTCCGACCGCCAGGTTAATGCCAATTGGCTGCACGGGGAATGGCGAGAGCTGGCCAGTGACGTGGATCTGGTTGGCAATAACCTGCATGCCGTCAATCAAATTGGTCGATGCACTGCCCACGCCCGCCGCAATGCGAATCCCAGATGAGCCAGGAGCGGTTAAAATGGCATTGTTGGCGATCAAGACATCGAGCGCCTGGTTGTTCGTCGACGCGATCCCGCCTCCGACGGTCACCACGATGCCGTTCGAGGCTGCCCCGCCTGGCATCGGAAGCACAATATCGTTATTGGCGATGGTGATGTGCTGCAAGGTGTCGCCGACCGTGCCGCCGAGTCCGAAATCGATACCCAGCAGCGGGCCGGAGGCGCTGCCGGCGATGGTGTTGCCGGTAATCAGGATATGATCCCAGGTGTTATGCGTAGCCACGGCCGGGCTGGAACTTGAGAGACCAGCCTCGCCGATGACTGGAGACAGCACGATTGCCTCAGTTTGGATGTTCGTCATCACCAGATTACTGACGGTAATGTTGGAGAAAGTCGTCCCGGTGGCCGCGGGTGGACGCTTGATCAGAACACAGATCCCACAGTTCTGAAGAGCCAGCCCGTAGACAGTGTTGCCTCCCGAAAAAACAAAAATAGTCGTGGCCGGGCCAGACTGGCTGGTGAGCGTGATATCGGGCTGTCCGTCGCCATCGATGTCGCCGTTGATGGTGACGTTGCCCCCGGTTAAGCCGGACAATCCCTTGATATTGGGTCCGGAATCGACGACGATGGTGGCCCCCTTTAGCGCAGGGGCGAACTGGATATTCCATGTGCCGGGGTCGTTGTTCGTAGCGATGACCGCTTCCTGGAGAGAAATTCCGTCCGGACCGGGATTGGCGACCAGCGCGGCCACCGAGGACGTGTCGCCATTAATCAGCATCGAGGTATTCGTGACCGTGATCACCGTGCCACGGTTGAGAACCACGGCGGGAATGGTCACCGCGGGAGGGGTGTAGCTTTCCGCGCCGACCCCACCGCAAGCGGCTGGCAATTGGTCCGCCAGTGCCGGGAGTGCGCCGATGGCCAACAAAAAGGGGATAGCCGCCATCGCGTGTCGCATCTTCAGGTGTCCTCTGAGCCGCGGCAGCATTTTGACCGCAATTTCCATTTCGCCGTACGGCACTATTAGATTACTCCCAATCGTCTTCATTCGTTGTTGATGCCTCGTCTGGTCCACTCCCTTCCGTCCAGAGCGGCCGCAAACCCAGCCGAGGCTCCGCGTCTGATCGAGGAACTGGTACCCATCAGGCCCACTTGGACGTGAGTCGCCACCTCGGACTTCTGCCACTCAAGGGGTCCCCAAACGGCGATGTGGGAAGTGGGCGGCACAATCTTTCAAACCGGGAGTTAAGACCAGATATCGGTAGCTTTTCGCGCCAGCCCCAACCACATCCACCTAGCCGAAATCGGGCCTTCGTGGATAGTCAACGATGATGGCGCGGCCATCGGTGAGTGCTTTGACGGAATGACGGACACCACTCGGCACGATGGCGACCATGCCCTCTCGGGCAATGTGGGCCACGACGTCGATGGTCACCTCAAGCTCGCCCTCGGTGACTTCGTAGACTTCTTCCTGCGGATGGAGATGCTCGTGAATGGGCGAGCCACGAGCGAACTCGTAGTGCGCGAATGTCATGCTCGGCGAGTGGAAATACCGTCCACGCCAACTGGGCAGGCGCTCAATGACACGAAGGCTGGTGGTGTCAATAAAGGGCATGGGGAACCGTTCCTCGGAGCATCCTAACACAGCAGCGCAGGCCGCTTCCCAAATGGTCGGCCATTCGGAGAATGGCCCCGTCCAGCCATGAGCACTTGGTGCCCCTTCGGCTTTTTCCACATGACGTCTGGAACTATACTGGGGAGGACATCCAATGCCACGCCTCGCGCTCGTCACCGCTTGGATATTGGCTTCCGCCGCCCTCCTGGCCCAGGAGGGTACGGTACATGTCCGGGAAGGACGGCTGATGCTCACCGGCTACGACGAAGCCGCGCCCGATCCCAATCCGCCATTCTCCCTATTCGCCCACGATTACTTCCCTAACTATCCCTACACCATCCGCGGTACGCCCGCCAACCAGTTCGGCCACCCGGAGCAATACCGCAGCGTGATCCTGGAGAACGAATACCTCAGCTGCCGCGTGCTCCCCGACCTCGGCGGCCACATCCACGGATGCACCGACAAAATCACCGGCCGCGAAGTCTTTTACGCCAACCCGGCCGTGCGCCGCGGGCCAGAAGACTCCCGCCAGGCGTTCATCGCCATGGGCATCGGATCGAGCTTTCCCATCGCCCACAGCCGCACCGGCAGCTCTCCAGTGGACTTCGCCTGGTCGGACCGCGGCGGAATCGGCCGAGTCGTAGTGGAGACTACCGACCGCGTCTCCGGCATGGAATGGCGCATCGAGTACATTCTGCGGCCGGGATCGGCCGTTCTGGAGCAGCGGGTCACGCTGCACAACGCCTCGGCTGCCCGCCGCGGCTATCACTGGTGGGCCAACGCCGCCGTGGAAGTGGATGATCCCCATCTGCATTTCGTCTATCCCGTAAAGTGGATGCTGCCGCATGGCAGCGGGCCGATGACGTCCTGGCCGCTCAACGCCCAAGGCATCGACCTCAGCGACATCGCCAACGACCAGCCGGACCTCGGCCTCTTCGGCCACGGTTCCCGCGAGCCCTGGATGGCAGTCTACAAGCCCGCTCTCCGCAATGGCGTCGCGCATTATGCCGACGCGGCCGAGGTCCGCGGCAAGAAGCTCTGGCTGTGGGGCACGAACGATTATTACGTCAAGGACTCCTTAACCAACCCCGATTTCAATTCGTACGTCGAAATGCAAGCCGGCCTGTTCGAAACGCAGCTCGAGTTCGCTTTCCTCCAGCCGCGCGAAACCAAGACGTTCTCTCACTACTGGATTCCCTTCCACGACCTCGGAGGAGTCTCGCGCGCCACCCGCGATGCCGTTCTCAACCTCAGTCGCGTAGGCGCGGGAGTGACTGTGGAAGTCGATCCAACCCACCGCATGCCCGGAACTCATGTGCGCCTGCTCAGCGGCGAGAAGGTCCTGTTCGAGAGCAGCGTGGACCTTGATCCCAAGGAAATCTACAAGAAAACGCTGGATGCGGCACCCGCCCCCCTGACGGTCGACATCGCCGACGCCGCGGGAACGGTTGTCATCCACCATGTGGAAGGCCAGATCGATGCCATCCCGTTCGACCCCAGTGCGAAGAATCCGGAGCCGGTGACGCCCTCCTCCGATGGCAGCTCCGAGAGCGCCGTTCTTACCTGTGCAACCTCTAACGAGCAGGGGGATTCGTTCGCCTTCGCTTGGAACGATTATCAAAGCGGCGCCGCCAAATTCCCGGCTAGCGTGCCCATCGCCGTCGGGGCCGGGCGCGTGGCATTCATCCTGCACCGCTTCGACGATGCCATCCGCCTGCTCGCGCCGGTTGCCGCCAATGATGCGGAAGGGGCCTACTACTATGGCGCTGCGCTGGCGGCCGGCGGACGCGCTGCGGATGCCCGTTCGGCTCTCGCCATTGCCGCGCGCGATCCCCACTGGAAGCGCGCCGCGGAACTGCATCTGGTCCTGCTGGCGGGTGACGATGCACTGCGCGAAATCCAGCCGCTGGCCGCCGATCCGCAGGCCGCGGCCGCCACCGGGGCGCTCGAAGTGGCGCTGCTGCGCCGCGCCGGAAAAGCCGCTGCCGCCGCCGAGCGCCTGCGGTTCTGGCGTGAGCAGGATCCGGCCAACAATCTGCTGCGCGTGGAAAACGTGCTGCTCGGCGGCGAAGATCCCGCGCTATCGAGCCATTTGGGCGCCGATGCCGTACGAGTGCTGGACGTCGTGGACGTGTATTTCGCGCTCGGCGCGTTTGACGATGCTTTGAAACTTCTCGACCGGCGCTATCCGGCCGTGCCGCCAAGTGAAGCCGAGCCCGGCGCGCTCGCCCCGCAGGACAATCCTCTAGTGGCCTATTACCGCGGCTATTGCCGGATGAAACTTGGCCAGGATCCCGCCGCGGATTTCAAAGCCGCCGCCGCGCTCTCCACGCTTTATGTCTTCCCGCACCGCGCCAGCTCCTTTCCCGTTCTGAAAGCGGCGCTCGCCCGCAACGAGTCGGATGCCGTAGCTCACGATCTGCTCGGAGACCTGTACTTCGACTCTCTGGAAAGCGGTCCCGCCATCACCGAGTGGCGCAAAGCCCTCGCTCTCAAAGCCGATCTTCCCGCCCTTCACCGCAACCTGGGGCGTGCGCTGCTGGATGTCAACAAGGACCCGGCCTCGGCGCTGCCCGTGCTGCTGGAAGGCCGCCGCCTGGATCCGGAGAATCGCGACATTGCGGACGCGCTGAACCGCCTGCGCACAGCCATGCCGGGTGCGGCCCGCTCCGGCGATACCGCACTTTTGCCCGAAGCCGCTGCCCGTTTCGGCGATCACCTGCTGGTCCGCTCCGTGCTCGATCCCGATGGCGCCCTCGGCGTCCTCACCTCCGGCGCCTTCTCCCGCGAGAAGCAGCCCGACGCCGTTCGCCGTGCGTATATCGAGGCTCAGTTGCAGCAGTTGCTGGCGCGGGCGCACGCCGGCAAGTGCAGCGAAGCGCTGAACGGGCTGGAGAAACTCGGCGATGAAGACAAGGGCGTGCCGTTCACCATGTACGGCTTCGGCAGCCTCATCAAGGCACCCCACTTTCAGTTCTACATGGGCGTTGTGGAAAGCACCTGCCTGGAGGACAAGGCGTCGCGGAAGCGCTGGGCCAAGATTAGCAAGGCGAGCGAAGCCGTAGACTCGCCCGATTATGTCTTTCCCTGCCTGGCAAGCCTCAAGCTGCGCGATAAAGATGCGCAGCAGAAGGCCGCCGGTGCCATCCAGGCCGTCCGCGCCCGCACGGATCTCGCTTTTGCCCAAGGAATGCTGCAACTGGCCGCCGGTCAGGCAGAAGAAGGCGCCACCCTGCTGCAAAAATCGGCCAAATCGCCCGACCCGCTAATCCAATACCTCGCTCTCCTGGCGCTCCGGGAGAGCGGTAGCGCAGGCCACTAGGTCTCTGACCGCCTGAAAACCAGGAAAGAACCAGGGACAGGAGGCTGTGAAACAATCGCCTTTCGTCGACGCTTCGTCATTGAATTGGGAGCCGTTTTGCACTGGGGTTCCGCCCCTATGCCGCTGCCATCAAGTCCCACGGCTTCGATGACCCTGTCTGGCATGAGCAAACCTGGCCCGTGGCGCGGAAACCGTGTCTGCCGGCAGAAACGCGCGTAGGGCGGCGCTGAGGCTGGTTCAGCGGCGGGCGTTAAGGTTCAATATCGGACACTGTTTTCCGGCAGCGACGCTCTCGACCAAGGCCTGCACACGGGTAACTCCACGCGCCGACTTCACGGACAACGCAGCGACGTCAGGGCGGATCCATCCCGATCCCTGGTGCTAAGGATTTATCGCCAAGTGTACAACCCCGCCAGAGGCGCTACTCGTACACACCCACTTTCTTGAAGTCGCCGCCTTTGACGATGGAGATCACAGCCGGGTCGACGTGGCGCTGGAACGCTTCGTTCACTTGCTGCGGCGTCAACGCGGCCACGGCGGCCTCCAGCTTGGCGTCCCATTGCAGGGTGCGGTCCCAGCGCTCGCGGCTGATCAGCAGATTGGCGATGGACGCCTCTTCGGCACGCCCCACGGAGCGTTCCTCCAGCCATGCTTTCTTGGCCTTCTCCACCTCGTCGGCGGTAAAGCCTTCCTTCAGTGCGCGGGCCACCTCCTCGTTGAAGGCAGCCTCCACTTTGGGCATATTCTGCGGCGCCGCGATGGCCGACCCGAACAGCCTGCCCCCGTCTTCCTTGGTGGGCATGTAGAAGCCCGCCGAAGCGCCGTAGCTCAAGCCGTCCTTGACGCGAATGCGTTGGAAGAGTCGGGAGTTGGGGGAACCGCCGAGCACCATGCCGGCGATGGTGAGGGCCGCGTGGTCGGGATCCTCGTCGGTCATTTTCAAGGGCATCCCCACTAGAAAAATGGCGTTCTGCTTGTCGGGTGTTTCAATCTTGTGATTGATCGGTTCCAGTTTGGCGTATGTGTTGCTGATCCGCTCGTAGTGACTGGCGCTCTTCCAATCGCCGAACAGTTCGCTGACGAGTTTCTGCACCTGTGCCGGATCAAACTGACCGCTGATGACGATCTCGCCCTCGCCAACACCGTAAAACTGCGCGTAAAACTGGCGCGCGTCGTCCAGAGTCACCTTCTTCAGATCCTCGATCTGTTCATCAATCGTCGAGACGTACCGCACGTCGCCGCGAGGGTAGCGGGCGGTGAAGTGCCGGCTCATGTCCAGCGAAGCCAGGCTGTTGGGTTCGGTCTTGGCGCTCTCCGCGCCGGCGATGCGTTGCTGGCGGATCTGTTCGAATTCGGCCTCGGGGAAGGAGGGCTCGCGCAGCAGTTCCCTGGCGAAGCGCAAGCAATCGGCCAGGTTCGCCTCCAGCGTCCGGATGTTCGCCGAAGCGAAGCCGGCGCCACCCGACACGTTGATCTGCGCCTTCAGGTGGTCGGTTTCATCCTGGATCTGCTGGCGGTTTTTGTTCTTGGTGCCGCGCATCAGCAGCGCTCCGGCCATGGCCGCGGCGTCGGATTTGCCAAACAACGACTTCTCGTCGCCGAACCGAACGTTCATCACAGCCACCACCGTGCCGCCGCGGGTTTTCTTCGAGAACATCACCAGCTTCAACCCGTTTGGCAGCGTGGCGCGGATCACGCGCGCTTCGATGTTCTGAGGAGTTGGATCGAACGCCTCGCCCTGTTGAATCGCCGCGCCGCCTTTGTAATCCTTGAACCGTGCAGCCGGATCCGGCGTCGCAGGAATCGCGGCCCGATCCGGAGCCGCGTCCGGAATGAACTCGCCCAGCGTGCGGTTGGAGGACTTCAGGTAGGCCTTCGCCACGCGCGTCACGTCGGCCACCGTGACTTTGTTCACCTCGTCGCGCGTGAGGAAGAGGGAGCGCCAGTCGCCGCTGCCCGCGTATCCACCAAGCATCATGCCAACGGACTGGGTGTTCGTCAGGGCGAGTTCGATGTTCTTCAGGATGCGGCCTTTGGCGCGGTCGACCTCCTCTTGGGAAGCCGGCTCATTCGCCAGACCTTCGACGGTTCTCAGCAGTATCTGCTGGGCCTCGTCGACGGATTGATCCGGCTTCAGCTGCGCCGACGCCATCGCAAACCCCGGATCGTGCATTCCCCCGGCGCTCATGCTGGTTGCTACAGCCTTCTGCTTATCGACGAGCGCCTTGTACAGCCGGCCCGTCTGGGGCGCCCCCAGCACCTGAGCCACCACTTCCAGGGCCGCGTGATCGGGATGCAGGGCCGCCGGAATGTGATAAACCGCTATGACCCCCTGAATGTTTCCGACCCGGCGCAGAATCACGGAGCGCTCCCCTTCCTGCGTCGGCTCGGCCGTGTACGGCTGGGTCAGCGTGCGCTGCGGCTTGGGGATTGAGCCGATGGTTTCCGCCACGAATCCCAGGGCTTTCGATTCGTCGAATTGTCCCGCGATGACGAGATCGACGTTATCGGGTTGGTAGTATTTCTGGTAGAAAACCGTCAGGTTGGCGATGGGCACTCTTTCGACGTCGGTGCGGTTGCCAATGACGGTCTTCCCATAGTTGTGGAAGTTGTAGGCCGCTGCCAGTACGCGTTCACGGAGGACATTCAGCGGGCTGTTCTCGCCGGCTTCCATTTCGTTCCGGACCACCGTCATTTCGGTGTCCAAATCCTTCTTGAGCATGGTCATATTGACCATGCGATCGGCTTCCAGTCCCAATGCCCAACGCAGGTTTTCGTCGCTCGCGTTGAACGTTTCGAAGTACATCGTCTGGTCGTAGGAAGTGGTGCCGTTGAAGTTGCCACCCGTGCGGTCGGTGAGCTCCCTGAAGAGCTCCCTACCCGACTTGGCGGTCTTGAACACCATGTGCTCCAGCAGATGCGCCATACCGGTCTCGCCGTAGCCTTCATTACGCGAGCCGACCAGGTAGACGACGTTGACTGTGATCTTAGGTTTGGAGTTGTCCGGAAACAACAGGACATGCAGGCCATTCGGGAAAGCATATTCCGTGAGTCCTTCAATGGAGGTCACCTTCTGCACGCCTGGCGGCAAAGTCTGAGCCAGGGTCGCGGCAGTCAGGACAATGGTTGCTGCAGAAATCGCGATGAGTCTTTTCAGGCGCATGTCTTCACACCTCTTTTTAAGGTTCCGGGTCTGATTATACCCAGCGGCACTGCGGACTGGTCACAAAGGGATCTTATCGATAGGAATCGCAGCGGAAGCCTCCGCTTGCGGGAAGTTTCACTTGGTCGCGCGGCCAAACCGTGGAATGGGGCCCCATCCAGGCGCATAGGGGAGAGCGAAACCGTTACTATGAAAAACGACAGGGGACACGCCGCTCCGCTGCCAGATCGGGCACGTGAATTGCTGGCTGAGTTGGCTCGCAAGATTCGGTTGCCTCCACCCGTGAAAACAACGATCCATCTTCATCGCTAAATACTCTCGCCGGGGCATCCTGAAACCAACCCAATTCTGATAGGGTCTCGCTCAACGGTTTCGATCCCCGGCATCGCATCGAATCCCGTCTTCCGTTAGGCGGCATTCTTGCTGCCCGGAGTCACAAGCCGGAATCTTTGGGTTATGGGACCCGTCCCGAAACACGCCACCCCGCGGGTCTTTCAGACCAGTGGCCCAGATGGGACCCATTTGGATTCTACTGTGTGTTGACGCGAGCCTCACGTGAGCTTACTTGCCAGGGCGCGTTGTTTCCTCCAACGCCGTAAGGCGAGCCTGTAGCAGCCGGATCATTTCAGCCTGCTCCTGCTCCTGCACCTGAAGATGTTCCTTCTGCAATTCATTCAAAAGCATGGAGTCAAGCACCTGATACTTCACGGTCTCGATCTGGCCGTCCGCCGAACGGGCCACAAGATCGGGGTACACTTCAGATACTTCTTCGGCAATCAGGCCATATTGAATCGGTTTGGAGCCATCAGCGAAGGGCTTCTGGTAGCGGAAGGTCACGGGACGCAGACGCAGCAGGCCGTCGCTGGCCGTGTCCATGTCGTGGATATCTTCCTTGAAACGGCGGGATGAACTGACCGTGCCCAACTGCCCGTTGGAATCTATCACAACTGGGATGGCGTTGTTGTTGCCTGTGGTGATGCCGCGAATGCCCACAATGAAGGCGCGAGTCTGATAGCTCGGGCCTCCAATTCGTATCGTCGCGGTCTCGCCGGCGTTCCCAGAGGCGCCGAATCCGATGTCGATGTTTCCGCTGCCCGTGGTGAGGTTGGCGCCGGCGCTATTCCCGATGGCGGTGTTGTAGCTCCCGGTGGTGTTGGAGAAGAGCGCACCCATACCGTTGGCCGTGTTGTCGGCCCCGGTGGTGTTGCTCTGCAGCGCAGCTTGACCGTTGGCCGTGTTGTAGGCCCCGGTGGTGTTGCTCTGCAGCGCGGCGGTGCCGTTGGCCGTGTTGTTGTTCCCGGTGGTGTTGTTCCCCAGCGCGTCGTTGCCGCTGGCCGTGTTGTAGGCCCCGGTGGTGTTGCTCTGCAGCGCGTTGGCGCCACTGGCCGTGTTCTGGCGCCCGGTGGTGTTGCTCTGCAGCGCGTCGTTGCCAGTGGCTGTATTATCGACACCGATATTGTTCTGAAGCGCTCCGACTCCCAAAGTCGTATTGCCGTTTATGTCGCCGATCGCGGCATAGTAGCCGTTGATGTCAATCACGATGTCGGTGGCATTGGTAGCGTAAACATCAACCGAGCCGTTGGTTCCTGCTGGAATAATGCCTGTGTTGCTGACCAAATAGCCTAGCGGTGATTCGACAGCGATAGCAGCCACGGGCGACGGCTCTCCGGTCGGAAAGGCCGTGATGTAGGCAAGCGGCCCTGGCGGCACCACGGAAATCTCGAACGAGTATGCCTGGGCTATTGCCGGAATCGGGCAAGTGGTATTGGACAGTATGGGGAATGTCCGAATGGCTCCAGCCACGAGAGAAGGCGGCCCGAAGGCGCCTGTGAATCCCTGGCCGGCTCGCGTGTCAACTATGCGGCAAGGCGGCATCGCCACAAAGACAAGTGGGTTTGCGCTCGCAGGCAAACCAGTTGCGTTCGCAGCCACGCCGAGGGCGCGTTCCTCGGCGCTGGCTTGTGTCGGCTGCCAGTACAACGGGGCTGCCCAATGTTTTAGGGCGACCGGATGGTGCTGTCGCGCCAACTGGGCGCTGAGTAGCATGGGCAACACAATCAGAAGGGAAACGATACGGCGCGGAAGATTCGCATCCATTTGAGCATTCTCCTGTTCACACTGACGTAAGGTGATACGGGCCGACAATCAGCGTGGGAGAAATTTTACCACGACGCTCGGCCGTATGCTCCCCTTTGGTTGACGGCTAACTCCTGCATTCCACGTGAATGACTCTCCCGAAAATGGCTCTCAGGAGAGTCTGAAAGAGAGGCGAGAGAGGATGTCGCGATTGCGCCTGGCTGACGGGTGTCGAGGCCTGAACGCCAGTTAACCAAACGCGCAGCCTTGTCGGAGAGTCTGAGAGACGGGCGCCAAAAGGCCCCACGCAGCGAACTACGGGCTAGCCGGCAACTCTCTGGGCGTCCCCGGAGAGAGCCCGCTTTCGCGCAGTATTGGCCATTTCGCGCAAATCCCCGGGCATCCGGGAGTCAACCTTAAGTAGTTGAAAAATAAAGGCTTTTTAATGGCTCCCCGAGAGGAACACAAATCCGAACTCGGGTTTAGAGAACCGGAAGGGCGCTCCATTCTCCACACTGTTAACCGGACGGGGAGATTTCGAAGGCGAAGACTCGTCGTGGATGTTCTGTTATCAATGATCAGACGGCAGGCTTGAGTGTAACGTGTTCCTGCGAGAGGTGCTAGGCTGAAGGGCCATGGCCGAGATCGAACTCTCCGGTTTGGACGTACGGTCTTTGCTACGACTCTACTGTGCAATTGGCCAAGAGCTCATCCTCCGCAAGCTGACACGTTCCACTAACAATCCCGTCGGCGATTACGCTGAGTACCTCTTCGCGACCGCGCTGTCGCTGACCTTGGCTGGAAACTCGGCGAAGGGTTATGATGCGGTTGACGCCGATGGACAACGGTACCAGATCAAGGGGCGCCGACCAACACCAGCGAATCCATCTCGCCAGCTCAGTGTGATCCGCAACCTTGACAGCAAGCCGTTCGAATTCCTGGCGGGAGTCGTTTTCGCTCCGGACTTCGCGGTACTGAGAGCAGCGCTCATCCCGCACAATGTAGTCCTCTGCCGGTCCAAATACCGTGAGCATGTCAACGGATGGCTTTTCCACCTCGAAGATCACATTTGGATGGCAGATGGTGTGCGCGACGTGACGATTGCGATTTGCGCCGTAGAAGCAGGACTGAGTACCAAAGCGGTCGGAAAACAGAGACAGAATGCGTGACCCTCCCTGCTGAGGCTTTCCTGTTAGAGCGCTAGCTAGCCCTCCCCATCGAGGAACTTCAGACCGCTCGGCTTGGCCGGCTTATGCCGTCATTACGTTTGCGAATTCCGCTTTTGCCTCGCTGATGAGTCTATCGGCATCCTCAACAGCAGCTTCCGCTTCCGGAAGGCTCACATGGCGCTTCAGTTCGTTGATCCGCGGGGCGCGACGATCTGCTGGAGCCCGCTCATTCAATGTCACGTAGATGGCTGTGGCGAGACGCTCCAACTCTGCAACGTTTTTATGTCCCAGCCGAGAAGTGACGAAATCGATTTCGGATTCGTATTTTTCGGGCATACTTGGGAACTGCTGCTTGAGCGCATCGCCCAGCGGGCCGGCTTTCAGGCTGGGGCCGTACCTTTCGCTCTTCACTTCCCAACCGAGGAATCCGTCCGTACGAAGTGTGCCAATCTCGTCGCGCAGGTCGAAAGAAAACGGGCCGTGTTTATACAGGATGAACTCAAATCCAGCCGGAACCTCCAGCACTGTTTCCAGGATGTACGTAGCTTTCTGGACGTGGGTCTCCCCAGCCCAACTTCCGCTGGTACGTAGTTTTTCCGTCAGCGCCAATAGCAGGCTAGCCCTATCAAGTCTATTCATATCAATAACCTACCTAACCCTCTAGAATCTTCTTCTTGTTGTCGCCAAGCCACGTCTTCGCTTTTTCTTTGCTGTCTGGGTCGACAAACACATAGTCTACCGAAAAACTCGGGCCGTGTCTGAGCGTTTCCGACAGCTTGACGGACGAGGCAATATTGCCATCTCGAAGGTACACCGGGAAGTCCTCTGACCCCCCTTCAGATTCATATGGATCGTGGCGCACTGCGCCGTCTCCAAATTCCTGCCGAGCGGCCTCGTAGACCAGATCGACACTTTTTAGATTCAGCATGAGATCGAGTGGACTGCTTTCATAAAGCAACCGGAAGTGCTGCCGATCCATGATCCTCCGCGCCTGCTCATGACCCTTCCGAGACTGATCTCCGGCAACCTGGAGCACACCCGCAAGAACTTCATTATCCGTCATACCCAAGTGGTCTTCGAGCCGTACAGAAAACTGGCCCTCCTTCAGCCACTCGCGCAAGAACTCTTTTAGATGAATGTCGTAGATGCGCCGAACCGGATGGAAGTACAACTGCGTGTACATGAAGTAGCGAGCCCAAAGGAGCGATTCCGCCGTCTGCAGTCCGCCAAGCGTGATACCAAGTTCGGGCTCCGCTGACCCCAAATCATCGCGTGGCAGAATCCGCATCGTCTCGATCAGTCGGATGTGGTCAAACCGGCCATAAGACACACCGCTATGGAACGAATCGCGCAGCAGATAATCGATTCGATCAGCACCGAATACGTTACCACCGATCATCTCGTAGAGGATCGACTCCCACACTGATAGGCCACTTCCGTAGTACTTGGGCCCGACCGCCAATTTTGCGACATCCTCAGCTTGGATCTTCAGTTCCGCAAAGAGCGGCTTTAGGTGGTCACCGAGGATGTGCAGTTTGCTCAGGTGCTCGTGGCGAGTGCCCTTCGGCAAGAGTTCCTTTTCGGCCGCATGCGAGAAGGGCAAATGGCCGACATCATGACATAGGGCAGCCATTCGCAGAACCCGCCGCCAATACCCCCACTCAAGCTCGTTCTTGCGCGGAATGAGTTCGCGTACGCAGTCGTGGTTGATGTTCTCCGGGTCGGTCACGACATCATAGATTCGCGTCGCGGTATCCATCACACCCAGTGAATGTTCAAAGCGCCTGTGGGTTGCGCCCGGATACACCAGGTAGGTCATCGCAAGTTGGTGAATATTCCGGAGCCGCTGGAATGGACGGGAATTGACGACCTTGCGCTCTTCCGAATCCAGCTTGATGAAGCCGTAGATTGGATCACGGATTTCGTGGACGCGGTTCGCCATCCGATTCCTCTTGATTGTACTCTGAAACAAGTCAAAGCAGATTTGTTTTTGCCAGACCCTCTCTTCTAAGGTTGGGGCAGCTTTCGACGATACTCCTCGCCGCAACTCGATCAAGAACGGGGTGTCGAGTCCGGATCGCATATCCACCTGAGCCGCTACAGTGTCAACGCGAGAACAAATTCCAGCTAGCACCAAGTAGCACCTGCGCCGTAGAAATCCCACGATTGAAGCCTCGTCTGGATGCGCGCCGCCTCCTTGTCTGGGAACTAGAACTCCTTTGTTCGCAGCGAATTATCGGCGTCCCATATAGGCCGTTGAAACACTAGGTTTGCCGTCAGGCACCGTTCAGTAGATAAAGGAGCTGTCGTCGCTCGTGGGCAGCGGTAGCGGCCATCCGAACAGGCACACGTGGTCGTAGGCCCAGAGCTTGATGGCCGGCGGTCCAATACGGCTGGCGTTTACGAACTCACGCATCCACGGCCAGGTGCTGTAGTACAGGCCCATCAGGTAACGGCAATGCGCCTGATCCCAGGAGAGTTCCTTCCACGGGTATGCGGCGCAGCGGGTCGCCTGGTCGAGGTTGTGGTCGATTCCCGGATACTGGTAGCCCTCGATCAGGAATGTGTCGAAGCCGGAGCCCGCGCGCGTGGTCCATTGGGACGGCAGGTTGATGTACCGCAGCAGCTTGCAGTTGTCCGGGTCGTTCACGTCCATCGGCCATAGCAGTTCGAACACGGCAGAGGAACACTGCGACAGAACATAGCTTTGGATCGCAGTCACGTAGTTGTACAGGCGTGTCCGGAGGAAGTTCGCGTCGGCATAGCTGTTGACCGATGGATCGTCGTTGGGCGTGTGGAAGGTTGCCAGCGCGCGGCCGAGCACCGACTGTGCGGCGGCCTGCGTGTCCGCGTCGTGAAACGCCATCCCCGACGCGTTGGCCAGGAACCACCAGAGGATCTCGCCAAACTGGAGTTTCGGCGTCAAGCCTGCTGCCAGCATCAGACCTGCCATTGCGGCGAAGGCTTGGCCCATGTAGTTCTGCGGCCTGGAGCTGAAGGCGATCTGCGAACTGTTCAACGTGCCGAATCCCGTGGCAGTCTCCACCGCCGTGCCGTCGGGAAAGCGTTGAACCCAGACAGCGCCACCGGCAGGATTATCCGGCGGTTGCACCAGTTCCTGCGAGAACGAGCAGACGGCGCTCATGCCGTTCGCCTTGAGCAGGCCAAAGAAATCCGAATTCCAATCGCGGAAGGCCCGGTTGAGCACCGGCGTCTGGGTTGGATCGATCACCCACTTCACGCCATACGTGCCGCCTTGCATGTCGCCGGTCAACGCGGCGTGGCCGCTGCCAGTATTGGACGCGGGCAGTTCCGTGTAGACGTGATACCGCCACCCGCTCGCAAACGAATGGGAAGTGACCGTGAGGACACTGCCCGCGACCGAGGCCCAGACGCCGTCGAAGATCGCGTTGATGAAATTGGCGAAGTGCCGCGCGATGGTGTTGCTGCTGTCCTGCCCGCCGAACACCGTCTTGCCGATAGCCGAGGCGCCAATGTGCAGCCAGACGACATCCTGATCGTTCCAGTTGCCGGAGAACGTGACAGTGCATGTGGGGTACGAGGGATTGAACGCCACCGACTGCTTCCACCAGAAGACGCCGCAATAGTGATCGATCTCGCCCAGCAGTCCGAGTTTCTGAATGTTCCAGACCAGCCTTTGCGGCGACAGCTTGTAGGTGTTGTCCGTGTCGAAGTCGGTGGCCACCGCCACGGCGGTGGTCGTCGCCACCGGATCGGGGACGTCGCTCGGGACCGCGCATTCCAGGAAATCAAAATAGAAATACCAGCCCTGGCTCGACGCGTTCTTGTTGCCCGAGAGCGTGATCACCACCTTGTGCTGCCCTGCTCCCACGCCGGAGAACAGCAGGCGCCGGGTTTGGCAAGTAGTGGCAGTGGGGTAGTAGCAGTCGAGCGTCACCGGCGCGCCACCGTCCAGAGTGGCGGTTACGATGCCGCACGTGGTATCCAGACGCGTGCCGACGCAGATGGTGTGTGCGTACTGGCAATGCGTCTCGATGGTGACGCTGGCACCGGAAGCCGCCGCCCGGATCGCGCGCCCCTGGCTCCAGAAGGCGAATGCGCCGTTCACGGGGTCGTTGCCGGGGGCGGGCTCCCAGTATCCGGACGTGGTGACCCAAGTGCCGTCTTCCTCGATCCGAACCGAACCGGGCCCGGCCACCTTGAGCGCGCGCTTGCTCGCCGGGGTGCTGGTCACTGCCCAGTTGGTGACCACCATCTTCCACTCAGTGGGCTGGTACGCCTGGCTGTTCGGGAGCGCGGGCGCGATGGTCCACCAGACCTTGTCCACGCTGCTCCAGCCGAGGGCGGTGAAATCGATGTGTACGTGCCACGAGACGTTATCCGATGAGCCGCCGGACAGGTTCCAATTGCTCGCGGTGAAGTAAAGCCGGCTGCTGCTGTTGTTGTCCGTCTGGTAGAACGCCACCATGTTGCCGTCGGCTCCCGGCGCGGCCGTGATCACCAACTGGTTCGGCGCAACCACGGCGGCGCTGAGCACGGCGGGGCCGTTCAGCACCCAGTTCGTTCCGTTGATTTGGCCGGCGATGTTGTTCAGGACGGTCGCCGCACTCGTGCCCTGGGTCAGCGACGCAGCCGCGGAGCCATCCGAACTCGACACCGCAATTGGGCCCGCGACGCCGGCCTTCAGCGTAATGAGGATCTCGTTGTTGTACTGACCTCCCACGGTGGCCGTGCAGTTCGGGTCGGTAGCGATGATCTGCGCCGCGACGTTGGCCGCTATCTGCGCGCTGTTCAGCGATCCTTCGTAACAGGAATACGTGACGCTGCCGATCTTCACCCAGTGCTGGTAGTTCGACAGCGTGGCGCCCCCGGAACCGTCAGAGCTGGAAACTGCCACCGGGCCGTACTCACCGGACCTCAGCGAAATGAAGATCTCGTTGCCATAGGCACCTCCCGTGGTGCAGGAGCAATTTGGATCGGCGGCATTGATCTGGGCGGCGACGTTGCTCGCGACACCCGCGCTGTTCAGCGATCCCTCGAGGCAGGAATAGGTGTTCGATCCGATCTTGACCCAATGGTTATAAGCCGCGTTCCCCTGCCACCACAGCGCTTGGTCGGTAGTCGCCACCGATCCCTGCCACCACAG
>JBEKKO010000093.1:0-22323 GCA_050010695.1 Bryobacteraceae bacterium
CATCACCGAGCCGGTCATCACCACGGCGGTCAGCACAATGTAGAAAAAGCGGTTGATGGAAGCGTAGTAAACCAGCAGGCCCATGTACAGTGCGAGGTCGGAGTAGCGGTCGATCACCGAATCGAAGAACCCGCCGAAGCGCGTGACCTGGCTGGTGGCGCGGGCGACCCGGCCATCCACCATGTCGAACAGCCCGGCGCCAATGACCACCAGGCCGGCCCAGCGGAAGCTGCCGCGGGACAGCATCCAGGCCGCCCAGATGTTGATCACCAGCCCCATGAAGGTGAGCACGTTCGGGTGAATGCGCGAAAGCGCCAGCCAGCGCACGATCCGGTCGATGATCGCGCCGCAGAACCTGCCGATTCCGCCGGTGAAGGTCATGTCAATTCGCCACGTCGTGGATGGTGGTCAGCTTGAGGACCTCCAGATCCTTGGTGCCGTTGGGACTCTGCACGCGGGCCACGTCACCCACTTCCTTACCGAGCAATGCGCGGCCGATCGGCGAGGTGGTTGAGATCTTGCCATGGGCCGCGTCGGCCTCCTCGACCGTCACCAGATTATACGTTACCTCTTCGTCGCGCTTGCTATCCAGCACGACCACGGTGGAACCGAGTCCGACCCGGTCATGCGGAATCTTCGAGAAGTCGATCATCGACATCTCGGCCAGCCGCTTTTTAAGCTGGTTGAGCCGCGCGTTGACCATTCCCTGGCGTTCCTTGGCGGCGTGATACTCGGCGTTCTCGCTCAGATCGCCGTGCAGGCGCGCCGTGTGGATCTCCTTCGGCAGGTCGACATGCAACTCGCGTTCGAGCACGGCGATTTCGTCTTGCAGCTTTTTCTTGATGTCCGGCATCCCAGCGGGGCTTGGCTCCCAACGCGTTTATTATACAGGAGACGCGCGGCGGAGGGTCATTCCGCCTGTGCGCGCAGAACATCGTCGGCCAGGTCGGTCACGGCGCGCATCTCGCGGACGTCGTGGACGCGAACCATGTGGACGCCGCCGAGCACACAGGCAGCCACCGCGCCGGCGGTTGCAAATTTGGTTTGCTCGGCGTCCTGGTGGGCGAGAAAGCTCTTGCGCGAGGGGCCGGCCATGATCGGCAGATCGATGGCCGCCAGCGCGGAGAGGTGGGCCAGGATCAGCGCGTTCTGCTCCTTGCGTTTGCCGAATCCGAGACCTGGATCGATGGCCAGCCTAGTGGGACTGATGCCGACGTGCCGGGCGCGGCCGACCGCTGCGCCGAGGTCGCGCACGATCCCCGCCACCGGATCGGGCATGGGTCCCAGCCTGGCCCAATTATCCGGCCGCCCCCGCATGTGGTTCAGCACCAGGCCGGCATCGTGGTTCGATACCACGCGCGCCAGTTGCGGCTCGATGGTCAGGCCGGAAGGGTCGTTGATGACGTCAACCCCTAACTCGAGGGCGCGCTCGGCAACCTCGGCCTTGTAAGTATCCACCGAAATGGGAATCGTGAGCTGGTCCTTCAGCCGCTTGAGAACCGGAATCAGGCGGCGGATCTCTTCGGCCGCCGATATGCGCGCCGACCCCGGCCGCGTGGATTCCGCGCCGACGTCCAACATGTCCGCGCCTTGCTCTTCCAGTTCGATGGCGCGGGCGAAGGCGCGATCCGGGTCGGCGTACTTGCCGCCGTCGGAAAACGAATCCGGCGTCACATTGAGCACGGCCATCAGCAGGGTGCGGTCCCCGAGCTGAATTTCCCGCCGCTTGAGTTTCCAGAAGTAGAGCTTGCGCACGGTGGTTTACCGGATGACCTTTCGCCAGTTCTTGCCGACTTGAATGAGGAGTTCGGGCGCGGCGTCCGTCCAAGTCAGCGCCGTCCATTTCTCGCCGTTGATCTCCACCGCGCCGGCCTTGATCTTGCGCGCGGCGTCGCTCACCGATTCGGCCAGGCCGATGCGCGCCAGCAGCTTGTCGACGCGAATGGCGCCGTCCTTCACGACGTCCTCCGGCAGGGTGACGCTTTCGATCTTGTCCGGCGTCTGCTTGCGGCGCACCACAGCGTCGAAGATGGCGGCCGCGCGGTCCGCCTCCGCCGCCGAATGGTAATCGGCGACAATCATTTTACCCAGCGCGATCTTCGCCTCCATCGGGTGCAGCGAGCCATCCGCCACACGCGCGCGCAAGGCCGCGATTTCGCTTTAGGTCTTATCGGTGAGCAGCAGGTAATAGCGCCACATCAGCTCGTCGGAGATCTGCATCACCTTGCGGAACATCACCTCGGGCGGCTCGGTGATGCCGATGTAGTTGCCGAGCGACTTCGACATTTTGTTGATGCCGTCGATGCCTTCGAGCAAGGGCGTGGTGCCGACTATCTGCGGCGGCTGTCCGAAATCGCGCTGCAATTCGCGCCCCACCAGCAGGTTGAATCTCTGGTCCGTGCCGCCCAGCTCCACGTCGCACTCGAGCGCCACCGAATCGTAGCCCTGCGCCAGCGGGTAGAGCATCTCGTGCATCGAAATCGGAATGCCGTCGCGCAGGCGCTTCGAGAAATCGTCGCGCTCCAGAATGCGCGCCACCGTGTAATGCGACGCCAGCCGCACGATGTCGACATACGTCATCGGCGCCAGCCACTCGCTGTTGAAGCGGACCACGGTCTTTTCCGGATCGAGAACCTTGAACACCTGCGCCTTGTAGGTCTCGGCGTTTTCGAGAATCGCTTCGCGGGTCATGGGCGGGCGCGTCACGTTGCGGCCGGTGGGATCGCCGATCAGCCCGGTCATATCGCCGATCAGAAAAATCACCGTGTGGCCGAGGTCCTGAAAGTGTTTCATCTTGCGCAGCAGCACGGTGTGGCCCAGGTGCAGGTCCGGTGCGGTCGGATCGAAGCCGACTTTGATGCGCAATTTGCGGCCGGTAACGGCGGCTGCGGCCAGCCGCTCGCGGAGATCCTCTTCGCGAATGATCTCCACCATGCCTTTTCGCAGGTAGGAAAGTTGTTCGTCGAGCGTCATGCGTTCTTGTCAGGCAACCAATTCTGCGCCGAGGCACCCATGGTGCTACGCTGCGCGCGGGTCCACCCCTAAGGCGCGTTTCAAATCCAAAGAAAACTTGCCGATCTCTTCCACCTGCGCGGGGCTGGCCAACGTTTCGCGGCCCTTGGCGGCGAGGTACGGCCGGCCTTCGCGCCACACCAGAAACGCAACGCCGGCTTCCGTCATCATTCCCGAACTGCCGATCCCCGTCCCGGCCGCCGCGCCTGGGTTGGCCAGCGCCACGCAGAAGCCGCGCGTGAACATGTTGTACTCCGGGGATTCGGCGGCCAACCGGATTCCAACTTCAGCCAGCCGCGCGGCGATTTCCGGCGTCACATCTTATAGCGCCCGAGGTCCTCGTCGTTGAGGCCGTCGAGCCACCGCTTCAACTCTTCCTTGTTGTCCTTGTCGGAAGCGTTGGCGGCCTTGCTGGAGGATTTGAGCACCGTCTCTTCCACGTAAATCGGGCAATCCAGGCGCAGCGCCAGAGCCAGGGCGTCGCTGGGGCGCGAATCCACGCTGATGGTCTCCCCGTCGCGATCCAGCCAGATCACCGCGTAAAACGTGTCGTCTTTCAATTCGCTCACCACCACCTTGCGCATGGAGGTGTTGAGGCCGAGCAGCAGGCTCTTGATGAGGTCGTGCGTCATCGGCCGCGGGGTGGAGACTTTTTCGATTTCGAGCGCGATGGCATTCGCCTCGTAAACACCCACCCAGATCGGGAGCACGGAGTTGCCGCTTACGTCCCTCAGGATGACGATGGGCATATTGGTTTGCGGGTCCATCATCAGGCCGCGAATCTTCATTTCCACTTCCATGCCGCCCCTCCCAACTCAATTACACCACAGTTGCGGTCTCGCCCACCAAGGAGTTGGGACCCGAGCGTGTGACGCGGACTTGCCAGTACTTCCCCGTGAGAGAGGCCGCGCCGTCTTCCGGATGAGTGAAGTTCAGCGTGCGGTTGTCCGACGTGCGCCCGATCCACTGTTCGAGCGCCTGGTGGCGGCCCTCCACCAGCACTTCCTTCACGCTGCCGATCAGCGCGGCATTGCGGCGGATCTGGATGGCGCGCTGTTTCTCCTGCACGATCACCAGCCGCCGCTGCTTCTCTTCGTCCGGGATGCGGTCTTCCAAACCGAGAGCGGCCGTGTTCGGGCGCGGCGAATACTTGAAGCTGAACAGCGAATCGTATTCCACTTCGTCGAGCAGGGCGAGGGTGGCCTCGAAATCCTTTTCGGTCTCGCCGGGGAAGCCGACGATGATGTCGGTGGTGATGGAATAGGGACGCCGAGCGTTCTTGAGCCAGTCGATACGCCGCATGTATTCGTCGCGCGTGTAGAGCCGGTCCATTCGGGCGAGCACATCCGACGACCCGGACTGCACCGGCAGGTGGACGTGGTCGCAGATCGCGGGATTCGCGTCCATCGCGTCCACTATGTCCTTGCCGAAATCGCGCGGATGCGAGGTGGTGTAACGCACGCGGCGGATGCCGGGAATCTCCGCGACGCGCCCGAGCAAAGTGGCGAAGTTCCAACCGGCCGGCGATGGATCGCGGTAGCTGTTGACGTTCTGCCCCAGGAGTTGGATCTCGGTGTACCCTTCCGCGGCCAGGCGGCGCGCTTCCCCCATCGCGCTTTCGCTCGTGCGGCTGCGCTCCGGCCCGCGCGTGAACGGCACCACGCAGTAGGCGCAACTCTTGTCGCAGCCTTCGATGATGGTGATGTAGGCGCGGTGGGGGTTGTCGCGGCGGGTGAAGGGCGTGTCGAAGGCCTCGTCGGTATTGAGGCTCAGCCCGGTGACGCGCCGGCCGCCGGCTTCAATCTGCACCAGCAATTCGCCCAGCTTGTTGTAACTGGCCGAGCCGCATACCAGGCCGACGTGCGGGGCGCGTTCGAAAATGCGTTCCCCCTCCTGCTGCGCTACGCAGCCGAGCACGCCAATTACCTTGCCCTTGCCGTTGCGCTTGAATTGCTGCAAGCGGTGGTAGACTTTTTGCTCGGCTTTATCGCGGATGCTGCAGGTGTTGTAGAGGACCAGCCCGGCTTCGTCCGGCGTGGGCACCCGCGCGTAGCCCTTCGCCATCAGCGTGCCGACCACCTTTTCGGAGTCGTGCGCGTTCATCTGGCAGCCGAAGGTTTCCAGGTAGAAGGTCTTGGCGGGCACTCTGCTACTATTCTAAACGAGCCGGCGGCTCGGCTTCGGGTGGCGATTCGGGGTCGGGTTCTTCGAGGCTCCGCACCCGCTTTTCCACCGGCGTCAGCTCCGCGATTTCCACCCCCAGCGGCGCGGTTTTGAGCTCGGCGAACCGGCGCGCGCTCACCAGCACGCGGCTTTCGAGCGAACCGACGGCTTTGTTGTACTCCTCGACCGCGCGCTCGAGACCCTTGCCCATCATCACCAAGTGCCCGCCCATATCGGAAAGGCGCTTGTACAGTTCTTTGCCCAGCGCGCTGATTTCGGCGGCGTTCTCCGCCAGCTTTTCCTGCCGCCAGCCGTAAGCGACGGCGCGCAGCAGCGCGATCAGCGTGGTGGGGGTGGCCAGGATGATGTTCTGCCCGACGCCGAATTCGATCAGCGAAGGATCGGCCTCCAGGGCGGCGCTGAAGAAGCACTCGCCGGGCAGGAACAGCACGGCGAACTCCGGCGCCTGGTCGAACTGCTCCCAATAGGATTTGCGGCCGAGCGAGGTGAGATGCGCGCGCACCTGCCGCGCGTGATCGGCCAGGCGCGCCTTGCGGGTGACTTCGTCGGGGGCTTCGATGGCGCGCAGGTAGCCTTCGAGCGGCGTCTTGGCATCCACCACCACCGTCTTTCCGGCCGGCAGATGAATCAGCAGATCGGGCCGCAGCCGCCCCTCTTCGCCCGTCACCGAGGCCTGCGTCTGGAAATCGCAATGGTCCAGCATGCCGGCCATCTCCACCACGCGGCGCAACTGCATCTCGCCCCAGTTGCCGCGCGCCGCGGGCGAACGCAGCGCCGTCACCAGTTTGCCGGTTTCGGTGCGGAGCTGCCGCTCGGTTTCGGCCAGGCCGCGCACCTGCTCCTGCAATCCGGCGTAGGCGGCCGCACGCGCCGTTTCGAGTTCCTGGATGCGCGAATCCACTTTGTCGAGCGACGCGCGCACCGGCGACACCAGCTCCGCGAAGGCCTGCTGGCGCTTTTCCAGATCGCCGCGCGCCGCCGTCTGCGCCTCCGCCAGATTGGCGCGGGCGAGCTCGAGGAACGCCTGGTTGTTGCGCGCCAGCGCCTCGGCGGAAAGCGCCTGGAAGACGGTCGCCGTATCCTGGCGGCGCGCCCGCAGCACGATCCACGCCAGCAGAAACCCGGCAATAAAACACGCCACCGGGAGAATGTTTTGCATGATTCATTATCGCGCCTCGATGCAGCGTGCGCTATGATCGAACGCATGGTGGGGCATGCGGCGGTGATGGCTTTCCTGTTGGCGGGCGCAGTTGCGGCGCAGCCGCTTGGCAGCCAGTTGCGCAAACGCATCGGCGATTTTCCGGGCGAGGTCTCCCTTTACGCTAAGAACCTGGACAGCGGGGAGGCGATCGGCATCCGCGAGACCGAACCGGTGCGCACCGCCAGCACCATCAAACTGGCCGTGATGGCCGCGCTGTTCGACGCGGTCGCGCGCGGCGAGCTGCAATGGAGCGAGCGGCTGACCGTCACCGAAGCCGAGAAAGTATCCGGGGCGGGCGTGATCGAGAGCGAGCTTTCGAATGGCCTTCAACTGCCGCTCCAGGACGTGATGCACCTGATGATGGCGCTGAGCGACAACACGGCCACCAACATGATCCTGGAGCGCTTTCCGGCCGAACGCGTCAACGCCTATCTGGACCGCATCGGCCTGAGCTCCACCCGCTCGCTGCGCAAGATCCTAGGCAAGAACGGGCCGGCGGGCTTCTCCGCGGCGGGCAAGCTCGAGAAAAACCAGAAGTATGGCCTGGGCGTTTCCACCGCGCGCGACATGGTGGCGCTGGTGGAACGTATGGAGCGCGGCGAGCTGGTGAGCCCGGAGGCATCGCGGGAGATGATCGCGGTGATGAAACGCTGCCAGGATACGACCTGCATCCGGCGCCCGTTCGGCGATCTGGATGTCGCCAACAAGACTGGGGCGCTCGATGCGCTGCGGTCCGATGTCGGGATCGTTTACTCGAAGGCGGGGCGGATCGCGATGGCGATCACCGTCGATGGCATCCCCCAGCCCGATTGGGGACCGGACAATCCCGGTTCGCTGTTGATCGCGGACCTGGCCAGAATACTGGTGCGGGGCCTGGCGACACGGCCGGTTGTACAATAGGCGCGGATGCAGATCTATTTGTTGCGGCACGGAATCGCCGAAGCCGCCAGTTCCGGGCAATCCGATGCAGAGCGCGCGCTGACCGCGGAAGGCAAGGAAAAGCTGCGCCGCGTGCTGCGCCGCGCCGGCGCGGCGGGAGTGCGGCCGGCGTCGATCGTTTCAAGCCCGTTGCGGCGCGCGCTCGAAACCGCGGCGGTGGCGGCGGAAGTGCTCGAGTACACCGGCAAGGTGGTGGAGTCGCGCGCGTTGCTGCCGGAGGGCTCGCCTTACGATCTGTGGGAAGAGATTCGGCGGCGCGGCGAGGAACCGTCGATTCTGCTGGCTAGCCACGAGCCGCTGATGAGCGCGATGGCCGCGTTTCTGTTGGCCAGCCCGGCGCTCCAGGTGGATATGAAAAAAGCCGCGCTGGTGCGCATCGATTGCGAGCGGCTGGCGCGCGAACCCAAAGGCGTGTTGAAGTGGATGCTCACGCCGGCGTTGGCCGATTGAATATGGTGGTCACACGATCAGCATGCAATCGCCGTAGGAATAGAACCGATACCGCTCGGCCACCGCGTGCCGGTAAGCCGCCAGCGCCAACTCCTGGCCGGCGAAAGCGCATACCAGCAACAGCAGGCTGGTGCGCGGCAGATGGAAATTGGTGAGCATCGCCCCGACGGCGCGAAATTGGAAACCGGGGTAAATGAAGAGATCCGTTTCGCCGTGACGGGCCTCAATCGCACCTTCGCGCGCGGCCGATTCGAGCGTCCGCACGCTGGTCGTCCCCACCGCTACCACGCGGCCGGCCGCGCGCACCTTGGCGGCGTCTTCCGCGCCGATCTGGTAGCGCTCGGCGTGCAGGCGGGCCTGTTCCACTTGCGCGGTGTGCAGCGGCTGAAACGTCCCCAGCCCGACGTGCAGGGTGAGGCAGGCGATGGCGGCGCCGCGCGCGCGGCACCGGTCGAGAATCTGCGGCGTAAAATGCAACCCCGCGGTGGGCGCCGCCACCGATCCTTTTTCGCGCGCGAACACCGTCTGGTAGCGCTCGCGGTCGGCGGGCTCGTCGGCGCGTTTGATGTACGGCGGCAGCGGCACGTGGCCGATCTTTTCGAACTCTTCAAACGGGTCGCCGGCGGTTTCGAAGCGGATGCGCCGCTGGCCGTATTCGCCGCGCGCGGCAATTTCGCCCTTCAGGCCGCCGCTGAAGCGAATCCTTTCCCCGGTGCGCATCTTGCGTCCCGGCCGCACCAGCGCCTCCCATTCTTTTCCGTCGGCGCTCACCGGGCGCAGCAGGAAGACCTCCACCTGGCCGCTCAGATGCTCGCGGCGCTTCGGATTATTCTTCCCTACCGCAAGCGAGTGCACGCCGGCGCGATGGCCGAACAGGCGCGCCGGAAAGACGCGGGAGTCGTTGAGCACCAGGCAATCGCCGGGATGGAGGAACTCCGGCAACTCGCAAAACAGCCGGTCCTCCCAGCGGTTCTCATCGCGGTATACCACCAGCATGCGCGACGCCGCGCGCTCGGCGAGCGGCTGCTGCGCGATCAGTTCCTCCGGCAGGCGATAGTCGAAACCGGCAAGATCCATTCAGCCTTCACTGTAACGCGAGAAGGTGGGACGGACCATCGCCGTTCGTGGTCTGTCATGTCTCGCTAAGCGCGTACCTTGGCGGACGACAAAAATGATGGTGGCCAATCCCCGGCCATGCAAACAGGCGACGAAAACCGATCCCCTGTCCCACCTGGTCAAAACAGCGTGGCCTGTTCCTCCACCCACAACTCGGGTTTGTAATCGAGCGTCCCTGCGTCCAGGCCGTAGCGCTCGCGTATCTTCTGCAGCCGGACCTGCAGAGCGTCCTTGTAAGCCCGCCCCAGGTAAGCGCTGTGTGCGAATTGCTCGCGATAGAGCGGCGCCAGGAGCGGAAAATGCCGCTCCAGAAACGGGATGAAAACCTGCAACGCGCTGGGCGTCAGAAACACGGCGCCGCCGTGAAACGACCGCGCCCCGGCATCGCGCGCCGCCTTCCCCAGCCGGTCGAGCACGCGCTCGCCATCGGTCAACGCCGGCAGAATCGGCTTCGCGGTCACTCCCACCGCGAGGCCGGCCGCGCTCAGCCGGCGCACCGCTTCCAGGCGCAGCGCCGGGCGCGGCGCGCGCGGTTCCAGCAATCGCGCCAGTTTTTCGTCCAGCGTGGTAATGGTCATGTGGATCGAAAGCACGTTGCGCCGCGCCACCTCGCGCAGCAGGTCCGTGTCGCGCGTCACCAGGTCCGACTTGGTCACGATCCCCAGCCGCCAGCCCTTCTCGCGCGCGAAGACTTCCAGGATCGAGCGCGTGAGGCCGTATCGCCGCTCGGCCGGCTGGTAAGGATCGGTCGCCGTGCCGAGCGCGATCTGTTCCCGGCGGTCTATGTGCCGCAACTCTTGCGCCAGCAGATGCGCCGCCGCTGCTTTGGCGAAGATCCGGTCCTCGAAATCCGTTACCGGCATCTCCATGAACTCGAAGGTGTACCGCGCATAGCAGTATTTACAGCCGAATTCGCAGCCCCGGTATGGGTTGATGGTCCACTGAAACGGCATGCCGGGCTTCGAGCGGTTGAGGATGCTGCGGGCCGGCATCTCCAGATATTCCACCTGCCGCTTGGCTTCGAGCAAAGTGCTTTGCGCCGCCATCCTGGCAATGCCGACCAGCGCCATACATCTATGTTCGCCTTTTCTTCGCCATATTGCAAGGAGAAACTCAAGCAAGTTTTTGGGGCGCGCTGTGGCCGAAATTCCTTGCCGGCAGCGAGCGGATTTCGCGCTGATGGTTCCAGCCGTTCTCTTCACCGCTTGGGCGTGGCCTGCTGCTTGGCCGCGGGCGCGTGGCTGGACATATCCGCGCCTGGTAGGACAGGCGATCGGTTTCTGTCGCCTGTCTTCCGCCGGCAAAGTGAGAGGCCACAAAGAACGATGGCCTGTCCTACCTTACGCCACCTTACGCCGGTCCCTTGAGATAGCGGCCGGCAAACTTGAGAAACACCGGCCAGTTAGGAGCGGGGGTGTGGCCGCTGCTGTGCTGGCGGAAAGCTATGTCGCCATCGATCAGTGGCGTCTCGATCGCGGGGAAGTCACTGGTCCCGAGATCCTTCTTACCTAGCAACCTGTAAACCGGGCCGGCGCCGGCCGCGGCCAGAAACATGCCCTTGGCATCCACCCATCCGTCACCCTGCGTTGCGCCTGCACTGATGAACACCGGGCGCGGCGCGCACAGCGCGATCAGCTCGTGAGAGTCCACCGGCAAATCGTTCGGTGCATACAGACTCGCATACTTGATGAAGTTACCGGCCATCCAGTGATATTCGCCGGTTCCAGCCACATTCTCGACTAACTCGCCGAAATTGCGGCGGTGCAGCCGCGCGCCTCCTTCGCCCGACGAACTGATAAAGCCGATCGCGACGCGCTGGTCATATGCCATGGCGACCAGCGCCGCCTTGCCATAGCGCGAGTGACCCTCCACTCCCACCTGCTTGGCGTCAACCGAGCGGTCGGTCTCAAAATAGTCCAGCGCGCGGCTGGCGCCCCAGGCCCAGGCACGCAACGCGCCCCAATCGTCCAACTGGCGCGGCTGGCCCTGGTTGCACAAGCCGATGATGCCGTGCGTCAGTCCCGCGCCGTTGTCTGCCTGCACGCTGGTCGGCGTCAGAATGGCGTAGCCCCAACCCAGGGCTAATACCTGCTCCTGCCAACTGGGTCCCGTGACGGCGGCCATGCCGCGGCCGGGCGGCGGCGCCGGTCCTCGTCCGGGTCCCCGGTTGCCGGGAGCGCCGAAACTGAACTCCAGGATCACCGGCACCGGGCCCGTCGCGTTGGCCGGCGTAGTCAGTGTCAACTGGATATCCACCGTGATCGCCGGGTAAGACGAGTTATCGACGTGCCCCACCAGTTTCTTGGTAACCACCGGCGCATCGCCAACCTTGTCGTTAGCCGTGCTCGCGACTTCCCATTTCACCGTGGGAGTTACTTTCGGGACTCGGCCATAAACTTCCCGGTCGAAGTCTTCCACGATTTCCGGGCGGCGCTTGTTCCACCACACTTTCGCCGCGGTCACCCTCTTCCCGTTCTTCAAGACCAGCGGATCCGGCAGCTTCGGATAGGGATTGGCCTTCGATTCGTCGTAGTTGACGGCATTCTCCGCCTGCGGATGGTTGGGATCCGCTCCCGGCCGCAGCGAGTTGATGTGCAGCAGATCCATCATTCGTTGATGGTCCTGCTGCGCCGTCATCTCGACCGGCGGTGGTGGACTGCCGGCTGCCGGCGATGCGGTCTGGCCGGCTAACAGGCCGCACGTTGCGACCAGGCAGATCAAGTTCGTCAACCAGCCAATCGGCCGTAGGCCGGGCACAGACTCCAGCGCAGATTCCCGCCCCATCGCTCGATTCGAATCCCGCTCGAAGAATAAGTGTTTCACAGTCGAACTATGGCGCATTCTCAGGGAGACGTCAAGGGTCGCGGCTCTGGTCCGCACGGTTGTGAGCGACCTCCGCCAGGACTCGCGCCAGGACTCGCGCCAGGACTCGCGCCTCTTGACAAGGGCAGCGGCGAACTGTAGCTTAATCACGTCGGGCGCGTGCGGGTCCGACCTTCGTATCCAGCACAGCGCACGCCGATGCGCGTTCGAACCCAGGCTGGTGCGGGTGTCGTCTGATCGCGGAGGCGAATCCGGCGACTGGAGCGAGAGCTCCCCTGCGTGCAGTTGTACTCACAACTTCGACAAGGAGAAGATGTCATGGCCATTCGAAGCTTCACGTTTACGTCCGTCGCCATTGCGCTGTTTGCGACGGTATTATCGGCTACCACGACTTTCCCAGCGCACACCTGGGTTTCGGGAGCGAACGGCAGCGACTCAAACCCCGGCACGCGAGCGCAGCCTTTCGCCACGTTTCAAGCCGCGGTGGACTTTACCGCCGCGGGCGGACTCGTCTCGGTGGCAGATCCAGGCGACTTCGGCCCAGTCACAATCACTAGGGCGATCACAATCGACGGCGGCGGGGTTGGTGGCAACCTCACTTTCACAAGCGAAGTAGGGATCTACGTTAATGCGGGGGCCTCGGATACAGTCATTCTGCGTCATCTCACTATCAACGGGCTGGGGGTAGGCGGCGATGGCATCTACTTCAATGCCGGAAAGGTGCTCTGGTCGAAGATTGCGACATCGACGCGTTCACGAGCTTTGGCATCCTGGTCCTCGCCAATGGGTCACAAAATGTCGTCGTGAAGAACACCAGCATCAGTGTTGGCGCAGCCGGCTTCAGCGTCCTCGCGGGGGTTGGGTCAGTCCAAGCCTCGCTTCGAGATGTCACCATCAGTAACGTCAGCAACGCGGCTGTTGGCGTCGAAAACGGGGTGACCACCATCAGCAACTCCGTCATTACACAGAATGGGTTTGGATTGATAGATGGTAGCGGCGCCACGATCAACGCGGAAAGCTGCATCCTCTCATACAATTTTACAGCGGTGGATGCCGTCACATCGGGCGCGACAATTCGTCTTTCGAACAACGACATCTTTAATAATGGAACGGGAATCGCAGCGGGCAGCGGGACCGTGGCGACCACCGGAAACAACAAGAAGGCCGGCAACCCCGGAACAGGCTTTCCGGTCGGCGCACCGAATGCCACGATTGGCATTCAATGAGCCCAGGAATCGCTGCGCCGCTCGTGGCATGACTTAGACTTGCAAGGGTGTGTTCACGCTGTGCGGCGTCAAAGTGTAGGGGGTATCGCTGTCGGCGGGATCGGCGCCCAGTCCCGTGGTCCACAGAGTAATCGTCTGGCCGGGCGAGGCTGAGTTGTTCAACGTAATCACGGCGCCAACCGCATCCGTGGCGATGCCTGTGTTCACGCCGTAGGAGTTGATTCCCACCGAGCTCGCCACCACCTGGATCGGCGCGGGAGCGCTGGTATTGCCGCGATAGGTCACAGTAAGTGCGCCGGCGCCCACCGGAGTGGCCGCGGGCAAAACGGCGGCAATCTGTCCCGGGCTGGTGTAATACAGCGCGGGGTGCGTGGTGACGCCATTCACCACCACCGTGACGCTGGTTCCATTCAGCGTCAAGGGAATCCCGGGCGCGGCGCTCGATTGAAGCACGGGCACGCCGGGATCGGAGAGGCCGCTTCCCGTCACCGCGAAGATACTGCTGGGCGCGATGCCGTAATCCTTGAGCAGGGAAGGAGAACCGTTCCATTCAAGTCGGCCAGGGCCATCGCCTCCCAGAGGCGCCCACCCCGATTTCGCCCATTCAAGCCGCTACAATATTTGCGGTCGCCGTTCGTCTACACGAATGGATGGATGAGCCGCTGAGCATCGACTGGATGACCGAGCAAGACCGTCGTATCTCCGAAGTCATCGCGGAAGAGCGATCCCGGCTGCGCAATTTCATCCGCAGGCGGGTGCCCAACGAAGCCGACGTGGAAGATCTTCTCCAGGAGGTCTTCTATGAACTGGTGGAAGCCAATCGCCTGCTGATGCCGATTGAATACGTGACTGGCTGGCTTTTTCGCGTCGCGCGCAATCGCATCACGGACCTTTTCCGCAAGAAGAGGCCTGAGAACTTCACCGACCGAGCGGTCGGGGACGAAGACGGCGAACTGCTGCGGATCGAGGATCTGTTGCCATCGCCCGATGCCGGGCCGGAAGCGCTCTACGTCCGCAACATGCTTCTCGATGAGTTGAAAGCCGCTCTCCGCGAACTGCCCGGCGAGCAGCGTGCAGTGTTCGTCGCTCACGAACTGGAGGGGCGCAGCTTCAAACAGTTGTCGGCGGAAAGCGGCATCAACGTCAACACCCTGCTCGCGCGCAAGCGCTACGCGGTGCTGCATCTCCGCCATCGATTGCAGCGCATTCACGACGAATTTAGGAAGAAATGAGGAACCCAACATGAGCAAGAAAAAGAAATGGATCTATTTTGTGGCCCCGCCGGCGCTCGTGATCTTCATTGCGATTGGCGGCGAAGTGGTGATGCATCTGTGGAATTGGCTGCTGCCGCTGTTGTTCGGATGGCGGCAGGTTACCTTCTGGCAAGCTCTCGGACTGCTGGCTCTCTGCCGGATTCTGTTCGGAGGCTTTGGGGGTCATGGCTCTGAACGCTCCTATTCTCGGCGGCGAATGGCCGAGCACTGGGAGCAAATGACGCCCGAGGAGCGCGAGAAGTTCCGCCAGGATATGCGCTCGCGTTGCGGCGGCTTCGGAGCGCCAACCAGCGAGCCGAGTTCCCCGCCACTCCCTTGAGATAGGGAGTCGCATAATGTCTGAAGAAGTTTCCACGTTCCGTCTCTATCTAATGAGATTCCTTTACCTGCTTAACTTCGTGGGTCTCGGATTGTCTGTATGGCCGGGGCTTATTAGGCACGACGGAACGTGGGACCCATTGCAGGCCGTTGCCATCGGCTTTTGGGCGGCATTGTCTGGTTGATAGCAGTGGCGCTCCCGCTTTGGTCCGCCGGGCGATCGACAAACCTTACCAAACCCTTTGCGATAGGGGTTGTTTTGGAACTTATTGTTATTCCTTGGCCCTATGTTCTGGCAAACTACGTGAAGACGCGCGGAGATAGGCGGAGACAAGCTCCTCGGGCAAGTTCTCCGGTTTTGCCCTCCCACCGGTGCACGCAGCCGGCGGCAAGACCTGCACTTTCCGCGGCAGAACCCGCGTCTGCCGACTTAAACTGTTGATTCCATTGCCGGAATTCTCGGCCCCCGAAATGCTCACCAACGAGGGCAGAGATGTCTCGTCACCATGGAGCACAACGAGGGGCAAATGGACCGGCGAAAGAAGCGGCGCTTCCCCATGCAGCGGGAGCTGGTCTACTATGTTCGGGACGGGAAAACGGTTGTCGCCCACGGCACCGGCGTCACGCTGGATATCTCCAGCAACGGTGCGTCGTTCCGTCCAGCGGAACCACTTGAACCGCTCAAGTCCGGGGCACTCATTGAGCTATCGATCAGTTGGCCGGTCTGGCTCGGAGATGAGACGCCGATCCGGTTGGTGATCTTCGGCAAAGTGGTCCGGAGCATGGCTGACTGGGCAGCGTGCGCCATCGACCAACATGAGTTCCGCACGCAGGCCCGACGGCGCGATGCGCGGTGACGCGCAAACCGGGCGGATCTCCGCGGCGAACGCGCAGCGTCCGAATTCGCTGCGTTGCCCATCATGACGCCCACCGCCGGTCACCGATCCCGGGAATTTTCTCAAACCGCTGTCTCCACAGGCTTTACGCCCATGTCCCGGCGCTCCGGACGCAGCCCCGCATTCCCTCGTGTGCCAAGCTGAGATCGGGAGGCAGGCAGTTCGCGCGGCCCGCTTTCGCTTAGGCACCAACGGAAAAATGGGACAGATTGGCCCACTTTTTGAATACTGGTTTTGATTGCTTTCAATGACTTAGCGATTTTCCGTGGGCACGGTTTGTCCCATGCGGGAAGGCATGGATACCAGTTCTCAGCCGGTAGGCCCGCGGATGGCACAGGGAAGGCGCCGATGATTGCATGAGCGCGGCTTGGGTCGAAATGGAAGGCGTCTGGCTCTAAAACGCGGCCGAGCCCGGCGTGCGCGGACAGGGGATCACGTCGCGGATGTTCTTCATGCCGGTCAGGTACATCATCATCCGCTCCAGGCCCAGGCCGAAGCCCGCGTGCGGCACCGAACCGAAGCGCCGCAAGTCGAGATACCAGGCGTAGTCCTCTTCCTTCAGCCCTTGCCCCGCGATGCGCCGGCGCAGCACGTCCAGCCGCTCCTCGCGCTGGCTGCCGCCGATGATTTCGCCGATCCGCGGCACCAGCACATCCATCGCCGCCACCGTGCGCCCATCGTCGTTCAGGCGCATGTAGAAGGCCTTGATCCCGGTCGGATAATCGGTCACCACCACCGGCTTGCGAAACACTTCTTCGGTCAGGTGGCGCTCATGCTCGCTTTGCAGGTCGGCGCCCCAGCTCACCGGGAACTCCCACGTCTTACCCTTGGCCGCGGCTTCTTCCAGAATCCGCACCGCTTCCGAGTACGGCAGGTGCACGAAGTCGTTGTCCACCACGTTGGCCAGCGTCGCCAGCAAAGTGTTGTCGATGCGCTTGTTGAAGAACTCGAGATCCGCGCGGCAGCGGTCCATCACTTCCCCCAGCACGGTCTTGAGGAACCGCTCCGCCAGGCGCCGGTTGTCATCCAGATCGGCGAAGGCCATCTCCGGCTCGATCATCCAGAACTCGGCCAGGTGACGCGGCGTGTTCGAATTCTCCGCGCGGAAGGTGGGTCCGAAGGTGTAGACGTTGGCGAATGCGTGCGCGAACATCTCCGCTTCGAGCTGCCCGCTGACCGTCAGGTACGCCGGCTTGGCGAAGAAGTCGCGGCTGAAATCGGGCCGGCCTTCCGGTGTTTTGGGCGTCGCCGCCAGATCGAGAGTAGTCACCTGGAACATTTGGCCGGCGCCCTCGCAATCGAGCGTGGTGATGATCGGCGTCTGCACGTACACGAAACCGTTTTCCTGAAAGAAGCGGTGAATGGCGTAGCAGAGCGCGTTGCGCACCCGGAACACCGCGCTGAACGTATTGCTGCGCGAGCGCAGGTGGGCGATCTCGCGCAGGAACTCCACGGTGTGGAACTTCTTCTGCAATGGGTAGGCGACGGGGTCGGCCGCGCCGTACACTTCGATCGTTTCGGCGCGCAGTTCCACCGGTTGGCCGGGACCTGGCGACGCCACCACTTCGCCCTCCACGCGGAGCGACGATCCGGTGGTGACCGCGGCCAGCACCGCCTCGGGCAACAGCCCGGCCAGGATCACCACTTGCAGGTCGATCGCCGACGATCCGTCCTGCAGTTGCACGAAGTGCACGCCCTTGCCGTCGCGCCGCGTCTTCACCCAGCCGCGCGCCGCGACTTTCGCTCCCGGCTCCCGCGCCAGTATGTCCTTGATGTATCCGCCGTTGAGGATCAAGTTGGCCAACCTTTCAAAAAACAATGTTAGCTTGGATCGCCCGGCAGGTTGCGGCGGAGGCTGCTAGACTGTTTTCGGAAGGCAAACTGGACTGGTGTCTGGGACGGTCTTCAAAACCGTTCGGCGGCCGTCAGGCTGCTGGTGTGTTCGATCCGCACTGCCTTCCGCCAACTCACTCTTCGCGCGCAGCTATTTTTGAGGCCGCTCGCTCCATGCGGCTTCCAGCCGGTCGCGGGTGACGAAGGATGCTTGCGTGCCCACGCCCAGCGTGGACAGCGCGGCGTAGACGTTGGCGCGGGCGATGGCGGTGGTTTCGTTCTCGCCGCCGGCGAGGAACGCTGCGAAGCTGCCGATGAAGGCGTCCCCGGCGCCAGTCGAGTCGACGGCTTCGACGGGGAACGGCGGGATGTGGTCCACGCGGTCGTCGCCGGCACAGAGAGCGCCATTGGCGCCGAGCGTGACGATGACGCGCCGCACGCCGCCGCGCAACAGGTGGACCGCGCAGTCGCGCGCTTGGTGAAGATTGTTCACCGGCATCCCGGTGAGGGCCTCGGCCTCGGTTTCATTGGGGATGACGTAGTCGGCGTAAGCCAACTCCGCAAGATCGAGCGGCTGGCCGGGCGCCGGGTTCAGGATGGCGCGGATGCCGTTTGCACGGGCGAAGCGAAGTGTGTAATAGACGGTTTCGAGCGGGATTTCCAACTGTAGAACGATCGCATCTGCCTCGAGTAGCACCGCCGCGGCCGCGTCGATATCGGCGGGCAGCAACCGGTCATTGGCACCCTTGACCACCAGAATGCGGTTCTGGCCGGACGAATCGACGAAGATGGGCGCGACCCCGCTCGAGACGCCTTCGGTAATCAGGACCCGCGTCGCATCCACCCCGCGCGCGGTGAAGTTGTCGATGGTGGCCTTGCCGAACAGGTCGTCGCCGACGCGCGCGATCATCGATACGCGTGCCCCGCACAGCCGCGCGGCCACCGCCTGGTTGGCGCCCTTGCCGCCGAAGCCGAGGTGAAACTCGCGGCCGAAGATGGTTTCGCCCGGCCGCGGAAACCGGTCGGTGAATGTGGTGAGGTCGACGTTGGCGCTGCCGACCACCGCGATGTGAGGCTGCGTGGTCATATCCGGATATCATATTGTAGACATGGATCGCGACCCAACACGCAGGTTTTCGGTGAGGGTGGACACCTACGCGCGGTACCGGCCGTCATATCCGGCGGAGGTGGCGGCGCTCGCAGAGCGGGAATGCGGGCTGCGGGCCGGACAGGCGGTGGCCGATATCGGCTGCGGTACCGGCCTGCTGGCGCGCCTGTTCCTGGAGCGCGGCTGCATCGTTTTCGGCGTCGAACCGAATCCCGAGATGCGCGACGCCGGCCGAAAGGCGCTGGCGGGGCTGACGCGATTTCAGGCCATCGACGGACGGGCGGAGGCCACTACGCTCGCCACCGCCAGCGTCGAACTGGTCGCCGCTGGGCAAGCGGCGCACTGGTTCGATGCGGACCCGTCCCGCGCCGAATTCGCGCGGATTCTCAAACCCGGTGGTTGGCTGATGCTGGTGTGGAACGAGCGCAAGCGGGAGCCCGGCTTCATGAGCGAGTATGAAACGCTGATCGCGCGCCACGCGCCGGAGCAGCCGCGCATCGATGCACCGCGCATCACGCGCTTGTTTGGCGGGCGCGCCTGGCGCATGGCACGGTTCGACCACCGGCAAACGCTCGACGCCGAAGGGCTGCGCGGACGAGTGGCATCGTCATCCTACACGCCGCTGCCTGGGACCGGTGAGTTGGCCGCGCTGATGGCGGAAGTGGACGTCCTGTTCGCCCGGCATCGGCGCGACGGATGGGTGACCATCGAGTACGACACGGAGGTCTACTACGGGAGGCCGGGCGCCACGCTCGCCGCATGAATGTGGCGCTTGCGGCAGAGGGCCCAAACCCGCCACCGCACGCGCCGGAGCAACCACACACTCGCGTCCCGCTATTTGAAGGCCACCGCCATCCCACTTGACGGTCCAGTCGCATCGGTGCTTGACAACAGGTTGTAAGTGAAACTGAGTGAGCTTGTGGAACTGGCGTAGTAATGCATCCATCCGCCATTCTCGTCTACGGGTTGCGGACCATCCAGCGTGATGCCGGAATAGTATCCTGAATCGAACAGCCAATTCGCCGCGGCGGCTCCTGTGGCGGTGTTGTAGTACCAGTTCTCTTCGGCCAGCACAAGATCATTCGACCCCGTAGGAGTCAATGTGTAACTTGGCGTCATGGTTGAGCTGTTGCTGGTTACGTCCTGTCCACCACCGCTGTAAGTGTCCAGCGGATTAGCCGAAGCGCCCGGGATAACATAAAAGACGATGGTGTTGTCATCGGTATTCGCAGTGAACGCGATCGTCAAAGTCAGAGTGCTACTGGAGCATGTCGCGTTCTTTGCATAATACGCCTGGGCATAAACCGAACCACCGTTGTAAGTGTAAAGCGCGATCTGACTCCACGTGTTACCGTTGGAATCCGCGATGCCGGAAATCGTGCTGGCAGCTCCGGTTCCACCGCCGTCCATCATGGCTGCTATGGCAGCCCCCGCGACGCAGGGAATCTGCAGCGTCATGGGATTCGTCCAGCCACTTCCCGTTCCGCCGGCGGCCGTCGTATCCGGAATGTTCTCGTGAATTTCGTATGCGACCCGCATGCCGGCCGGTACTCCGCCCGCGGCTCCGGATTTGAGCAGAACCGCGGCCGAGATCCAGGCGGCGCTCGTTCCCAGGGTCATGGCCGGGTCGATTGCCGCCGCGGATGAATACACACCGGCCTGGACGGCCATGCCGTCTCTCAGGTCCGCGCTTTCGAGATTCCACGTTACGTTCGATTGCGATCCCGCCGTGAAACTCGCCTGCGTCAACGTGCCGCCAAGGCTGGCTGCGACCTGGTACACCAGATCGCCCGTCACCGTCGGCGTGAGACTGCCAGCCGTCACGGATGTGCCGGAGCCTTCATTACCAATGCCCAGCCCATCGGCTGCGGTGACGTTGGCAATCTGGGAACTGACGCACTGGAAGTGCGAGGTTTCGGCGTTCCATGTGGCCGTCAGGTTATAAGCTCCGGCAGTCACATTGAACGACTCCGCGATCACGATGGACTGGTTAGTTGCCAAATTGTAATAGATCTCGGCGTTGTTGTAGCTGTCGGACTTATTATCCGTGATAGCCAGCGCCGCCTCACCCTGGAACTGGCACGCGACTATGATGGCGTTACCGGATGTGGCAGGGTCGGCCAGATGGAAGTAGAACTGCCAGGGGCTGCTGGACACGGCAGAGGACCGCGAATTAGATTCGCTAAGATGCGAAACAAGCGTGGGCGTCGCGGTTGTTTCCATCACATAGGTGAACCCGTTTGCCAAACTCCCGCTCTGGGCCCCGGGATTCGTCGCCGTCACCGTCACCGCTCCGGCGCTTCCGGCCGGCGTAGTGGCCGTGATCTCAGTCCCGCTAACCACTACCACGTTGGTCGCCGCCGTTCCGCCAAACGCCGCTGTCGCTCCCGCGGCGAAGTTCGCACCAGTGATCGTGACTGCTGTCCCGCCCGCCGTCGACCCGCTATTCGGCGATACACTACTCACCGTCGACGGAAGAGTGTAGCTGAACCCATTGGCTAAGCTTCCGCTCTGCCCGTTCACCGTTACCGTCACTGTTACGGCGCCGGCGCTTCCCGCTGGAGTTGTGGCCGTGATGGTTGTACCGCTCACCACCACTATGTTGGCCGCTGCCGTTGCCCCGAACTTCACCGCCGCTCCCGCGGCAAAGCCCGTGCCCGTGATAGTGACTGCCGTCCCGCCGGCCGTCGACCCGCCATTCGGCGATACGCCGCTCACTGTCGGCAGCGCCGTGCCTCCCGACGCAGTGCGGAAGGCGACCATCTGCATGATCCACGGTCCGGATGGGCTGAGAGGCCCGGTGGCGCTGTAACTGCCGGTCGCCGCGAGCATCCGGTCTTCCGCGATGTCGCCGTCCGGTGTTGTCAGCAGCCGTTTGGTGAACCCGCCGCACGGACCGGTGGTGGAGGTCTGAACCAGATTGGCGCCGAAGAGCAGGTCGGTCGCGTTGGTCGTGGTCACGGCGCCGCTGCTGCTGGTGGCGCTGGTGCCCGAGCTTGCGACTGCTACATCCACCGGGTTGCCAGGATCCGCTCCGCTGTACTCGACTATGCGTATGTCGGCGGATGTCGCGGCGCTCGCAAAAGTCACCGTGACGGCGTTTGTCCCGGCAGCCGCCGATACGATGTTCTTCGCATAGTAAATGGACTGCGACGCGTACCCGCTCTGGACCGTGGGGCCCACGGCCCGCACATAGGTGTTACCTTTTGAGTCCGTAACTGCGCTGACCACGGCCTTGCTGTCGTTCCACCCGGCGGCGACGACGTTGAGGTCGCCAGCGGCCTGCGCGGTCGTGTACGTCACCTTCACCGTGGTCTCGGGTGTTTGCGGCGTGGCATAGTTGCCCTGCACATAGGCGATAGTTGTGACTGGGGGCACCACAAAGGTGAACCCAGCCGCCAAATTCCCGCTCTGCGCCCCAGGGTTAGTGACCGTCACTGTCACCGCTCCCGCGTTTCCCGCTGGAGTTGAGGCCGTGATGGTCGTACTGTTCTCCACCACTACGCCCGTAGCCGCCAGCCCGCCAAACATCACTGTCGCTCCCGCGGCAAAGTTCGTACCCGTGATCGTGACTGCTGTTCCGCCCGCCGTCGACCCGCTATTCGGCGATACACCGCTCACCACCGGCGGCGCCGACAGACTGATGCCGGCCGTGGCCGAGGTGCTGTTGTAAGTGGCCGTCACCGTCGCCGTCTGATTGCTGGCAATGGTGCCGCTGGTGGCGCCGAAAGTGGTTGTGGCAGATCCGGCTGCCACCGTCGCCGTCGCCGGCACCGCCAGTGCCGCCGCATTGCTCGACAAAACCACGCTGGCGCCACCCGCCGGCGCCACCTGCGTCAGCGTGATGGTGCAGGTGCTGGAGGAATTCTGCCCCAGGCTGGCGGGGCTGCAACTGAGCGAAGAGACCTGCACCGGAGCCGTCAAAGTAATGCTGGCCGTGGCC
>JBEKKO010000094.1:0-21673 GCA_050010695.1 Bryobacteraceae bacterium
ACCACGGCCGACACCGGATACACGCCGCCGGAGAGCGCCTTGCCGAGCACGTACACATCCGGCTGCACGTTCTCGTGCTGGCAGGCGAACATTCTGCCGGTGCGGCCGAGGCCGGTCTGGATCTCGTCGGCCACCAGCAGCACCCGCTCGCGCGCGCACAGTTCAGCCGCCTGCCGCAGGTACCCATCGGGCGGGATCAGGATGCCGGCCTCGCACTGGATGGGCTCGATCAGCAGCGCGCAGGTGCGCGGCGTAATGGCGGACTCGAGCGCCTCGATGTCGCCGAAGGGCACGCTCACGAAGCCCGACGTGAAGGGACCGAAGCCGTCGCGGTAGAGCGGCTCGCTGGAGAAGCCGGTGATGGTGGTGGTGCGGCCGTGGAAATTGTTCTCGCAGACGACGATCTCGGCCTCGTTGCGCGGGATGTGTTTGTACGTGTAGCCCCAGCGCCGCACCGCTTTGATGGCGCTCTCGACGGCCTCGGCGCCGGTGTTCATCGGCAGCACCATCTGACAACCGCAAATCTGCGCCAGCTCTTCGCAGAAGCGCGGTAACTGGTCGTTGCGAAACGCGCGCGAGGTCAGCGTCACGCGCGACATTTGCTCGATCATCGCCTGCACGATGCGCGGATGGCAGTGGCCCTGATTAAGGGCCGAGTACGCGCTCAGACAATCCAGATAGCGGCGCCCGTCGACGGCGTGCACCCACACGCCGGCGGCGCGCTCCACCACCACGTCGAGCGGGCGATAGTTGTGGGCGCCCCAGCGGTCTTCGGTTTGAATCAGGTCTTCGGCGAGCCCATGGGTTTCGGCTTCAGACATGGTTCCGTCAGTCTCCCGAGCGCTGGCCGCCGCCGCTTTCGGAAATCTTGGTGGGACCGACGCCGAGATGCGCCGAGATCTTGGTGGCTTCCTCCACCGCCCGCGCCAGCACCGAGCGGATGCGCCCGTCCTCCAACATAAGCAGACCGGCGATGGTGCAGCCGGCCGGCGTGGTGACATCGTCGCGCAGCGCGGCTGGATGGCGGCCGGTCGTGAGCACCATGCGCGCCGAGCCGAGCGCCGTCTGCGCCACCAGCGTGAGGGCAAGCTGCCGCGGCAGCCCCACCCGCACGCCGGCATCGGCCAGCGCTTCCATGATCAAAAACTGGTAGCCCGGCCCGCTGCCGCTGAGCGCGGTGACGGCATTGAAATGAATCTCGTCCACCGGCAGGCACCGGCCCACCGCTTCGAAGATCGCCTGCGCGCGTTGCAGGTCGGTCTTGGTGGCGTAGCGCCCGCGGCAGACCACGGTCATCCCCTCGCCCACCACGGCGGGCGTATTAGGCATGGCGCGGACCACCGGATTCTCGGTGCCCAGCAGCGACTCCAGCCGGTCGGTTCCGACGCCGGCCAGGATCGAGATCAGCAGCGTCTCGCGCCGCAGTCCGGCGTTGCGCAGCGTGGCCAGCACCACCGGCGCGTCGTTCGGCTTGACGCACAGCAGAATCAGATCCGCGCCGGGCACGCGCGCCTGGTACTCGGATTCGACCACGATGCCGAGCGCCTCGGACGCCGCATCGCAGGTGGCCGCATTCTTATCGCCGGCCCACACGCGGTCGTGCGCGATCAGCTTGCCCGAGAGCAGTCCACGCAGCAGCGTCTGCCCCATCACGCCGGCGCCGATCACGCCGAGCGTGGCGCCTTCGGCCGTCACGGGTATAGGTTGGGTGTGTTCTGGTTTCTTCGACATGGAGATGACCTCGATTCAGGCGAGAGAGTAGGCGGGCGAGACGCACAGCTTGTCTACCGGCCTGATTCTTGAAAGTAACACATGGACGGGCCGCCGGTGAGTTTCCAAAGCCCCGCCGCAGACAAGTTATAATCCTCTTTGACACCGAAAACCGCATTCCTTTTTCCTGGCCAGGGGTCGCAGTACGCCGGCATGGGCAAGTCGCTCGCGGATCGTTTTGCCGTGGCACGGCGCACGTTTGAAGAAGCCGACGACGCGCTCGGCTTCGCCCTTTCGCGCCTCTGTTTTGAAGGCCCGGAGGATCAACTCAAGCTGACCGAGAACCAGCAGCCCGCGTTGCTGACGGTCTCCGTAGCCGCCTGCGCGGTGCTTGGCGAGCGCGGCCTGGCGCCCGATTTCGTGGCTGGCCACAGCCTGGGCGAATACGCCGCGCTGGTGGCCGCCAGGAGCCTCCGCTTCCGCGACGCCGTCCGCCTGGTGCGCCACCGCGGCCGCTACATGCAGGAGGCTGTGCCGCCGGGCGCGGGCGCCATGGCCGCCATCCTCAGACTGCCGGAAGGCAAGCTCGATCAAATCCTCGCCGAAGCCGCGCGGGGGGAAGTGGTCAGCGTGGCCAATTTCAACTCGCCGGACCAGGTGGTGATCGCCGGAAACGCCGCCGCCGTCGAGCGCGCCATGACACTGGCCAAAGCCGCCGGCGCCCGCCGCGTGGTAGCCCTGGCGGTGAGCGCGCCATTCCATTGCGCCCTCATGAAGCCGGCGCAGGAGCGGCTGCGCGCCAATCTGGATGCAACCGAATTCGCCGATCTCGCCTGCCCGCTGGTCAACAACTGGCAGGCGCGCGAAGTCCGCACCGGCGCCGAAGCTCGCGAGGGCCTGTACAACCAGGTGCCGAACCCCGTGCGCTGGGTGGAAAGCGTGCGCCTGCTGGCCTCGAGCGGCGTCGAGCGCGCCTTCGAATCCGGAGCCGGCTCCGTACTCGCCGGCCTGGTGCGCGCCGTCGCTCCCGCCATCACCGTGGCTAAAGCCGGCGAAGCAGCGGATTTCGATACGATCGGCGCTTGAGGCCCGCAAAGGACCAAGGCCACGGACGAACACCGATAAACAGGGATAAGAAATCCAGCACCTTAAGTTTTTTGTTTTCTATCGGTGTTTATCTGTGTTCATCGGTGGCTCGGGTTAGCTTTGCACGCCCCAGTCCTACTCCAGCCCGGCTTGCGCCAGCATGGCCAGAAACTGCCGCTGGGTTCGCGGGCCGATCGCCTGCGCCACCAGCCTGCCCTCGCGGTCGTACACGAAACTCCTTGGGACGCCGTCCACCGCGAACGTTTCCCTCACCTTTCCGTCCGCATCGAGCAGAATCGGATAGCTGAACCGGTGCTCGGCGACAAACGGCGCGACCTTGGCGGCATCTTCATCCGTGATCCCCAGAATTATCAGGCCCAGCGGTCCGAACCGACGATCCAGCGCCTCCAGATCGGGCATCTCCTGGGGGCAGAACGCGGACGAGGTGGCCCAGAAATTCACCAGCACCACTTTCCCGCGCAGTTCCCGCAGGCTCCAGCTTTTTCCCGTCAGGTCGGTGAGCGTGAAGTTCGCGCTCAGGCGGCGCTGGTCGTCGGCCTCCAGCTTGTTCATGGCGGCGGCGAACTGCGGGTCGTCCGAAGAGATCTGAACATGCTCGTAGCGCACGAACTTCGCCAGCAACTCATATGTTCCTTCCGGGTGGACCAGCTTTTCCTCGGCCGGCCTCTCGTGCATTTCCCGCAGCGCCTGCGCCAGTGTCACCGCAACCTCTTGTAAGGCGTCCTGGCCGAGGTCGCCTACCGTCGCCGTGCCGGCGACTAACTCCGCCAGCGCTAACTTGTGTAAGGCCGCGGGCAATTGGCGAATCCGGCGCGCGAGTTGCGAGGTCGCCTGAGCCCGCTCGCTGTCGTTCAGGGCCAGCAGGGTGTGCCATTGCTGGAAAATCGGCCTTTCTTCGTCGGTCCAGGGGATGTGATCCGGCGCCCACAGCGTTAGCGGACCGCCCAGCAGCGCTGCCGCAACCAGCAGGGCCGCCCGCACACGGGTAAGGCGTCCAAGCGCTGTCATCAGCCTCAATGGTACCGCCCGGTCGGTTTGGAAGGGGAAGACTCACGGGGCCGCGAAAAAACGCGCCCGCATGCGAGCGTTGGCCGGTTGAAACCTGCCCCACCTATTTCCGCGCGGCCTGATCCAGGGCCAGGTTCAGTTCGAGCACGTTCACCCGCGGCTCGCCGAAGAGGCCGTATTGGCGGCCTTCGGTGTGCGCGGCCACAAGCTGTCGAACCGTGTCCGCGCTCACGCCGCGCGCGGCGGCTACGCGCGCCACCTCCACGTCGGCTGAGGCCGGGCTGATGTGCGGGTCCAGACCGCTCCCTGACGCCGTCAGTAAGTCGGCCGGCACCGGGCCGGTGTAAGTCGGGTTCTCGGCGCGAAACTTCTTGACGTCGTCACTTACACGGTCACTCAGCTTCTGATTAGTTGGCCCGTAATTGGAGCCGCCCGAGTTCAAGCCGTCATACCCGTCGTTGCCCGCTGCCGAGGGGCGCCCGTGAAAATATTCGGGTTTGGTGAAGCGCTGGCCGATCAGTTCCGAGCCCACCGTCTTGCCGTTCACCACCTTCAAACTGCCGTTGGCCTGGTGGCGAAAGAGAATCTGCGCCAGGCCCGTCACCGCCAGCGGATACAGGAGGCCGGTCAGCACCGTCAGCAGAAGCGTCGCTTTAATCGCAATCAAGAGCTGTTTCATGTCGAGTCTCCTTTACGCCAGACGCATAAGAATCAGCAGCCGGTCGATTAACCAGATACCGGGGAACGGCGCGATCACTCCGCCCACGCCATAGATCAGCAGGTTGCGCCGCAGCAGTGCGGCCGCGCTCATCGGACGGTACTTGACGCCGCGCAGCGCCAGCGGAATCAGCGCCATGATGATCAGCGCGTTGAAGATCACCGCCGCCAGCACCGCGCTCTCCTTGTGCAGCCCCATGATGTTCAGCTTCGCCATCTGCGGATAAGTCACCATGAACATGGCGGGCAGAATCGCGAAGTACTTGGCGATATCGTTGGCGATGGAAAAAGTGGTCAGCGCACCGCGCGTCATCAGCAACTGTTTGCCGATCGCCACGATCTCGATGAGCTTGGTCGGATTGCTGTCCAGGTCCACCATGTTGCCGGCTTCCTTGGCCGCCATGGTGCCGGTGTTCATGGCCAGGCCGACATCGGCCTGCGCCAGCGCCGGCGCGTCGTTGGTGCCGTCGCCGGTCATCGCCACCAGCCGCCCGCCGGCCTGTTCTTTCTTGATCAGATCCATCTTGTCGCGCGGTGTGGCCTGCGCCAGAAAATCGTCTACCCCGGCTTCGGCTGCGATGGCCGACGCGGTCAGCGGATTGTCGCCGGTGATCATGACGGTGCGGATGCCCATGGCGCGCAACTGCTGGAAGCGCTCGCGCATGCCGCCCTTCACCACGTCCTTCAAATGCACCACGCCGAGCGCGCGCCCGCCATCGGCCACCACCAGCGGCGTGCCGCCCGAGCGCGAAATGCGGTCGGTGATTTCGGTCAGCTCGCTCGAAGCGCGTCCGCCGTGCTCGGCCACGAACTCCATCACCGAGTCGGTGGCGCCTTTGCGGACTTGCCGGCCATCGATATCCACGCCGCTCATGCGCGTCTGCGCCGTGAACGGAATGAAGTGGGCTTCGTGCTCCGCCACTTCGCGCCCGCGGATGTTGTAGCGCTGCTTGGCCAGCACCACGATCGACCGGCCCTCCGGCGTTTCGTCGGCCAGGCTCGAGAGCTGCGCCGCGTCGGCCACTTCGGCCTCCGTCACCCCGTTGAGCGGAATGAACTCCACCGCCTGCCGGTTGCCCAGCGTGATAGTGCCGGTCTTGTCCAGCAGCAGCGTGTTCACGTCGCCCGCCGCTTCCACCGCTTTACCGCTCATGGCCAGCACGTTGTGCTGCATCACGCGATCCATGCCGGCGATACCGATGGCCGAAAGCAGGCCCCCGATGGTGGTGGGAATCAGGCACACCAGCAGCGAAATCAGCACCGTTACCGAGGGCGCCGAGCCGCTGCCGCTGGCATGCACGCTGAAGGCCGCGAACGGCTGCAGCGTCACCACCGCCAGCAGGAACACCAGCGTCAGCCCGGCGATTACGATGTTGAGCGCGATTTCATTCGGCGTCTTCTGCCGCTCCGCGCCTTCCACCAGCGCGATCATGCGGTCCAGAAACGTCTCGCCCGGATTCGAGGTGATTTTGACCCTGATCCAGTCCGAGAGCACCTTGGTGCCGCCGGTCACCGCGCTGCGGTCGCCGCCCGATTCGCGGATCACCGGCGCGCTTTCGCCCGTGATGGCGGATTCATCCACGCTGGCGATGCCCTCGACGACGTCGCCGTCGCCGGGAATCGTCTCGCCGGCTTCCACCAGCACCAGGTCGCCCGCGCGCAGCATGGTCGCCGCCACGGTCTCCGTTTTGCCGTTGATCAGCTTGCGCGCGGTGGTCTCGGTCTTGGTCTTGCGCAGCGTGTCGGCCTGCGCCTTGCCGCGGCCCTCCGCCATGGCTTCGGCGAAATTGGCGAACAGCACGGTGAACCACAGCCACAAGGTGATTTGAAAGGTGAAGCCGCCGAGGGCCGCGCCCGAGGCCAAATCGCGCCCGGCCAGGATGGTGGTCATCAACGCGCCCACTTCCACCACGAACATGACCGGGTTCTTCATCATCAGCCGCGGGTTCAGCTTGACGAACGAATCGCCGATCGCCCGTTTCACGATCGGCGGATCGAACAGCGGCCGGGCGCGCGCCGCCCTTTTCGAAATCAACGAAGTGTCGTCGTTGTTCACGGGCGTTACGGTTGCGACGGGCATGTTAGCTCCACAGCCTCCCCTGTTGCATCAGGAAATGTTCCACCACGGGACCGAGCGATAGCGCCGGAAAGAACGTCAGCGCTCCGACAATCAGCACCACGCCCACCAGCAGCGCCACGAACAGCGGCCCGTGGGTGGGGAAGGTCCCCGCCGAAACCGGCACTTGCTTTTTGGCTGCCAGGCTCCCCGCCGCCGCCAGCAGCGGAATCAGCATCAGAAACCGCCCGAACAGCATCGCCAGCCCCAACGTGACGTTTAGGTACATCGTGTTGGCGTTCAGGCCGGCGAAAGCACTGCCATTGTTCCCCACCGCCGAGGTATAGGCGTAGAGCACCTCGGAGAGCCCGTGCGGCCCGTGATTGGTCAAACTGTTGCCCACCGTGCTCAGGTTGATTCCCGCCGCGGCGAATCCCAGGATGCTGAACGCCATCACCAGCACCGACAGCATCACCATCTTCACTTCCTTCTGCTCGATCTTCTTGCCCAGGTACTCTGGCGTGCGCCCGACCATCAGCCCGGCAATGAACACCGCCAGAATGGCGAACAGCAGGATGCCGTAAAGCCCCGAGCCGACGCCGCCGAAAACCACTTCGCCCAGCTCGATGTTGACCATCGGCACCAGCCCGCCCAGCGGCGTCAGGCTGTCGTGCATGTTGTTCACCGCGCCGCAGCTCGCATCCGTGGTAATCACCGTGAACAGCGCCGAATTGGCGATGCCGAAGCGGACTTCCTTGCCTTCCATGTTGCCGCCCGGCTGCGTCGCGGTGGCCTGCGTCTCCAGGCCGAGTTTCGCCAGCACCGGGTTGCCCGCCTGCTCGGCCGGATAGACGACAAACACGCCGAACAGGAACAGCACCGTCATGGCGGCCAGCAGCGCCCAGCCCTGCCGCGTGTCGCGCACCATTTTGCCGAATGTGTAAGTCAGCCCGCCTGGAATCACGAAGATCAGCAGGATCTCGATGAAATTCGCAAACGGCGTGGGGTTCTCAAAGGGATGAGCCGAATTGGCGTTGGTGAATCCGCCGCCGTTGGTGCCCAGCATCTTGATGGCCTCCTGGGAAGCCGCCGGCCCCTGCGGAAGCGTCTGCACCGCTCCCTCCAATGTCGCCGCCTTGGTGTACGGATGCAGGTTCTGAATCACTCCCTGCGAGCACAGCAGCAGCGCGGCCACGATGGAGATCGGCAGCAGAACGTAGACGATCGATCGCGTGAAATCCACCCAGAAATTGCCGAGGGTTTTCGACGAGTGCCGCGCGAAGCCGCGCACGACCGCGATCGCCACCGCCATGCCCGCCGCCGCCGAAAAGAAGTTGTGGGTGGCCAGCGCCGCCATCTGGCTGAGGTAGCTCATGGTGGTTTCCGGCGTGTACGCCTGCCAATTCGTGTTGGTGGTGAAACTGGCCGCGGTGTTCCAGCCCAGGTCCGCCGCCACGTTGCCCAGCCCCTGCGGATTCCACGGCAGCCACTGCTGCACCCGCATTAAGAGGTATGTCAACAGCAGGCTCACCGCGCTGAACACCAGCACGCCGCCCGCATAGCGCTTCCAGCTCTGCTCGGCCGCTTCCTCGATGCCGCAGATCCGGTAGATCAGATTCTCGAGAGGCCGCAGCACCGGATGCAGGAACGTGCGCTCGCCCTGGAACACGCGGGCCATATAAGCGCCCAGCGGCTTCACCAGCAGCAGCAGCACCAGTACGTAAAGTCCGATTTGAAACAGTCCGTTGGTTGTCATCGGCTCTCCCTCAAAAACGCTCCGGGCGCAGCAGGGCGTAGAACAGATACACCCCCAGGCCCGCCGCTACGATCAATCCCACGATGTATTCCATAGGTTTGGCTAAAGCAGGTCGCATCCTTTCGTAAATGCCCAGGCGGCAAGGAAAAACAGAATCGTCACCAAAACGAATATCACGTCCAGCATGGTTCACCTATTCCACATGGATCAATGCGACGTTGTGTCCGCCGCGAGCCAGGTCGCGCGCCAGGCTTTCTTCCCGCGTGCGCCAAAAATGTTTTCGCGCGCCCACCAGCACGGTGGAGTCGGCGTGCATCGCGTACTGGAAGCCCTCTACCCAGCCACGCGCCATCACCACTTGCGGCTCAACCGGAAACGGGCACCGCGATGCCAAGTCTACCAGTTGCTCCACCAGGTGCGCATGCACCGCCGCCGGGCAGCCGAATGACACCGCATATGGCACCGAATGCACCGCTACCAGCCGGACGCGGACGTTCAGCCCCGCCGCCAGCACCGCGGCGCGCTGCAAGACCGCCGCAGCCAGCGCCCATTCCGTGTACGGCACCACGATCTCCAGTTCGCGTTCGCCCGGTCCCGCCTGGAGCGATCCCGGATCGATGAGCAGCCCGCCCTGCGTCCGCATGTGCGCCTCCACACACAAAGCGTAGTGGGCGCTGCATAAGGAAGTCGTAAAGAAAAAATCAGAATTGAATTAACGCAGAGCCGTCGCGGCAGCGTTTTTCCAGGTCCGGGCAAGTCAAAGAGTTTGTTGGCAAATGTTCGAAACAACCGCTTGCTGACGCGCGCGGCTCCGTAAGCGTCGCGGAATCAGCGAGGGTTCTTCGGAGCCACGACCGTCAGGGAGTGGTCGAGCGTTTTTTAGCAAATTCTAATGCGTGCCCTGCCCACGCCGTGGTGGGGCATGCTCGATCCCTTTGTATAATAAGAGCTATGTTCTTTCGCCGAGCGCGTGTGGAGATCCCCACTTTCGACCAGCGCCTCGACAAACTGCGCGCCGCGGGCTTCGCGGTCACGCCGCTCGCTGGAGCGCTGCGGGTGACGCGCGGGCCGTGCGCGATCGATTTGAAGGAACAGGACGGCGCGGCCGTCGCCGTCTGCCAGGCGGGCGTTCCGATGGGCGCGGAGATCGGCGCGCTGGTGGATGGCGGCTACCAGAAGTTTTTCCGTACGCCGGCCGGAAAACAAAAACCGGCCCTGGCCGATGACCTGAAAGCCCTGCATGAGTTCGAAGAGGACTTGTGGCAGGCGCTAGGCCGCCAGAGCTACTATAACCAATCCCTCGGCACGGTCTCCACCTTGTATCTGTACGACCGCGTCCAAGACCGCGATCGCGGCGTCCCGCGGCGCGTCTGGGAAGCCTAGCGATCTGGGGCAGCCGGCCCTCAAAGTGGAAACAACTGTTGGCAGGCGAAAGCACCCTGCCACCCGCCCGACCCGAAGGCCACCCGACTTGCAGGTTACGGCTCATTCGCTCCACGGGTCAAGGACCTGTGTCCGAGTATGATCACTTCGCGATCTGCGGAGGACGCCGGACTGCCTGGCGTGGCGGGAGTGCGAGTTCCACGCCGCCAAGAGGGTCGATGTGCCGCCGGATCGATTCCGCGAGATTGAGCCGGGGAACGCGTTTCGCGCTGAGTCCGGTTTTCAGGATCGCGCGCGCCTCCTCTTCCATAGACCTGCTGTGGCCAGCCGCGCGCAGGCGCAACTTCGCCTTAACCCCGTCGTCGAGCCGCCGTACTGTGATGCTCGCCAATGGCCCTCTCTCCCTCTTCCTATCTCGCTGCGGTGACGACCAGCCAAACGTAACCGACGCAGAAGCAGGCGAGAGAGCTGAACCCCAACGTTTGGTTGCGCCTGTATTTGAATCGTGTATACGACTGCGAGTCAGGATGATGCATGGTGCTCGTAGTTGTACACCAGGAAGATCATGAAAAGCACTCCGTAGATGATGCTCATCGCGATAACAAACAAGGGCGAGGCGAAGGACCTCAAAGGCCGAGCGGTTGACTGGTTGAAGTTCGACGAGCCGATGAGCAGTACGATTGATCCTGCCGCCAAGCCTAGGATAAACTTGGCGATGTCCAAGTACATCGGAAGCAACACCTTCCCAAACTCGCCCTTGGCGCCGCCGGGATCGAAGACGAAAGCGCCGGTCCCTTTGGTCCCCCGACAGACCACCAACCATATTAGGGCGAGCAGCCCCAGTGCCGCTGCAGCTCCGGGGAGGACTGGGAACAACATGCTTTGAGGATACTGGTTACCCTCCCCGCTTGGCAATGTGGGAAGGCGTCCGGCGCGGCTCTCGCGTCACTTCGCGTGCAGCATCGCCTGAATGATTGCGTCCGAAATGCCCGCCTTGTGCAGCTCTACGAGGTCATCTAATTCAAGGCGGAACGCCGCCGGGTTGTTGTTGATTTTGTCAATAATCAAATCGTCCCCGAAGCCGGCGGCTTTCAACTTGATGACGTCAGCATTTGTCAGCGCTGCGTGGACAGCAGCGATCTTGTCGAGGTCGACCTGAAAGCTGTTGGACGTGATCACGAAAAAGACGAATCGATTCTGGCCATTGAGGCTCTGCCATAGCATCTCTTTCGTTATTGTTATTTCCTTGGTTACGTAACCCTCTTTCGATACGCGTAGCACAACCGGCTGATCCAGACGTTTTGAAAAGAGGCTGGCCTTCCTTGAGTTGAACGCATATTCTCCAACTTTGCGCGTCAGGGGCGTCGTGCCTATGAGTTTTCTGTTCCACTCAACCTGTGCGCCATCTGGAAGCGAAGAGACGGTGAGCGTGTCGTTTGCCTCTTCCCCCGCGAAAGAGACCGAAACACCAAGCAGAGCTACGAGCAGCGCGCGCGGTATCACCTTTTTTCTGACCCTTTCGGTGATCAGTATAGCTCGCAGCGCGTCTCGCGGCGGCCGGGAGCTATGCGGACAGGAGCTACCCGGACAGGAGCTACCCGGACAGGAGCTACCCGGACAGGCTACGAAACTCCGAACTTCTGCAGGCGCAGGCCAGGCGTGATCGGACCCTACTGTGTTCCCAGGATGGCTTCCACCAAGCCGTCGATGGTGAAGGTTGCGGCTTCGACTGTGACTTGGATGCCTAGCGCGCGGGCGGTCTTGGTGGTGACTGGGCCGATGGAGGCTACCTTGACGCCTTCCAGCGCGGCGGCGCCGGCGGCGGTTACGAAGTTCTGCACGGTTGAGGAACTGGTGAAGGTGATCCAATCGGGCTTGTGGGCGAAGACCTCGGCGGCGCGGGCGGGTGCGTCGTCCGGCATCACGGTGCGGTAGGCCTCGACCACGTCCACCTGCGCGCCGCGGCGAGCGAGTTCGACCGGGACCAGGTCGCGCGCGACGGCGGCGCGGGGCAGCAGGATTCGTTTGCCGGTCAGATCGTGATTCGCGAAAGCGGCGACCAGACCCTCGGCGACATATTCGGCGCCCATCAGGTCCACTTTCAAATGCAGGGCCGCTACAGCGGCGCGGGTGGCGGGGCCGATGACGCAGATACGTGCGCGCAGCGAACGCCAATCAAACGCTGAAGCGTCGAGCCGCTCGACGAAGCATCGCACGCCGGTGGCGCTCGAGAAGATCAGCCAGTCGTAGGAAGCCAGATTCGCGATGGCGCGGTCGAGCGGCACTGGGTCGGCGGCGGGGCGGATTTCGATGGTGGGCAACTCGATGGCGTGGGCGCCCAAAGCCTCCAGCCGCGCGGTCAGCGCGTCGGCCTGTTCGCGGGCGCGCGTCACCACGATGCGCTGGCCGAACAGCGGCAGGCTTTCGTACCAGTTCAATTTCTCGCGCAGCCGCACCACTTCTCCTACCACGATGGTGGCGGGCGGTTTCATGCCGCGCGCGGCAATCAACCCGGGCAGCGTGGCCAGCGTGCCGGTGACGGTCTCCTGATCCGGGCGGGTGGCCCAGCGCACCGCCATGGCCGGCGTATCGGGCGCGCGACCGCTGGCAATCAGCGCAGAGGCGATTTCCGGGAACGTGGTGAGGCCCATGAAAATTATGAGCGTTTCGGCCTGCCCCAGCTTGTTCCAATCGATCGCGGTCACGGCGTGGCCGGTGACGAAGGTGACGGCGGACGTGTGCTCGCGATGGGTGAGCGGAACCCCAGAATAGGCGGCGATGCCGAGCGGGGTCGTAATGCCGGGAACGACCTCAAAGGGGATGCCGGCCGCGGCGAGCGCTTCGGCTTCCTCGCCGCCGCGCCCGAACAGAAACGGGTCGCCACCCTTCAGCCGCGCTACGGTGAGGCCGCGGCGGGCGCGGTCGATCAACATGCCGCAAATTTCTTCCTGCGAAAAAGCGTGCGCCGATTTCTTCTTGCCCACGTAGAGCCGCTCGGCGTGCGCGGGCGCGAGACCCAGCAGCGCATCGGGAGCCAGGTGGTCGTAGAGGATGGCGTCGGCATATTCGAGGATGCGGCGGCCCTTGACGGTGATCAACTCCGGATCGCCCGGCCCGGCGCCAATCAGATAGACCTTAGCGACTGTCACGAAACCGCCTTTCCAGTCCGTGGCGCACGCACTCGTGCGTGCCGCGTCGAGACTCTTCTCGACGCCTCTGCGCGCCGGGAACAGGTAGGACGGACCATCGCCTTTCGTCGTCTGTCATGGCGCGCCACAGCAAGATACTTTGAGGGACACTTTGAGAAACACCCTGACAGACGACAAAAACGATCGTCTGTCCTACCTCAATATAGAAACTCCGCGCGTCGGCACGAGTGCCGACGCTGCACGCAGGAGTGCGTGCGCCACGACGCATTTCAGCCGTAGACCGCATCGAGAATTTCCTTCGCGCCACGGGCCAGTAGATCGGCGCCCAGCGAGCGGCCAATTGTTTCGGCATCGGAGACAAGTCCTTGCGCTTCGCCGCGGATCAGCTCGCTTCCATCGGGCGAGGCGACGATGGCGATCAAGTGAAGGCGGCCATCTTCCACCGTGGCGTGCGCGCCGATCGGCACCTGGCAGCCGCCGCCCAGAGCCGCCAGCAGACCACGCTCGGCAGTAACCGCCGCGCGCGTGGGCGGGTGATCCAGCGGGCGGCAGGCTTCCCAGCCGGCGCCGCCGGGGCGCGCTTCAATCGCCAGCGCGCCCTGTCCGACGGCGGAGCACATGGCGGAAGCGGGCAGAATCTCGGCGATGCGGTCCTCCCATCCCAGCCGCTTCAATCCGGCGGCGGCCAGCAGAATGGCATCGTAGCGGCCTTCGGCGAGCTTGCGCAGGCGCGTATCCAGATTGCCGCGCACCGATTCGATCTCGACATCCGGCCACAGCTTGCGCAACTGGGCGGCGCGCCGCAGCGAGCTGGTGCCCACGCGGGCGCCGGCCGGCAAATCGGCCAGCCGCTTGCCCACCACGGCGTCGCGCGCGTCTTCGCGCTCCGGCACCGCCGCCAGCGCCAGGCCTTCGGGCAGCTCGGTGGGCAGGTCTTTCAAACTGTGCACCGCCAGGTCGGCGCGCCCGTCCAGCAGCGCCTCTTCGATTTCCTTGGTGAAGAGGCCCTTGCCGCCCACCTGGGCGAGCGGCACGTCGGTGATGCGATCGCCGGTGGTTTTGACGATCTCGATGCGACAGACGGACCCCAGCGCGGCGAGTTTCGATTCCACCCAATGGGCCTGCCACAAAGCGAGCTGCGAGCCGCGCGACGCAATGACCAGCATCCTCAATCCTGTAAGTGAAACGCTTTGCGAATGGCGGCCACCACGTGCGCGCCATCGGGCTGCGCGGAATGCGAGCGCAGCGCGGTGATCGGCCCGTGGGCGACCTTGTTGATGATACCGCGGGTGAGCGCCTCGAGCGCTTCCTCCTGCTGCGGGCTGAAGGGGCCGTAGCGGCGGCGCACCTTGTCCAGCTCGCTCGAGCGGATCTGCTCGAGTTGCTCCTGCAAGCCGACGATGGTGGGCGTGACCTCGGCCACTTTCAGCCGCGCCATCATGCGGTCCACCTCTTCGACGACCAGCGCCTCGGCCCGCTCGGCCTCCTTCATCCGCTCGCGCAGGTTCGAGTTGACCACTCCCTCGAGATCGTCGATGTCGTAGAGGAAGATGTTGTCGATTTCGTTGACCGCCGGATCGATGTTGCGCGGCACCGCGATATCGATCAGGAACATGGGCCGGTTGCGCCGCGCCGCGATCACCCGCTGCATGTCTTCCTTGCGCAGGATGTAGTGCGGCGCGCCGGAGGAGGCGACCACGATATCCACCTCGGGGAGCATCGCCACGAAGCGCGTGTAATCGACCGGCGTGCCCTGGAACAGCGCGGCCATTTCCGCGGCGCGCTCCGGCGTGCGGTTGGTGACGAAGACGTGGGAAGCGCCCGACCGGCGTAGATGCCGGGCGGCCAGCTCCGACATCTTGCCCGCGCCCACCAGCATGATGGTGCGGTTCTCGAGCGAGCCGAAAATCTTGCGCGCCAGTTCGACGGCGGCGTAACTCACCGAAACCGCCATCTGCCCGATACCGGTTTCCGAGCGCACCCGCTTGGCCACGCTGAACGCGCGCGTGTAGAGCCCGTCCAGCCAGCCGCACAGCGCGCCGCTCGCTTTGGCCGCGGCGTAGGCGGACTTGAGCTGCCCCAGAATCTGCGGCTCGCCCACCACCATGGAATCCAGGCTGGCCGCCACGCGAAACAGGTGGTGGATGGCGTCGCGCCCCTGGCGCCGGTAGATGTGCGGCTCGATGGTCGGCGGACTGACGGATTTTTGCTCAGCGAGAAAGCTGTCGACGATTGCCTGCGGATCCACGCTGTCTTCGGTGGTGAGCATGATCTCGACGCGGTTGCAGGTGGAGAGAATAACGGCCTCGCTGACGCCTGCGCACGCTTTGAGGGCGCCTAGCGCGTCCGGCAGCGATGCCTCGCGGAAGGCGAGGCACTCGCGCACCTCCACCGGCGCGGTCTTGTGGCTCACTCCCGTCAGCAGCAGCTTCATGGCTTCAGCAGGACGCCCAGGCGCGCGTGCGCAACCCAGGTCAGCGCGGAAAATCCGAGCACGGTCACCGTCATGATGGCCGCCTTGCGGCCGCGCCACCCGGCCGTGATCCGCAGGAACACCAGGGCCATATAGGTGCCCCAGGTGAAGAACGAGATGGCGATGGCCGGCTGTTTGATCCAGGCCTCCTTATGCTCGATGAACGCCCAGGTGCTGGCGGCGATCACGGCCAGCGTCATTAGCGCGAAACCCAGCGTCATGGATTTCGAAATCAAATCGTCCAGCGTGCCCAACGGGGGCAGCCGGTAATATATTTTGCGCGGCTTCTTCGATTTCAGCTCGCGCTCCTGAAACAGATACAGGACGGAGGCGACCGCGGTAAAAAGCAGAGCTGCGTATCCGAGCAGCACCAGCACGATGTGCACCGTGAGCCATGCGCCGCGGACCACCGGGCTGGTCCAGGCATGGACCGGGTTGCCCATCGTCGAGACCAGCGTCATTACGAAGACCAGCGGGAAAATGAACACGCTCAAGCTCTCCAGACGGTAGCGCCAGTGGATGAACAGGTACAGCACCACCACCAGGAAAGCGCACATCGAAAGCGTTTCGTAGAAATTCGCGATCGGGCAGCGATGGGTGCTGAGGCCCTCCTCCATGATGGCGACGAAATGGAAGACGGCGCCGATCGAAAACGCGCTCAGCGCCACGCGGAAAAGGTTCTCCCGGCGGCGGACCAGGGTGAGGATGGCGTGCAGGAGGCCGAGGGAATATAGCGCCGCAGCCACACGCAGCCAGATGACGCTCATATCAGCCATCGGCGATCCGGAAGAGTCTCTCGAAGACCAGTATAACGAAAGCCCGCGCACGGGGTCTTCTTTCGCGCCGCTTCCGGGCGTGCGATATGGTAATGGCGGCCCTTGGATTTCCCTGGAAATCCGGCGGCATTCGAGCGCAGAGGCACGCAAGGCGATGCCCCATAAGCGTTAACCTAGCGCCGGCTGGCTGAGCGCGGAAGGTGAGAGCGGATACCCCAAGGCGGGAGCCTCGGCGGGGGCCTTGGAAAAGGGATGAACGCCATGGGGAACTCGCGGTTGCCGAACGGCGGAAGCGCCACCTCGTGGTACCAAAAAAGCGCCCAGCCCGATCCCTGCATTTATGTCGCGCACCCGGGCCCTACCTCTGACTTGACAGGAATGTAGAAACTCCAGGCGGCTATCCCAGAGCGGCGAAGATCTCGCGGTAGAACTCGGGGTGGGCGCGCCAGGATTGGGCGGTGACCAGATTGCCATCGCGAACCGCTGGCAGGGGGCTGAAGACGCCGCCGCTGCGCTCCACTTCAATGCGGACGTTGGCGTGACAGGTGACGGTGTGGCCCTTGGTCAGCCCGACCGCGGCCAGCACCTGAATGCCGTGGCCGATGGCGCAGATGCATTTGCCTTGCTCGGCGAAATCGCGCACCAGCTCGAGCACGTCGGGATCGTTACGCAGATACTCCGGGGCGCGCCCGCCCGGGAACAGCAGCGCGGCGAATTCGTGGACCGCGACGGCGGCAATCACGACGTCGGCATCCAGGCGCGGCCCCGGGCGTTCGACGTAGGTCTCCCAGCCAGGCTCGGCATCGAAGAAGACCAGGTGCAGAGGTCTGCGCGAGGGCGCTGCCACCACGGGTTCCCAGCGGGCTTCCTGGAAACGGTGGTAGGCATAGAGGGCTTCGTAGCCGTCTCCGCCATCGCCGGTGACGATCAGAACCTTTTTGCTCATGCGAGGCTCCGCTCCCGCCAGCATAGCAGCCCTGGAGCGGCGTGGCGCTATAGCGGAGCGAAGCCGCGCAGGAAAGGCAGGTCGCCTTCTACGAAATCGAAGCGGCCCAGGTTTTCGCGGGGCTCCCAGCGCATTTCGTGGAAAATCACATTGCGCGGCTCGCCTTGAAAGCTGCTTACGCGGAAGAAGATCAGGGTAATCGCGGCTTTGCCGGGATAGGCGTACTGGTAGCGCGCGATCTCCTCACCAGCGGCGTCGAGAATCCCCAGCTCCTCTTCGAGTTCGCGCGCCAGGGCTTGCGGCGGCGATTCGCCGGGCTCCACTTTACCGCCCGGAAACTCCCACTTCAGCGGATGCGACTGCGCGGGCTGCCGGCGGCCAATCAGCACGCGGCCCGCGCGTTCCAGAATCGCCGCCACCACCTCGGTCATGCCCATATTGGAACATACCGAAGCACCCTCGCCCTCGCCCGGCCGCGGCGCGCACCGTTGGCCGCAGTCCGGTAACCTGGAAAGGGGCGGTCACTTCCCGCCCCGGGTTATGAATCCTGAACTCTTGCGACAGGCGATCGAACAAGCGGCGGAAAACGTGTGCCGCGGCGGCGGCCCGTTCGCGGCGCTGGTGGTGAAGGACGGCGCGGTGATCGCGGCTGGATTCAACCGCGTCACCGCGTGCAACGACCCCACGGCGCACGCCGAGATAGTGGCCATCCGCGAAGCGTGCCGCGTGCTCGGCGGCTTTCAACTCACCGGCTGCGACGTCTACTGTTCCTGCGAACCCTGCCCGATGTGTCTGGGGGCGCTGTTCTGGGCGCGGCCCGCGCGGATCTTTTTCGCCGCCAGCGCCGCTGACGCCGCCGCGTCCGGTTTCGACGATTCGTTCATTTGCCGCCAGCTCGCTTTACCCCAGGCCGCCCGCGCCATCCCCATGATTCACGTGACGGACCAATCCGCCCAGCGCCCGTTCGAAGAATGGGCGGCCCGGCCGGACAAAGTCCGCTACTGAACCGAGCCGCGCCGCGAGCGCTGGTATCATGGAGGCTATGAGTTTTCTGCACAAATTCCTGATGATTGCTCCAGCCGCTTGCCTGCTGGCGCAGACCCCGCCGGCCCCGACGCCGGCCCCAGCGGCCCCTCCGGCGACCGCCCCGAGGCTTGCTACGCCGATTCCTCCCGGAGTGCTCTCGCCCGCCCCCGTGCCGCCGAAGCCGGTGACGGTGCCTCCCGACCGCGTGGTCCTCAAGGCGGGCTCGGTGACGCTCACGGCGGCACAGTTCGACGAGCTGATCGAAGGCCTCCCTGAGGCATATAGGCCGAGGTTCCGCGGTCCGGGCCGCAAGCAGTTCGCCGACACCCTGGTCAAGTTATACATTCTGTCCGAGGAAGGCAGGCGCCGCAAGCTGGATGAAACCCACGCCTATAAGGTCCAGTCCACGCTCAACGACGACCAGGTGTTGGCAGGTCTGGTAGCGGATCAGGTCAAAACGGACGTCAAGGTTGACGAAGCCGATGCGCGCAAGTATTACGACGATCACAAGGATACTTACGAAGAAGTTACTGCGCGCCACATCCTGTTCCGCACGAAAGGCGCCCAGATGCCAGTCAAGCCGGGCGCCAAGGATCTGACCGACGAAGAAGCCCTGGCCAAGGCCAACGAGATACACAAGCGCATCCTGGCTGGCGAGGACTTTGCAACGCTCGCCAAGACTGAGTCGGACGATTCGACAGCCGCTAACGGCGGGTTGCTACCACCTTTCTCACACGGCCGTATGGTGCCGTCGTTCGAGCAAACGGCCTTCAAGCTCAAGGTCGGCGAGGTCAGCGAGCCGGTGAAGAGCCAGTTCGGATACCACATCATCAAAGTCGAAGCGCATGGCACGAAGACTTTCGAGGAAGTCCGCCCGCAGATCGAGAAGATTCTGGTTCCGCAGAAAGCGCAAAAGACCTTGGACGATATGACCAAGGACGCGTTCTACGACCCGGAATTCTTCAGCATGCCGAAGCCGCCCGCCCCGCCGACGCTGTCTGTCCCGCCGGCCCCGCCTGCTCCGCCGAAGCAGTAAGATGCGGACGCGGAGACTCGAGATCTCCTGCCCGCAGTGCGGTTCGGCGGAGGTGGCTTACACGTGTACGCCGAACTGCTGCTTCAATCACGCATGCGCCGTTTGCGGAACCACGTTTGAGCCGGTAACCCGGGCGACGGGCCGGACGGTGGCCGGCATTGTGCCGCCCGATCCGCTCCCGGACGCCTCCGACCCGACCGTGGCCTGCGCGCGCTGCGAATCCACCGAAGTCTATCTGACCGCCGAAAACGCCGCCGTGTGCGCCCGGTGCGGAGCCGTGCTCGAAGTGGAGCTGACCGAAATCCATCCGGGGTAGGGTGCCGGCATGCCCGGCCCACCGCGCTTCAAGCCAGCAGAAACTGCGTTACCTTGGGCCCGATCGAATCCAACACGTTCAGCATCTGGTGGGCCGAATCGACGACCTCGAGCACGGCGTTGGGATGGCCCGCCACGAAGCGGCGCGACAGTTCCGCCGGAACCACATCGTCTTGCGCGCCGTGAAAGATCAAAGCCGGCTGCGCGAAGTCGGGGTAGTCCTCATACTGCGCGCCATCTTCCAGCAGCGCATAGGAGATCGCGTGGTGGCGGCCGTCGGCGAAGTGGAATACCTCCATCCAGCCGGTGCGGCGCCAGTTTTCCACGGCTGAAGGTCCCAGGCGTTCCGGCCAGCGGCGGGCAAAACCGAAGGCCGGCGCCAGTAGCACCAGCCGGGTCGCCTCGGCGTGGCGCGCGGCATAGAGCGCCGCCACATACCCTCCCATGCTGGATCCTATCAGCGCCACCGGTTCGCCCGCCGCCGCCTCATCGACCGCTTGCAGTTGGCCGGTAATGGTGAGGTGCTCGAAATCGCCGCGCGCCAGATCGAGCGCGGTCATCTGTGCTCCGGCGGCTGCCAGGCTGTGCTCGAAGAAGCGCGCCTTGTTGGACCCCGGACCGGAGGCGAACCCGTGTAAGTATAGTATGCGCGTCATGGCTTCTCCGGTTGCGACGGCGGTGCGGGCGGTGGTTCCGGTACTTCGGTGAATTTGATGTCCGCCTCCGCGCTGAACATTTTGAAGGGTTCGTACCGATACAGGTTCTCCGTCATCAATTGTCCATCCACCGAATGGCGGTGCACCACCGAAGCCGGCGTCGGAAAGCCGTGCGCCGACATCACGTAATCCACGCTGGCCTGGTCGCGCAACCGGTGGCCGCCGTCCTGCACTTCGGCCCACGCTTCCACGCGCAGCGGCACTCCATCGGACTTGCGCACCCAGAGCCGGCCTTGGAGCGATTGGCGCACCGCCTGGCGCCCGTGGAATTCCAACTCGCCGCCGGCCGTTGAGATCTGCTTCCAGCCAAGCACGAGGGCCGTATCGGTGCCGATCCGGGCTTCCGCGTAGGGACCGAACACCAGGTTGGCCCATCCGCGCCGGGTGAATTCGAGCAGAATCAGACCGTAGTCGGTGGCGACATCCACCAGGCCGTGTTTGGCGAATTGCTCCAGCATGCGCTTGCGGATCCGGTCGCTGGGCGACTGCATGCCGAGAGACAGGGCGTGCCGTGCGCTCTCTTCGGTTTGAACCGGGCGCCCATCCACCGAGATCACCTGGCGAAACTCATGCAAGTCATGAGAATCGGTTTCCTTCAGCGTGCCCACGCTGTATTCCGAGACCACCTGCCGCACGGTAGAGCGCGCGGAGGGCGCACTGGCGGCGGCTCCAGCGCGCGGCCGGAAGCGCGCCGGCTGCCGGATGCCGCGCTGCTCCAGCGTTTCAGTCGTCAGCGTCCTGGTGATGTTCTGCGCCATTGCGTCGGCCTCTTCCGCCACCCGCGCAAGCAACGGGGCGGACGCTTCGATTGCCGATTTTGCGGCAGCCATAGTCGAAGGTGAGGACTGACCGGCAAGCGCCAGCGGCGCCAGGAATGCTGCGAAAGCCAGCCGCATGGCTCCCATTGTAACAAGCGATGCGGTCGGACGCAGATTTATAAATCACCTATTTTCATACGATTACAGGAAATTTGTCATTTTGTTGACAAAAAAGTTGCGCGCCGTCTTGCAACTCTGGTATTCTAACAAAGCCGCCCAATTTGAGGTCTTCCGGTAAGCAGACGGTGTTTGCAACCGCTGGGCGAAGAGTGGTATAAATAGAGAGACCTCTGTAAGGAATGGTAACAAAGCTTTCCCGGGCCACCGGGAAAGTGGAATACGGCCTTCCTGTTTGGCTCTTTTTGAATTTCTGATTTCCTCGGTGGCGTCCGTCCTTTGGGCGCTGTCGATCTCAAGTTTCGAGGCCTGCAGCAAGTTCCGGTATTATCGATGTCGGTTCGGGCTGCGCAGATCTTTGACAATCTGGTTGGATGCAGTAAGGAAAACTCGTCAGAGAACTCTGAGTAAAAGCGGAGCGAATTAGGTCGGGGCTTGCCTCGGCCATTCTCATATGTTTCAAATGAGAGTTTGATCCCGGCTCAGAATCAACGCTGGCGGCGCGCCTAACACATGCAAGTCGAACGAGAAAGCTGGAGCAATCCAGTGAGTAAAGTGGCGTAC
>JBEKKO010000095.1:0-21610 GCA_050010695.1 Bryobacteraceae bacterium
TATCACCTCATATCGGTAGCTTGCGGTAGGCAAGGCCGACTGCCCGGCGTGTCCCGCGAAAGTTCCCTTGGGACGGCTCCTACTTTCCGCTAACCCGTTTTTCGGCCAGGTTCGCGGCTCAACAGTGACGGGCAGTCGCGCGAGGCTCTAATGAGGTCGCCGCAAGCAGGCGATCAGGGGCGAGATGAACGTTCTCCGCACTCCCCACCCGGCCAACACTGGTCCAAAAAGGCTCAGGTACAGGGCAAGATATTCAACCAGCAGCTCAGTCGCGGCCCAACGGAGGTCGAACATCCCGGGCGTCATGGCTACGGGTAGGCTCAACACGAGCGTTACGAGACCAGGGGCGGCGTTACAGGCAGCGCCAGCCATTCCCGGAACGACAACAAGCCACATGATGGTCGGCCTAAGATTCGTGCAGCCGTGTTGGCTGAGGCTCCAAGACCAAACAGCCGCTTCCAACCCCCAGAACAAGAGAATCCCGAGGATGGGTCGGCGAACGAACTGGCCAATGCGTCCCAAGTAACTTTGACGCTGAAAGGCCTCAAAAAGCCGGCCCGCTTCGGGATCGGTAAGTGGTTTGCGGACAGAACCCCAGGTCGCGGGGCGACGCCGCTTAGATGAAGTCCGCTAACCCCGTCTTTCGCCCACAAGCCCGCATCGGATGTCCAACATCCCCTCAGCCGGCGATCTTCCCGAAGGTTCTGGGTGCGTAGGTCTGCAGACGCCGGTTTGCGCTACCATCGGGAATTGACAAGCCTGGCCGAGCAGGCGCTGCACCGGATCGCCCGAGCAGGCGCTGCACCGGATCGCCCGAGCAGCAGGCTTCACTTTAGTGCCCGGCAGCACAATGCAGGGCCGGCGCAAGCAATTCGACGAGAATTGCAGCCAGCCGGAGGATTCATGAGCGACCGCGTGGAGTTTGATATTGTCTGTCCCAACAATCACAACCAGACAGTTAGATTTAGCCCGGAAGAATTCGACGCGGCGTTGAAATCCGACGCGTTGGTATTCCACTGTAATACATGCGACACGGACTGGACTCCATCCAGTGAAGAAATTGCCGAACTTCGAAAGCAATTCTCGAAGAATTCAAGCTAGCTCCGGCAGAGAGGTTTTGTTGTGGACGTCGCCGATCCACTTTCCAGAAACCCCGTTTTGCATTCCCGTACGCTGGCGAGGGCGGGCTGCACGTGATTATCCAGTCCGATTGCAAGCTGAAAGCCTGATAAGGTAAAGCCGAGAGGAGAGACCTTCCGGTAAAAACCGTGAAGCAGGTATTCCTCGTGGCGCTCGGCGCAGTCTGTTCGGTCGTGGCTATGGGCGGCCCATCGAACGACTCCGCCCTCGCACTTCGGCTAACGGCTGGTTTCACGACCATGATCGACCGAGTACCCGCGAAGGGTCAGGATATCTTCAACATTAGTGCAACCAAGGGCCAAACATTGGTGTTGGAGCTGAATCCCTGTTGCCCTTATTGCGCAAGAATGGAAAACGATCGTTCCGACAGGATTAGTGTTGCGTCTGCCAATGCAGCGCATCCCCAGGTTCTACCCTCGCGTTTGCCCTCAGATGCGCTGTCCTTTTGGTGGATGAACGTGTTTCCATTGAGCGGCGATTATCGAATCACGATCGACCGGCCATCGAAGAAACGGTATCTGTTGAGGGCCACGTTAATGGATGTTCACGACCCAAAGACTTGATCCCGGCATATCGGCTGAGCGCGTCTCTGTAGCCCCGGAATTCCTTCACGGCGGAAAGAACTTGACCCTTGAGCCTTATGAGCTTGGGTCCTTTTGCGAAATAGATTCTAATTGGCCTGCACACTTGGGCATGGAAGACTACGGGTTCGGGGTTGAGATTATGCAGGTCGATGGGCTGAAGAAAGCTTGGTGGGGAGATCCTGACCAACTGAGGAACCTCGAACGTGTCGAATTAGCTTTAAGGCATCAGGTTGCACCAGCCAAGCCCCCTCTTAATACAGACAAGGACGCGGCCTTGCTTTATTGGCGGAAGCCGGAACTGATCTCGGGGAAAACGCTCCGTGCGCTCCGGCGATGTGCATGGGGTGGTCCGTAAACAGGGTGTAGGCCCAACTGCCCAATGATTTGAAGTTGAAGCTTGAGCAATCCTGCTCGATCGCCGCGCCCTCACGGCGGAAATCGGAGCCCAACTGAGTCTCCTGCGCGTAAGCGCCAGCCGAGAGTGCGAGGCAGGCAACGAAAATGGGGACGCTGGTCTTTCGCATCTCTACACTCCTCCGGGAGGACGCGTGGACCTGGTGTTGACCGACGTGGTGATGCCGATCATGAGCGGCTGGGAACTGGCCGATCGGCTGGCGAAAGACCGGCCCGGATTCAAAGTGTTGTTTATGTCGGCCTATGCCGACGACGACGCCATGATGCGTCAAGGGGTTCTGGACAGGGGCGCCAATTTTATCCCGAAGCCATTCAGTCCCGACCAACTCGACATCAAAGTCCGGGAAATCCTGATGACGCGGTAACGCACTTGGCACGTCGCTACGAGCACCCCATCGCGGTCCGTGCCGTCCCGATGGGAAAGTGAAAGCCATAGCCCGCGAACAAGATGCCGGTCACTGTTGATCGATGGGCAGCAGGTGCCGCACCGCATCGAGCAGCAGTTCCGGCGCGACTGGTATGGAGAGCAGCCCATCGACACCTAGGCCCGCCGGGTCCAAGGGATGGGTCTTTCCCAATGCCGCCGACATAAGAATGATTTTGACCTCGGGGCGCTCCTCCCGTATTGCCCGGGCTGTATCGAAGCCTCCCTGTATGGGCATGTTGACGTTTATTAATGCCAACTGCGCCGGGCTCTCCCGCAGGCACTCCAGCGCCTGCACGCCGTCACAAGCCTCGACTACCGCATACCCCGCCTCGCTCAGAGTCGTCGATAACATCTTTCGAACCGGCATGGAGTTTTCTGCCACCAATACCGCCGCCCGCTCCGCTTTCGCCGGTCCCAGCACTTCGCGAACCCTGGTGGCCAACTGCTCCGCGTCGAACGGCTTCTCGATCAGTTCCACACCCTCCGCCAGCGCCCCATGTGACGCCATGAAATCGGCCGTGTAGCCCGACATGAACAGCACCTTCATGCCGGGCCGGAGTTTCTCCAGCCGTTCCGCCAGTGCCCGGCCACTCATGTTCGGCATCACCACGTCGGTCAGAAGCAAGTGGACATGCTCCCGCTCGCCGAGCCGGAGCGCCCCGGCGGCATCCGGCGCCACGATCACTCGGTAGCCGTGATCCCCCAGCGTCGCGGCCGCAAATGCCCGAACTTCGGCCTGATCGTCGACCACCAACAGCGTCTCCTTGCCCCCCGTCGCCAAAGCCGTTGCCGTCCGGCGAGTTTCGGTCTCCGTACCTTCCACCGTCGGCAGGTAGATCTCAAATGTGGTTCCGTGCTCCGGTTGGCTGCCGACCTCGATGTAGCCGCCGCTCTGCGCCACGATGCCTTGGATCATCGACAGCCCCAGCCCGGTGCCCTGGCCCGATCCCTTGGTAGTGAAGAACGGTTCAAAGATGTGTTCCAGCGTCTCTTTGCTCATCCCCATGCCGGTGTCGCTCACCGCGAGCATTACATAGTGCCCCTCGGGCGCGCCAAGGTGCGATTGGGCTTGGCTTGGACCCCACTCGACAACATCCGTCTCTATCGATAACTTGCCTCCGCCCGGCATCGCGTCCCGCGAATTCACCGCGAGGTTCATGACAACCTGCTCCAACTGATGCCGGTCGGCGTGGATTTTCACGCCCCCCGCACGGAAGTTGACACTCACCTCCACATCTTCGCCCACCAGTCGCGTCAGCATCGGCTCCATCTCACGCAAGATGGCGTCCAGATCGAGCGTGCGGGGTTGCAACACCTGCTTGCGGCTGTAGGCTAACAATTGTTGAGTCAACGCCGCGGCCCGGCGTCCAGCCTTATGGACCTCCTCGGCCATTGTCCGTAATGGATCGTCCGCTCGCATTTTGCGAAGCAGCATCTGGCTATATCCGTTGATCACGGTGAGCAGGTTGTTGAAATCGTGCGCCACCCCTCCTGCCAGCCGGCCCACCGACTCCATCTTCTGCGCTTGCATGAACTGCGCCTGAAGCTTCTCGCGCGCTATCGCCTCCCGCTTGCGGGCCAGTGCGACCCCGATGCTGGCGCCCAACCCTTCGAAGAAATGGATCGTCTCCAGCGTAAATTGGTTCGGCCGGTGGTCGTTGAGCTGCAACAGTCCGATGATGTCCGCGCCCGCCAGCAGCGGAATCAGCGCAACCGATTCGTATCCCTCGCTATTGCAGCGGTTGCGTGTGAATGTCTGGCGCTCCGTCTCGCTAGCGGAGGCAAGCATTTGAGTGGTGCCGTTGGACCAGAAACTGCCCCCCTCGGTGAAGAACGGCATCGCCGGGTTGGTCCGTCCGCGGAGGACGTTCCCGCACATGCATTCAAGCACCGGGTTCCCCTCTCCGTCCCGCAGGATTTCTCCCGCCCGGTCCCGCGCGCACAGAAACCGCTCGGAGAGCACGAACTTTTCGGGAAAGCCCTGGGGCGCGTAATAAGGAAAGTCGTCGCCCTCGTGCAAACGGATGGCTACGGCTTCGATGCCCATGGTGTTCTTGATCGCCCCCAACATGTCGCGAATGGTCTCCTCGCCATTTCCCGAGCGGTTCAGAAGTTCGAGCGTTTCGCGAGCGAGCCGTTCGCGGCTCTCCGCCTGCTTGCGCCCGGTAATATCGCGAATCACCCAACTGCCGCACAATTGGCCTTCCAGGCTGAAGAACGTGGTTGAGATTTCCGCCGGAAACTTGGCGCCGTCGCTGCGCACCATGGTCACTTCCCCATGGAACTTGCCCGTCCGGGTGCGCTCCTCGAATGCCGCCTGTAGACGCGGATCCGTGTTATCCACTACCGAATTTCGCCCTCGTCGCACCAGTTCTTCTTCGGCGTATCCGAACATCCGGCAGGCTGCCGCGTTGGCGGCGAGAATTTCGCCCTCCGCCGTCGACAGCAGCACGGCGTCCAGGCTGGTGGCTACCAGCACGCGGTAGCGTTCCTCGCTTTCCCGCAGCGACTGTTCCGCCCGCTTGCGCTCCTGAAGCGCGCACCACTGACGCAGCGCGCGTTCCACGATGCGCGGCATAGCCGCGAAAGCTTCCGGTGACTTGACGATGTAGTCCAGCGCGCCCGCCTTCATCGCTGCCACGGCGACTTGCTCGCTGCCGAAACTGGTCATCACGACGAAGGGGTAATCGCCGTCTTCCGGCGGCGACACCAGCACTTCGATGGCTTTGCCGTCCGGCAGGTTCAGATCGACGATCACGATTTCCGGCGGGCCCGCGGCCACCAGGTTGCGGTACTCGCGAAGGGTGCCGACCTCCCGCACCATAAAGTCCTTGTCCGCGGCATCGAAGGAGCGTCGAACGGCTTCGGCATGCGCCGGTTCGTCATCCACAACCAATATGTACCGGTAAGTATCCGGCGTCGTGGCAGGTTGCATGGTTCAATCCGGGAAGCGATTCCACGCCAGCCAGTAGAATTCGAAGGCCTCCATGAGGCCGGTGAACTTCTCGAAATTCACCGGTTTCACCAGATAGCTCCCGGCGCCGTTAGTGTAAGCATTCACCATGTCCGATTCGGCGTCGGACGTGGTGAGCACGACGGTCGGGATCCTCTTCAGACCGTCATCGGCTTTGATCCGGCGCAGCACCTCCAGGCCGTCCACCTTGGGCAGGCGCAGGTCCAGCAGAATCAGGTTCGGCCGGGCACCGGACTGCGCGCCGGCGTAGGCACCCTGGTGGAACAGATAGTCCAGCGCCGCCTGTCCGTCTTCCACGTGGACGATGCGGTTGGCCACGCGGAAGTCTCTCAGGTTGCGTCGCACGATCTCGGCGTGCGCGGGGTCGTCTTCCACCAGCAGAATGATAATGGGTTCGCCTTGCACCATAACGTCTTCTCCTCAGGTTGGTTGCCGGCTGGTCTTCGCCAGGGTGAAGCGGAACGTGGTTCCCAGGCCGGGGCCGGCCGATTCCACCCGGATCTTGCCGCCGTGTTCTTCGACGATTCGCCGCACCAGAGCCAGGCCGATGCCGGTGCCCTCCGTGCGGGGGTCGAGTTTTTCGAATAAGCCAAACAGCTTGTGCCGATGCCGCGGATCGATTCCGATACCGTTATCGCGGACGTAGATTTCATACCCGCCGTCGCTCGAGTCCACTCCAATCTCCACGCGAGGCGCCGGCTGATCGCCCATGAACTTCACCGCGTTGTCCAACAGGTTCTGGAAAGCCTCCACCAGGCGCGGATGGTCGCCATGGAGCAAGACCGGTTCGCCGGTGACCTGGACCGTCACGCCCCGTTGGGCTATCTGCCCGGCCACCAGAGTCAGCGCCTCCTGCACGATGTCAGCCAGCGGCTCGTCCACGAAGGGGTTCACCATGCGTCCCACGCGCGAGAGGTTCAGCAGTTCGTCCAGCAGTTGGGCCATCTTGTCCGCCGCCCCGCGGATATAGGCCATGTCCTTGGCTGTCCGTTCCCCGTCCTGATTCCGGGCGTCTACCTCCAGGTAGCCGAGGAAGGTTCGAATGGTAACCAGCGGGCTCTTCAGATCGTGCGATACGGCGTAGGTGAAGCGCGTCACTTCGTCGTCTCTCAGTTTCAGCTCTTCGTCACGGCGTTTGCGCTCGGTGATGTCCTGGAGGAAGCCGAAGACCCGGCCGCGATTCGGATCGGCGCGCCCGATTGCATGCACCCATCGCAGATTGCCTTTGGCGGTGACGATTTCCAATTCCACATCGAACGGCTCGCCGTGCTCGATGGCGCGCTCGACGGCCCGTGCAATGATCGGCCGGGACGCGGGTGTGTAGAAATCGACTCCCCGGTTCACTGTTGGCTGGTAGGACGTTTCCACTTCGTGGATGCGGTAGACCTCTTCCGTCCATACCAGCTCCTGCTTAGCCAGATCAATCTCCCAGCCGCCGACGTTCCCGATCCTCTCGACTTCCGCGAGCAGATTCTGGCTTCTCGCCAACCCCTCCTCGGCCCGCTTGCGCTGGGTGTGGTCGATGAACGTCGCCAGCAGGTCCTCCTCGTCCAGGGTGACCCCGGAGACCTCCATGATGCGTTCTTCGCCGCTGTTGCAGGTGACCCGATACTCGATGGGGTCGATATCCCGACCTTGCCCCGCGGAGCGCTTCACCACCTCACCCCAAGTCTCGATTACCCACTGGCGGTACTGGGCGTCGGGATAGGCTCGGAGCCACCATTCGGCGAGGGTGGGAACGTCCTCCTCCGTATAACCCAGAAGCTGCATGAATCGCCGGTTCCTGAAGTCGATCACCCCTTCCCTGTCCACGTGGCACATGGGCAAGGGCGCCAACTCGAGAAGTCTCCGGAAGCGGACCTCGCTCGAGCGCAGCGCCTCCTCCGCCCGCTTGCGGAGCGAGATGTCTTCCACCACCGAGACGAAATATGCCGGGGCGCCGGCGCCGTCGCGCACCAGGCGGACCGTGAGGTTAATCCAGACCACCGACCCGTCTTTCCGGATGTAGCGTTTTTCCATCGAGTAGTCGTCGATCTCTCCCGCCACGACCCGCCGTTTGTAGTCGAACTCGGTGCTCAGGTCGTCCGGGTGCGTGACGTCCTGGAAGGTATGAGCGAGAAGCTCCTCGCCTGTATAGCCGACGATGTCGCAGAGCTTCCCGTTCACGAGCAGCCAGCGCCCGCCCAGGCCGACTTCCGCCATGCCGACCGCGGCCTGCTCGAAGATGGCGCGGAACCGCTCTTCCTCGCTCCGCAGCGAGACTTCGACCTGCCTCCGCCGGGACTCGACGCGGTTCAACCCCAGCATCGCCGTCAGGAAAACGAGCAAGCCGGCGGCCGAGCCGATGACGATGGTCGCCTGCGTCACCCTGGTCGAGTGGTCCGATGCCCGCTGGAACTCCGAAAGCGACCGGCGTTCGTCGTCTTCCATCTGGCCGAGAGCCTCGATGACATCGTCCACGAGAGCCTGACCGCGGATAGTGATGGCAAGCTCGCCGGCGGCGGCTACCGGACCCGCGCGGCGAGCGTCGTTAGACTTCTGCCACCACTCGAGAGCCGCGGCGGTCAGCGATTCGATCCGCAGGAACTGCCGCTGCCTCCGCGGATTGCCGGCTGTGAGTTGGCGTAACGCGGCCAACTCCTCATTGCAGCGGGCGGCGGCGGCAAGATACGACTTCACGAACTTCTCATCGCCGGCGATGCTGTAGCCGCGTGAGCTGGCCCGCGCCCTGGCCACTTCGCTGGAAATGCGTGTCGTCACCGCCAATATCTGTTCGGCGCTGACCCTAGTGTGGCCGGTTGCCACAACCCGGTTTACGCTCCGGCTTGAGGTGAGACCGATGAACACCAGCAGCGCGAGCCCGCAGGCGAAAGCCGCCGTAGTCCTTACATCCAGGAGCCATACTGCGTCCATCTCCTGCCACGCGGCTAGAACGACCGCCGTACCCAGGAGCGCGAGCGCCGCCGCGGCCGGGACGGACATCAGCGTCAAGCCCCACCAGCCGAATGTGGCGCTGGCCATTATGAAGGCGGATAGCAAAGTGACCAGCGCGAAAGTCGTCACCAGCCAGCCAAGCACCGCCCGAGCGAGCAAGGTCCTCCCGGTCTGCCGCTTATCGGCCGCGATTTCCAGCGCCGCAGCCAGCAATACGAGACACACCGCGGCTTCCGGCGCCATACGGGCCGGATGCGATGTGCCTGCGGCGCCGGCCGCCTCGCGGAACAGCCATTGGTCGATGCCGGGATTCCAACCGAAGATATATTCCGCCAGCGTCAGCAAACCGGCCAGCCCCGCCAGCAAGCCGCAAAACCGGGCGAGGCGACAACGTAAAGTGGAGAGCCGAGGGGAAAGAGCGGAGCGAGGGAAGGAAGAAGACAGCATCGCGTAGCCCATCAGGACGATGGCGAACGCGGCATTCGGTTTCGTCGCAACCCAGCCCGGCAGGACGCTTTTGAACGCGGCAATATTGAAAGCCCAGCCGGCGAGGACCAGGATGCCTATGGCCGCCGCGAGGACAGTCAACAGCCGTGCCGCGAGTTTCAGCGGCGCGACCGGGCGGTTCGCGCGTTCGGTGCCCATGCTCCTAACTCCTAATGCGCCGGAGCCTTCGTCACCGGCGCCATGCATGGCCGCGCCTGAGCGGGCCCCAAGCTACGGGGCCGGGGAAAACTAACTCATTATTACATAATAGAACTCGCAATTCCATAACAAACAGGACTGTTTGTCCGATGTGGCGGATTGAAGTTAATGGCATCGGGCCGGGCGTACCCGGCTTCATCGGAAAGAGCGCGGTCCTATCATGGAGTAGTCCACGTCGGTGAACGCGGCGAGTTGGCTGTACACACCACGTCTCGTCGGCCGGGGTCAGAGCCTACCGCCGGACATTCTGGCGCCGTTGAGTGACCAATCCAAATGTCATACGCCCGTCCCCGGGAGCGGCTTCGGGGGCCCCGGAGACGACGCTCCCCCCTTCCACTGCACGAGCATGTCTTTCTCGTCGATGATCGGTAAGGCCCCGCCGATCGCCACCGCGAGTTGGGGGTATTCACGCTGGAAATCGGTATCGAAGGTGCTAGCGATGAATTCCGGAACCTCCCGAGTCGGCTTGAACACCGTTGGCCGGCCTGCAATCTTCCAAGGCCGATCCTGCATCGCCTGGATCATGGGCAACCTTGCGCTGCCGCCGGTCAGCACTATGAGCGCGTCATCGGTTGCTCCTCGCCAGGTTACATCCACTGAAGCAAGGAACTGGGACACAGCCTTTTCGATTTCCTGGCCGACGGCTTTGACCCGGTCGTCACGCAGAAACTCCTCCAGTTCGATTGCCACGGCCTGATCGTTGATCAACGAGAGTTCCAGCCTTCCGTTGCTAAACATCTGTTCCTTCAGCCGCCGGAGACCGCGCAGCCTCAAGTCGATTTCGATATTGCTGCGCATCGAACTCGTCACCCCACCTTGAACTCGAGACAACAGATTGTCCAGCAAAACACCGTCGATCATGTCGCCGGCCATACGGACAGCATCGCCACCCGGGGAAATGGGGATCGCCCGCCGGGTTCCGGTGGCGGGGTTCTGTGCCACCCAAAAGAGGGAGAAGTCAGTAGTCCCAGCGCCCACATCCACAAGGAGGACCAAGTTTTGCACGGCTTTGTCAGCCCAGACTCTGCCCGAACCCGCGGCCAGCGGTTCGAGCAACCCAATCGGGAACGATCGAGTCCATTCGGAACCATCCAGCAGGTATTTCAGCTCATTGTCGTGGCGCGCCGCAGCACGGGCCATGGCCTTAACCTGGTCAGCCGGAATCCCGTTTTTCCAATGGCCTCTGAACGTGTCGGCCAGCAACTGGGCTCGTGCCACATAACGCGCCAAAGCCGAGGCGGCCCAGGAGCGCTGGCTGGGTTGCCAGGCAGGGATCGTGAACCGGCGTTTGACATTTCGAACGGGCCCACCGGTAAGGTCCGACAACGCAAGGTCGGTCACATAGCCCAGAAAGAAGGTGACTATATCCTCGTAAGTCAAATCCACGTTGGTTGGGTTTGCCTCGGGTTCTAGCCGCCGCATCGCCAGATTCTGCTGGCTGCCAACCAGCGTCAACTGCTGTTTGAGGGAATCCAACCGGCGCCGGCGGCTGCCGCCGTAATAGGACCCAATGCTCTGGTAGAGGGCTTCAGACCCCACGAAAACCAACCCCTCATCCGAAATCCAGACAGACGACGTTACGGTATACGCCGAACGATCTATATCGTCGTCTCGCCGCCCGAGCCCGATGTCGAGCAGTTGTGGATCTTGCCCTTCGTCGCCAACGGTGGCCGCCATCGCCTTGGATTTTGCGGTGCCGAAATCCAAGCACAGAACGTGCCCGGGAAGCGCAGGCTCACCAGTCGAGAGGGCGGTCTCGTCCAGGGTAAACCCGGCCGCTGGTGGCCCTGGCGTCAGCAGCACGGGTTCGGGTTTCTCGACCGGAGAGGACTCTTCAACCGTTTCCACGCAGGCATGCGGCTCTTCGACTTCCTCAACCGGAACTTCGGGAGCCCGAGGCGGAGGAATGGCCCTGACCTCAACGGGCTTCGGCTCCCCGCCCGACAGCTTCAAAATGGATCTCAGCGCCTGACGCTCCAAGCCCGAAATGACGCTCTCGAACTGAGGGTTCTCACGCCGCGCGTCCACATCGAGACGCGCCAAGAGGCTCTGCAAAAGCGCTTGCGCGATCTTTTCGTCCATGCAGTTCCGCCAGCTCAATCCCGCCGAACAGGTCCACGCGTTCCAAGGAGGCGAGCCGCTTCCTTGATTCGAAGATAGTCCTTAAGATTGTCCTCCACAGGCCAGAGACACAGTATCAAACATTTCAAGACTCTGCAAGCACAGCACCGCGGCAGCCGCGAAGTTGTCCTGAAGAATCACATGATCGAGAGTCGGGCGTGAGGCGTCCGGAAGTAACACCGGGAAAGGGCCGGAGGAGGCAGCCTGCGGGAGACCCTTTCCGGATCATGTATGGCCGGCTTGGATATTCACCGAGAGCTGGAGTAGGCGACCATCGCTCCGCGTATCTCATCAAAGAGATCTTGAACACGGTTCAGCCGAGCCGCGATGAGCGACGCCTCCTTTGTGTCGCACGCAATCTCGAGTTCTTGACAAGCCTTGTCTACCGCGTCAGCCCCCATCTGCCTGGCGCCGCCTTTAACTGTGTGGGCTTCAGCACGGATGCTCGGGAAATCGGAGGCTGCCAATGCTTTGCGCATTTGCTCAATGCGAGCATCGGTGTCTGTGCTAAAAGCGTCGATCAGGCTTACTATCAAACCATCGTCTTCTTCGCCTGCGGCTTCCAGTAGCACTGCTGGTGGCGACCAGGCTTGCCGGGTTGAGTACGATGGCCGGGGAGGGATCATCGCGCATCCTCCTAATCTCAGAGTTACACCTGAGGCTCCGGTTTCAACTGTCAGACCCGGGCCAACGCGCGGCAATATTGGCTTCAGTTAACTAACTGCAGGTGGCGGGTTACCGGGTACCAGTACAACTAGGCTATTCATTACCTCTCATGCCGTTGTCAGTATTGACTTGGGGGTCTGTCTGGCCAATAGGCTATGGTGGACTTGAGTTGTACCGTTCTGCGTCGTCAGAATTGGTGTTTTCCAGTGCGGATACGGTACGCCGAGGGGGATTGTGAACCCGTATCTGCTGCTGCCGAAGACGTTACGTCCCCCGCACGGTCAGATTGAGCGGCACCTAGGGTCGAAGCGGACAAAACGTCTCGAAGCCGGTCTGATCGCCGTCGTCCTGCTCGTTGCCAGTTCTTGCATCGGCCACCGCGCCGCCAGCCCGATCGAACGCATCGACAAGATCGCGGCCTTGCCCTTTCGTGTCGTGGACAATAGCGTGCCCGTTCACTTGAGGGGCTGGGTCACTTTCTCGGATCCAGCCACCAACCTCATGTTCATGGAAGACGGCACTGGCGCCGCCCGCGTCGCTCTTCCTTTTGCCCACCTCGACCCCAGGCCGGGCAACCTAGTGGAGGTGATCGGGGAAGTAATCGAAGGAGGGACCGCGCCCACGATTTCCGCCAGCGAAGCCAGGCTCTTGGAAGGCACCCACGAACTGCGCGCGGTCCCCATCCAAGTCGCGGACCTCACCGCCGGCCGCACCGGTTTTCGCTACGTTGCAGTGGAAGGAGTTCTTCGCTCCCGGCACCAGGACCGCGCGGGTAACACGGTTGTCCGAATTGGTTCGGGCGCAACGGTCTTCGAGGCTGACTTCGCGCCAAATGACACGCCGGATCTCAGCGGTAAGATCGGCGCTCACATCCGGTTGCGCGCCGTGGCCAATTTGAGCCGCGATATTTTCGGCCACACGGCCCGTGTTCAGGTGTTGATCCCCCAAAGTACGGGCGTCGAAGTCCTCCTGCCGGCTCCCCAAAGCATTCCCGTTCAGACCAGTCGCGAGGCGGCTGCGATGCCCCGGAATTCGCTGGCCGAGCGCATGCTTCACCTCCATGGCACCGTCCTATCCGACGACGTGCGCAAGGATCTGCGATTTGCCGACGGCAGTGGCTCCATCCGCATCCGCGGGGCCCCCACGGCAGCGTTGCCACTCGGCGAGGTGGTCGACGTGTTCGGCTTTGGCGAACTCGATGGTGGCGAACTGAAGATTACCGACGCCAGATTGGCGGAGGCGAATCCGCAGTCCCATCCCGCCGATCAGCACCACATCATCACCTCCGTGGCTGAAGTTCATGCCCTCAGCCCCGAACAGGCAGCCGGTGCCATACCTGTCCACGTCCGGGCCACAGTGACGTACATCAATCCCGAAACCAGCACCTTTTTTGTGCAGGACCAGACCGGTCCTACCTACGTCAACGCTACCCGGATGATCCGGCAAGTGAAAGCGAAGGCGGGGGATCTGGTGGATCTGACCGGCGTTACTGCGCCGGGTCAATTCGCACCGATCGTTTCCGCTTCTGCGGTGGAATTCGTCTCCTCCTCGTCCATGCCACCGCCGGCGCCGGTGGCTTTCGAGGAACTGTTTTCCGGGAAAATGGACAGCGCCTGGGTGCAGGCCGAAGGCATCCTGCAAAGCGTTGATGCCCAGCGCCCCACCTTGGAAGACAGCGTTTCGGTGCAGTGGGGAAATCAGCAGTACTTCCTGCTCGTCCACAATCCAAACGCACGCCCCCTGCCGCCGCCGGATAGCCGCGTCCGCGTCCAGGGTGTTTGCGGGTCGATATTCAACGCCAGGCGGCAGATCGTCGGCATTCAGATCTACGTGCCCTCACCCGAGTTTGTGCGCCTGCTGGAGCCCGGTCCGGATCCGGCCTCGCTGCGGCCGCGCCCGATTGATGAACTCCTCCGTTTCTCCTTTGCCGATTCGCCGGGACACCGCAGGCGAATTCGGGGCGTGGTCACCCTGACCAGCCCTTCCGGCCCGTCGTACGTCCAAGATAGCGGAGCGGGCATCAAGATCGTTACTCATGCCCGCATCGATCTCCGCCCCGGCGATGTGGTCGACGTACTCGGCTTCGGGCACTCGGGCTCCTTCAGCCCGGAAATGCAGGACGCGCAGATCTCGCTCGTCGAACGGGGACCCGCGCCATCGTCGCCGTCCATCACCGTGGACGAAGCCCTGGAAGGCACCTACGATTCCAAGCTGGTGAGCATCGATGCCGCCGTCGTGGACCAGATCAGAGGTCCTGGCCAGAACGGCGTGATGCTTCAGGCGGGCGGCAAGTCGTTCGACGCGACCCTCGATCACGGGATGATACCACCGCTCGGCCAGGGCAGTATCGTCCGTGCGACCGGTGTCTGCGCCGTTGCAGCCGAGGCCAATCTCGCTTATCGCATCCCAAAGTCGTTCGGCCTTGTGCTGCGCAGCGCCGGCGACATCACCGTAATCCGGTCGGCGTCCTGGTGGACCGCCACCCGGCTGCTGGCCGTGCTTGGCTCCGTGGTGGTTTTACTGCTCGCCGTTGTGTTTTGGGTGGTCGTGCTGCGGCGCAAGGTCGCCTTGCAGACCGCGGTGATCCGCGAGGAACTGCAGCAGCAAGAACTGCTCAAGCAAGCCGCGGAGCAGGCCAACCGGACCAAAAGCGAGTTTCTGGCCAACATGAGTCATGAGATCCGCACGCCCCTGAACGGCATCCTGGGGTTCGCCGGGCTGATGGCGGAAAGCGAGCTTACCGGTTCCCAGCGGGAACAAAACGAAGCCTTGCGCTCGTCGGCCGAGAGCCTGCTTGCTGTCGTCAACAATATTCTGGATTTCTCTCGCGTGGAATCGGGCCGGATCGAACTGGAATCGTTGGATTTCTCGATCCGTAAGTGCGTCCGGGCCGCGGTGGCTACCGTCCAGCCGCTCCTCTCCGAAAAGGGCCTCGCGACCTCAGTTCAGATCGACGATGACGTGCCGGACTGGATCAAGGGAGACCCCTACCGGCTGCGCCAGATCCTTCTTAATCTGTTAGGCAACGCAGTGAAGTTCACCGTGGCCGGCGGCATCGGGGTGCGTGTGTCGCTGGCTCCGGAACAGGACGCTGCTGCGGCTGGCGCCCCGGCGCCGCGGCAGATCCAGTTTGCCGTTTCCGACACCGGCATTGGCGTCCCCGAGTCACAACGGGAGCTGATCTTCCAACCTTTCCGGCAGGCTGACGGGTCCGTCACCCGGCGTTTTGGGGGCTCCGGGCTCGGCTTGGCCATCTCTCGGAACCTCGTCACCTTGATGGGAGGAAGAATGTGGCTGGAAAGCGCCGAGGGCCAGGGCAGCACTCTCTTCTTCACCGCGCCGCTTCCGCCAGGGAAGACCCCGGCTGGAAACGAGAAACCCGTCGTCGCAGCCGGGAGCCCATCGCCTCCGGAGCAGCCATCGCACCAGCCCCTCTCCATCTTGGTCGCGGAAGATAACGTTGTCAATCAGCTCCTCATGCGGACGCTCCTCGAGCGGCGCGGTCATCGCGTGGCCGTGGTTGCAAATGGAGCCGCCGCACTGGCGGCATGGCGCCAGGATCATTTCGACTGCATTCTGATGGACATTCAGATGCCGGAGATGGACGGATTCGAAGCCACCCGCATTATCCGGGCCGAGGAGTCGGGAAATGGAGCGCACATCCCAATCATCGCGTTGACTGCCCATGCCATGAAGGGAGATCGCGAAAAATGCTTGCAGGCCGGCTTGGACTCGTATATCGCCAAGCCGATTCAAACGGCGGCGCTTGACGCCGTACTGGCAGGCGTACCTGCCCACACCGAGGCGAGCACCGTCTGAACAGTTTGGCGAACGCAGGACATATGGTTTTGGGAGTTCTTACACCGCTTTGAGGCCAGCTCGCCTGGTGCCTGGCAACGGTACCCGTGGTGCCGCTCCTCGTTGCCTGCGGCGGTATCGGACCTCCTTGGGTTGATCTAAGCTCCAAACGTGGCTTCTATGCAACGGGTCGGCATGACTTCGTTGAGGAGTCAGGCGCGCGGGACCTATCATGCGCATCCTGGTGGCAGAAGACAACTTGGTCTTTCGAATGGTGCTGCAGTCTATGCTGACGCAATGGGGCTACGACGTGGTCGTGGCGAGCGACGGAGAGGAGGCATGGTCCCGCCTGCAACACGAAGAGGTTTCCTGGCTGGCGATTCTAGATTGGGTGATGCCGGGTTTGGATGGCATCGAGGTGTGCCGCCGCGTCCGCGCCAGCACGCGCCTCCGGTATACCTATATCCTCATTCTAACTGCCAAGACGGGAAGCGAAGATCTCGTCGCTGCCATGGAGGCCGGCGCCGACGATTATGTTGCCAAACCGTTCAAATCCGCCGAACTAAGGGCCCGTCTGCGCGCGGGCTGCAGGATTCTCGAGCTGCTGGAGAGACTCGAGCTCGGTTGTCCGCCGTTGGCCCTCGCCCCTGGGGTTTCGAGGCCATGAAGACGTATTTGCCTGAGTGGCTCAGCCGTCAGTTCAGCGCCGCCATTAAAGCTGAGGTGAGTGAGTGTCTCTTGGCGCTGTAGACCGCTTGAATGACCGTTGATACGATATGCTCACAGGATCGATAAACGCGCGTTTTCTGTTGGCGAGTATCACCCTTCTGCTTGCCGGAGGGGTCTGGCTCACCGTCCTGTGGCGCCGCGCCGAGGGTCAAAGACGGGTGCTACTTGCGAGGCTCGATTCGGTGGCGGACGGAATCCTCGCCATCGATGCCGCGGGACGGATGGTTGCCTGCAGCAAAAGGTTCGCCCAAATGTGGTCCATCCGCGACTCCATTATGCTTCCGCGCGATAGAGAAAAAGTGCTTGCTCATATTCTGCCCCAGCTCAAGGATCCGGCCGCCTTCGTCTCGCTCGTCAAACAGGCCGCCTTCCTCGCGCTCACTAAGAAGCTCGATCGAGACTGGAAGGCACACGGCGACGATGAACTCGAACTACGGGACGGCCGTGTGTTCAAGCGACACGCTGAGCCGCAGCTACGTCGTGGGGCAATTATCGGATGGGTATGGGGATTTCAGGACGTCACCGCGAGCCGCAGACTGCGAGTCCTGCTGGAACAGGAACGGCATGGCCTGGACGCCCTGATGAATCAGTTGCCGCACGCCGTCTACTTCAAGGATTGCGAAGGGCGCTTCATTCAGAGCAACAGGGCGCACGCCGAGGTTCTCGGGTGCAGCGATCCGTCGCAGATCGTTGGCAGGACCGATTTCGACCTTATTCCTGCGGAACTTGCACAACAAGCCTGCGACGATGAGCAGGCCCTCATACAGGAGCGCGTAGCGGTTGTATCCAAAGAGCAGAAGGAAATCGGGCCCGATGGCCGTGAGACTTGGATGCTCACCACCAAGCTGCCGTTTCGCGACCCGGACGGCGCGATTGTCGGTACGTTTGGTCTCTCGCTGGATATCACTGACCGGAAGCGCATGGAGCGGGAACTCCTTGCCGCGAAGGATGTGGCGGACAAAGCAACTCAGGCCAAGAGTGAGTTCCTGGCCAACCTGAGCCACGAGATCCGCACGCCAATGACCGGCGTCATCGGGATGACGGGGCTGCTGCTGGATACGGAGCTTTCGCAAGAGCAACGTGACTACGCGGAGATGGTGCGCCGGTCGGGCGAGTGCCTGCTGAGCGTGATCGACGACGTTTTGGACTTCGCCAAGATCGAAGCAAGGAAGTTGGTGTTCGAATCGTTCGCGTTCGACCTGCGGCTCGTGATCGAAGAAATCGACGAAATGGTGGCGCTGAGGATCGAAGACCGTAAGCTCGACCTGGTGCTGGAGTATCCGCCGGATGTGCCGCGGCATTTCATCGGAGACGCGGGGCGAATCCGGCAGGTGGTGGCTAACCTGGTGGGCAATGCCGTGAAGTTCACACCGGACGGCCACGTGCTGATCGCGGTGAGATGTGAGTCGCAGGGCGGGGCGAAGGCACAGATCTGGGTTGCGGTCGAGGATACGGGTCCGGGTATTCCGGCGGAGGAGGTGGGCGGACTGTTCGAGAAGCTCCGCCAAGTGGACGCCTCGACTACGCAGAAGTCCGGGGTCCCGGGGCTGGGGCTGGCGATTTCCAAACGACTGGTGAACCTGATGGGGGGCGAGATAGGAGTGACCAGCCAGTTGGGCAAGGGCTCCACTTTCTGGTTCACATTGCCTTTGCAACTGGATGCGCAGCCGCACGCGGAACCGGCGCCGGCGGCCGACCTGCAGGGCTTGCACGTGCTGATCCTGGACGACAGCGACGTGAACCGGCGCGTGCTGCACGAGCAGGTCAGCAGTTGGAAAATGCGCGACGGCGGCTTTGCGGAGGCGAGGCAGGCGTTCCAGGCGTTGCGCGAGGCAAGGGCGGCGGGAGATCCGTACCAAGTGGTATTGCTCGATTACGAAATGCCGGAGATGAACGGAGCGGCGCTAGCGGCGTCGATTAAGGCGGACCCGTTGTTGAGCGATACGCTGGTGATCATGCTCACGTCGGTGGGCCACTGGAGGGAAGTGCGGCACATGCAGGGAGCCAGCATCGACGCCTGCCTGGTGAAGCCGGTGCGGCAATCGCAGTTGCAGAACACGCTGGCGACGGCGTGGTCGAAGAGATTGCAGAGTGGGTTTGCGACGCGGACGAAGGCGGTGCAGGAGTTCGCGGCGCTGAAATCGGAGTTGGCGGGAATATTCGCCGGGGCGCCGGTGCGGGTACTGGTGGCCGAAGACAACGTGGTGAACCAGAAGGTGGCGGTGCGCATGCTGGAGCGGCTGGGACTGCGTCCGGACGTGGCGAGCAACGGGCGTGAGGCGGTGGAATTGTGTGCGACGCTGCCATACGCCGTGATCTTCATGGATTGTAAGATGCCGGAGATGGACGGCTACGAGGCGACGGCGGAGATTCGGAAGCGGCAAGGGCCAGATGGTCGGGTGGCGATTATCGCGATGACGGCAGACGTGATGGAGGGCGCCAGGGAGCGCTGCATCACGGCAGGGATGGACGACTACATCGCGAAGCCGATGCGGCTGGGCGACATGATTGGAGCTCTGAAGAAGTGGGTGCCGTGGACGCGCCCCTCGTCAAGGGCCCGTCCGGGGCTTGCCGTCCATTCAAGTTGACGACTCTTGGCCGAACGCTTGACCGACGTGGAAGTACGCTGGCTCTGGTCACCGCGTCGGGCATGATGCAACACAAGACAGAGGTTGTAGGTTAGCCATGGCCGGGCGAGGATATGAGCCGCGATTGCCGTGGAGGACGTTGGACCCTGGTATGCCTGCCTCCTCCCTCAACGGTATCGGGATTGACCCGAAGCATGCGGATCGGGTTTTTCAGGTCTTCCAGCGCCTGCACACCAGGAAAGATTACCCGGGCACGGGAAATTGGCCTGACGATCTGCAAGAAAATCGCGGAGCGTCACGGCGGTCGGATATGGGTAGCGTCCCAGCCGGGCCAGGCGCCACATTCCATTTCACGATTGGAAGAACGGAGAACAGATATGGTGAACACCCAGACGGCGAGGCCCATTGAGGTCCTGTTGGCGGAAGACAATCCGGGCGATGTTCGTTTGACGATGGAGGCCATGCGAGAAAGCAAGGTGCTCGTCAATCTCAGCGTTGTGCCGGACGGGGAAGAGGCGCTCGCATTTCTTCGGAAACAGGGCGCGTACGAGGGGGCACCGCGCCCCGATCTCATTCTCTTGGACCTGAATCTTCCAAAGAAGGATGGCCGTGAGGTGCTGGCCGAGATCAAGGTCGATGCCGATCTGCGGCGCATACCCGTGGTGGTCCTGACGGCATCGCGCGCCGAGGAGGACATTTTGCGCACATACAATATGCACGCGAACTGTTTCATCACTAAGCCCGTCGACTTAGACCAGTTCATGACGGTCGTGGGAGCGATCAGTGAGTTCTGGTTTTCTGTTGTGCGCCTGTCCACGTAGCGGAGAAGGATCAGGCGACTTATACAGGAATGCAAGGTTCTGCTCATAGAAGATAATCCCGGCGATGCCCGATTGGTGCAGGAGATGCTGGCGGACGCAGCAGCCAATTCGTTTCGGGTTCACACCGCCGACTGCCTGGTGGGCGCCCTAGACTCGCTGGTGCACGGCAAATTTGACGCGGCGCTGGTCGATCTCTCCCTGCCGGATTCCAATGGGCTGGAGACGTTGTTGACCCTCGATCGGGTTGCTCGCCAGCATTGCCCGTCTCCGCTTCACCGGCACGCCCAAACTACCACGCACCTTCTCCCCGCCTCGTCAAAACCGGACATTTCTACTTTGCAGAGAATAGGACATTTCTATTTTGCGTTAACACTTGAGACAAGACTTTGACTGTCGTTAGTGGCCATGGTACGCTGAGCCTGGTTGAGGTTTACCCAACCGGTATGCACCAAACCATCCTGCTCGTCGATGATGACCCACAGATCCGGGCGCTATGCAGGGCGACTCTGGAGGAAACCGACTACGTCGTGAGCGAAGCGAGTAACGGCAAGGAAGCGCTGGCGGCAATTAAGGAAACGGCTTTTGATCTGATCGTGCTCGACCTGTGTATGCCCGACAAGGACGGCTTTGAGTTTTTGCAGACTGTTCGTGTCGAGGCGCCAAAGCTCAAGATCATCGTTATATCTGGATTCATGGTTGGATCGATGCTTCCGGCTGCGAGACTGCATGGTGCGGTTGCAACACTGGCGAAACCCTTCTCTCCCGACTCGCTGCTCTTGGTCGTGGACGAGGTGCTGGGAACCAGAGGTTCGGTCGGTGCGTCCGATTGATTTTGTAGCCGCTCACGATCCGACTATCGGCTTTGAAGGATCGGCGAGCACTGCTCGAACCTTCGTTGCTAGTTCCTCCGGGCTGAACGGCTTATGCGGGAACGCCCCGCCCCGATCAAGCGCTCCATGGTGAGCAATTGTTTACGCAAGAATAAAACGGCCGCAATTCCGCCGGACCTTTAGTCAAAGAGACACCCTTTCCCGCTCAGCAAGGCCAAGGCTAGCGGATACCTTTATCTCGCCGCCGACGGCTCCCGATCGCGCGCCGTTTCGCCGCCCTGCGCCACGTACTCCTGCATGCGTGCCCGTGTGTCCGGCCGGAGGTAGACGAGCCGGGATAGAGGCCTCGCGGCTCCAAACCGGGATTCGCCGCGCCGGGCGCCTGCTATCCAGCGCTTCTCACTATTACGCGGGCTGGCTGCGAGTCCTGGCCACCATCACCGGTGGCTACTTTTCGCCGGGCCACGGCGCCCGAATGCCGGGCAGGCGGCGGACCTCGCTCGAAGGGTGAACCGGGATGCCCAGCACCATATCCTCTCTTCTTTTTGCAGTCGCGGTTCGACAGGTCCAAGGGATGCTGTCGCAAATGGCAATGAGCCTCGGCCCGTGGGCGTCCGGCCGCGGCTAACGCAACGCCGCGTGGCGCCGGCACGCCTTACATCGCCAGCTTGCCGTGGTACAGCAGGTCCCTCACCCGGAACTCCAGCTCCCGCTCGGGAAAATTCAGCCCGGCCAGGTACAGACGAAAGGTGATGGATTTGTCGGCCGCTTTGACTACGCGCGGGAACACCAGCCGCAATACCGGGTCGGATGGCGTCGGCGGAAAGTGGCCGATGATCGGGTAGGTCTTCCGCCCCACGATCATCCGGCACTCCCGCT
>JBEKKO010000096.1:0-21579 GCA_050010695.1 Bryobacteraceae bacterium
GTCGCTCGACCTCGACATCGCCAATGTCCGCCAGCTCGTGACCGATTCCAACAGCCAACAGGGAATCGACGAGATTCGGAAATATCAGGATCGTCGCAAAGAGATGGAGAAGAGCTACGACCGGTTCCTCACCACCCTGAATATCTATGAGCGCAAGATGACCCCCGAGGAACGCCTGTTGTTGCGGATCACCCGCATCTTCGGCGAATGTGAGCTGGACATGCCCAAAGACTTCGTCGCGGAGGTGGAGAAGTACATCGAAAAATGGAAGCAGTCGGGACGTCTGGCGAAAGATCTGCGGGCCGCCAGGGATAACAACTATATCGCGCCGATCGCCGGGGAGCTGCTCGCGGCGGGACTGCCGCCCCAGTTCGTCTATCTGGCGCTTCAGGAGAGCGATTTCGACCCCTACATCAGCGGCCCCATGACGCGCAAGGGGATCGCCAAAGGAATGTGGCAGTTCATTCCCGAAACAGCGGTCCGCTATAACCTCAAGATCGGACCCCTGGCCGACCTCAGGCGGCCCGATCCGGGCGACGACCGCCACCATTGGGACCGCGAGACGAAAGCGGCCGTGCGATACATGAGAGACCTGTATGGCAGCGACGCGCAGGCCTCGGGGCTGCTGGTGATGGCTTGCTACAACTGGGGCGAGGATTACGTGCTCCCGCTGGTCCGCAAGCTACCCGCGAACCCGCGGGATCGCAATTTCTGGCGGCTGCTTTCGACCTACGGAGACAAGATACCGCAGGAGACCCACGACTACGTCTTCTATATCGTGTCGGCGGCCGTGATCGGAGAGAATCCGCGATTGTTCGGTTTCGACTTCGACAATCCGCTGGCCCAGTTGGAATCCCAGTAAAAAGCCGCCGGCGGCTCGCGCCTCATTGGCTGCATCTCTTACGGTTGAATAGTCGCCTTCAGGACTTCCGGCCCGCTTGGATCTTTGGCTCGAAGATCCTGCTCGGCGGTAACAAACACATCGAAACTCTTCAACGGAGTGACGGTTAAGAAGGTCGCCTTCAGGTTCTTGTCTACTTTCAGTTGGCCCTGATTCTCGGCGTTTCCGCTCCGCTCCCGCAACCAAACAACATACGCGGCTGCGCGTGGCGTCAGGTTCTCAAGATTGGCGAGATGCTGAACTGTCATCTTCAGTCTCGTGTTGCCGTTCTTGTCCTTGCTGATCGCAACCGCGGCCCGAGCACCGGGAACGATGGACGCTGCAGTCATTGGGTACTTTTTGGCTGCATACGCGACAGTACAGAGCAGTGCGAACGTCAAACAGATTGTGTAAAGCTTTCGCATCGGACACCTCATGCCGCCGGGATTTCCATTTTGGACTCCCAGGTCGTGTTTAGTATACACCCGGTCGCCGTCTTTTGACCCTCGCGATAACGCTCGCTGCCGAAATGCAGGCGGGTATAGTTGCCCTCCGATTCGAGCAGGAAGATGTCGGGCAGAAGCGAATTGTGATGAGCGGTCGCCCGCCAACTGGCGTGGAGCCTTCTTTTAGATGCGTCGCGCAAGAGCCCGCGGGCGATTTCGGTGCCGCTCACACGGATTACCGCACGGCAATCGTCACACCCGCAGGCGCCTGTACCCCACCCACTGTAACGACCAATGGCACCGATGGCCCGAGCGGAGCGCCGGCGGGTATCTGGAGGTTGAACTGCGCGAGGCCCATCACGAAGCCGGGCGCGCTGCCCGCGTAAGTTACGGTCGCCGGCACTCCGCCGACTGTGCCGCCGTACGGCTGTGCGGTGCGTGGAGGCGCGCCGCTCACCGGCCATCCATCGAGACCCGCGGGGTTCGTCGGACCGTCACCGGTCACATAAAAGGTGATGTAGTCACCCCTATTCACCGGGTTCGCCGCCGAATTCAACTGCCCGTCGGCAAAGTTCACCGCAACCGCCTGGCCCTGGCCCGACGAGTCGATCGTGAAGATCGCCGGCACCGCCGAGACCACGGGCAGCGCCACGGGAGACGAGAGCGCGCCATCCAGGGCGACCTGCATGGTGGTAGTCGTCAGTCCCGCCAGTCCGTAAGGGGCGATGGCGCTGGTCTGCCCGCTCGAGGCGTAGATCATGGGCGCGGGGAAGCCGTCGAAGAAGACCTGCGTTCCGCCAATCGCGGTGCCGATGAAGCCGGCCTCATCGAGTTGCGCGGTGGCGATGCTCGCCGGCCCGATGCCGCCGCCCCAAAAGGTCAGGATCTCGCCCGGCGCCACCATCCCCGCCTGATAGCCCGCGCTATTCGTCACGTCTGCGGCGTCCAACGAGGGGGCGGAGAACCCGGCGCCCGGACCGTACCCGTACAAGATCCCGCGGCCGCCCGTGCCGACGTATACGAGATCCTGCGTCCGCATGTCGCCCTCCAGCGCCGTGATCGACCCGAAGGCCTGCTGCGCAGGGTCGCCGATCTGGGTCCACGTCGCTCCCATGTCTTCGGATTTGTAAATCGCTTCGTCCGTGAAGCCCGTGGGCTGCCCGTGGATATAAAGGAACGGTGCGTCCGCCGAGTTTCCTTTTCCGAACGCGATGAAGTTGCAGGCCGCCACACCGGGCACCGGAGTGAACGTCTTCCCGAAGTCGGTCGAATGATTCAGGGGAAATGGCGATGGCTGGTTGCTGTTGTGCTTGTGGGCGATCCAGAGATCGCCGGCTTTCGCGGGATTCGGCGCCAGCGTGACCTGGATGGTGTACTGGACGCCTGGGATGGTGGAGCGCAGCGTCCACGTTGCTCCGCCGTCGTTGCTCGAATACACGTTGCCTTGCTCGTAGTAATAGAAGGTGCCGCCCTGTACGGCATCGGCGGCCACAATCTGCGGAGCCCACCACACATTACTCACCTGCCAGGAAGGCGGCAGCGACTGGCACACCTTCCATGACTGCCCGCCGTCGGTCGAGTAGACCGGCGCCGCATTCGCCGATACCCACACGAGGTTGTTCGGGTCAGTGGACGACATCGCGATATTGCCGGCCACGCCCGGCGATGTGCTGCCGAACGGTCGCCACGTTTGCCCATTGTCGGAGCTGAACCCGGTCTCGGCCACGGCGGCATTCGTTTCATCCCATCCGACGAACGCAACGTACTCCGGATGTTGCGCGCTGTAGGCGATCGAATTGCCCTGCGCCACCCAGTCGAACTGCGCGATGGTAGCCGAGGGCACGGCGTCGCGGCTCGCGTGGCGGAAACCAACCATGTCCATCGAAACGCTGATCAGCGCGGCGCCGGGCTCACTCGATCCGGGCAGCGTAACGAGCGGCGGTACCTTCACGCTTTGGACGCACAATTCCTCGAGGTTGTTCATCCACCAACTCCAGGACGTCTCTGCCGCGGTGTAGTCTTCGGTCCCGATCACTCCGTAGCCGTTGGTCTGGAGGAGGCGCGTCGGCTGCACCGGATCGATGGTCACCGTGCCATTGCCCCAGCTCGCCGATTTGGCGGTATTGACGCCGGTGGAATACGCCCGGTAGTAGGACGGCTGGTTAGCCGCTCCGCCGATGGCGAGCAGGGTCCAGGTGGCGCCCCGATCGGTCGAACGGTAGATGGTTTGGTTGTGGTTGGCGCAGACCACCAACTCGCGCGGATTCGCGGGCGAGAATGTCACGCCCGAATACCCATCGCTCCGCGCGAACGGAGTGATATCCTGCCACGCTCCCGCCTGATAACGCTGCACACCGCCGGTAACCGCTCCCTCGTCCCCGCCGAGCGTCACCACGAGCGTGCTGTCGCTCGAGATCGCCGCGCGCGCGAGATTCGGCTGGCTGCCAATATTCGTCCAGGTGTTGCCATCGTCCGCGCTCATCCACACGCCATGGCCCCACACGCCTGCGTAGATGCGTTGCGCCTGCGCATCGCACACGATGAAGGTCACGCCCACGGAGACTTGGGCGCCGTCTGGCGGGCTGAGGGGTATGGCCGGAATCATTTGCCAGGCCTGCGCTCCGTCCTTGACCCAGAGCCCGTTCTGCCGCGTGCCGAGAAAGATGCGCTGCGGCATGTTTGGATCGACGGCGATTCTCTCGCCCGTGGTGCCGCGATAGGCGTCGTTGGCGCCGATGTAGAGCTGCGCTGAGGCGAGGCCCGTCGGAACCCAGTACGCGCCGCGCGAATGGGACACGAAGACCTCCGCGTAGGTGTTCGGCCCGGAGGCGGCACCGGCGGAACCGTATACCGTGTTCGCGTCGGTGGGATCCACACCGATGGCCTCGAAACCGGCTCCGCCCATACCGGCGCGGTCGGCGAGAGGCAGCCACCGCTGTCCGCCGCGGTCGAACCGGTAGGCGCCGCCGACGTCCGTGCGGATGTAGATATCGTGCGGGGCTTGCGGATGAATCACCAACCCTGTGACGTACCCCATTCCCTGGATGTTGACATTCTTCCAGGCAAACGGCGCATTTGCGCCGCCTAGTACGCCCGCCAGCGCTGCCGCTACCAGCGACGCGCAAAAGAAAGCTGATCTGTCTTTATGGCTGCCCTTCAACATTGGGCAAGGCTGTGAACCATGGCAACCCAGGCACTTATTTTAATACCATTGCCCGCTGGGGAACGCAGTAATGATGCCTACTGGACCTGAACCCACGCCATGGTCTCGGCGATCTGCTGTTGCTGGCTTTCCTCGGCTGTCAAATCCGTCAGATGTCGCAGCAAAAGTAGCGCCTTGGACGGGGCCTTCGCCGCCTGCGGGATGCTGTCCGGCTTTCCAAATGCAGCGCGGATGATCGAAAGCACATTCCGCGTTTCGGCTTCGGTTAATGCATTCACACCGATCATCTCCTTTCCACACCGGGCGAGGGCCTTTAGGTCCCCAACGGCGTCATAATCGTCATGAAGGTGAACGTCTCAACGTGGGAATAGCGCCCTTGCGCGGCAGCATGTGGATTACCGTCAGCGGCACGGGACGCCGTCCGCACCATCGACCTGGACACCACCGACGGCCGCGATCCCATGCGCGTCCATCGGGACCGCCGCTAGCTATAGCTAGCACCGCGAGGGTGTCGGGATATCGACACGGCGGCCCTCACGCCGCCCAACCCTTCTCGAAAATTCTCGCTCCGCGTGTAGTCACCGCCACGCCTCAAACCGTCTTTATGGCTGACATGGAGATCGGAAACCGCCAGCCGGAACCATGGTGCCGCCGGTGAGCGACGATTTGTCGCAAACGGCGCCCGTGCAGCAGCGGGTTGCTGCACTCTATTCGGCCGCACTTGACGGCGTATTCCGTTACCTTCTGGCTCTCGGATTGGACGCGGGGAGGGCCCAGGAGGTAACGCAGGACGCTTTCCTCCGGTTGTACGTCGCCCTACGGGACGGGGCTGCCATCGAAGATGCCAAAGCCTGGGTCTACCGTGTGGCGCGCAATGCCGGCATCGATAGTTTGGACCGGAACGGCAGGGAGTCGCAGTACTCGGCGGCCATTGCCAACACGATAGCCAGTTTCGCCAAAAATCCGGAGCAGGAGTTGATCGAAAAGGAATGGCTCGAAGGATTCCAAGACGCGATCGAAAACCTCTCGCCGCAGCAGCGAGCCTGCCTGGAGCTCCGCGCGCAGGGTTTGCAGTACTGGCAGATCGCGGAAGTGTTGCAGGTGCGAACGTCGACCGTCGGAGAATTCCTGCGGCGTGGGATCAAGCAAATGAAGAGGTGGAACGAATGCCGGAAATAGAACACCCAACGGAAGAACTGCTGTCGGCCCTCTTCGAGGAGCAATTGCCCGCAGCCGAGGTCGAGCATCTTCTCGCGCATCTGGATTCCTGCCGGATCTGCGAACAGCGTGTGGGCCTGATTGAGCCGGCATTCGCACGTTATCAACGTTGTCGCGAGCTGGTCGCGCCCCAGCTTCCGAAACCGCCGCAGGCCTGGGGAGACATCGTAGCGGCAATGCAGAAGGCTGAGCGAGCGCGGCGGACGGTGCCTTTGCCCGGCAGGAAACGCGGCATACTGCGCCCTTCCTGGATAGGCGCTCTGGCCGCGGCAATTCTGGTGGGCGCGATCCTCTTCTGGCCGCAAAGCAGTTCGGAGTTGCGCGCCGAAACGCTGCTGCTGAAGGCCAGAAGCGCCAGCCCACGCCGATCGCCGAATTCGCGGTTGACGGTGCGGACTCCCAGGTCTACCTTTCTTCGGCCGGCGGTCTTGTCCGGCACAACGCCGCAAATCCAGGAAATGGACGCGATCCGAGTGCGGTTTGCCGCGGCGCACTATGACTGGAGCGACCCTCTCAGCGCCGGTGCGTACGCAAACTGGCGAGCGAAAATCAGGCACCATACCGTAGAGGTATCTGAGGACCACGGGCAGTCGACTATCCGCACGACCGGCGACGAGGGGGGCATCGCGGAAGCCTCGCTCACCCTGGATGCAACGAATCTGTCACCGGTAAACGCACGATTTGTCTTCTCGCCGCAAGACTGGGTCGAGATCGTCGCCGCCCCGGATGCGCCCGCGGAATTGGGGCCGGCTGCGTCGGCGCCGGGCGACTCGGTTGTGACGCAGCCCGAATCCACCGTGGAACGGAGCGTCGCCGAACGAGAGCTCATGACCCGCCTGGCGATCGACCGCCTGGGCTCTGGAGCGGGAGAGCCGATTGACGTCGATGTGGAACCGGATGGCCGAATTGTGGTAACTCCCTACCGGTTGGGAGAACTGCGCGAGAGCCAGCTCCGGGCCAGTCTGCAGGGCGTCGAGCGCGTTACCGTGCGGTCCCCGGAGGCAGCGGAACGGCAGGAGGAGTCTCCGGCGTCTCTGGCTGGCGCGGACCCGGCTATCGATGCGAGCAATTCGATCGCGTCGCGAGCGCATTTGTTGAGCCAGCTCGCGGAGCGCTTCCCTCCGGAGACGGAAGCCGAGTTGAGTCCGTCATCGCGAAAAGATCTGCGTGAGATGCGAGTGCGCCACGCGCGCGCGTTGGAAGGCGACATCGGCACGCTGGCCCGAGTGCTGGCGCAAAGCCGGCCTCTGCGATTATCGGTGTCTGGGGTTCCCGATGGTGGCTCGGTTCCCAAAGCGCTGCTGGAATCGGCAGTCGCGGTGAATCGGACGGTCGCCAGCCTCTACGCCGAAAAGGCCGGCGAAGGGTCCTCCGCCTGGCAGCAACTGGGCGAGGAACTCGCGCGCCTGCGGTTTCTGGCGCACCAGTATTCGCAGGAGGTGCAGCGTTGAGAATCGTTCTAGCCGCGATTCTCGGCTGTGCCTGGTTGCCGTGGCTCGCGGCCGCGGAACTGGGCCGCCTGGAGGGCACCGTGCGCGACGGATCGCAGGCAGTGGTCCCTGCTGCGCTTATCTCCGCGATTCAGGAAGAGACCGGCTTTCAGTTTGTCGCCGCGGCCCATGGCAACGGAGAATTCCACCTCACCGTGCCCGCCGGCCACTATAACATCGTCGTCCGCCGGGTGGGGTTTCGCACGGTGTCTCGCCTGAGCGTCGGGGTGGCTGCCGGCGCCACACGGAAGGTCGACTTCGAATTACATCCGGATTCCGTTTTCGAGACCATCACGGTCTCGGATTCGGTGACGCCGCCGGCCCAGACCGGCTCCGGCGGGGAAATCGTCATTAGACCGGATGATTTCGAGGGACTGCCGGACAGCGACCGCACCGTCACGGGGCTTCTACGCGAAGCGCCGGGCCTGCTCTTCACTCCCGCCAACGGCGGCGAACCCGGCCAAGCATCCAGCCTGGGTGCGCGACCCGACTCGAACAACTACCTGGTGGACGGACTGAGCGCAAACAATACGGTCGCCGGCGGCGGATGGCCGAGTTTCCTGCCCCTGGCCTCGCTGCCCGCCATGTCCGCGCTGGGAACCACCCATGACCTTGCCGTCCTCGACGCCATCGAAGAAGTCACCATCGATCCCCGAGGTCTCGGCGCGGGGACAAGCCAGGCGGCCGGCGCCGTCATTATGGTCCGCACCAAATCGGGAACCAATCAATTCCATGGTTCGGCATTTGGCATTTTGCGGCCGGACACGTTCGCCGCCAGCGACTGGTTTGCAGACCGCAACGGCCTGGGCGGCGGCGGCAACCTCCTCACTGACGCCGGCGCTTCCGCCGGTGGCCCTCTGGTGCGTGGTCGGACCTTCTTCTTCGCCGCCGCTGAGATTCTGCACCTTCGGCAGGACTACTCCTGGATTACCACGGTTCCATCGACGATAGAGCGACTGCTGGCTCCGGCCCCCCTACAGCCCTTTCTAGATCAGTTTCCCTTGCCTAATGGCCCGACGCTGGACTTCGGAATCGCCGAATTGCGAGGCAGCAAGTCCTATCCAGGGGGCCTCGGCGCAGGCTCCGTTCGGCTCGATCACCGCCTGCAGGCACGGACCTGGGCCTTCCTGCGCGCCGCCGTCACACCCTCATGGAACGAGCTGGGGTACGACCAGGTGAATCTTTCCCAGTACCGCAACACCGTAGCAGCTGTCGGCGTGACTCACGAAGGTTCGCGGTGGACACACTATTCGCGCATCGGTTTCAGCCGTGCCGAGGCGGAAACCAAGCTGCTCACCAACCCCGAGACCGCCGACTTCTACTCGGCGTTCCCCAGCATGGCGGCGGATTTCCTCAGCCTCAGCGTCGGCGGCGCCGGTTCCATCTCCCTCGGCCAGAGCGGCAGCAATCGCCAGGACTCGATTGAGATCTCGCACACCGCCGCGCTGCGGCTCGGGCGTCACCAACTACAGGCGGGAGCGGACTACCAGCAGTTGGACCCGCTACGGAACGGACCGGTGGCGGGCTATACCATCGCGTTCAGCACATACAACGGCCCCACATACGGGGCGGCGGCGCCGGTTTGGGTAACCCAGTCCGAAGTGCCCCTGGATACGCTCCGCCTCAACCAGGCGTCGGGCTTCCTGCGCGATACGTGGAACGTCTCTGCGCGGCTGACCGTTGTGTTGGGAATCCGCGCCAACTGGGTGGACACGCCGCCGATTCCCGCTGCATCGTACCTTTATTCAGTCGGCGAAACGGGCTCGTCGATGCAGGTCGGTCCGCTCGCCGCCGGGGCGCCGCTTTGGCGTGGCTCCTTAGCGCCGGACCCGAGTGTCTCGCTCGCGTGGCGTCCCGGCCTGGCTGGCGATACGGTGTTCCGGGCCTCCTGGAGCGAGATCCACGACAACGGATCTCAGATTGCCGCGACTTTATTAAACCCGCTGCCCGACTCCGCCTTACGAACGGTAGAATCCACCTCGGCCTACTTTTCCCCGATGGACTCCGTTTCGCTGGGCTACGGTTTCTCTGCGGACCTGCGGCTGCCGGTGGCCAACCGCTGGTCGGCTTCCTTGGAGCGCGAGTTGCCGCGTCACGGCATCCTCCAGGTTTCCTATTCCGGGATGTCCTCCGCCAACCTGCTGCGGATAGAAACCGCGCTCAATCCCTCCCCCGCTCTTCCCCAACTCGCGCAATTGTTGTTCGCCACCAGCCACGGGATGGCCGTTTATCATGGCCTGAATACCGTGTACCGGCGCCCACTCGCCGGAGGACTTCAGGGGCAGGTCGCGTACTCCTGGTCGCGCGCCATCGATACGGGATCGTCGGACTCTTCGCTCTTCCTGATCGCACCGGGTGTAAGCGCACAGAACGACCGGGGCGATTCCAGTTTCGACGCGCGCCAGACGCTGACGGCGGCACTCTCGTACGCCACTCCCGCCCTGAGGCCATTCCGAGGACTGTTGAAGGGTTGGAATCTCGGCACATTCTTCTACACGCGGACGGCTTTCCCCGTGGACGTTCTTGCCTCGGAATCTCTCGATGGCTTTGCCATCGCCAACCTGCGGCCGAATCTGGTGCCGGGCCTTCCCGTGTGGATCCCCAATGCGGATGCTGCCGGCGGCCGGCAATTGAATCCGGCGGCATTCGCACCGGCTTCCGCCGTTCCCGGCAGTCTCGGCAGGGACGCGGTACGCGGATTCGGCATGTGGCAGGCCGACTGCTCGGCCGGCCGCTCCTTCGCCTTGTACGAAAAGCTGCGTCTCTCGATTCGTGCGGAGGCTTACAACGTATTCAACCATCCCCAGTTCGCGGACCCGATGCCGGACCTGAGTAACCCCATGTTCGGCCAATCGGGCTCTTCGCTGAACCTGATGATGGGAAGCGGCAGCCCGACCAGCGGGCAATCTCCCGCATTTCAGATGGGTGGGCCACGATCTTTGCAACTGTCCCTGCGCCTGGGCTTTTAGAGACAGACGCCGTTTAACCGTTAATTATGAGGTGATCATTATGACTGTCGGAACGAACGCCATACGACTGCTGATCTTAGGCCTGGCAATCGCCGGGACTGCTATCGGCCAACCAATCTTTATGCTGACGCAGCTTCCGAGTACGCTGCATCCGAATGACCCCATTATCTGGGTGGGAGCCAATGGACAGATGCTGGGCGAAACCATCGATCCGTCGACTGGCATAGCTCAGTGCGACCTATATAAGAACGGACAATGGACCGTATTCTCTACCCCGGGCTACTCCTGCTATGTGTACGCAGCCAACAAGAGCGGGCAGTTCGTCGGCGTCCTCCAGGGGCCGACATCCGAGACCGGCTTCCCGTATTACCCTTTCGTCAACCTGGATGGCGCCTTCACTCCCCTCCTGCCCGCGGGACCGGGGTCCGCGGCCAACTCGAACACGGGATGGGCAGCCGCCATCAACGATAGCGGTGCCGTGCTGGGCGATCTGCTGGTGCTCGGCCTCAGCGGAGGACTCCAAAGCGGAGCCTGGATCTACTCGGGAGGACAGTACCGGATGCTGACTTCCGCCGGAACCTCGAATAGTGTCGTATACGGTTTGAATAACAATGGAGTGGCCGTGGGTCTCGCCACTTTCGGCTCGGCCCTCCAGGCGGATCCGGCCGTTTTCAACCCGGATGGCACCATCCTGGACCTGGGCGACTTAGGCGGGACCGGCCCTTTTGTGGGCGGCGTCGCCTATGGCATCAACGCAAGCGGCCAGATTACCGGCACTGCCAATACCGCGGCTCAGTATCCGGTCCCGACCGGCGGGACGGATGCGGTTTCCGGGGCCTTCATCTACTCCGGCAAGAGCATGCAGCAGATCCAAATCCCCGGCGCGAACTTTTCGGGCGTGGGGAATTGGATCAATGACGCCGGCGACGTCCTCGGCAGTTATCAAAACGAATACCCCGCCAGCTTTTTCTTGCCGCCGGACGGCTTCTTCTACTACCATGCCGGCGTGATGTACCGGGTGGATAACACGCTCATACCGAATCTGCCTGTCGGAGCGACGGTCGCCACCGTGAGCTTCGTGGAGGGAAGCAGCCAGATTCTGCTCGGGCTGACGCTATCCAGTCAGACGACAGAGTGGTTCCTGCTGACTCCGCTGACCAATAGCAACGGGCAACCGGCCATCACCGCGGTAGTCAACGGCGCCAGCTTCGCGGCGCCTATTTCGGCCGGGAGCTGGATCACCGTCGAGGGCGGAAACCTGTCCTCGATCACCCGTCTCTGGAACACTTCCGATTTTGCGGGCGACAGCCTGCCGACTCAGCTCGACGGTGTCTCAGTGACCATGAACGGCGTCGCGGCATACCCGTACTACATCAGCCCCACTCAAATTAACGCGCTCGCTCCGGACGGTCTCACTGCCGGCCCGGTGGAGGTGCAAGTTACGAATCCGCAAGGAACCAGCAACGTCTTCGCGGCGAATGCGAGCGGCGCGACACCGGCGTTCTTCCTCTTCGGTACCAAGTACGTGGCCGCGGAACATGCGAACGGCGTTCCCATCGGACCGGCCGCGCTCGGTGGGAACTTCACCCCCGCGCAACCCGGCGAGACCATCGAGCTGTATGGCACCGGTTTCGGTCCCATGAGCCCCTTTAGTTCGTCCGGCCAGATCCTCGCCGCACCGGCGCCGTTGGCCAATAACGTCACCGTCACGGTTGGAGGCCAGCCGGCGGTGGTCACCTACGCCGGCGTCGTCAGCAACGGCTTGGACCAGTTGAATGTCACCGTGCCGCCGGGTTTGCCGAATGGCGACGCGCTTGTCGTGGCGGCGACGTCCAACGGCTTCGGTCCGATTTACGAAACGCAAGCCGGCTTAGCCATCACCGTGCAGCAATAAGATGATGTTGGGCAGGATGGCATGCGGCGGCGGGTGGGCAGCCCGCCACCCGATTTGCAAATCGCAGCCGGATGCCACCCTGCCTCAGAAACCCAGTCGGCGCGGACCGTCGGTCGACAGACGAAAGCGTCTGTCCCACACCGCAACCGAACGGCTTGCCGAGGAGCCTATCACGCGGTTGACCAGCCAGGAATGCGAACGGATTGGGTTGCGATATAATTCTGCGATACTGAGGGGGACACAACCCAATGAGGCAGCTGTGGGTGACATAAGCAAGCTGCTCCGCTCGTGGAGCGACGGGGACCAGGGCGCGATCGAGAAGCTGACCCCCGTCGTTTTGGACGAGTTCCACCGCCTGGCGCGCCGCTGTAGGAAACGCGAGCGCCCCGGCCACAGTCTGCAGACGACGGCTTTGGTTAATGAAGCCTACATGCGATGGATTCCGATCGATGGAAACAGGTCGATAGCCTGCTGCAGTTAGTGCTGGAGCGTCCGGCCGAAGAGCGCGATGCGTTTCTGCAGCGAGCGTGCGCGGGCGATGTAGCGCTGGAGCGCGAGGTCCGCTCGTTGCTGACGTCACAGCAGCAGGCGGGAAGCTTCCTAGAGAGCCCTGCTATCGAAGAGGCCGCGCGGGCCCTTGGCCGCCAGCAGAGCGAAGACGGGCGGGCAAGCGGCGATTTGCCGATCGGCGCGATCGTCTCCCATTACCGCATCGTCGGAAAGCTGGGCGGCGGCGGGATGGGTGTGGTCTACAAGGCCGAGGACCCTCGGCTCAAGCGCTTTGTCGCTCTCAAATTCTTGTCGGACGAACTTGCCCGCGACCCGGATGCCTTGCATCGTTTCGGGCGCGAGGCGCGGGCCGCTTCCGCCTTGAATCACCCGAACATCTGCACGATTTATGACATCGGCGAGCAGGACGGCCGATCCTTCATCGTGATGGAGTTCCTGGACGGAACTACCCTGAAGCACCGCATCTCCGCTCCCCAACATGAGGGGCGTCCATTGGAAATGGAAATCCTGCTCAACGTCGGAACCGAAACCGCCGATGCATTGGATGCGGCCCACTCGGTGGGAATCGTTCATCGCGACCTGAAACCGGCAAACATTTTCGTCACCAGCCGCGGTCACTCGAAAATTCTAGACTTTGGGTTGGCGAAAATCGGGTCCGCCGTCGAGCATCGCTCAGGCGCCGGTAAAACGGGCAACCCGACAGTTACCATCGCAGATCAACTGACGGCTATTGGGAACGTGCTGGGAACAGTGTCGCACATGTCGCCGGAGCAGATCCGCGGCGAACAGTTGGACGGCCGCACGGACCTTTTCTCGTTCGGAGTGGTGCTCTATGAAATGGCTACCGGCGCGCTGCCGTTCGAGGGGCAAAGCGTGGGACTCGTTTTCGATTTCATTCTCAACCGGACTCCCGCGCCGCCCACGCGCCGGAATCCGGAACTGCCCGCGGAAATGGAGCGCATCATCGACAAGTGCCTCGAGAAGGATCGCGACCTGCGCTACCAACACGCGTCGGAGATTCGCGCCGATCTGGAACGGCTGAAGCGGGACACGATTTCGGGCCGGGGGACCACCGGTGCGGAGCCCAGCGCGACAGCCGGCCGCGCAGGTCGGTGGAAAACGATTGGCGCCACCGTAGCTGCGCTGGCGCTCGCGGCGGGAGGCTACTTCTATCTTCACCGCGCGCCGAAGCTCACGGATAGGGACATGCTGGTCCTCGCCGATTTCGTGAACACCACCGGCGACCCTGTGTTTGACGGGACGCTTCGCCAAGGGTTGGCGGTTGAACTGGAACAGTCGCCTTTCCTGAGCCTCGTCTCCGAGCAGCGTATTCAAGAAACCCTGGCTCTCATGGCTCAGCCGCCGGATGCGCGGCTGACTTCGGATCTCGCTCGGCAGATCTGCGAGCGATCGGCAAGCGCCGCAGTGTTGGACGGACGGATTGACAAACTCGGAAGCAAGTACGTATTGGGATTACGCGCTAAGAACTGCCGCAGCGGAGAGGTTCTCGATGAAGAGCAGGCGCAAGCGAACAGAAAAGAGGACGTGCTGAACGTATTGAGTCAAATTGCCAGCAGATTCAGGTCACGCGTCGGCGAATCGCTCGCCATGGTTGAAAAGCACTCGACTCCGCTCCCCGAGGCTACTACGCCGTCACTCGAAGCTTTGGAAGCGTATAGCACAGGGATGAAGGTCGCCCGCACTACTGGTAATGTTGCCGCGGTGCCCTTTTTCAAGCGCGCGGTCGAAATCGACCCCAAATTCGCCATGGCATATGCGCGCCTGGGGCTCCAGTACAGCAACACCGGAGAGTCTGTTCTGGCCGCGGAGAGCACGAGCAAGGCCTATCGGTTGCGGGATCGCGCCAGTGACGCCGAGAGGTTCTTTATCGCGGCTAACTACCATCGTCAGGTAACGGGTAACCTCGAAAAGGCGCAACAGTCCTGCGAGTTGTGGGCACAGACTTATCCTCGTGAGGCGACACCGCACGGAGTCTTGTCGGGGGTCATTTGCCAAAGCTCCGGCAAGTTTGAAAAGTCGATCGAAGAGGCCAAGACAGCGATCAGGCTCGATCCGGACCTCACACCCGCCTATGGCACTCTGGCATACAGCTATTTTTACCTCGACCGCCAGGGGGAGGCCGAGAATGCCATGCAACAAGCCGCCGAGCGCAAACTGGATCTTTTGTTCCTGCGATACTCCATCTCCTTCTTAAACGGCGACGTGGCGGGAATGGCTCGGGAAGCGGCGCTGGCAAAAGGCAAGCGTGGAGCGGAAGACCTGATGTCCCACTTAGAGGCTCTCGTCCTGGCTCGTTCCGGACAGCTACAACTGGCCAGGGGGATGTCACGCCGCGCGGTGGATTTGGCGTTGCAAGCAGGGCAGCGGGAAAGGGCGGCTACCTTTGAAGCGGCACCGGCAGTGTGGGAAGCCTTCTTCGCGAATGCACCCGAGGCAAGGCGGCGCGCGATGGCGGCCCTCGAGCTTTCAAAGGGCCGGGATGTGGAATATGCCGCTGGCTTCGCCCTGGCGCTTGCGGGCGATTTGGCCAGGTCTCAAACGCTCGCGAACGATCTCGCAAGGCGCTTCCCGGAGGATTCGGCAGTCCAGTTCAATTACTTGCCCACACTGCGCGCGCTTTTCGCAGTCGAGTCTGGCAAAGCTGCCGAGGCCATCGATTTGCTGCAACTCGCCGTTCCCAATGAGCTGGCCCCACCGCCATTCAGCCTCTTTGCCTTTTTTGGGAGTCTCTATCCGGTCTACGTGCGCGGCGAGGCTTATCTGGCTGGGCGCCCAGGCGTCGAGGCCGCTGGGGAATTCCGGAAGATTATCGATCACCGCGGAATCGTGGGCGCCGACCCAATCGGCGCACTGGCGCGCTTGCAACTGGGTCGAGCGTTCGTTTTGGCAGGAGATAACGTCAAGGCAAAGACCGCCTACCAGGATTTTCTCGCCCTCTGGAAAGACGCCGATTCCGACATCCCGATCCTCCAGCAAGCCAAAGCCGAATACGCCAAGCTGCAGTGAGCGAGCGGGCCACCGGACAAGAGCTGAGTGTGGCAGGCTCGCCGTTCATTTCATGCCCGGCAGGGCGAAATCCATCACCACCACCGCTCGATGCAGGCGCGCCGCCGCCGACTTAGGCACTCACGCCCATGGCATGCCACCGGACCCGTGCGGCTATACGCCCGCGGGGCCCCCGTCGGCCGTCACTGGATGCACGGCGCTACGCGATCCGCTACAGTAGGACTTTCTGCGACCATCGTATGCGTCTTAGCTGGAATGAGATCAGGGCTCGCGCTGCCCATTTCGCCGACGAATGGAGGCAGGCGCACTACGATCGGGGCGAAAGCCAGACCTTCTACAACGAGTTCTTTGAGATCTTCGGCGTCACGCGGCGACGCGTCGCGAGCTTCGAAGAGCCGGTCAAGCGACTGGGGAGCGAGCGTGGTTTTATCGACTTGTTCTGGAAAGGCGTGCTTCTGGTCGAACAGAAAAGCGCTGGCCGGGACCTGACCCGCGCGAAGGAACAGGCCCTCAATTACTTTCCCGGTCTGAAAGAGAACGAGCTCCCGCGGTACCTGCTGGTAAGCGATTTTCAGACACTTGAGCTTTACGACCTCGATGAGAATACCGCAGTCCGGTTCCTGCTTCACCAGTTGCCGGAACACGTAGAGGATTTCGCCTTCATCCTTGGCGTTCAGAAGCGGGCGTTCCGGGATCAGGACCCGGTCAACATTGAAGCGTCCGAAATGATGGGCAAGCTTCACGATGCTCTCAAGGACTCGGGCTACGAAGGGCACAATCTGGAACGGTTCCTGGTTCGCCTCGTATTCTGCCTGTTCGCGGACGATACCGGTATTTTCGAACCGAGGGACATCTTTTCGACCCTAATCACCCAGCGGACGAACCCGGATGGGAGCGACACCGGCTTGTGGCTCAGTCAACTGTTTGAGGTGCTGAACACGCCGATCAGGCAGCGGCAGCAAAGCCTTGATGACGATCTGGCGCAGTTCCCTTACGTCGATGGCGAATTGTTTCGGGAACGGCTGCCATTCCCATCCTTCAACGCCGCGATGCGCTCGGTCCTCATGGATGCCCTCGACTTCAGTTGGGACGCGATCTCACCCGCGATCTTCGGATCGTTATTCCAATCCGTCATGGACCGGGTGGAACGCCGGGCTCAGGGGGCGCACTACACGACTGAGAGGAACATCCTTAAGGTCATAGAGCCTCTTTTCCTCGATGACTTGCGCGCCGATTTCAAGCGTCTCGCCGAACGGCGCGACAGCGGACGCCGCAAGGCGCTCGAAGCCCTTCACGACAGGCTTTCCACCCTGCGGTTCCTCGACCCAGCGTGTGGATGCGGCAACTTTCTGATCATCTCTTACCGCGAACTACGGCTTCTAGAAATCGATATACTCAAGGCGCTCCGCAAGGATGGTCAGTTGGCGCTGGACGTGTCCCACATGTGCCAGATTGACGTGGACCAGTTCTACGGGATCGAGCTGGGAGAGTTCCCCGCGCGCATTGCCGAAGTCGCATTGTGGATGATGGACCACATCATGAATAACAAGCTTTCGCTGGAGTTCGGCGAAAGCTACGTCCGCATCCCCCTTAAGAAATCACCCCACATACGGCAGGCCGACGCGCTCGAAATCGACTGGTCGGATTTGATAGCCCCAGCGGATTGCTCCTACGTCCTTGGCAATCCGCCGTTCGGAGGCGCGAAGTACCAGAGTGACAAGCAGCGAGACCAGGTGCGCCGGATAGCCAAACTCGGCGGGAGTGGCGGGACGCTGGATTACGTCACCGCATGGTTCATCAAGGCGGGCGCCTATATGCGGCAATCGCGGGCACGGGTGGGATTCGTCGCCACGAATTCAATCACTCAGGGCGAGCAGGTGGCTCAACTGTGGCCGCTCCTTTTCGACCGCTATGGGCTTGAAATCAGCTTCGCCCATCGCACGTTCGCGTGGGGCAGCGATGCACGCGGAATGGCGCACGTCCACGTGGTAATTGTCGGTCTCACCAGGAGAGACCAGGAACCGCCGGAGAAACGCCTCTTCAGCTACAGTGACATCAAGAGTGATCCCACGGAGAGCCGCCACGCAGCTCTGACGCCTTATCTTTTCGATGCCGGTACCGTCGTGAACCGGCATCTCGTCGTTGAAGAGACTAACCGCCCACTGTCTGACGTTCCCCAGCTTGTGATCGGGTCCAAACCGATTGACGACGGAAACTATATCTTTGATGCCGAAGATAAGGGCGCATTTCTTGCGCGAGAGCCGCACGCCAGGAAATACATGCGTCCCTTCGTCGGTTCCAAGGAATTCATCAATGGGTTGGACCGCTGGATTCTCGCAGTGGATGGTGTCTCACCAGGAGAGCTTCGCGCGATGCCCGCCGTAATGGAACGTATCGCGGCGGTCAGACGGTTCAGACTCCAAAGCAAAAGTGCTCCGACTCAGGAATTAGCAAATACCCCAACCAAGTTTCACGTGACCGTGATTCCCCGGCGCCCTTTCCTTGTAATACCGGAGTCAAGTTCTGAGAGACGTGACTATGTGCCTATCGCTTGGCTTTCGCCTCCGACGATTCCGAGCAGCCTCGTGCGCGTCCTTCTCGATGCCGATCTCTGGCACTTCGGCATTCTCACCTCAGCCATGCATATGGCGTGGCTTCGCCAAATTGGTGGCCGCCTCAAGAGCGATTACCGCTATTCCGTCGGCATCGTATACAACACCTTCCCTTGGCCAGAAGCCTCTGACCAGCAGCGGGCACGAATTCGCATCCGTGCGCAATCCGTGCTCGAAGCTCGCGCTCGCTTCCCCAACTCCACCCTTGCCGATCTTTACGATACCGATGTGATGCCCGCCCAATTGCGGAAGGCACATCGAGCGCTTGATGCAGCAGTGGACAAGCTATACCGGCCAGCCGCGTTTACCGGCGACCGTGACCGGGCGGAACACCTCTTCGGGCTGTACGAAAGGCTCGTTACACCCCTGGTTGCCGCGGCCGAGGCGCCACCTGGTCGCCGATCGCGACGGCAATAGGTTCCACGCCGGCCCGGATCGATACGCCCGCAGGTCAAGCAGGAGTCAACCTAACCCGCACGCCCGGCGAATCGTCTTCAGAGCGGCCTGCTCGGGGTGGTTTTTCCGACAAAGATCAGCAGGTCGAACGCTCGCGCGGCGCGCACCTGGTGTAACCAGACGCCGGGAGTCTGAGCGGAATAGCCCGCCCCGATTTGCCGCGACCGGTGTGGAGCGTCGAACCACGCAGCCACTTTGCCTTCGGGCAAGTGCCGCAGATCAACCGCGAACAGCGGCAGGCCGGTGGCCGCCAACGTCGCATCCAGGCTGCCCCGCGGCGCCGGACCGACGCTGAAATTCGTGGTCGCATTGGTAGCCATATCAACGGCCCGGAAGCCGCCTTCCTCAAAGACGAATCCGCACAGCACCGCGCGCTCGCCGAAGATCTCGCGCAGGTGCGCGCCCATCGGCGGGTGAGTCTCGCCCTCTGCCGCCACGTGGCCGTTATGCGCCCACAGCATCATCTTGGTTCCAGGCGGTTCCTGGTCCAGAATCCACTTCACGTTCTCCGCCATGGCTCGATCGCGGGAGGCGCGGCCAAGCTCGTTCTGGTTGCCGATCTTGACTTCGGCCTGTTTCACGATCGCCATGTTCTGCCGCGCCATGGCGAATTCGTCCTGGCTCGATCGCCGGATGTACTCCCGCTTTCGCTCGTCGAAGCGGCCCAGCATGGCGGCCGGACTCGCGGCGGTGCGGCGCTTCACTTCCGCCGAGGCATTTTCATAAACCTGGTTCTCCCCCCAACTGCCCAGGACCGCAAACGTCTGCGCGGCCGTTTCGCGGTATTCCGGATCGACGCGCCGCAGGTATTCGAGAACGTTCGATTCGGCCAACCCCGGCGTTTGCATGTCGAAGCCGTAGAACTTCAGCTTGCGGGCGTGGGCCGGGTCCTGATTATACTGCCGCATCCATCGAACCATTTCGAGAACTTCTTCGGTCTGCCACACGCGAAAGCCCAGCCCGTCCACCGGATCGCTTTTTCCACCGAGCACGTATTCGTTCACGCTCAGCGATTCGGGCCAGTTGGCTTCGATGCCGAAGACGGTGAAGCCGAGGTTCTCCACCAGGAATTCGAGCATTCGATGCTTGAACTGTTGAAACTCCCGCGTCCCGTGGGTTGCCTCGCCCATGGCGACCACGCGGGCGTCCTTCAGCCGAGCCAGCAGCGGCGCCATATCGGCGAACGAGGAACCGGGTTGCACCGATGCCAGTCTAATGGCGTTGGCTTTCAGCCAGGCCAGCACCTCATCCGGCGCCGGGTTCTCGGAAAACCAATCCGGTGGTGGAGCGTTGGGGTCGCGCCGCTTCGCCGTTAACGGCTGCTCGGCGCCGAATTCCGTCGAGTGGGCGGTTAGTTCGATGGCATCGCCACTGATCCGCCCCGTGTACGAAACGGTGATCGTCCGGCCTTCCAACTGCAGCACGGTTTCGAACGAAATGGTATCCGCCGCAATCGACCCGTTGACGATTTCCAATTTCCCGTTCGGTCCCGACAGCGATCCTGTAACGCGATTTCCGTCGCTCTTGAACTCCAGAAGAAGGCCGGTGGCGCTTCCGGGAACGGATACTTCCCACTGACCGTCCACGCCGGCGCGTATCGCCGGGCTCGACCCGAGAATCAGCAGCAGGGTGACCAACAACTTCCTCATACAGTTCCAATTCTGCGGCGCTGCGGAAATTGGGTCAACCGCGACCCTTGGTTGACTGCGGTCCCTCGAGGCCGCAACGCCAGGCTTTCATCTGGTACGCCTAGTACAATACTATCCAACCCTATCGGGTCTTGAAATCGACTTTGCCGGGAGTTAAGGATGGAGGGCGGGCCCAATTCCGGGCCCCGACGGGCCTGGCTGAAAACCGGCAGCCGGGAGTGTAGCGCTCCATTCGGGGCGCGGCGCCTGGCAGATGCCGCGCAGCGTCACGAGTTCACCCGCATTCAAGATCCGGTTCTGCCGTGGAGACCGAATGAGATTGCAGGCACTTCTATTGGCGGTTGGGGTGGCCGTTTTTCTGACCGCCTGTTCCAGCGGGCCTACAACTCCCGAGGCAGGGTCGCCGGCCTTCTTGTGGAATGCCGCCAGACAGGCCTATCGCAACGGCGACCTCCTGAAGGCCAACGACAGACTTTCCGAATTGCAGCAAAGCGACAACGAATTCTCCCCCAGGGCGCGGATCTGGCAGATTGTGCTGGCCGGCGGCATAGCCAGGGGTTATTCCGAATTGGCTGACGGCTACGAATCCGGCGCACGGATCAACCGCGACAATACGCTGGTGTTTCACAAGCAGATGATCGACCTGCGTTCGATGGCGGGTCACGTCGCGATGGATTTCACCCAGGCGGTGCACGCGTTCGTCGACCGGGACCCATCGGCCGACGTGCAGCTTGCCTTCGACCTGCCGCCCGGCTCGGCCATTCAACCGCTTGCGCTGCGAAAAGCGTACGGCGGCATCCTGATGCAGGACGCCGAGGCAGAGTCGCTCGAAACGGCCATGGTCGAGCTCGGCGTCATCCGCGCCATGTGCCGGGCCAATGGCACGGAGGGCGATTCGGCGCAAGTGCTCGAGAAGTTCAAAGCGGGCGAGGTCACCACGCCGCGCGCCACTTTTGTCTACGCCGCCGTCAAGATGCTCTTCGAGGTGTCCGACATCTTCGCCGCCAACAAGCTGGACGAGCCGCAGCATTCCAAGGTGATGTGGGAGCAAGCCCTGGCCGCGCTGCACTCGATTCCCGAGACCAAGGAAACCACGGCGCTGGCCACGAAAATCCAGGCCGCGCTGAAAAAGATTCCGAACACCTAGTGTAGTGCGTCATGCAGAACAGCCAGTATTCGTCTGGGCGCCCGAGCAAGGTGGGGCAGGCGCTTTCGCCTGCCAACTCCGGATTGGCGCCGAATTGGCGCCCCGGTTTCGGAGCGGG
>JBEKKO010000097.1:0-21560 GCA_050010695.1 Bryobacteraceae bacterium
CTCGTCCACCAAAGGACTCAGGGCATCGAAGCGTAGTTTGATTCCCGGCTCGGCGTTCACTTACTCAAGTGTACGCCAAAACATTTTTATATGAAACTGTTATTTCTAGACAGGCCCTTAGTTTCCAGAAATATTACCACTACCAGCCGTTTTGCCAAGACCGCCTGATACCCATTCTGCGGGACAAGAAACTCTTTTTCTCTGACCCCCAAGCCTTCAACGATCCATAAGATTGCAAACCCAGGTTCGACTACCGACCAATGCTTGAGGATCCTGCGAAGCGTGAGGAAATGATCAGGTTTCTTAGAGGCTTGGTCTCGCCGGAGCTGCTCGCTCACCCGCTCCGCAGAGGTTACGACACCGGCATCCGTACGGACGACGACAAGCTTAGGAAGGAAGTGGAGATATATTCCATCGGCCTTGCAGGAGAAATTCGCAAGATGCGCGTCTACTGCCTTTCCGTCCTTCCAGACTCAACACTTATGTGGTCCCACTACTCCGCGAACCATCGCGGGGTCAGATACAAGAAGACATATCCCGAGTGGACCCCGCAGGGTGTTGTGCACGATCCGTTGGCACTTGTGCTCACGAAAGCTATGGATTGGTGCTATGAAAGGGAATTTCGCATAGTGGGTTCGTTGCAGGGAGGTCCAGCGAAGCTGGATGGCAATTTCGTCCCGCTGCCTGATGGTGCTCTCACGGCCATCATCCTTGGGTGTGAAAGCACGGATCATGCCGAACTCATGAGCATCGTCAATGAGTACGCTCCGGGTCTTCCCGTCAAGCGAATGGTTCGCGTCCCAAATCACTATCAGCTCGCCATTGAAAACTTGGTATCATCCTAGAGCCGGAAACAAGCCGGAAAGGGACAGACGCATTTTCGCCGTTCCCGAGCCGCGACGCGGTCAATGGCCGAGGTGGACCCGAATCCGCGCAGCCGTGCGAGGCACCCTTGCCTGTGAAACAATGAGGTCATGAAGCGACCATTCGCTGCGTCCGTTTGGCGGGAAGGGAAGTGGTACGTCTCCCAGTGCCTGGAACTCGACATCGCCAGCCAGGGCGAGAGCGAGGGCGAATCTCTTGCCAACCTGAAAGAGGCCCTGGAACTGCACTTCGAGCCGCCGCAGGCAACGCGGCCACCCGAAGTTCGCACGATTGAGGTTACCCGGCCGTGTGTTGGTTAGAAGCGGTCTTCCGGGGCTGGTTCGACTGCAGGGACCTTGTCCAGCGCGGCGAGAAAACGTTCCCGACTGCCGCTTTCGGCCAGACGTTCCACGCGGGTCCAGCCGGAAAGTTGTTCGGCTAAAGCCGCTGCCACAATCCGCTCCACGGAAACCTGCTGCTGCGCAGCCAAGTCGGCGATCTGGCGGTACACTTTGTCGGGGACTGTGACGTTGAGAGTCATGGTTCCTCTCCTATTATCGCAAGGAATTCCCGGGGCGAAATCACTCGAACGCCGAAACGCTCAGCGCCCGCGAAATCTCTGGTGTTGAAGGTAACCACGAAGTCGGCCCGGCTTTCCACGGCCAGCTCCAGCACAAAGTCGTCTTTTGGGTCGGGCAGGAGGGTCCGCCAAAGAAAGAAGATGGGCCGCAAATTCGCATTCGCGCAAAGAAAGCACACTATGCTATCGATGTCACTACTGCCCAGACTTACGCTCGTGCAGACCCGCTTGAGTGTCTGTTCATACTCGAGGACCAGGGGCACCGAGAGGTTGATCCGCCATCGGCGATCACCGACGAGCCGCAAGAGCCGGTGAGACGCTCCACGACTGGAGAGCAGCGCGGCGACGAGCACATTGGTGTCAATCACTACCTGGTACATGCCGTTACCAGCCCACAGAAGGAGGACGCCGCGAGCACCGGTGACGCGAGATCGCCAGACCGCAGTCCCCGCTCCCCCTCACCGCGCCAGCCCATTCCGAATCAGCAGCGCCCGCGGGTCGGGGTCTCTGCCCATGAAAGCGCGGTATAACTCGGCGGGGTCCGCGCTGTCGCCGCGGGAGAGAATATTCCGGCGGAACTCTCCGCCCACTTCGCGGCTGAAGATGCCGTGGTCGCGGAAGCGGGTGAACGCATCGGCCTCCAGGACTTCGGCCCACTTATAGGAGTAATAGCCCGCGCCGTAGCCGACCGGGCTGGCGAATAAGTGCGTGAAGGCCGCCAGCATGGCGTGGGCTGGCGGCAGCGGCGCGGGGCTGAACTCCCGCAAGATGCGGCGGGTGTAATCCACCGCGTCGCCGTCGCGCTCGGGCGAGTACCGCACATGCAGCAGCAGGTCGATATAGCCGAACCCGAGCTGCCGCATCTGCTGATTGGCGGCGCGAAAGGTGCGCGCCCGCTTCATCTTCTGAAACAATTCGTCGGGCACCGGCTGGCCGGTTTCCCAGTGACGCGCGAACAGATCGAGCGACTCGCGTTCCCAGCACCAGTTCTCCATGATCTGCGACGGCAGCTCGACGAAATCCCAGGCCACGTTGGTTCCGGCCAGACCGCGCGATTCCACGCGGCTCAGTAAGTGGTGCAGCAGGTGGCCGAATTCGTGGAAAATGGTTTCCACTTCGCGGTGCGTGAGCAGGGCGGGCTTGCCGGCCACCGGCGGCGTGAGGTTGCCGCAGACCAGCCCCAGGTGCGGACGGAATTGCGCGCCGTCCGGGCCGCCGGTGATCAGCGCGTCCATCCAGGCGCCGCCGCGTTTGTTTTCGCGCGGGAACCAATCGGTGTAGAAGCCGCCCAGAAACTCACCCGTTTCGTCGTGGACGTTGTAATAGCGGACGGCGTCGTCCCACACCGGCGTGCCGGTCTGCGGCTCGATGCGCAGGCCGTACAAGCGGTGCACCAGGTCGAACAAGCCGGCCACCGCCTGTTCCAGCGGGAAATAAGGCCGCAGGGCTTCTTCGTCGAAATCGTACAGCGCGGCGCGCTGCTTCTCGGCGTAGTAGGCCACATCCCAGCCCGCCAGGTCGGCGGCGGCCGCGCCTTCGAGCGACCGCCGGAATTCGAGCAGCTCGCGATTCTCCTCGCGGAAGCGGGCCTCGGTCTTCCCCTTCAGATCGTCCAGGAAGGCCAGCGCGTGCGCGCCATCGTGCGCCATGCGGTCTTCCAGCACCAGGTCGGCGAAGTTGGCGAAGCCCAGCAGGCGGGCCTTTTCGTGACGCAATTCGAGAATGCGCGCGATCAGCGGGCGGTTGTCGCGTCCGGCTTCGGTAGCGCGTACGCTGAAAGCTTCATACACCTGCTGGCGGACGTCCCGGTCGTCCAGGTAAGTCGTCACCGCGAAGTAATCGGGCGCGTGCAGGGTGAATCGCCAGCCCTCGCGGCCTTTGCGTCCGGCGCTTTCGCGGGCGGCAGCCACGGCGCTGGGCGGCAAGCCGGCCAGCCCGGCGGGATCGGTGATCATGAGTTCGAAGGCGTTGGTGGAATCGAGCACGTTCTCGGCGAACTTGATGGTGAGCCGGCTCAACTCGACATCGAGCGCCTCCAGCAGTTGCTTGCCTGCCGGGTCGAGATTGGCGCCGTGGCGGCGGAAGTTGTCGATGGTCTTGGTGAGCAGGCGCCGGCGCTCGCCTTCCAGGCGCACGGCCTCTTCGGTCGCGGCGAAATCCTGCAGGGCGCGCCAAAGGCCGGCGTGGAGCGGGATGCCGGAATAAAAGGCGCTGACTTGCGGCTGCGCGGCGCTGTAGGCGGCTCGCAGCTCCGGGTAGGTGGCGACCGCCTCCAGATGGCGCACCACGCCGATCGCGTATTCGAGCGGCTCCGACAAATCGTCGAGACTCCGCAGCGTGTTGACGAAGGTGCGCGGGCCGCCGGTGGCCACTACCTCTTCCAGCCGCTGGCGCGCGCGGCGCAGGAGTTCTTCGGTGGCGGGGGCCACGTGTTCGGCGCGGATGCGGTCGAACGGCACGCGAAATTCAGGCGTCAAAAGAGGATTGAGATGGTTGGCGGGCGTCATCTTTTTGAGGGTACCAGTATCCGTGCCGCAAACGGACTCCGCGCACCCGGCCCACAATCGGCGCGCGAAGGCTCTAGAATGGTGGGAAGCAATGAGTTCTGATCCGAACGGGTCGCCGGGCCGTGTCCCGGCTGAAGAATGGCTGAACGTCTTCGCCCTGGTCACCTACATTCCGGCTCCGCTCGGCGAGTTTCTGGATAAACTGCGGCGCGAACTGGTGCCTCACGACGACCCGCGCGCCCACGTCAGTCTATTGCCGCCCCGTCCGCTGGGCGGCGAGTGGCGACAGGCATGGGCCGAGGTCCGCAACACGCTCCAGCGCCGCCCGGCGTTTGAGGTGGAACTGACGGGAATCCGCACGTTCCCGGTGACCGACGTGATTTACCTGGAAGTTGGTGCCGGGGCTGCCGAGCTGTGCGACATCCACGCCGCAATGAATTCCAACTCACTGGCCTTTGAGGAGCCGTTCGCCTACCACCCGCACGTCACCCTGGCGCAAGATATCTCCCACCAGGACGTTGGGGACCTGCTCAAGCTGGCCGAGCGCCGCTGGCGGGAGTTTCGCGGCCAACGCAGTTTCCGCGCCGAGCGGGCTGTGTTCGTCCAAAACACCATCAGCGACCGCTGGCTGGATCTGGCCGAATACCGGCTCGACGGCACGCCTGTTAATTTGTGAGATCCCCTTTTCCCTCCAGCCACTACACCCTTATGCAGCCGGTTAGACGTAAGGCTGGAATCGCGGTAGGCCGATTCCGGCGAAAGGCGGCTTGCTCCGCCGCCGCTGGAGACTCGGCCGAACGGGCCGGTAAAGGATTCGGCCCTTTCTGCCGATAACGAATCTGGACGCGACAGTCCGTGCCGTCAAAGGGGGACTCTTGGTAACCATTGCGGTTTGCGATACAGAGCCGATTGCGATTGAAGGGCTGCGAGGCCTTCTGGAAGCGACGGAGGAGCTGCGCGTCGTCTCGGCGGAAAGCACGCTCGGAGACGGCATGGACGCTGTGCGCGCGTTGCGGCCGGCCGTCCTGCTGGTGGACAAGGCGCTCGGTATGCACGCCGTATTGGATTGGCTGATGGCTTTGCGCCAGATGGATCGGCGGCCGGCGGTCATTGTTTGGGGCGCCGCGCTATCGGAATCCGAGGCCCTGCGCATCCTGCAAGCTGGGGCGACCGGCGTCATCCGCAAGACTTCCAAACTGGATTCGGTGATGGCCTGCGTGCGCGCCGTGGCGGCGGGCCGTTCCTGGATGGAAGATTCCGTCATGTTGCAGCGGGATCGGCCTTATCGTGTTGCCCGGTCGCCGCTGACGGGGAGGGAAGTCGAAGTTATGGAACTGGTCGAGCGCGGATTAAAGAACAAGGATATCGCCATCGCGCTTGGTATTCGCATCGGCACCGTCAAAATCCACCTGAAACATATCTTCGAAAAAACCGGCATCCGCGGCCGCTACGGTTTGGCGCTTTCGGGACTGAAAGAGAAAGGACTGCTGATGTCCCCAATTATGGAAGCCGTGCCGTTGCCGGACATCAGAACTGCTTGAAACGGTTGCTGGGAACCGATGGCGCTCACTGAAAATATGGTAGTTGACACCCGCCGCGTGGGCGGCTGCTGGGAGCGGCAGAGCGCGGTCCAAATGGACTCTAGGTCACCGATACCCGCAAACTAGGGCAATGAATCGCCTAAAGATCTCCTTGCGAACTGCATAAATCGAGCTTAATGTGTAAGTATACGCTAGTTATCAGAACGCCTAGAACTGCTGTCTATGGCGAGATTGCTTGCGAAGGAGGGCAGTGGCCCGATGATTCCCGCTGAACCAATTCGCAAATCCGTAGCGCAGACTATCGCTGTGTTATCCGTCAGCTCGGCGGAGGAAGATCATTTCCACCTGCAAGAAATTCTTTCGAGCCCCACCCGAACGCTCTACTCTGACTTAGGATTCACGCTCACCGCCAAAAGCACCATCGCGGCGGCGAAGAGCGCTCTGAAGCGGGGACGGATCTCGATTGTAATGTGCGAACACGATCTGCCGTCGGGGTCGTGGAGGGAATTGCTGGACTTTGCGGAGCGCCTGCCGGCGCCGCCGCCTGTGATCGTGACCTCACGCGTGGCCGACGAGCGCATGTGGGCCGAGGTTCTCAACCTGGGAGGCTACGATGTGTTGGCAACGCCTTTCGGTAGCGAGGAAGTGATTCGCACCGTCACTTCGGCCTGGAGTCTCTGGCGGCACCGGTTCCAGTGCCGGGCTGAGACCTCGCAGAGAGTGGGGGGTAGCGCGGCATGAAAAGCATCGTTATTCCCGAAGACGATCTGAAACGCCTGGAAAGACGCTTCGGTCCGGATGTGCGCCGCATGGGGCCATGGAACTCGGATGGCGTTTTCGGCTACACGAGCGTCTCGCTCTGCGCGGTGGAAAGGGCTGCCGAAGCGGTGGGCGCCCCGGGTTTGCCGGAGGCCGTATCGCGGTTGCAGGAAGCGCGGGAACCGGTGGCTGCGTTCATGGATCTGGTGGAAGCCTTCGGTCCCGATCTGGTGGTCAAGATCAAGGCCGCGTACTCGGCGGCGTCGATTGCGCCTCCCTCCGCTCGGCCTGCCGGATCCTCGAAAATCGCGGCGCGAGAGTCCGGCGCGGCCACCGCGGCAGCTTGAGCATCGCGAACGTGGGGCGGACGTCCTCGTCCGCGCCGGACCCCCGATCCGGCTCTCTCCGGATCCCCGTGAATAACGAGAAACAAGGCTGACGCCCGCGTTGTCCCCACCGGGGCCCCAACTTCCCGCAGAGTTCCCGCCTACCACGCGACACTTAGGGACATCCGGCTCCTGACCCCGCTGCGCCTCCTGATATCATAAAGTTCGCAATTCTACCCGGAGGTTCTTGTCCATGGCCGCTGAAGTCAACCGGCGCAATTTTCTGAAGACGGCCGCGCTGGCCGCCGGTCCCGCCATCGTCTCCGCGCGCGGGGCCAATCAAAAAGTCAACATAGGCTGGATCGGCGTGGGCACACGCGGGAACGCGGCCATCGAGTGGCTGCACAACGCGGCGCCCAACGATGTGGCGCTCACTGCCGTCTGCGACACCTATCAGGGTTACATCGCGCGCGCCAAGGCCCGCGTGAAAACCGTGTGGGGCAACGAGCCCGCCACTTACACCGACTATCGCGAGTTGCTGGCCGACCGCAACGTGGACGCCGTGTTCATCATGACGCCCGAGCACCTGCACCGCGACATGACCGTTGCGGCCATGCAGGCGGGCAAGCACGTTTACATCGAAAAACCGCTGGCGCACACCATCGAGGAAGGTTTTGACATTGTGCGCGAATGGGAGCGGTCGGGCAGAGTAGTGCAGGTCGGCACGCAGAACCGCAGTTCCTCGCTCTACCGGAAAGCCAAGGAGCTGATCGAGCAGGGCATGATCGGCCAGGTGCAATACGTGCGCGCTTTCTGGTACCGCAACTCATTGCCGAACGACCCGGCATGGCGCTACGCGATCCCGGCCGAAGCCACGCCGGAGAATACCGATTGGAATCGCTTTCTGGGAAGCGCGCCTAAGCGGAGCTGGAGCCCGCAGCGCTACTTCCAGTGGCGGCTGTACTGGGATTATTCGGGCGGCATTTCCACCGACCTGCTGGTGCACCAGACCGACATCGTCAATTTCATGCTCAACAAGACGACGCCGAAGACCTGCGTGGCCTCGGGCGGCATTTACCGCTGGCACGACGACCGCGACGTGCCCGATACGTTCAGCGCCATTTACGAATACGGCGATAACTTCCAGATCAACTACAGTTGCTTCTTCGGCAACGACCATTACGGTTACGGCGAGCAGGTTTGCGGCAACGAGGGCACCATCGAAGTCATGAACCGGCAGGACCTGTACTTCAATCCGGAAACCTACCACGGCAAAGCGCCGGCCTCGATCGCCGGCCGCCAGCCGATTCACCTGAACGGGAAGGCCGATTTCGGAGAAGCCGACGGCGTCAACAACCATTTCCGCAATTTCATTCAAGCCGTGCTGGGCAACGAGAAGGTAATTGCGCCGCCGACGGTGGGCCAGCAGGCGGCCATTTCCGGCCACCTGGCCACGCTCTCGTTCCGCCACCAGAAGAAAATCATCTGGGACGACGCGGCCGCCGATTACAGGTTTTCCTGAAATCGTGGCGCGGCCAGACGAATCTCGACACAGGCGTCTTGCGTTCAGCGCTGTTGCGGTATGTCTCTTCGGGCCAGATCGACCTGCAGGTTCCGTTCGAGGTGACGCCACAAGCCTCAATGGATGGCCCCTATCTTGGCAATATGTGCCCGTTGGTCGCGGCAGTTGGGCTCGCTGGCTTGGATCGCGGAAGGACCAGGTGTATATTCGAAGTAGATACATATGCGATACGAGACCACGATTTCAAAATGGGGCAACAGCTTGGCGGTCCGGATTCCGCAGGCGATCGCCAGAGAAGCCCGCTTGAGCGAGGGGGACTGTCTGGCGCTCGATCTAGACCGCGACGGCAGCATCGTCTTGCGACCGGCGCGGCGGAGGTACGAACTGGCGGAACTGGTCTCGCGGATCACACCCAAGAACCGCCATCGGGAAACGAACTGGGGACACCCGCAAGGCAAGGAATCCTGGTGAGCGCCAGCTACGTGCCGGAGACCGGCGATCTGGTCTGGTTGACGTTCGATCCGCAAGCCGGCTGCGAGCAGGCGGGGCGGCGCCCAGCGTTCGTGCTGAGTCCGCGAACATACAACGCAAGGTCGGGCCTGGCGCTGGTTTGTCCGGTCACGAATCAAGCCAAAGGGTACCCGTTCGAAGTAGTCGTTCCCGCGAGTCACAGCGCAACCGGCGTGATCCTGGCCGACCACGTGAAGAGCGTCGATTGGAAAGCGCGCCGCGCGGAGAAAGTGGGGCGCTGCCCAACTGAAGTGATCGACGAAGTTCGGGCCAGACTGGCGCCATTGCTCGGGTACTGACATCCGGCATCCGCGGCCCGGAGCGGCGCTTCAATTGCTCATTCGCCCGGGAGGTGCAAAATCTGCCATGAGGATCAAGCGTTTGGCGTTGTTCCGGCATGCCGTGCCGTGGCACAATAACTCAGCTCGCGTGGCGTTCGTCGCCGTTGTTTTATTCTTCATGTCCGCGCCGGTTGCGGCTGCGCCTCCAGCTCCGTTCTCCACGTTCCTGGTTGCGAACGCAACGGTGCAGGGAATGGGCCACGACGCAGCCGGCAACATCTTCGTTCTGGGGACGGTCACCAACAGCCCGATTCCAGGCCGCGCGACGAGTCTTTTCGCCGCCCGCCTCGACCCCAACGCGACTACGGCCGCCTACTTCGTCTACCTGGGCAGCGGCAGCGCCGATCAAGCAGCGGCGCTGGCCGTTGATGGGCAAGGCAACGCCTACATCACCGGCTCTACCACATCGAACGATTTTCCCGTTACTTCCGGTTTCAGCGGGCCGTTTCAGTCCGGCGCCGTCCCGTTCGTGATCAAGCTGGACCCGAACGGAGCGGTTGTATACGCAACATTGTTCGCCGGCGCCGTTGCCGCCATACCCACGGCAATCGCGGTCGATAGCGCAGGCAACGTCGTCATCTCGGGCATCGGGCTGCGGAGCTACACCCCCACTTCGGCCGTGTTCTCATCGAACGGCCTCAATGATAGTCTATTTGCGGCTAAGCTCGATCCTTCCGGGACCAAGGTCCTGTTCGCCGCCTTGGGAGTAGGCGGCAGCCAGATCGCGCTTGGCCCACAAGGCGACATCTTCCTCGCCGGCACTGCGCCTTCCACGCCATTTCCCCCGTATCCGACGGCGCCTGGCGCATACCAAACCACGTTTTCGCCCATCTGTCTCCCGGGTGGTCTGTTCGGATGCGACTATTCCAGCCCGCAACATGTTACGCGCCTCAGCGCCGACGGCACGCAGTTGATCTACTCCACCTTCCTTACCGGACCGAGCGGCGCAGAGAATTCGGGTCTGGCGGTGGACAGCGCCGGAAACGCCTATGTTACGGGAACCGCGACGACATATTATCCGGCCGCGACGACAGACTACCCCTACACGGTCACGCCGGGCGCCGGCGACCGAATCGGAATGTTCCTGTCGAAACTGGACCCCACCGGATCGAAGTTGCTTTGGTCCGTCCAGCAGGGCGGCAGCTCTCTGGCGCTCGATGCCGATGGCAACCTGGTGGTGGGCGGCTACTCGCTCACTGGGCCGGCCTACAACGGGTTCGGGCCGGCTCCTCCACCCGCCGGCAACACTCCCGCAGCGTGCCTTCCCAACGGAACAACCGTGTCGTCCAGCGCGTACGTCCAGCGTTTCAACGCACTGGATGGAAGCACAATCGCGACGCAACTCCTGAGTACCACCGTGTCGTTCAGCGCGATACCGGCCGTAGCGGTCGAGCCGGATGGACGTATTCTGCTCGCAGGCGACAGCGCATATCCGGACGTCCCGCTTTCGCCCGGTGTCGTATTCAGCGAAGCTGCCGCACAGCCTACAGCCCAGGGACTGTTCCTGGCCGCATTCGATCTTTCCCAGCCGGCCGCCGGCCCACAGCTCGGTTGCGTCACCGACGCCGCCACGTTGGCGCTAGTCGGCCCAGTCGCACCCGGCCAACTGGTGACGCTCTTCGGTTATGAGCTTGGCCCGCAGGCGGGAGTATCGGGATTCGCCTCCAACCAGACTTCGTTCCCTACCTCTTTGGCCAATGTGCAGGTGACGTTTGACGGCGTTCCAGCGCCGCTGCTGTATGTCTCTTCGAGTCAGATCAACGCGCAGGTCCCGTTCGAGGTGGCGTCGAACGCTTCGACCGTGATGACCGTTTCCGTCGCTCCGGATTCGGCGAGCGCCTACTCGACCGCGGCCACTCGTATGTTCGCTGTCGCCGGGAGCAGCCCTTCGCTGTTCGTCGATATGAGTGTGCCGCCGGCCAATTGCTCCCCGCTGGCGTTCAGTTTCAGCGGTTTCGCCTCGTTAGTCGCGCTCAACAGCGACGGCTCGCTGAACGGCTGCGGCAATCCCGCCAAGCCGGGCAGTACGGTTACCGTTTTTCTCAACGGCGTGGCTGCCATGCCGAACGGCTCCTTTCCCTTCACTGGAAGCATCACCGGTCCGAACCCCGGCCCAATCGCCAGCCAGGTGGATGTGCGTGGAGGCTCGGCGTTGGTGTCTAACGGTGACGTGGCTTCGCTGGCTGCCGGTCCGCTGTTCGCGGTACCCGGCTCGATTGCCGGAGTCGACCAGCTCGCCATCCAGCTCCCCGCGTCAGCCGCGTCCGGCTTGCAAGCGGTCTCCCTGGCAGTGACAATCAACGGCGTCCCTGCCGCCCCGTTGGCTTACGAGCCGCAGACTGCCCCCGCGACCCAGCAGGTAGTGATCGTTTGGGTGGAGCAGTAAACCGCGCGGGCGCCCGGCGATTCGGGGAGAGGCCGGACTAGGATGCGGATACCGCGGAGACGCCGCTGCCCTTCACTCTGCGGAGGGCCTTGACGGTTTGCGGGGAACGCCTGCGCCGGGAAACTCAAGTGGAAGTGACCATGATCCCTTGGGAGTTGGTCATGTTCACGGCGCCGGAGCCGGGGAATATCTCGCGCAGGACCATGGGCTTGGAGACGAGGCGCAGCTTCGCGGGTTCCTTGCCTTCCTTGCGGAGCGTCATGTACGCGATGGTGGCATTTTCCTGGAGGTAGAAGGCCCACTTGCCGGCATTGCGGTATCCCACCACGCAGCCCCAGGGAGTGACAAATTTGACGTCAAGCGTCTTCTTGTATTTGTCTTGCAGCCATTTCTCGTATGCGTTGGCGTTGGCGGTGGTAGGCTTGCCGTCGGAACCGACCTGCCCCGGCGTCTTGATGTAGTCCATTTTGTTGACTTCGGTTTGGAACTTGCCCTTGGATGAGTCCGCGAAGTTGGTGAGTACTTCGCGCCAGAAGGCGGCGCCGCGCGCCAGATCGTCGCCGCGCCCGGTGTCGCCGCCGGCGTGGTACACGGTCGGGCTTTCCGGCGTTCCCTGGATGAAGATGGAGCAGCCGTTGATAGCCGCGGTAAAGAAAATGTCGGGATCGAGAATGTGGGACTCGGAGCTTATGGTTCCCTGTTTGGGAATGGTCATGTGGACGATGGTGCCGCTCTCATCCCAGGGGAGGTAGTAGGACGGTACCCAGCCGCTGTTCGGGTTGATGGCGAAACTGCCGAAAACGTCGACTGTTTCGGCGCCTTCGTTGCCGGGCTTCGACGGATCGCGTTTCACGAGGTTCACGAGCGCAACCTTCTTGCCTGACCCGACGGCTTTGAAATCGATGGACTTCGAGAAGATCATCTTGGGACGAAAGGCAGGAATGAAGCTAGCGAGTTTCTTCTGAATTTGGCCGATCACGCCGGAGTGGTAGGCGCCCTGCTTCAGCGTCGTTTGGGTGCTGGCGATCGTATCGCCGCGATAGCCTTCGATATTGTCTGCCGGATGAAGGGCGTACGACTTGAGCAGCGCCATGCTCTTGGCGCGAAGCATCTTGTTGAAATCGGGCATTCGGTACCGAAACTCCTGTCGGTGGATTCATTATAGGCCGTAGGCGTTACGGTAACAAGCTTGGTGTGAGTCGGGTGAGTCCGGCTTGGTTCGAGTCCGGGATTTCTTTGGCACTCTGCTCCGTCGCCGCGCCGAGCTTGGTCCGCCGAGTGATTCTCGGCGTACTCGGACTGTGCCGCATCTCCGCTTCACGCTACACTGAGAGTTCTCCGCAAAGAACATGCCTGGCATCTACGCCCGCTGGATCGACAATTGGGAACGCAAACTCGCCACGCGCGACACCAACCGCGTGGTGCGGCCGTTTGAATGGGGCTTGGACTGGCTCGGCAGGCTGGATTTCCCGGTGCTTCCCGATCCTGGGAACGGCCACGCACCCGAAGCGCTCGACCGCTTCGCCGGCGAGGCGCTGGGCGATTCGGATCGTTTCTTCGCCTACCGGGCGCCGGCGGATTATCAACTGCGCGACGGCCATCTCACCTTCACCAGTCCGGTCGAGACGCCGTATCCGGAGAACAACACCGTGCATGCGGAGTGGTTCCCGGCCGAGCGCGATCGCGGCCGGGCCGTCCTGGTGTTGCCGCAATGGAACGCCGGCGTGGATGGCCACGTCGGGCTGGCCAAGCTGCTTCGCCGTTTCGGCGTCAGCGCGCTGCGCATGAGCATGGCGTACCATGCCGAGCGCATGCCGGCCGAACTGCAGCGCGCCGACTACCACGTCTCGAGCAACGTGGGCCGCACCATTCACGCTTCACGGCAATCGGTGATCGACGCCCGCGCTTGCCTGGACTGGCTCGTCGCCCAGGGCTACCGGCGGCTGGCGATTCTGGGCACCAGCCTGGGGTCGTGCGTGGCCTTCATCGCGGCCGCCCACGACAGCCGCATCAACCTCGGCATTTTCAATCACGTCTCGATGTACTTTTCCGACGTGGTCTGGACCGGCCTTTCCACTCAGCACGTGCGCCAAGGGTTCTCGATCGATGTCTCACAGGACGATTTGCGCCGCTATTGGTCGCCGATCAGCCCGGCCGCCTACCTGGGCCGCATGGAGAACCGCAAAATGCCCAGCCTGCTGATCTGGGCCAAACACGACACCAGTTTTCTGCCGGTGTATTCGAAACAGGTGCTGCGGGCCTTCCGCGAGATGGATCTGCCGCACCAGGTCTACACGCTTCCCTGCGGCCATTACACCACCGGCCGGCTGCCATTCAAGCTGATGGACGGGCTCGCCATGTGCCGGTTCGCAGCGCGCAATCTGTAACTGCAATACTACATGTCGCGGCCGCGTTGAAAATCGGCCCTGCATATGGAAAACAGTCTTGACTTTGCAGTCCCTCCATGCGAATATTTTTTTATCACTGGGAAAGGAGGTGGTCCAGAGAAGATGGAAAGTAACAAGCGACCGCAGGAGGTGGCCGACTGTTAAAGTCGAGCCTCTAACGTAGCCGACGCCCGCTGCCAGTTGGCGGGGTCAAGTTCCTGTGGACCGGCTGCCTCTTGCGCAACCAAAGCCTCAGGTTTTTCCAAGGCTATCTACCCCCGTGGTTCCTGACAGGGCCACGGGGGTTTCAAGTTCTTGCTATACTGAAAGTCTCGAAAGGATCCCCGCAACAAAAATGAAGGCTGGAATTCATCCCGCTTATGCCCCGGTGAACGTGATTTGCGCCTGCGGCCACACGTTCAAGACCCAGTCCACGCACAAGGGCGACATCCGCGTGGAAATCTGCTCCTCCTGCCACCCGTTCTTCACGGGCCGTCAGAAGCTGATGGATACCGCCGGTCGCATCGACCGCTTCGAAAAGAAGTACAAGGTCTCTCGCGACGCCAAAAAGGCCCAGCCCACAACGTAGGCCGCTGGGATTCGGGCGGTTTTCGAGATCCGGGTCTTGAGCGCCGATATAAGTGCTCTGCGGCGCGGGTTCGGGTGTAGAATAGTGCCCATGACTATCTTCGACGTGATCCTGGTCCTTCTGGCTGTCGTTTTGTCCGTTATCCCCTGCAGACTCCTTTTGCGAATTGATCGCAACATAGCTCAAACCAATCGCAATCTGGAACAGATTGCATCGTTACTTCAGCCGAAGTCCTGATCTGGTGAGTGTCTATTGACGACCCAGCTTGAGAAACGCCACCCGTAGCCGGTGGTGTCCTTGCATCAAGCGCAGGTAGCGCGCTTCCGAGCCGTGTTCCTTAGCGCGTAGAATCGCCGCCATCGCCTTCTTTTCCGCCAGGCTCCAACTCGCCACGCCGGGAATCACGCTCAAAAGCAGTGCCAGACCGCACGCCGATTCCACGCCGAAATGGCGGGCTGTGAAGCGGCTCGCGGCGCGGCGCATGCGTTTCGTATCGCTGCCGAACCGCGCCGCCAGCGCGCGGGTGGCCTCGATCCCCACATGGCGAATCGAAAAGCTGTCCCACTGGCCGGCCTCGGCGGCGGGGCCTTCGAACAGCACGCATCCTTTGGACAACCGTTGCAGGATGCGGCGTGAGCTGCGATAGCCGGGGATGTACGCGACGCGTTCCTCCTCGCGCCGGGTGAGCGCGGCCAGGTGCGGGTCCACCGGCCGGAATCCCAACTTGCGATAGAACCAGAACGCGCCCGAATCGATGGCCTCGGGGTTGTCGTCGCCGATCTGGTATGGGTCCACCGAAAAGCAGTTCACGCGCAGCACCTGGTGGAACAGGTGCAGCAGCCGCGCATAGAGCCACGCCGATTCGCCGTCGCGGAAGGTGTAGTACAGGTTGAATCCGACCTCCGCGCGGTCGAACAGCGAAAGCGTCTCCACATACCCGGCCGGAACGCCGTTCTTGAAGAACATGCCGGCGTGGTAGGCCCGGAGCGGAAGCCGCCAGCGGGGCGGCAGGCCGAAGAATACGATTTCGACGCCGCGGCCCGCGTCCGCGCTGAAGACGTTGGCTTCATCCGGGTGGCTGAAGCCGTACAGTTCGCGGAAGCGCATGGCCGAAGTATCGAGAATCAGGTCCAGCATTTTGCGCGCCTGTGCGGGCGCGAGCCGCTTCACCGCGAGCGGCGGCGCTGCCAGTTCGCGGGCGAGCGAAACGTCGCGCCGCGCAATCAGCGGCTCGGTGTGGCAGAACAGGCCGTGCCGCGGCGCTCGCTGGCGGGAGCGCGAAACGCGTCTGCCAATCTCCCAGGTCAGCGGCAGCCCCATCGCGTTGTACCGCTCCGGTGCGCGATCCGGCGCAACGGCCCGCACGCGTTCCAGCAGCCAGGGCAACTCGCTCTCCGCGCGCGGACGCGCCGCCGCCAGCCAGCGCTCGAACGGAACGTGCGCTTCCACCGGCCACTCCTCGGCGATCAGCGGCGCGAATTGCGGCGAGCCCGGGCCGACGCGATGGATTTCGTCGTGCGCATCCCAGGCCAGGTGAACCGCGCGGCCCTGGCGTTCCACCAGGCTGCGCGCCACCTCGAAGCTGAACACCGCGGTCAGATCCGTGCCGGCGATGCCCGATACTTCCGGCTCGGCGAACGGCTCCAGGTCGACGTCCGCCGCGCGCAAGCGAGCCACCCGGTCCGCGAACGCAAACAGAATTGCGTCCGCCAGCCGCGCCACTTGCAGCGTACGCGGATAAGCCCGCAGGAACAGCAGCGTCTCATGCAGGCGAATCAAGCCGGCCGCATCGCGCACCCGGTGTTTCGCCGCCGCGGCCAGCAGCCGCTCCAGTTGCCCGGTCTCCGGCGGCCCAAAGCGCCGCTTCCATTCATCCAGCCGGTCCAAGAGGTTCGGCATCCCATTGAGCTTAGCTCATCGATGCGCGCGTGGCGCAGGCTTCAGCCTGCTGTGTCCGCATTCGTGCCGACGTGTCTCAGCCCGGAAGGTTGCGCCGCCCGATCCCCGCCGCCTCAGCAGCGAAACCCCATGTCGCACCCGTCCAGGAAATCCACCTTCGGCGGCTGCACCCCCAGTTGCCGGAAAAGGGCGGTCACCTGGCCGCGATGATAGCTCTGGTGGTGGAGCAGGTGCTGGATCATGCGCCACAGCTCGTAGGTCCAGGTCTTCCCTCTGGTGTTGACGAAGGTCATCTGGCATTCGAGCGCTTCCTCACTCAGGCTCGCAACGTACACTCTCATCTCGCGCTCGACCGTCTGCCAGCGCTGAGACAGAGCAGCCAGGGTGGGGAACTCCTCGGGGGCCAGCAAGGTTCGCGGCGACTGGCCCCGCCAGCGTTCCAGCCACAACCATTCCACGGCGAGCAGATGCGTGAGCGTGTCCCGCAGGGAAGGGAAGCTGTTCCCCAGCGGTCGCAGGAACTGCTCCTCCGTGAGCCCCGCGCAGGTTTGAAGCTGGCGGTCTCGCGCCCAATAGTTGTAATCCAACATCTCGTTCAGGGCTGCCAAAGATATTGTCACGCTCATAGGGCGTTTCCTTTGTACCGACCTATGCTGGCCATTGTAGCTCCGCCTGAAGAAAAGCCGAGATGACTCTCGGCTCAGCCGGCTTGACAGCCGGCACCACGGCGCTTAGTTCATTCCCTTGGAAGGGCCGCAGGCCCATGGTCACTCCCTCCGGTCGCGGCTCCGGAACGCATCGGAGCGGCGACCGTGAGGGAGCGGTTGCCCGGGATTGAATTGGTTAGTTGGCTTTCGCCACCGCAATCCGCATCTCGGTCGATTGAGTCTGCACTTTGCCATCGTCGCCGGACCAGATCTCCATCGGCGGCCCGGCTGGCAGGTAGCCCTGCTCGACAACCGACTTCAGGAAGGCGCTCCAGCGGCCGCCAGAGTCCGGTCCCCACGGCCCCTTCACGACCACCGACGCCACCAACGTCGATGGCAAGGACGCGAACTGAAAGGGGGCATCGACGTGCGTTCCCGGCGGCACGGGATACCCGGCACCCCAATTCCGCTCAGACTCGAAACGCCCGAAGGGAGGGCCGGCGGGAGTCACGCCCTGTGTCTTCAGGTATGACTCGACCGCCTGAAGAGCGGCGGGAGTTTGCTCATAGGATCCCGTCATCGGCGCCATCACCGCTGTCATCGCGGCGCTTTGCAGAATCTGTGCTCGCAACGCCAATGCGTTTTGAACCGGAGCGGGCTTGTTAGCGTGCAGCTCGGCGCCAGGCGCCGTGATGCTGGTGTAGCCCGCCGGAGGAGTCAGATCGAACAGTGACTGATCGATCTGTCCGTCCACGCGGATGTTCCGAATGTACATCCGGTAGACAGGCTTGCCCTGTTCCTGGATGGCGATGTCGACGTGGTCGGCGTGCCGCGTTCCGGCGTCCACCCACATATCGAACGTGCGGAGCCCTGGAAATGAAGTGCCGAGCGTCGCGTTGGGCAAACGATAGCCGATCAGCCGCTTGCCGCCGGCTTGCCGCTCCCCGAGCACCTCCTCCGCCGACGGCGGAAGCGACAGCAATTGTTCCAACAGGTCCTCGGAGTTGGCGAGGCGCTGCACCTGCTTGCCCGATTCGGCAACGTACATCCGCGTCAAATGCATCAGCACGATCTGCTTTCCAGCGGTATGATCGGCCCGCACCTCGATACCCCAGGAGCAATTCAGCCGCTGGTATCCGGGCGCGGCGTAGCTGAAATCGACTCCCACATAGGGCGTCTCGTTGAAAACGATGCTGAATTCGAGCGACTGAGAGCTTCTGAGTTGCTGCGCCGCTGCCGCGTAGACACGGCTCGCATTTGCCGATCTTGGAATGAGCACCAAGCCTACGGCTACCACCACCAGGGCGGCCGCCGCCATCGCCATCACCCGCACCGCCGGCCGGGCGGTCAGGGAATAAACCAGAGAGCGCAGGCGGCTCGACTGCCGCCGCTCCACTCTCGTGCGGAATTCCGCCAGCCGGTGCCGCAGGCGATCCTCAACTTCTGCCGGAACCTCCACGTGCGTACTCCTTCGAATCAGATCGTCAATCTCGTTGTCGTTTTGGTCACGCATGGCTGCTTTCCTCCTTGTTGTGGACTGCGGGGATCAAATGCGAGAGGATAGTGCGCAGCTTGGCGCGCGCGCGGGCTACATGCTTGCGCACCGTCGACTCGCGGCAATCCATCGACGACGCGATATCGCCATAGGGGACTTCCTCGACCGCGTGCATCAGGATTGCCCGAGCCTGGTTCTTCGGTAAAAGTCCGATGGCGCGAAGCATCAGGGCGCCCTGCTCCGCACCGGAAATATCCTGGGTGACGGAGGGTGAGGAATCGGGAATGTCTTCCGGAATAGCCCCCGCTTGCAGCCACCTTCCCTGACGCAATTTACGCCGCAGCGCGTCGTGAGCGGAATTAATGCAGATCTGCAAAACCAAAGCCTGCGGGTTCGGGTGTTTGCATATGCGATCCCAACGCTTCCACACCGTTAGCAGGGCGTCCTGGAAGGCGTCTTCCACCTCGTTGGGGTCGCGAATGACTCGCCATACGGCTCGCATCATCCGGCTTTCGATGGGCGCAATCAGCCGCTCGTACTGCTGATGCCGATCATTCATGGAGTCCTTGTCTGCGCGATGAATTGTGTCCAGTAATAAGGTTGCCACGACAATTATCACTCTCAGACTGGAAACGCTCGGGGGAGGTTGTTTGTGGACCGGCCGTTTGGAATAAATTGCGGCAGCCGCCGATCCCATCCCGACCGGGCTAAACTGATAGCTTCTGAAAAATCTGTAAACTGCTGTTAATGAATGTTTTAATCGATTAAACTTAGGTTGCAGATGGGGCTGTTTTCAGTGGTATCCGGCCCACCAGGACAGGAAGCGGTGAAGAAGGCGGGCGGACGGGCGGGTTGACAGACGTAAGCGTCCGTCCCACTTTGCTGTCGAAGGACTTGCCGGCGCGTGGGGCAGGCGCTTGCGCCTGCCAACCGAGTTTTTCACAGCATCGAGCCGGCCATTTTCCTGCGGCTGTTATACTCAAGGTTCCCGTGTTCCATTCCATTGAAAAGCAGATCGCAGACGCATTTCACGCGCACATACTGGTTCGCTACGGCGTGGACCTGGCGGTCGCCATCGAGCAGCCGCGGCAAAGCGATTTCGGCGAACTCGCGGTGCCGGCGGCGTTCCAGCTTGCCAAGCAATTGCGCCAGCCGCCGAGAAAAATCGCAGCCGAGTTGCGCGCCGAAATCGGGCCGATTCCGGGCGCGTCGGCGATCGAAGTGGCGGGCAACGGCTACATCAATATCCGCCTCGACCGCGGCGCCTACGCGGCGGCGCTGTTGCGGGGCGAAGCCGAAAGTGTGTCCGCGGCCGGCGGCAAGATCATCGTCGAGCACACCAACATCAATCCCAACAAGGCGGCGCACATCGGCCACCTGCGCAACGCCACGCTGGGTGACACGTTCGTGCGCATGCTGCGCGCTTCCGGCGCGCAGGTCGAGGTGCAGAACTACATCGACAACACCGGCGTGCAAGTGGCCGACGTGGTGGTGGGCTTTCATTTCCTGGAACACAAAACGACGGCCGACGTCGAGGCGCTGCTGGCCGATCCGGCGGTGCGCTTCGATTACTATTGCTGGGATCTTTACGCGCGCACTTCGAGCTATTACAAAGAGCAGCCGGAATCGCTGGCTTGGCGCAGCCAGACGCTGCATGCGATCGAAGCCGGCTCGGGCGAGCTCGCGCGGATGGCGCACCTGGTGGCGGACGCGGTTGTCCAGGCGCATTTGAAGACCATGTTGCGGCTCGACGTGGAATACGACGTGCTGCCGCGGGAGAGCGAAATCCTGCATCTCCAGTTCTGGGCCGCCGCGTTCGAGCAGCTCAAGCAGCGGCAGGCCATATACATGGAAAGGGAAGGCAAGAACGCCGGCTGCTGGGTGATGCCGGGACTTTCCGACGAGGGCAAGGTGATCGTGCGCTCCGACGGCACGGTGACTTACGTCGGCAAGGACATCGCCTATCAGCTCTGGAAGTTCGGCCTGCTGGGCAAGGATTTTCACTACCGGCCGCTGATGACTTACGCCGATGGGCGCGTGCTCTGGGTGAGCACCGACGCTCCCTCCGAAGGCGAGCACCAGTTCGGACACGGCTCGCGGGTTTACAACGTGATCGACTCGCGCCAGTCTTATTTGCAGGACGTGGTGGCGGCCGGGCTGCGCGGTTTGGGTTACCCGGCGCAGGCGGAACAGTCGATCCACTTTTCGTATGAGATGGTGGCGCTATCGCCGCGCTGCTGCGCCGACCTGGGAATTCCGCTTTCCGAAGAAGACCGCCAGCGGCCGTACGTGGAAGTGTCCGGCCGCAAGGGACTCGGCGTCAAAGCCGACGATCTGATGGATAACCTGATCGCGAAGGCGCTCGAGGAAGTGAATGCGCGGCATGCGGAGAAGCCGGCTGCCGAACGGCAACGCGTGGCTGAGCAGATTGCCATCGGCGCGCTGCGCTATTTCCTGCTCAAGTTCACGCGCACTTCGGTGATCGCTTTCGACTTGCAGGAGGCGCTCAGCTTCGAGGGCGAAACCGGCCCGTACGTGCAGTACGCGGCGGTGCGGGCGCGCAACATTCTGCGCAAGCTCGAAGAGCGCGGCGAAACGCTGCCGGATTTCGCGGCCGAGCTTTCCCCCGAAGCGCTCGCGCGGCAACTACAATCGGAGGATTTTTGGCAGGTACTGCTGGCCGCTTCGAAAGTCGATTCAGCCCTGGAAGGCGCCTTGGCTGCCGGCGAACCCGCGCATGTCGCCAGATATGCCTTTCAACTGGCGCAGTCCTTCAACAACTTCTATCACCTGTACCCGATTCTCCAGGAAGAGCAGCGCGAGAAGAAAGTCTTCCTGTTGTGGATGACCGATTTCTTCCGCCGCCAACTGGAACGCACCGCAGGCATCCTGGGAATTCAGCTTCCGGAATACATGTAGTAAGTGGGGCCAGTCCCCGACCGGCCAAGGCACGCGTGGCCCGGTGGGACAGACGATCGGTTTCTGTCGTCTGTCAAGGTGCCGCGCTTTGGAGAGGCGTGACAGACCACAAAAAGCGATGGTCTGTCCTACCGACACACTTTGGCCGAGAGGTGTGGATGGAAAGAGTTTAGGAGTGCGTTGCGGGTGGCCGGGCTTCGCGGACTTATCGCCGTGCGTATCGGCCACCCGATGATTTAAGTAGGAACTTCGATGATCTAGGCCCGCTGTATGGCGGACATATCCTTG
>JBEKKO010000098.1:0-37735 GCA_050010695.1 Bryobacteraceae bacterium
ACTCACGCTCGATCACGTGCGCGGCAACCGCAAACTCGCCGCCGAGATGTTAGGGATCAGCCTGCGGACGCTGCAGAACCGGATCGCCGCACTGCGCGAAGAGGAGAAGGCGGCGACTCCCGACTCATAATGGCGGGGCGCCTCGCCGGCAAAACTGCGGTTATGTGCCTCGAGGCGCTTTTCCGCTCCCGTGTGTCACTCGGTTCAAGGCCGATCCGGCTAGAAAGCCGATTGCAGTCGCAGCTACCAGAGAGCTTGTCAGATGGCGGCGAGCAAACCTTCGCAAGCCGGTGACGGCATCCCCCAGGTCATGATCTTCGATGTAGGACGCCGTGGCATCCAGTCGATCGGCGGTACGGGTGGAGCAGTTGTCGACTGCTGCGGAACCCTGCCGTCCTGCTCTGCGGACGGAGGAGGCGGCCGAATGGAGGGCACCCCCGGTCTCATCTCGCGCCTCATCCAGTTTCTTGCCGGCGGACTGGCCCAACTCCTCGATTGATTCTCTGGCCTGCTTGCCAAGCTCCGCCGCCGTATCCGTTACTGTTCTCAAAGTCGTCACGATGTTCCTCCAAAGTCTGGGATGGTTGGTCCTGCGCTTACTCCAACAGGAAAGGCAGCGCACGTTAGCCTCCACTGTGATCGCCAGGCTGGACAAAGGTATGGGCCGCAGAGCGACGACGTGCTGGAGCGGCGAAAGCTGCACTATCGAAGGCATTTATTGCACTTGGGCTTTGTGCGTCTGCTGCCGCCGCGTCTCTATTCGTGGCGGCAGGGGTCTTTGCATTCATGCGCGCCAAGAAGAGTACTTTGCTGCGCAGGCATTAAGTATATCTGGTATCATTCTTGCAACCGCTCGATCGAACGGTGTTTTTTCAAAAGCGGTCGAACCCGCATGGGCGGGCGCGCTGGGGCGCTCGGAAGCTGGTTCGCCGGGGAGGGACCGAGCATTCCAAAGTTGGTGGTTCCACCGCTCGAATTAAGGACACAACCTGACGGCCTGCCTCGGCGGGGCAAGCGGAGCGGAGCAGCCAGCCGCCATGCCGCCGGCGCCGCCGGTTTGTGGCTGTGCTTGGCGCTTGTGTTCGCCGCGCGGTCCGCATCGGCCGCGGCCCCCGGTGCAAACCGGGTGGAAGCCCGTCTGCTCACGCCGATTTCCACTTACAGCTCAAGGCCGGGCGCTGCCGTGGAAGCCGTGGTCAGCACACCGCTGTGCCAGGAAGGCGCGTCGCTGCCCGAAGGCACAACCGTGCAGGGGGTGGTGACACGGGTTCGCAAGGTCGGGCTAGGTCTGATTCACGAGACCGCCTCCCTGGAGGTCGATTTCAAGACCCTGCACCTCCCGGATGGGACGGATTACGCCGCGCCCATCCGGCTGGTTGGAATCGACAGCGCGCGCGAGCGCATCGACCGGCGCGGCGCGATCCACGGCATGCGGGCAACCGCAACGATTGCGAACCGGTTCAGCCAACGGCTGGCTTTCCTGGCGTTCGCGCATCCGATAATGGTGACGCCGCTGTTCCTGGCCGAAACCGGGTTGTTCCGCTTCCCCGACCCGGAAATCGAATACCGCCGCGGCACGGAACTCTACCTGGAAATCGAGTTCCCGGAATCGTTTCGCGGGCTGTCGCCGTGCACCTTGCCCACCGCTGGCGGCTCCGACGAAGATCTGTACGATTTGCAGAGCCTGGTGGATGGTTTGCCTTACTGGACCTATTCCAAGCGCCAGTCGCAGCCGATCGACCTGGTGAACCTGATATTCATCGGAAATGAACTATCGCTCGACGCCGCGTTCCAGGCCGCCGGCTGGGCCGGATCGGCGCCTAACTCCGTGCGCTCCGGGTTCGGCGCCATCCGAGCGATTGTGGAAGACCGCTCGGACGGCGACGCTCCCATGAGGACGCTCCTGCTGGACGGCGAGGAGGCGGATAAGCGGTTGCAGAAATCGCTCAACACCTTCGAGAAGCGGCACCACCTGCGCGTTTGGAATCGTCCCGGAGAGTGGCGCGGCGAGCGCGTGTGGGCTTCGGCCGCCACCCAGGATGTTGGCACCACGTTTTCCCTCAAACCGTTCGGTTTCACCCACCAAATCGAAAACGACGTAGACCAGGAGCGCGACAAAGTGGTGAGCGACCTGGTTTACACCGGTTGCGTGGATTCGGTGACCTACCTGCGCCGTCCGGAAGGGTTGCGTGGACCGGGCCGCGAGTACCGCAAGGGACTGTACACGGACTCCCGCCTGGCTGTGGTGGTGTTGAATGCCTGCCGGCAGCCGCGCCTCGATGTGGCCGCGGGAGCGCGCGCCCCCGAGCCTTCGCTGCTGGTGCGTTGCTTGCGGCGCGCCACGCTGACAGCACGCAACCATTTGCTGCGCGACAACATCGTGTATCGCTCGGGAGACGCGCTTCGGCTGGGCATCTGCGCCCTGCGCGATTGGCGCGGGCAACGGAAAGATGAACGGCTGGCGCGAAAGCTGGACCGCGGTCCGGGCGATTCCTTCGCCGGCAAGACGGACGCCTCGGGTGCCGGCGGCCAGGGAGGCGTGTCTGCGCCGGAAGCCGGCGGGAGGAATCTGAAGCCGGTTGTGGCTACTGCACGCTGATGTCGCCAGCGTTGCTGGTTTGTCCGTCGATAGTGACCGTGAGCGGGTAGGTGCCGGTGGCGAGGCCCGCCGGAACCGCCACGTTGACCTGTACCAGGCCAGCCCAGCCAGGCGCTAGTCCGGCGAAACTCACAGTCGCCGCGGCCGAGCCTATCGCAGCGCTGTGAGACGCGGTGGCATACACCAGCGAGGTCAGCGGCGCGGCCAAACCGTCGTCCGCTGCCGGACTCACCGGTCCGGATCCGGTGAGATAGGCGATGATCGTGCTGCCTGCCGCGGCGGGACGGCCGGGACCGTTGAGCGAGTAATCGGCGGCGTTCTGCACAACCGCCGACCTTCCCGACAGGAACAAGCCCGGGCCCGCCGAGACCACCGGCACGGACACCGCATTGCTCACGCCGCCCGCCACCGAGACGGTCACGCTGGCCGTTCCGATTGCGGTTTCCCACGGAACCTGGAAATTGATCTGCGTCGGCGATACGAAAAATACCGGCGCCGCTTTGCCGTTGACGCTCACACTCACGCCGCTCCCGCCCAGGCTGGATGCGCCCAGGCTGGTCGGATAAGGCAGGCCGGACATGTAAGTTGCGTTGCTCAAGCCGGTTCCAAAAACAGACGCCAGCGCCCCGGGCGAGATCTGCGGCTGGAAGCTGGCGGCGTTGGCGACACCGCCGGAGGTAACCACGGGATCGGCCGGGGTCAATTGGCGGATCGAGTCATTCTCGGTGTCGGCGATATAGACGTTGCCGCTCGCATCCACGGCCACCCCGCGCGGTGAAAACATCTGCGCTTTGAGCGATGGTCCTCCGTCGCCCGAGTAGCCGAACTTGGTTTCCCCGGCGATTGTCGCGATGATCCCATCCGGCGTCACTCTCCGAATGCGATTGTTCACCGGATCCGCGATGTAGACGTTGCCGGCGGCGTCCGTCGCCACGCCAACCGGATCGGCCAGCTCGGCCTTCGCCGCCGGGCCGCCGTCGCCGCTAAACCCCTCATAGCCATTGCCCGCGAAGTTCAGGTTGAGCACTCCACCCGAGAACTTCGCCACCACGTGGAGTTCGCTGTCGGCAATGTACAAGTTGCCCGAGGCATCGATCGCAACCCCTTCCGGGCAGATCAACTGCGCGGCTGTGGTGCCGAGCCCAACCACGGTGCTGATAATGCCGCTGGTGGCGTTGACCTCGCGAATCAATCCGAGCGTATTGGGGGCGGCGCCGGCATGAGAATCCGCGATGTACAGGTTTCCCGCGCTGTCGACCGCCAGCCCAAGCGGGTTGAATAATTGCCCGGCGGTGGCAATCACGTTGTCGGAGCCGAAGCCTTCTCCCAAAGCTTGATTGCCGGCGTAGGTCGAGATGATGCCGGCGGGAGTGACCTTGCGAACCACCTGGTTTTCGGTGTCTGAAATGTACAGGTTCCCGGCCTTATCCACCACCAAGCCGGAAGGAAAGTTCAGCTCGGCCAACGCGGCCTGCCCACCGTCGCCCGAGTAGCCGGGCGTCCCGGTGCCCGCTATCGTGGAGATGGTCCCATTCGAGATCATGCGCACGCGGTGGTTCACCGAATCCGCGATGTAGACATTGCCATTCTTGTCGAGTGCCGTCGCCACCGGGATGTCGAATTGAGAGCCGACCGCCGGGCCGTCCACGTAGCCCGCGCTGCCATTGCCGCCGATGGTGCCGATGGTATACTGCTGCGCCGTGGCGCAGAAAGCCAGCATCACGGCCGGCGCGACTCGATTGAAATGAAGCCGAAGTGACATGTCCGAACGTTTCAAGTTGAAACCGGTAATTACGAGGTTAGCACGGAAAAAACCCGCGCCACGTGTTGTAGCAGGGGCACTCAGCGTGCCGTTTCGGCACTCCCGTAGACGATGGCGCGCCACGCGACGCGGAGAGCTTTTCCGCGCGCCTGGCGCGCCACGCCAACGCCGGGCCAGCGGCGGCAGTGCCGCGCCTATTAAGGACGAAACCGAGGCGCTCCTACACCGAGACCGCGAAGCGCCAGGGCCGGGCTCACTTCTTAGGGCTGGGCTCAGTCTTGGTGAGCGCCTTGATTTCGTCCGGCAGGTCGAACTTGTTCTTCGCTAGGTCCACGTTGAATTTGAACGTCTCAAGCGTGATCGTGATCTCCTGCGGTCCGGCGCTCTGCTGGATCTTATGCGCTACCAGCAGGTCTCCCTCCTTGCGATAGTCGCTGAAGACGGTCGAGGCCTCCATATCGCCATTGGGGGTGCTCACCGTCGTGGAGGCTTTCACCAGCAGGCCGGTCTTTTTGTCGTAGTACTCGGTTACGGGGTTGCCTGCGTTCGGCGTTTTGACCAGCTTGTAGCAGTCCTTACCGTCGACGGTTTCCGTACCCACCGTCTCCACCTTCTTGAAATCGTCGCGCCAGTTCTCGTCGTGATAGTGAGCTTCGCGCTTGGCTGCGGTCGCTTCGTCGCCTTCCCTGATGCGAGCGCCCTGCATGGGGTTGATCTCCCATGCCGTTTTGCCGTCGTAGCCCTGTTTGATTGAGCCGACTGCAGCGATTTCGATTTCGGCCAGGCTCTTGTCCGGTTCTGCCTTGGTGATCGTCATGGTGCCCTTGATCCCCATCGCGGGAAGCTCCATGGAGCCGGTGATGACCGTGTTGTGCGACTTCTCGTAGGCGGCCTTGCCGCCGGTTGCCTCGACGGACTTGTCGAGAATGGTTTCTGCCTTGGGCAGCGCATCGGCCGCACGCAGCCTGGCGCCGGCCGCGGCCAGCACCATCACCGCGCAGGCGGCCAGGGTTCGTCTGATTGGTAAACGTTTCATAAAGACTCCCGAAAACTTCCTTCCGAGCCAACAGATTAACACCGATAAAGGTCCGTTTTTCTATCGGTGCTCATCGGTGGCTTGCATTCTTACACAGATTCTTTTGGTTGTTGCATTTCCACGCTCAGTTCTTGCTGCCCTCGATCCACGCCAGGGCGCGGTCAAGTGCGGGGTCGCGCCCTTTCAGCAGCTCGCGTCGAGTCGGTCCGGCGGTTTCGTCCGGGATCACCCCGGCGCCTTCCAGTTGCTTGCCGCCTTCGGAAACATAATTGGCGATGGCGTACTGGAACCCATCGCCGTTGGGCAGCCGTTCGAAAAAGGACGGCAGCGCGGCGCCGGCGCTCCGCATTCCGAAGACGCGCGCCCGTTTCAGATCTTGCATGCCCCCGGCGAAGATTTCCGACGTCGAGGCGGAACAGCCGTCCACCAGGATCGCCAGCCGCCCGCGGAACGGCGCCGGCCGCGGGAATACCACAAATTTGAGTTTGCTCGAGCGCAGCAGCATATCGCCCAGCCGCAGCCCCGGCCGATCCAGAAACCACCCCGCCACGCCGGGCGCCAACCCGCCGATTCCGCCCAGGTTGCCTCGCAAATCGACCACAAAACCGCGGCAGGCCGCGCAATCCCGAATCGCGTTTTCAAAGGCTTTGTTCAAAGTCTCCGGCGCGAAAAAAAGGTTGAACCCTATGTAGCCGACATCCGGGCGCAGCTTGCGCGAGTCCACCCAGAAATACATCGGCGGCAGGTTGCCAAAGGTGAATTCAGCGCCGCGCGGGCGGGCGCACTCCATATCGAGGGTCGTGCTCCGGCCCCGCGCGTCGCGAAAACTCACTTTCACCCGGCTTCCCTCGCCACCGGCCAGGCGCGCACTCACGGCGCGTTCCAGCATCAGGTCGTGGAGCGTCGAATCGCGGAAGTTCCGGTCGATCTTGCGCAGGCCGGGCGCGAGCAGCTTGCCGTCCACGCCTTCAATTTCCCAACCGGGCGAGACGGCGCTCTTCGCCGCCGGCGAATCGGGGTCGATCGAGACCACCAGCGCGCGGCCTTCCACCACCCGCACCTCGATACCGGTTCTGCCCTCGCCCTTGCCTCCGCCTTCCATTTCCTCGTAGACCTCGTCTGGCACGATACCGAAATGCGTTTGTTTGAGCCGCGCCAACATGTCCTCCATCACCGCACGCGCCTGTTCCATGGTGGTGGCGCGTTCCAGTTGGGGGCGCAACTCATCGTGCACGGCCTGCCAGTCGAGGCCCCCCAGCTTGGGATCCCAGTGTTTGTCGCGTACTGTAGTCCATACGTGCTCGAAGGACTCGATGTTCAATCGTTGTTGCTCTGCGGTGAGGCGTGGCGGACCGCCGGCGGGGGCGGCCCACACCACCGCCAGCGCCAAAATTGCCAAGCGTGGGAGCATTCCTTTCGACTATAGCGGATTGGCGCCGCGATTCGTTTACCCCGGCTATATGATGGAGGGGTGTCCGGAACTCGCCGTCTGCCGATGACGCTGATGGTCTTCGGGGCCGCGATCTCGGCGCAATCCTACACCGCGCCCGCCGGCGACCGCCCCGCTTTGCGCCGCAGCGGGCCGTCGATTCTGCCCGGCGGCAGGATCGTCGCGCCGCTGGACGAAGAGTACGCGGCTGGGCCTGGCGCGTTCGGCATCGCCGTCAGCAGTTCGGGCAGAACCGTGGTTACCGCCAACGGCGGCCCGTTTCGGTACTCCTTCACCGTCCTCCAGCGCCCATCGCGGCAAGCCCCTTGGCAGGTGCGGCAAGTGGCGGCAGGGTCGCTCGAGGCTTTCGAACAATCGGCTCCGGCCGGCTGGCACAGCGTTTCTCTGGGAGTCGCGCTGGCCGGCGACCACGGCATTTACTTAGCCGAGGGCGAAAGCGGCCGGGTGATTCTGTTCGACTCCTTCGACGAGCGGCGGCGCGTGTTCGCTCTCAACCAGGCAGGCTTTTCCGGCAGCTTCACCGGGGACTTGGCGCTCGATGCGGCGCGCGGCATCCTCTACGTCGCCGATCAGGCCAACTTTCGCATCGCCGCCATCGACGTGCGGTCGCGCCAGTTGGTGGGTTCGGTGCGCGTGGGACGGCTGCCGTTCGCCATGGCGCTGGCGCCGGACGCGCGTAAACTGTACGTCGCCAACTGCGGACTGTTCGAATACCGCGCGCTGCCGGGAGCGCCCGAGGCCGGCCTTTCGTTTCCGGCATTCGGCTTCCCCAGCGCGGAAGCGGTGCGCGGAGCCACCGCAGGCGGTATCGCGGTGCCGGGTTTAGGCGACGCCAACGCGCGCGAGGCCGATTCGGTCGCCGTGGTGGATGTGACGAATCCATCGGCGCCCAAGCTGGAGACGTTCGTCCGCACCGGCCTCGATTTCGGCGGCGCGGTGCGCGGCGGCAGCGGTCCGGCGGGTATCCTCGCCGCGGCCGGCCACGTGTTCGTCGCCAACGCGAACGACGATTCGGTCAGCATTCTGGACCCCGCCACCAACCGGGTCGAGACGGAGATCCCCATCCGCATCCCGGGCCTCGATGGGCTGCGCGGCGTGATCCCGATCGGCCTGGCCTATCACGAAGCGTCCGGCTGGCTGCTGGTGGCGGAGGCCGGCATCAACGCGGTGGGTGTGATCGACGTGCGCGGGCGGCGCGTCATCGGGCACTTGCCGGCGGCCTGGTTCCCCACGCGGGTGGCGCTCGATGGCGATACCGTGTTCGTCGCCAATGCCCGCGGCCACGGCGTGGGACCGAACGCGCCGGGAATCGTCAGGGGCAGTTCTCTGCAAAGCTGGTTATACCAGGGGACGATTTCGGTATTCCATCTGCCGGCTCGCGAGGAATTGCAAGCGCACACCGATGCGGTGCTGGAGATGAACGGCTTTCAGCCGCGGCCGGAAGCTGCGCCGGCGCTGCCACCCATCCGCCACGTCGTGCTGATCGTGAAAGAGAGCCTGAGCTACGACGAAGTGCTGGGCGATATTGCGGCCGCCCGCAATGGGCCGGTGATGGGCGATCGCAGGCTAGCGCGTTTGGGTTCCCACGGTTTGGCCGACGGCCAGCGGCAGCGCCTGAGCATCAAAGACGTCAACCTCACGCCCAACCATCACGCCCTGGCGAGCCGCTGGGCTTCGAGCGACAACTTCTATGCCGATGGCGAAGCCAGCGTGGAAGGGCACCATTGGCTGGCGGGCGTCTATCCCAACCCGTGGGTGGCCAGCTCCGTGGCGGCGGCCTACGGCGGCCGAAAGAGTTTTCAATTGAGCTCGGCTCCGGGGCGGCTCGGCTTCGCCGACATGGCGGCTTCGGTCGCGCCTGAAGATATTGGCGAAGCCGGCACGCTGTGGGATCACCTGGCGGCACATGGCGTTTCGTTCCTGAATTTCGGCGAAGGATTCGAGCTGGCCGGATCGCGTGAAGGCCCTGGCCTGGGGCCCGCGGGCGTGCGCCTGCTGACCAATATGCCGATGCCCGAAGCCCTCTTCGCCAACACCGTGCGCCAGTATCCGGGCTTCAATCTGGCCATTTCCGACCAGCAGCGCGCCTCCCGTTTCATCGAAGAAATCGAAACCCGCTACCGCAAGCCCGGCGCCGCGCTGCCGGCGCTGCTGTTCGTCCACCTGCCCGGCGACTACTTGGCGGACGCCCATCCCGAGAACGGATACCCGTTCCCGGAATCGCACGTGGCCGACAACGATTATGCGCTCGGCCGAATCGTCGAATACCTTTCCGGAACGCCCTGGTGGAATGACATGGCCGTCTTCGTCACCGAGGCCGATACGCACGGCGGCGTCGACCACGTGGACGCGCACCGCACCGTCCTGCTGTGCGCCGGGCCGTGGGCCAAGCCAGGCTACATCTCGCACCGCAACGTGAGCTTTCCGGGCCTGCTCAAAACCGTCTTTCGCTTACTGCAGCTTCCACCTCTCAACCTGTTCGATGCTGCCGCCGCCGATCTCACCGACTGCTTCGCCAAATCCCCGGACACCGCCCCCTATCAAGCCGTGCCAGTGGACAAGCGCCTTTTCGACCCGAACTGAATTAACTAAGCCCGTGGCGCAGGCTGTCAAGCCCAATGCCGCATACTTTTACCCCTACCGCGCGGCCGCGTGGGTTGTGGGGCGGACGCCGGGGTCTGCCCCACAGCATTCCGAGACGGGTAAAAGTATGCGGCATTAGGCTGTCAGGCTTGCTGAGCCGAGAGGCGTCTCGGCTTTTCTGGGTGTCCCGGTTGCGTCCGGCCGCGCGGCCCGCTCAAATAAGGACAGGATGAGGAAGGCGTTGGCAATCCTCGGCTCTGCAATCTTCCTGGTCATCGCTCCCGGGTTGGTGGCCGGTTGGGTGCCCTGGTGGATTTCGCATTGGCGAGTCGAAGCTGCTTTCTTCGGGACGCCGCTTTTCCGTTTCGTTGGGGGCATCCTGATCGCGTTGGGGACGATCGGCCTGCTGGACTCCTTTGCCCGATTCGCGCTGCATGGGTTGGGAACCCCGGCGCCTGTCTTTCCAACCCGCCGCCTGGTGGTCACCGGGCTGTACCGTTATGTCCGGAATCCCATGTACGTCGCGGTGGCGGCGGCGATTCTCGGTCAAGCCCTGCTTCTCGGTAGCCTCACGCTGCTTGCTTACGGCGGCCTTGTCTGGCTCCTGTTTCACGGGTTTGTACTGCTCTACGAGGAACCGAAGCTCAGGCAAAGTTTTCCATCCGAATACCGATCCTTCTGCGCCGAAGTGCCCAGGTGGGTTCCACGCCGTACCCCATGGAGAGGCGGTGCGGAAGTGTGAGACCTCATAGAGAAAGAACGCGGAGACCGTCATTGCCGCCCCGCAACCCAATTCAAACTCCCACGCAATTAAAATGCGCGACCGGGAACGTCCATCGGTGCTATACTTTTGGCGCGGCGTAACACTCGCAAATCAACCGGTTGGGCGCCGGCTTTTCGGGTCCTGCCGGAAACGTCGGTCCACCCTAAAGGGGGTGTCATGGGGCTCGATCTTATTTTTGTTCGTGCATTCTTCGTTCTGGTTCTCTCCCTATCCGCCTTTCTCCTCCATCCCGCTCAGGTATCGCCTTGGATTTCCACTGTGGGCGGCCTTCTGCTGGGCGGCGGCATCATTTACTTCGAAATCCGTTTGGAAAAAGTCAGCCTCACTCGCCTGATTGGGGCTGCCGTCGGTTCGGTGCTGGGGATTGCGGGCGCGTTCCTGATGTCCCTGGTGGTCGAGAAAGCCTTGCCCCACCAGCCGCTCCTGCCGGTCTGCCTGCTGTTGTGGATGACCTACGTGGGGCTGGTGGTGGGCGCCAAGAAGGGCGACATGCTCAACCTGGCGGCGCTGGGCGGCGTCTTCGGCGGCGAGAAGAGTTCGCAGAAGTCGTTCAAGATTCTCGACACCAGCGTGATCATCGACGGCCGCATCGCCGACATCGCCGAAACCGGCTTCCTCGACGGCGCGCTGGTGATTCCGCAATTCGTGCTGCGGGAACTGCAACTGGTGGCGGATTCGGCCGATTCGATGAAGCGCAACCGGGGACGCCGCGGCCTGGACATCCTGCAGCGCATCCAGAAGATGCCCCACCTGACGGTGCAGATCGTGGAAGAAGACTTTCCCAACGTGCGCGAAGTGGATATGAAGTTGATCGAGCTGGCCAAAATCTACGATTGCAAGGTGGTCACCAACGATTTCAACCTCAACAAAGTGGCCCAACTGCACGGCGTGGAAGTGCTCAACATCAACGAGTTGGCCAATTCCCTGAAACCGATTGTGCTGCCCGGCGAGATCATGCGCGTCTTCATTCTCAAAGAGGGCAAGGAATACAACCAGGGCGTGGCTTACCTGGACGACGGCACCATGGTAGTGGTGGACAACGCCAAGCGGCTGATCTCGAAGACCATCGATATCACCGTGACCAGCGTGTTGCAGACTACCGCCGGGAAGATGATTTTCGGCAAGTTCGATGAGCGGCAGCATAGCACAGTCGCCGCCGGGCACGAGCGGCCCGTGCGGAAGGGCGAGCCGCAGCCGGTGGCCACCGTCGCCACCGAGAAAACCACGATAGAATCGTAGAACACATGAGAGTTGCCGTCATATTGCCCGCCGCAGGGCTTGGCACACGTATGGGTAAGGGTGCGGCAGAAAAGACCGGCACCAGCCGCAAGCAGTTCATGCTGCTCGAAGGCTCGCCCATCCTGCTGCACACCGTGCGCAAGTTCGCCGCCTCCGACCGCGTCAGCGAGTTGGTGGTGGCCGTGCGCGCCGAAGACATGGAGTGGGTCGGCGCCATGCTGGCCGGCGAGTTTCACGGCCGCAAAGTGCGCGTGGTGGAAGGCGGCAACAGCCGTCAGCAATCGGTCGAAAACGCGCTGCACTCGCTGGGGCCGGAGACGGACCTGGTAGCCGTGCACGACGCGGTGCGGCCGTTCATCGATCTCGAGATCATCCACCGCGCGTTTGACGAAGCGGCCGAAAGCGGCGCCGCCATCGTCGGCCTGCCGGCGGTGGACACGGTCAAACAGGTGAATCGGGGCACCGGTAAGACGCGCGTCCGCGCTACCTTGCAGCGCGACAATCTGGTGCTGGCGCAGACCCCCCAGGTTTTCCGCTATGAGTTGCTGGCGCGCGCCTACGAAGCGGCGCGCCGCGACGGATTCATCGGCACCGATGAATCCAGCCTGGTCGAGCGGCTGGACGTGGAAGTGACGGTGGTGCTGGGAAGCGACCGCAACATCAAAATCACCCGGCCCGCCGACATGGAGTTGGCCCGCCTGTTCCTCCACCAGGACACCGCTAAGGAAGCGATCGGTTGAGCGAGATCCGCACCGGGCTGGGCTGGGACGTGCACCGGCTTGCCGCCGGGTGCGCCCTGATCCTCGGCGGCGTCACGGTTCCCAGCGAGATGGGCCTGGAGGGCCACTCCGACGCCGACGTGCTGGCCCATGCCATCACCGACGCCATTTTGGGCGCCGCCGCGCTCGGCGATATCGGCATGCACTTCCCGGATTCCGATCCCCGTTGGAAAGGCGCCGACAGCCTGGTGTTTCTGCGCCACGCGCGGCAGATGGCGGAGGCCGCCGGCTTCCGCATCGTCCACGTGGATTCGACGGTGATTCTGGAGCGCCCCAAGCTGACGGACTATCGCGAAGCCATTCGGGAGCGGTTGGCCGCCACCCTCGGCCTCACGCTCGACCGCGTCTCGGTCAAGTTCAAGACCGCCGAGAAGATGGGCCCCGTCGGCGAAGGCCGTTCCGCCGAAGCACAGGCCGTCGTCACCTTAGAGCGCTGACCGCCGTGTGGCGCAGGCTGCGAAGGCGCCTGCCCACCCGCCTGCAACAAAGTGGGGCAGGCGCTTTCGCCTGCCAACCCTTTTGCACGGGTCGCAACTCCACTGCGCATTCGGAGCCGCGCCCCATAGGGAGCGGTTTGCCGGCGATTGAAGCTATTCCCGACAGGCTAGCTGGCCAGCAGGCACATCCGGCGGGCTGCGCGGCGGGCCTTCAGGCGCTCATTGGCCTTCTTCTGCTTTTCCGCTGAAACCACCGTCTGGCATGCATCACAGCGCTTCCGGATGCGCGACCGCGTCACGAATTCCGCGCCGCAGCGGCGGCACTGCTTCTTCATGGTCTCCTCGAGCGGGAGAATGCCCGGTTTCTTGGGCAGCAGATGAGAATAATGGAAATCGCAATGATTCATTACCGGAACCTCGCAATCTTGAGTGAAGAAGGGAACCTGGCGACAGACACGCAGGTCGCCGGCGTTGTGGCCCGGGAGGGTGGCGCCGCAACGCGGGCGAAGAAGGTGTCGGATCGCATTTCCCCGTAACTGGGTGATACCGCGCTAACAGGTATCGAACTGGGGGAAAAACCCACACCTGTCATGAAACGCAAACTCCTGGGGCGAATCGGGAGGATGTGTGCAATGTATTGAGCGGCAGGTACTTGAAACGATGGGCCAGCTTGTCTGGGACCATCCTCGCCGACTGCCAATAACCCGCGCTCGTCATCGATCTCATATAATGTGCACGCCATCGGCCAGTTCACGCCGCTGGCGCCGCTTCGGGACGGTACAACTCTTCCGCCTTCAGCAGCTCCCAACGCACATGGTTAATGTAAAAAACCAGCACCGCTTCGGGTGCCGTTGTCCGAAATTGTTCGTAAACGCGCCCTTCCCACCCTTCGGTGAAGTGTGGTTTCGGGTCCATATCCTTGGCAAAAAATCCATTCTCGTGCGGCACACCGAGGAAGTCCAGCACGGCGATGATCAGGTCCAGATGCGAGACCAGCACGGCCTGCGCCAGGTCCGCGCCAAACGCCGAATCGCCCTCCATGATCCGCGCCCACAGGCGCGGCGCCGCTTTGCGCAGAGTCTCGGTGTTCAACTTGTGCAGCCGCGCGCGGACTTTGAAGCCTTCATAGATCTGGTAGGTCCTCAGCTTGCCGATTGAGACGCCGCGCAGCAGTTGAGCGAACCCGTCCTCACCCAACCCGCGATACAGGTCCGAAATCTCCATGAATTGTAAGCCTATCATGAACGGCGAGCTCGCGGATGAGGGGGTCCGATAATCCACTACCCCCGTTTGCGGGCGTCGGCGGGCGGTTCAGTACCAAGCGTAACGGGCCGAAGAACGGCAGGGCTGGCCTCTGGCGCCGAGGAGATGCACGAACTTTTTTCACATGGTCGAACCTGGCGGGCGCTGCACCGAAGTGCCGGGAAAAGAGATAAAGAGGTCCTCAGACCTGACGACGGCTCTATAATTGTTAACGTTCAGGAGGCCAACATGTCAGCGCGGCAGCTGAGTCCGGTTTTCGTTCCAATGGGGGCCCGCAGGCTTGTCCGGGTCCTCGCGCTCGTGTTGCCACTGGCCGTGATCACGACTGCGGCCAACCCACCCTGGACGCAGCAGCAGGAGTTGACTGCATCCGATGGCGTGGACGGCGACAGCTTCGCCGCGTCTGTGTCAGTGAGCGGGGACACGGCGGTCATCGGGGCTCCTGGCGCGATCAACAGCCGGGGAGTCGCGTACGTATTTGTGAGGAGTGGTGGAGTTTGGAGCCAACAGCAGGAGGTGTTTGCCTCCGACGGCGCCTCGAACGACAATTTCGGCTCGTCAGTGTCAGTGAGCGGGGACACGGCGATGATCGGGGCCCGGGGCAAGAACGGCGGCGCGGGAGTCGCATACGTTTTTGTGCGCAGCGGGGGAGTATGGAGCCAGCGGCAGGAGTTGACTGTTTCCGATGGCGTGAGGGGCGACAATTTCGGCTGGTCAGTGTCAGTGAGCGGGGACGCGGCGGTGATCGGGGCTTACTGGAAAGCCGTCAATTCGAATACGGCCCAGGGAGCCGCGTACGTTTTTGTGCGCAGCGGGGGAGTATGGAGCCAGCAGCAGGAGCTGACTGCTTCCGATGGCGCGGCGAACGACCATTTCGGCACATCCGTGTCAGTGAGCGGGGCCACGGCGGTGATCGGGTCTCCTAACAAGGCCACCAGCCCGCAGCTCCTCCAAGGAGCCGCATACGTGTTCGTGCTTAGCGGTGGAGTATGGGGCCAGCAGCAGGAGCTGACTGCTTCCGATGGCGCGGCGAACGACCAGTTCGGCCAGTCCGTCTCGTTGAGCGGGAACACGGCGTTAATCGGGGCTTGGGCAAAGACCATCGACTCGCAAGCCTACCAGGGAGGTGTGTACGTATTTGTCTTCAGCGGTGGAACGTGGAGCCAGCAGCAAGAGCTGACGGCTTCCGACGGTGCGGCGTACGACCAATTCGGCCAGTCCGTCTCGGTGAGCGGAGACGCGGCGGTGTTCGGGGCTACTGGCGACAGTAGCCGACTGGGAGCCGCGTACGTGTTCGCGCAGAGCGGCGGACTATGGAGCCAACAGCAGAAACTGACTGCGTCGGGCGGCGCGGCCTACGGCGATTTCGGGTACCCTGTGTCGGTGAGCGGGAACACGGCGGTGATTGGGAGCTCTGGCGATTTCAGCCCCGGAGCCGCATACGTCTTTGCCACGACGCAACCCACGATCACCGGCGTCAGCGTCTCCGGCGGAGGCGTCAACATCGCGCAGAATGCCTGGGTCGAAATCTACGGCGCCAACCTGGCGCCAGCCAGCGTGGGCGCGGGCGGTCTCGTCTGGACCGCAGCCGACTTTGTTTCCGGCCAGATGCCGACCCAACTGCAGGACGTCAGCGTCACCGTGAACGGCAAGCCGACGTACGTCTACTTCATCAGTGCCGCTCAAGTGAATGTGCTCACGCCGCTCGATTCTACCACTGGCCCGGTCGCGGTGACGGTGAACAACGGCACCACGACCAGCGCTGCGTTTACCGCGAACTTGCAACCGGTGTCGCCTGGGTTCCTGCGCTTCGGCGACGGCATCCACATTGCCGCCGAGCACGGCGGGGGCAGCCTGCTGGGGCCTGCCTCCATGTCGGTGCCAGGGGCTACGTTCACGCCGGCCGCACCGGGCGAGACCATTTCGCTGTTCGGCGATGGCTTCGGCCTGCCGGTCACTGCGCTGACGGCCGGCTCGGAATATCAGTCGGGAGCGCTGCCCTCCCCATGACCGCAGGTCACCATCGGCGGCACCACGGCCACGGTCCAATACGCCGGGCTGATCAGCCCCGGCCTGTACCAGATCAACGTGGTGGTGCCGACAACCGCGGCCAATGGCGACAACCAGGTAATTGCAACCTACGGCGGCGCCAGCTCGCCCACAGGCGCGATGATTCCCGTTTCGCAGTAGGGCCGGGCACGCCCGGCCCGGCCGTTGCGCCGATCACGCGCCCTTTTGACATCGCAAGTTGCGATGTCAGAGGTCTTAATCCTATACCGTCTTATCCGCCGCCTAGCACAGATCGTTCAGCCCGCACTCGGCGCAGCGAGGGTTGCGCGTCGCGCCGGCGCGGCCCCGAAAGTGAAAAAAAGAGATCCTCAAAGCCCACGAGGACCATACAATCACAATGGCGGTGTGATTACTGCTGTATGATTATTAAGGCGTCCAGGAGAACAACGTGTCACCCACGACGCTGAACCCTGCCCTCATTCCCACCGGCGCCCGGAAATTGGTCCGAGCCCTGGTTCTCTTATCTCTGGCCGCCGCGCCCGCGGCTGCCGCCAGCCCGATCTGGACCCAGCAGCAGGAGTTGACCGCTTCCGATGGCGCGGCGGGGGACTACTTCGGCGGCTGCATATCGGTGAGCGGGGATACTTGTCGAGAGCGGCGGAGTATGGAGCCTACAGCAGGAGTTGACCGCTTCCGATGGCGTGGCTAACGACCAGTTCGGCGCCATCCCGTCCGTGAGCGGGGACACCGCTCTGATCGCGGCTATGGGCAAGAACGGCGGCCGGGGCGCCGTATACGTGTTTGTGCGCAGCGGCGGAGTATGGAAGCAGCAGCAGGAGTTGACCGCTTCCGACGGCGCGCCGGGTGACAATTTCGGCTACTTCGTGTCGCTGAGCGGGAGCAGCGCGGTGGTTGCGGCTCCGGGCCAGAATGCCTTCCAGGGGGCCGCGTACGTGTTCACGCAAAGCGGCGGAACATGGAGCCAACAGCAGAAGTTGACCGCTGCCGATGGCGCGGCGAACGACCAGTTCGGCGATTCCGTCTCGGTGAGCGGGAACACGATGCTGATCGGGGCGCCCTTCAAGACCGTCGTCGCGAGCACCACGGGCTACCTTCAAGGGGCCGCATACGTGTTCGTGGAGAGCGGCGGCGTATGGAGCCAGCAGCAGGAATTGACCGCGTCCGATGGCGTCAGCGGCGACTTCCTCGGCTACTCCGTGTCGGTGAGCGGGGACACGGCGCTGCTCGGCGCCATGAATAGGAACAGCGCTCAGGGAGCCGCGTACGTGTTCATGCGGAGCGGCACGACGTGGAGCCAACAGCAGGAACTGACTGCTTCCGATGGCGCGGCGAGCGACCAATTCGGCTACTTCGTGTCGCTGAGCGGGGGCATGGCGCTGATCGGGGCTCTCGGGAACACCGTCGGTTCGAACGCCCACCAGGGAGCCGCGTACGTCTTCGCGCAAAGCGGCGGATTGTGGAGCCAGCAGCAGGAGCTGACCGCATCCGATGGCCAGGCGGGGGACTATTTCGGCCGCTTCGCATCGGTGAGTGGGAACACGGCGGTGATCGGGGCCAGTGCCGGGAATAACGGCCAGGGGGTCGCGTACGTGTTCGCTTCGCCGCAGCCCGCCATCACCGGCCTCACCGTGTCGGGCGGAGGCGGCTACATGGCGCCCAATGCCTGGGTCGAAATCTACGGCGCGAGCCTGGCGCCGCCCAGCGTGGGCGCGGACGGCCTCCTTTGGAGCAGTTCGCCCTCTTTCGCGTCCGGCCAGATGCCCACCCAGTTGCAGGGCGTCAGCGTCACGGTGAACGGCAAGCCGGCGTACGTTTCGTTCATCAGCGCCACGCAGGTGAATGTGCTGACGCCGCTCGATTCGACGACCGGCGCGGTCGCCGTTACGATCAATAACGGCACCACCACCAGCGCCACGCTTACCGCGAACGTGCAACCGGTGTCGCCGGGATTCCTCCGCTTCAACGACGGCATCCACATTGCCGCGGAGCACGCCGATTACAGCCTGCTGGGGCCTGCGTCCCTATCGGCGCCGGGATCTGCCTTCACGCCGGCCAAACCGGGCGAGATCATCCTGCTGTACGGCGATGGCTTCGGCCTGCCGGTTTCGACGCTGACAACGGGCTCGGATGTGCAGACCGGCCCGCTGCCCACTTGGCCGCAAGTCACCATCGGCGGCGCCACGGCCACCGTGCTCTACGCCGGCCTGATCAGCCCCGGCCTGTATCAGCTCAACGTGGTGGTGCCGACGACGGCCGCCAACGGCGACAACCAGGTGATCGCGACCTACGCCGGCGCCAGCTCACCGACTGGAGCGATGATTCCAGTCTCGCAGTAGGGGACGACCACAATCGCGAAAACCCCGGCCTCCCTCGCGGTGGGCCGGGCTTTTCGCGCGTTTATGGTGCCACGGGTGACGGTGCGGAGAATCCGCCCGAATTCGGGCGGCTGCGAAAGGTCACGATTCCATGGACTACACCCGCACCTTCCCGAGGCCTTTGCTACAATACTTACCAAACCCTGGTGCACGGGGGAAATTGATAATTTCTATCCCGCCCATCCAGGATTTGAGTGCAGACCGGTGCGCCGCGTTGCAAAGGGACGCCCTGCCGGGCCGCGGACCGGACGCCTATGGATTTCGATCAGCTCCATACTTTTCTCGAGATCGTCAGGCTGAAGAGTTTCTCCAAGGCGGCGCAGACGTGTTACCGCACGCAGCCGGCCATCAGCGCGCAGGTGCGGCAACTGGAGCAGGAACTGCGGGCGGACCTGTTCGAGCGTTTTGGTAGCCGCATTTCGCTCACCACGGCGGGCCGCATCTTCGCCGAGCACGCTGAACAGATGCTGGCGTTGCGGCGCCGCGCACAGGACACCATTGCGGAGCTCGAGACCAATCCTCGCGGCGAACTCGTGATCGCGGCCAATGAGGCCACCTGCATCTACATTCTGCCCACGGTTTTTTCGGTTTACCGGGAGTTGTTCCCCGCCGTGCAATTACAGGTGGACCGTTCCTACGCCTCGCGCGTGGTGGAAGCGGTGGCGGAGAACTCGGCCGATTTCGGACTGACGCAGCTTCCGGTGGACGAAAAGCGCCTGCAGGTGGTGGATATTCACAAGGACGAGATCTGCGCGATCGTCCCGGCCGGACACCCGTTGGCGGGAAGGAAGATGGTCGAGGCGCAGGAAGTGACGGAGTTTTACCTGCTGCTGCCCAAACAGGGAAAAACGCGCACGCGAATCAACCAGTGGCTGGAACCGGTGGAAGAGCGGATCCGCATCTCGATGGAGCTGGATTCCACCGAGATGATGAAGCGCTTCGTGGTGGCGGGGCTGGGGGTGAGCTTCCTGGCGATCTCCAATTGCCGGGAAGAGGTGGCGGATGGCAAGATCTCCGCCATCACGCTGGCTCCCGAGCCGATGGTGCGGCGGCTGGGCCTGATCTACCGCCGCGACAAGGCGCTCTCGAAAGCGGCACTGGGGTTTATTCAGGTCGTCATGGAGAACGTAGGTGAAGTGCCGGCCAAGGCGCGGGCGCCGAAGGTGGTGGCGTGATGAAGTGCAGGCAATGCCGCAAGGCCCTGGCCGAAGAGGATGCGCGGTGCCCGCATTGCGGGGCGCCCAATCCGGCGGCGAAAGGGATGTATCAGAGCTCCACGGTGCTGATTTCGGCGGGTGGCGCGGACCTGGTGTACCGGTCGCTCGAAGAAGTGCCCACCTCGCTGCGGACCAAGCTGCTCGAATCGACCAACGGAGGCAACTCGGCAACCATCCTGATTGCCGACCAACGCGGGCGGCGCGAAATCGCCAAGGCGATGCGCGCCCTGCCGGGTCCGTCACAGCGGCGGCTGCTCGATTCCGTGCTCGGCGGGGAGGTCCCGGCGGATTCCTGGCTGACGCCCGTGCGCAAACACATCATCCTGGGACTGCTAGTGCTGATGATATTGGCCACGCTGGCGCTGGTCTACGCGCACCGCTGGCATTAGGGGGCGAGTACGGCAAGATAACCATGGCATTGGGAGATTCTCTTGTGACCCGACGAGCGGTGGTGTTTGGCGCGGCCGGTCAATTGGGCGTCGAACTGATGCGCGAGTTGCAATCGCGCGGTTACGCGACCATCGGCTTTGACCGGGGAGACGTGGACATCACCGATGGGGCGGCGGTGGAAGCCGCAGTGGCGGGGCATGAGGCCGACGTGGTGTTCAACTGCGCCGCCTACAACCAGGTCGACGTGGCGGAACGCGAGCCGGTGGCGGCATTTCAGATCAACGCGCTGGCGGTGCGGCACATGGCGCTGGCATGCCGACAGGCGGACGCGCGCCTGGTGCAGTTTTCGACCGACTACGTTTTTGACGGATTCGCGCACTATCCGTACGCCGAAGACGACCATCCACACCCCTTGAGCGCTTACGCCGTCTCGAAGCTCGCCGGGGAATTGTACGCCCGGGCTTATCTGGATAACGCGCTGATCGTCCGCACCTCGGGCGTGTACGGGCCCGGCGGCCGGAACACGGCGCGCGGCAATTTCGTGGAAATCATGCTGCGCATGGCCGCCTCCCAGCAGCCGATCCGCGTGGTGCAGGACCATGTGGCGTCGCCCACTTTCGCTCCGCTGCTGGCAGCGCGCGCGGCCGACCTGGTGGAGCGCGGACAAACGGGCGTTTTCCACATCGGGGGCGGCGTGCCCATCAGTTGGTTCCAATTCGCGCGGTTGATCTTCCAGGCGGCGGGCATGGACCCGCTGGTGCTGGCCACCAGCCATCGCGAATATCGCACCGTCGCGCGGCGGCCGCAGTATTCCGCGCTTTCCAACGCCAAGATGGAGCGGTTGGGACTGGAGCCCATGCCGCCCATGGCGACGGTGCTCGAAGAGTACTTTGCCGAACGGGCGCGGTCGGCCGGCGCGACCAGCCTGGCCCGCTAGGTGGCCCGCTAGGTAGGACGATCGATTCTTGTCGTCTGTTAAGATGCCGCCCGCCGGCCAGCAATGACAGACCACGCAGGGCGATGGTCCGTCCTACCTTGCGTCCGGTTTCGTGGCGTAATAGCCTTTGCGCACCTGGGCTTTCAGCTCTTTGCTCGCCATGCGGATTTCCAGCTTGCGATAGCTGCCGTCCCGCTTCTCGTTGCTGGACATGAAGCCGATCGAGTATTGGCTGCGCATTTCTTCCTGCAACTCGTGGAACACTTCGTCCAGGGAGTGGCTGCGATCCACTTTGTAAACGTGGCCGCCGGTCGCGTCGGACATCCTGCGCAGGTAGCCCTCGCCGGCGCCGCCGCCGCCGAATCCGAAGGGGCCGTAGCCGTAGGCGCGGGGGTCGAAGTAATCGATGCTGTAGATGACGGCGTCGGCCTTCTGGGCGGCCTCGATGGCGTCTTCTATCTTTTTGCGGCTGCCCTCGTCCACGCCGTCGGTGATCACCACGATCACCTTGCGGCCCACTTCCGAACGAAGCTTCTCGTCGGCCGCCAGAAAGACCGCATCATAGAGCACCGTGCCGCGCGGGTCGCCGGATGTGGGCACCGGGCCGGGACCGAAGCCTCCCACGCCCGAGCTCACCCGCAAACCGTTCATTCCCTGGCTGAGCATGCGGGCGGAATTGGTGTAATCCTGGAGCAGTTCGACCTCTTCGCCGAAACTGATGAGGAAGGCTTCGTCCTTCTTGCGCATCACCTGGCTGAAGAACTGGGACGCGGCGCTGCGCTCGATATCGATCAGGTTCCGCTGGCTGCCGCTGACATCGATCAGCAGGCCGATCGTCAGCGGGAGATCGGTTTCGCGCGCAAAGTACTTGATTTCCTGTTGTTTGCCATCCTCGAAGATGGTGAAGTCGTTCTTTTCCAGGTTGGCCACCAGGCCGCCGCGCTTGTCGCGCACGCTGGCCAGTACGTTGACCAGGGCGACATCCACCTGAATGGTGGTCTCGTCGGAGGGAGGAGCATTCTGCTGCGGGGCTTGCGCGCACAACGCGCCAGCCAGTGTCAATATCAGGAGGATTCGCATGCCGGTACAATGGGTCTGACGTTTCCCGGCTACAGAGTGTTTCATGATGCAGAAAGCCATTCACCACCTCCGAAGGTCAGACCCGGTGCTGGCCGGCATTATCGACCGGGTCGGAGACTATCGTATCGAATTCCGCGACCCGGATTTTGAGACGCTAGTCAAATCGATCGTTTACCAGCAGTTGAGCGGGCGGGTGGCAAACGTGATTTTTGGCCGCCTGGCGCGCGCCGCGGGCGGCAAGATCACGCCGGAAAACATCCTCAAGCTGCGCCCGGCGCGGATGCGGGCGGTGGGGCTTTCGGGTCAGAAAACCGAGTACATCCGGGATCTGGCGCGCCACACGCGCGACGGCCGGGTCCGCTTTGAAGAATTGCCGGAACTGTCCGACGAGGAAGTGATGGCGCACTTGACCGCCGTGAAGGGGATCGGCGTCTGGACGGCGCACATGTTCCTGATTTTTGCCCTGCGCCGGCACGATGTGCTGCCCACCGGCGATTTGGGTATCCGCAATGCCATCCGCCAGGCATACGGTCTTGAGGCGCTGCCGCTGCCCGCCGAAATCGAGGCGATGGCCGAGCGGTGGCGCCCCTTCTGCACGGTGGCAAGCTGGTATCTTTGGAGGAGCCTGGAGCCAAACGCCAACCTCTGATTGAGTGATTTCCCCCTATACTGCCACTTTTTAATCTGAAATACCGCTGTCTTTAACCACATTCAGGTTATAGTATGTGAGGATATTCGGACCTCGGGATGCTGTTTCTCCGGGTTCGATCAAGTTGATTCCAAGGAGAGATATCATGCGCATATTGAAACTGGCGATCCCGGCCGCGATTGTCCTGGCGGGTCTGGTGATGAGCACCGTGCCCAGCTACGGCACTCCGGCGTATATGAAAGCGACCGGACAGAAGGCATGCACCACTTGCCACGTCAAGGTCGGGGCCATGGCCGACATGCATAAGGACCCGAACCTGAACCCGGTCGGCAAGTGTTTCAAGGCACAGGCAGACAAGACCACCCTGACCGACGCCTGCAAGAACGCGAAGTAGTTGGCGTGAGCCCGGGGTTGCGGGTCCGTCGAGCCCCGCAGGCCGCCGTCGGAAAGCGACGCGCCCGGGCCGAAGTCCTTGCTGACAGGCGGAGCTTCCGTTCGACTTAAAATGAAGGCATGCGCCTGCTAGCGTTGTGCGCCGCGATCCCCGGCCTGCTCGCCGCTCAAAACGCGACGGATGCGCGCGAGATCGTGCGGCGCTCGATCGAACTGGACCGGAAGAACGAGGCCATTGCGCGCAATTATACGTTCCTCGAACGGGATGAGACGCGCATGGTGGACCGGTCGGGGAAACCGAAGAAGGCGCCCGAGGCCCGCACTTTCGACGTGACCTTGCTGGAAGGATCTCCCTACCGCCGGCTGGTCGAGCGCAACGACCGGCCGCTGCCGCCGCCGGAGGAGCGGAAGGAGCAGGACAAACTGCGCAGGAGCATCGACGAACGCCGCAAGGAGACGCCCGCCGAGCGCCAGAACCGCATCGCCGAATGGGACCGCAAGCAGCAGCGGCAGCGCGCGCCCTTCCAGGAAATACCGGACGCGTTCGATTTGCGGCTGGCGGGCGAAGAGACGCTGAACGGCCGGGACGTTTACGTGATCGCGGCCACGCCGAAGCCGGGATACAAGCCAAAACTCGCCGCGGCCGCGTACTTCCCCAAGATCAAAGGCAAATTGTGGATCGACAAGCGGGACAACCAATGGGTGAAGGGTGAGATCGAGACGCTGGACACGATCTCGTTCGGCGGGATACTGGTGAGGCTCGCCAAAGGCAGCCGCGCGGCCTTCGAGCAAACCCGCGTCAACGATGAAGTCTGGCTGCCGAGGCTGATCACGGTGGACGTTTCGGCCCGCTTGTTGCTGGTGGCCGGAGAGCGCGCGGAAGTCGAAATCGGTTTCAGCAAATACCGCAAGTTCCAGGCCGACTCGCGGTTGGTGACCGAGCGGCCGTAAGTTATTCTCGCGCGGCGCTTCAGAGCGCGACGAATCCTCGCGGACCGCTGACAAAGCGGTTGCCCTGCAAAATGAAACGCAAAGGGCGCTCGGCGCAGGCGCGGATGCCGACCCGCGGCGTCACCTGAATCTCCAGCGCGCGCGGCTCGGCGGGCTCGCGCACCACCAGGCTGCCGCGGGTAACGTCGGCGCCGTAATGGTCGCGGGTGATGCCCATCGCCATGGTGAGCCGGCCGGGACCGCGGGCAATGTCCTCCAACTTGCCGGCGGCGGGCCGGCGCTGCCGCATGAGCTCTATGCCCGCCACCGGCTCCAGGGCGCGAATCAGAACGCATCCCGGCGTGCCGGCCGGCTCGGTTACCAGGTTGAGGCATTCATAGATGCCGTAAATCAAATACACGTAGGCGTGGCCGGGCGGCCCGAAAATGACGCGGGTGCGGCGGGTGATGCCGCGCGCGGAATGGGACGCCAGGTCGTCGCGGCCAGGGTACGCTTCGGTCTCGACGATAATTCCGGCGGCGGCGCCATGCACCAACACCTTGCCGAGCAGGGCGCGGGCCACCTCCGCCGTCGGCCGCTGGTAAAAGGGCCGTTTGAGAATGGGGCCGAATGCGAGCATCGCCGAACCATCTTCGCCCATCCGCCGTTACAATGGAAAGCGCCATGCGATTGTTCACCGCCCTGGACCTGGCGCCCGGCGTGGCCGCCAACCTGGAACGGCTGCTCGAACGGCTTCGGCCGACCGCGCGCGTCCAATGGAGCCCGCCCGCCAACCTGCATATCACCACCAAGTTCATTGGGGAGTGGCCCGACCATCGGCTGGCGGAGCTGAAGACCGCCCTGGCCGCCCTCCCGGCGCGAGCGGCTATCCAGGTGCGCATCCACCACCTGGGTTTCTTCCCCAGTCCGCACGCGCCGCGCATATTCTGGTGCGGCATCGAAGCGCCTGGCCTGGCTGAACTCGCGGGCGAGCCGGACCGCGCCACCGCTGCCTTGGGCGTGGAACCGGAAACCCGCGCCTTCTCGCCGCATCTGACCCTGGCGCGAATCAAGGACCGTCTCAACCCGCAACCGCTGCGGGAGGCCATCGCCGGGCTGCCCGAGCTCGAATTCGGTAGCTTCGTGGCGGCCGGGTTTTGCCTGTACCAGAGTCAATTGCGTCCCGGTGGGAGCGTGTACACTAAGCTTGCGGAGTATCCTTTCTAGTCATGATGCCGCTCGCCGCTTGCCTGCTCGCCTACGTCCTGGGCGCCATTCCGTTCGGATACATTCTGGTGAAATGGAAAACCGGTGGCGACGTGCGCGGCGCTGGCAGCGGCAACATCGGCGCCACTAATGTGCTGCGCACCACCGGCCGGACGACGGGCGTGATCACGCTGCTGCTCGATATCGCCAAGGGGTATCTGGCGGTGTGGGCGGCTGGCAGGTTGACCGGCGGCGAACCGCTGTGGATGGCGGCTGCCGCGGTGGTGGTGATGCTGGGCCACGCTTACCCGGTCTTCCTGGCATTTCGAGGCGGCAAGGCGGTCGCCAGTTTCGTCGGCGCCTTTTTGTGTTTGACGCCGCTGGCTTTGGCGGCCGTTCTGGTGCTGTTCGTTGGGGTGGTGGCGTGGACGCGCTACATCTCGATGGGCTCGATAGTGGCGGCGGCGGTTTTCCCACTGGCGGTCTGGCTGATCGCGGTGCCCACCTGGCCCGTGGAGTCGGCGGCAGGGATCAGTGCCGTGTTTATAATTTACAAACATAGTAATAACCTCCAGCGACTGCGGGCGGGGAGCGAGAGTAAATTCACTTTCGGAGCCAAAAGACCGTGAAGAGGCTGGCCGTGATAGGCGGTGGGGCCTGGGGAACCGCACTGTCCATCGTGCTTGCCCCGCGCTTCGAGCGTGTCCGCCTCTGGGTCTACGAAGAAGATGTCGCTCAGCGGATGCAGGCCAATCGGGAGAATGACGCTTACCTTCCTGGCTTTCAAGTACCTGAAAGAGTTTCAGTTACCAGTGACCTGCGGATCGCCCTAGAGGACGCCGAGGTGGTGCTGAGCGTAATGCCTTCCCACCATGTGCGGAGGGTCTACGCCCGGATGCTACCTTCGCTCACCGAGTCCATGATCTTCGTCAGCGCCACTAAGGGGCTCGAAGTTCACACAATTCTACGAATGTCGGAAATAATCCGATCTGTTGACGGCCGATTTCCTTTGCAAGTGGCCGCGCTCTCCGGACCCACCTTCGCCAAAGAAGTGGCACGCGGCGAGCCGACTGCATTAGTAGTAGCTTCACCCGACGACGACCTCAACCGGCGCATCCAAGCGGCGTTTTCCGGGCCCAGTTTCCGGCTATACACTTCGCCAGATCCTATAGGCGTCGAAATTGGCGGCGCGATCAAGAACGTGATCGCGATTGGCTCCGGCGTGATTCATGGCATGGGGTTCGGTCACAACGTGACTGCCGCGCTGATTACGCGCGGGCTGGCTGAGATCACCCGGCTGGCGGTGGCCATGGGAGGGCGGGCGCAGACTCTGGCAGGCCTCGCCGGCCTGGGCGATCTGGTCCTCACCTGCACTGGCGAACTCAGTCGTAACCGCATGGTGGGAATCGAGTTGGCGCGCGGCCGGAAGCTCGACGAGATCGTCGGCTCGATGAGGATGGTGGCTGAGGGGATCAAGACCACCGACGCCGCCGTCGAACTGGCGCGCCGCTTCAGCGTCGAAATGCCGATCACCGAACAGATGTACCAGATGCTGTACCACGCAGTATCTCCGCGGGAAGCCATCCAGCGGCTAATGGAACGATCGCTCAAGGAGGAGTAGACGGTTTTTCCGGATTGGCCGCAACCTCCGATGCCGGAACGTGTTAATACGAACATGGGAGGAGCCACGGCGGCTCTGGACTATGATGCGGAGCTGATGCTCCGGGTGAAGGACGGGGACGAGGCAAGCTTCACCGCATTGCTGGAGAAGCACCGTTCGCCGGTAGTCCATTTCTTGTACAGGATGGTGCAGCAGCAGGCCGTGGCTGAGGAATTGGCGCAGGAGGTGTTCCTTCGCGTATACCGTTCGCGCGGCAGCTACGAGCCCACGGCGAAGTTCACCACGTGGCTGTTTCGGATCGCTACGCATTTGGCTTTGAACGCGCTTCGCGACGGCAGGAATGAGCGGAACCAGGACCGGCTGGACGAGCGCGCGGAAGACATGCCGGCGCTGCAGGTGGAAGACCGCCGGCCGTCGGTGGAGCAGTCGATGGTCCGCCAGGCGATGCTGGACGAAGTGAGACGAGCCGTGGCGGCGTTGCCCGACAAGCAACGGGCAGCGGTACTGATGCATAAGTATAGAGAGATGGAATATACGCAGATCGCCAAGGTGCTGAACTGTTCTGAATCTGCGGTAAAGTCATTACTATTCCGGGCATACGAAACACTGCGTGCCCGCTTGGCCCACATGGCATAGGGAAGGACGTTATGAGGTGTCCACTGGAAACTCGGGAAGACAGGGAAATCCTGGTGGCGTACAGTTCCCGCGCGCTGCACGCGCCCGATACGGAATTACTGGAAGCGCATCTGCAGTCCTGCGCTGCGTGCCGGGAGTTCGTGCGCGGGCAGCAGGTGGTGTGGGAAGCGCTGGATGGCTGGCAAGCGCCGGCGGTACCGGCGGATTTCGACCGCAGCGTGTACGCACGAATCGGCGAGCAAGTTTCGTGGTGGCAACGCATGCGGGGCCGGATGTTGGTGTACCGGGCGCTGCCGGTAACGGCGGTGGCGGCGTTGTTGTTGGTGGGAGTACTCCTGGAGCGCCCGGCACCTCCCAGGGTGGCGCCGCAGCCGGCGACGACAACGGCACAGGTGGAAGGGTTGCAACCGGACCAGGTGGTGCGGGCATTGGACGAGATGGAAGTTCTCGACCAGTTTAATCGCCTGATCAAGCCGGATAGTTCCGAATCGAAGATGTAAAATGCCGAAGCTCTGTTCCATTGCGGGTTTGGCTTGCCTGATAGCGGTGAGCGGGTGGGCGGATGAGCAGACCGCCAAACCGCCCAAGCCGGTTCCGGCGCAGCGTCCCCATGCAGCTCCGGCAGCCGCCCACCCCAATGGCGCTGCTGGGGCTGCGCCAGGCCACCGGCTCAACAACCCGTTGAACCCGGGGCAGCGTTTCCTGCAAATGACCCCGGAAGAGCAGGAGCGCCTGATGGAACGCGCCAACCCGCAGCAACAGGAGCGGATGCGGGCCGCGCTGGAGCGCTACAACCGGCTGCCCCCGGCGGCCCGCGAGCGGCTTTTCCGGCAATACCAGTTGCTGAAGGACCTGCCGGTGCGCCAACAGGCGCTGATCAGCCGCCAGTTCCAGGCGTTTAACCAGTTGCCGGAGGATCGCCGCTGGCCAGTCGGGCAGGAACTGATCCGGCTGCACCGAATGCCGCCGGAGGAGCGTGCTGCGCGGTTGGAGAGTGAAGACTTCGCGACCCGGTGTTCCCCAGCCGAGCGGCAGATCCTGAGCGACCTTGCGCTGAATCTGCCGCCCGAATACCCGCTGGCCGGCAAATAGCGAAGCCGATGCCAACTTTGGAGAACTGCCGTCTGTTGACCAAGTGCGACACAACCATTACTATCCAGTCGTTGGTTGATTTTCTGTCGAGAATTCTGCTACCTTGCGTTGACCTATGAAGTGTTGTGGCGGGATTCATAACGGGAGGGCGCAATGAAACAACCAGTGGCGGCCGGTAACGGGAATTACCGGGAGATGCTGCTGTCCAAGCGGCAGGACGTGATGGCGGGGCTCGGCATCAAGTTCGATACTCTGGCGAAGATGGGCCGCGTCGCCGAAGAAGACCAGGCACAGCTCACCCACGATGAGTTCGTGTCGCTGCGGCTGAACCGCCTCGATTACCTGCAACTGCGGATGATCGAAGCGGCGCTGGACCGCTTGGATTCCGGCGATTATGGCATTTGCCAAGCCTGTGAGGAGCCGATGCCGGCCAAGCGGTTGAAGGCCTTGCCCTGGGCGCGCTACTGCGTCGGTTGCCAGGAATCGATTGGCGCCGACACGGAGGACCAGGACAGGCGGGGCACGCCGCGTCTTGCGGTGGGCCTGGCGGACTGACGCAGGGCAGAGCGCTGCCAACCTGGCCGGGCTTGCCGCCCGGCTGCACCGATTGACAATCGGTGCGCGGGTTAACAACCCGACCCACCAAGTTGTTCGCGGCACAGGTGTGCTACGGTTTCACGGGATTGACCGGGTGAGACGCCGGTTCTACAATAAGATCGAGCTCAGATTACTCCTGTCCCGGTGCGGGTGTCGCATGGACCGAATACGACTTTCCATTGTTTGCGTCTCGATTTCGATTCTGGTCTGTCTGATCGCGGCGGGCCAGCAGACCGATTCCAAGGATTCCCAAACCGACAAGGAGAAGGCCCAGGCGCTGCGGGAGACCGTTTCCAAGCCGCTCACCGAGAAGCAGAAGAAGAAGAAGGAAGCGCAGCTCAAGCGGGAGTTGGAGTCGCCCTACCGCAAGTGGCTCAACGAAGACGTCTCCTATATCATCACCGATGAAGAGCGGGCCGCCTTCAAGCGCCTGCAGACCGACGAAGAGCGCGAGCAGTTCATCGAGAATTTCTGGCTGCGGCGCGATCCGACGCCGGACACGGTGGAGAACGAATTCAAGGAAGAGCATTACCGCCGGATCGCTTACGCCAACGAACACTACGCCTCGGGGATCCCGGGTTGGAAGACCGATCGCGGGCGCATCTACATCGTGTATGGGCCGCCGGACGAGATCGAGGACCACTCGGCGGGCGGGTTCTATGAGCGGCCTCCGGAAGAGGGCGGCGGCGAAACGTCCACCTATCCGTTCCAGCAATGGCGCTACCGGTACGTGGACGGCATCGGCAATAACGTAGTCCTCGAATTCGTGGATCCCACCATGTCGGGCGAGTTCCACCTGACTATGGACCCGTCGGAAAAAGATGCGCTGTTGTACGTGCCCGGCGCCGGCCTCACCATGATGGAACAGATGGGCATGAGCAGCAAGAACGCGCGATTCCAGAACTCCGACGGCACCCACCTGGGCCAGGCCTTCGGCGGCCAGCCGGAAAGCATGATGGAATTCACCCGCCTGGAAAACTACACCGCGATATTCAAGCCTCCGAAGGCCCAGTTCCCGGATCTGGAGGCGCAAGTCTATTCCAAGATCAGCTACAACATTTTGCCGTGCAAAGTGCGCACCGATTTCTTTCCGGTGACCGACGCCTCGGTGCTGACGTATGTCACCGTGCAGTTTGACAACAAAGATCTGCAGTTCACCTCGAAGGAGGGCTTGCAGCGGGCCACGGTGAATATTTTCGGCCGCATCACCACCATGACGCGCCGCATCCAGTCGACCTTTGAAGACACCATCATTGTCAACACCACGCCGCAGCAACTGCAGGCTTACCAGGCGCTGAAGTCGATTTATCAGAAGGGCATACCGCTGGCGCCGGGGACCTACCGGCTGAACGTGGTGTCCAAGGATCTGACCGCGGGGAACATGAACAACTTTGAGGCGGCCATCACAGTGCCCCGCCTGGATCCGGACAAGGCCAGCTTCAGCAGCGTGATGCTGGCGGACATTATCGAGAAAGTGCCCATGAAGAGCATCGGCACCGGGCAGTTCATTATCGGCGATTCGAAAGTCCGGCCGCGCATGGACGATGTGTTCAAGCACGACGAAAAGATGGGTATCTATTTTAAGGTCTATAACTTAGGGGCAGACCAGATGACCCACAAACCGACCGGTTCGGTGGAGTATGAGCTGGTGCGGTCCGGCTCCAACGAGAGGATCTTCGACTTCACCGAAGACCTGGGCCAAGTGCCGGACGCCTCGGCTGCCCAGTTGACAATTGAAAAATTCCTTCCCCTGAAGACCCTGCTCCCCGGGCAATACACGTTGCGGATGAAAATTACCGACAAGAACCGTAACCAGACCCTCACACCCTCGGCTCGGTTTACGGTAACCTAGTAGAGCGTCCGTCAAGGACGGGCGAGCGTCGCGATGGTGACGAACAAGGCGCATAACACGGCGGCCTGCATGCTGGCGGGGGTTTTATGCTTGCTTGCGCCGGGCATCGCGAACGGCGTCGAGCCTCTCAAACTGTCCGGCTCGATTGCAGGCGTTATCAACGATTCGCGCGGCGTGCCGCAAATGGGCGCCACGGTGACCGTATACAACCGACAGGATCGGCAAATAGGCAAGATCCTGAGCGATGAGAACGGCCAGTTCCACCTCACCGGCCTGTTCCCGTCGCTGTACTCGCTGCGCGTGACGCTGGCCAGTTTCGTGCCCGCCTTCCGCAAGGACATTTCGGTCGAGGCGGGGCGGCTCAGCCGCTTGCACGTCAGTTTGAACACGCTGTTCAGCTCCATCCAGTTGGACTATCCAAACATCGAAAACGGCACCCTCATCTCCGACGATTGGAAGTGGGTGTTGCGAAGCGCTTCCGACGTGCGCCCGGTGATGCGCTTCCGGGAAAATCCGGTCGGGGCGGGCCAGGACCCGCCGGTGACGCTGTTTGCCGATACGCGCGGAATTCTCCGCTTCTCGGCCGGCGATGGCCAGATGGTGACCGACGCCACCAGCGAGGCGGATCTCGGCACGGCTTTTGCGGTGGAAACCTCGCTGTATGGCAACAGCCTGCTGCAGATGAGCGGCAACTTCGGCTACGGTTCGCAGACCGGCGTACCGGCGGCGGCGTTTCGTACCAGCTACAGCCGCGAACTCGCCGGCGGCAAGCCGGTAGTCTCCGTCACCATGCGGCAGTTGTATCTGCCGGAACGGTTGGGGCCCGTGCTGGCAGGCACCGACGCGGGTGTGCCCATTCTGCGTTCGCTTTCGGCCAGCGTGGATGACCGCACCCAGGTTACCGACAACGTCTCGGTGCAATACGGAACCCAGGTGGACATGGTTTCGTTCCTGGACCATCTCACTTATCTGAGTCCGTATGCGCGCCTGGCGTGGGCGATCGACCATGCCATGGATATAGAGGTCGCCTACTCCTCCGGCAACGCCCGGCCTGAGATGGCCGACAGCGCGTTGGATGACGCCGACTTGCGCCAGGACCTGAACACGCTGGGAATGTTCCCGCGTCTTTCGCTCGCCGACGGCCACACCCGGCTGCAGCGCGGCGAGGAGTACGAGGTTGCGGTGGCGCGCAAAATGGGATCGCGCACGGTCCGGCTTTCCGCTTACCGCGAGGCGCTCAGCGACGCCGCCTTGGCGGTGGTGACGCCGGCGGGGTTCTTCATGGCCGGCAACATCGTTCCCGACCTGTTCTCGAATAGTTCGGTCTTCAATGCCGGGCACTTCGACATGGCCGGATTGGATGCCGCGTTCACCCAAAACCTGGGAGAGCATGCGAGCGCCACCGTGTCTTACGGCAATGAGGGCGCCTTAACCGCCTGGAATGAGGAACTGGTGAGCAACAGCCCGGACGAATTGCGCTCGATGATCCACGCCGGGCGCCGCCAGGCCGTCACCGCGCGGCTCGCCATGACGGTGCCGCGCACCGGCACGCACCTGATCGCCAGCTACCAGATGTCGCTCGGCGACGCGCGCTGGGTGATGGCCGGCAACCCTTATAGCATGCAGCCCCTGCGGGCGCTTCCGGGGCTGAATTTCAGCCTGCGGCAGCCGATCCCCGGCTTGGGAAAACGCGTCGAGGCAACCGCCGAACTGCGCAACATTCTGGCGCAGGGGTATCTGAGGATCAACACCTCGGCGGGCGAGTTGTTGCTGGTGGACAACCCGCGCAGCGTGCGCGGCGGCCTCGCTTTCATCTTCTGATTAGTGGCGAGGGCACCTTGCCGGGCAGCCTCTGCCGACGCAGGTAGGACAGCCCATCGCCTTTCGTGGTCTGTCACACGTCGCTGAAGCACAACGCCTTGACTTGACAGACGACAAAAAAGATCGTCTGTCCTACCTGGGGTCTTAGTGCATCACCCAGCCGCCATCCACATTCAGGCACTGGCCGGTCATCCCGTCGCTTAGCTCGCACGCCAGAAACTGGCACACCCGCGCCACGTCAAGCGGCGTGATTCTGCGCGCCAGGCACTGGTCGGCCACCATCTTACGCGCCTCGTCGTCGTTCACGAAGCGAACCTCGGATGCGGTCTGGATAAAGCCCGGCGTGACGCAATTGACGTGTACGTTGTACGGCCCGGCTTCGCGCGCCAGGGAGCGGGTTAGCCCGATCACGCCTCCCTTGGACGCCGTGTAGTGCGCCAGGTTGCTCACGCCGAGGAAGAAAGTCACCGACGAGATGTTGACGATCTTTCCGGCGCGCGCGGCCATCATCGGCTGCAACGCCAACTGGCTGAGGCGGAACATGCTCTTGAGGTTGACGTCCTGCATCTCGTCCCACTGCTGGTCGGTGATTTCGAGGAACCGCTGGCGCGGGAAGATGCCGGCGTTGTTGACCAGGACATCGATGCGCCCGAAACGCGCGCGCGCCGCTTCCACCAGGCCCGCCAGGTCGGCGGTGCGCCGCACGTCGCCGGTGATGGCTTCCGCCCATCCGCCGGCCGCGCGAATCGATTCGGCCACGCGGCAGTTGCTTTCCGCGTCCCGGTCGAACAGATAAACATGCGCACCCTCCTCCGCGAAGCGGCGCGCAATGGCTTCCCCGATTCCGGTGCCCGCGCCCGTCACCAGCGCTACTTTCTCCTGCAACGGCATGTCTCGGTCTCCTTGTTAGTAGGGCCGTCAGGCAGGCGCTTCCGCCTGCCAACCTGGTTATAGTCTAGCGTCGCGTCGCCATATTTTAACTCCGCTCTGGCGGGACCTCGTGTTCGTCCGCGGGGCAGTCGATTGGCATAGAATATCCTGGTGATGCTCCACCGCCGTTCTTTCCTCAGCGCGGCTGCCGCGCTGGTTCCGGCCGCTGCGCAGACACCGCGCGATTGGGCCGGCCGGGAGGCCATCCGCTATCCCGATCCCGATATCGTCTCGCTCGACCGGCGCTTCGATAAGTACAAAATAGGCAGCGCCGCCATCGAGCGCCTCTACACCGGCGCCCGATGGGCCGAAGGACCCGCCTGGCAGGCCGCCGGCCGCTACCTGGTATGGAGCGACATCCCCGCCAACCGCCAGATGCGCTGGCTCGAAGAGGACGCGCACGTCAGCGTCTTTCACGAGCCTTCCGGTTACTCGAACGGCAATACCTTCGATTTCGAAGGCCGCCTGGTCTCCTGCCAGCACGGCGCCCGCCGCGTGGCGCGCTATGAGCACGATGGCTCGCTTACCGTGATCGCCGACCGGTGGGAAAGCAGGCGCCTCAATTCGCCCAACGATATCGTCGTGCACCCCGACGGCGGTATCTGGTTCACCGACCCCACTTACGGGATTCTGGGCAATTACGAAGGCTTCCAGGCCGACTCCGAAACACCGACGGCGGTGTATCGCGCCGATCCGAAGACAGGCAAGCTCGATCTGGTGGCCGCCGATTTCGGGCAGCCCAACGGCCTCTGCTTTTCTCCCGATTATCGGAAGCTGTACATCATCGACAGCGGGGATGCGAAGGACATTCGCGTCTTCGATGTGGCGGACGGCCGCCAATTGCGCAACGGCCGACTGTTTTCGAAGATGGTCACCGCCAAAGGCTCCGGCATCGCCGACGGCATGCGCGCCGATATCGACGGCAACCTGTGGGTCGCCGCCGGCTGGGTTGGCCCTGGCTATGACGGCGTGCACGTGCTTACGCCCGGCGGCGAGCGGATCGGCATGATCCTCCTGCCGGAAGTCTGCGCCAACGTGTGTTTCGGCGGCGCCAAACGCAACCGTCTGTTCATGGCTGCCAGCCAGTCTGTTTACGCCGTCTACGTGGGCACGCGCGGCGCCCACCCGTGCTGAAGGAGGAGCGCGCGCCTTGGCCTGTTCGCATCGCAGGTGAAACGGTTCAGCCGACTACACTAGAATCACGATAGGTGCGCTGGCGGTCGATCAACACGGTCAGTCTGGTGGCTGCGCTGCTGGTGTGGACAGGGTGCCGCACCGGCCCGGCGGCACGCGCGCCCGCCATCGGGCAGGCCTTCGTGGGGCCGGCCACACTCAAAATTCACGCCGATATCTCTCTGCAATCCGCCGCGGTAGCTACCGTGAAGCACGGCGAACGGCTGGAGATTCTGGCGCGGCGCCGGAGCCTGATTCGCGTGCGAACTCCGGGCGGGACCGAGGGATGGACCGAAGTGCGGCAGTTGCTGGCCGCTTCGGACATGGCCAGCCTGCAGGAACTTGCCGAACGCGCCGCCAAGATGCCGCCGCAAGGCCAGGCCTCCAGTTACAGCGATCTGAACGCTCACACACAGCCTTCGCGCGGCGCTCCCAGTTTCCTGCAGATCCGGGCGGGCGAGAAGTTCGACGTGCTGGCCACTATTCCCTTGCCGCGCACCGACCTGCCCAGAGCGCCGCTGGTCTTTCCAGCGCCCAAGAAACCGCTGAAGAAAAAAGAGGAACCTCCAGGCAAGATTCCGCCGCCCCCCATGCCCAAGCCGCCCCCGCTGCCAGCCGATTGGCTGGAGTTATCCGGCAGGGACCCCGATGAGCCCGCGCCCGAGCCTGAGGAACCGGCCGAGCGGCCTCCGGCGGCGCTCGATTACTGGAGCCTGGTGCGCGTTTCGACCGGGCAGGCCGGATGGGTGTTGACCCGCCACGTCTCGATGGCCATCCCGGACGAAGTGGCCCAATATGCCGAAGGGCACCGCATCGTCTCCTATTTCTCCCTCGGCCAACTGACCGACCACGACGAGCGGAAAACCATCTGGCTGTGGACCACCGTTTCGAGCGGCGTTCACGACTACGACTTTGACAGCTTTCGCGTGTTCGTCTGGAGCTCTCGCCACAACCGTTACGAAACCAGCCACGTGGAGCGGAACCTGGAAGGCTACTCGCCCGTGCTGGCGAAACCCGCCGGCGCTGACGGGCAAACCGCCCCGGGCTTTTCGCTCTGCGTGATGAACCGCGCGGACAAGCGGGTGCTGCGCGAGTATGTGCTCTCGGGCGGCAGGATTCGCCTGGTGTCGGAAAGCGACTGCCCGGCGCAGCCACCGGTCTACACGCCGCCAGTGGCCAACGGAGTGGCTGCCGCGGCCGCACCAACCGCGCCCCCGCCTCCGCAGAGTTTTTTTGAACGCCTGAAGAGCCGCTGGAAAGCCCTCACCCGGTAGGGGCCGGGCAGGGCATGGCCCCGCGCCCGGCATGGACCCATGAGGCCCAAAATAAGCGCAGCGGGAGGACAACTGCGGTGGGTTGGTGGTGCGATGGGCTGCCAAATACAGCTATTCGGTACCAGTCCCAACATGGCCGGTGGCGCCCTTCAGCGCTATGCGCCGAAGAGAATGCTACGCTCGTCATATGCTGCTTCGGCCAGACATTGTGGTCACGAGACCTGACTCGCCAGAAGTCCTACTCGTGGTCGAAGTGAAAGGTAACGTCGCAGACCAGATAAGTGCCGAGACCGCCTTGAAATCGTACATGGTTCACATGAGCTGCCCTGTCGGAATGCTCGTCACTCCGATGCAGGTGCGTTTCTACCGCAACCGTTATACCGACTACGCGCCTCAAACCATCGAGATGACAGGCGAGTGCCCCACCGATGAACTGCTTGGAACGCTTCGTCGAGGGGTGGTGACTGAATCGGATTTGGAACGCCCGGTCGAAGAGTGGCTTGAGAGCCTGCGAGTCGGAGGCGATCGAATCCAACGTTCTCCCGGTCGTCAGCGGTGGCATTGTACGAGCGGGTGGTCCCCGCTGGCGCCGCGCCGGCTAGCAGCCGATGCGCCACGTCTTTGTTGAAACAAACTGGGTGTTTGCATACGCGGCCCCAGCACATCACAAGCGGCTGGACGCGGTCGAACTCGTGGCGCGTGCACGGGCAAATGAGGTACGAATCCACCTTCCCGCGCCGTGCCTGACCGAGGCACGACCGCCCATCATGAGGAAACGCCCACCGCGAAACGAAGCAGATGCGATTCGGCAGTTCCTCTTGCGAGCAAGAGCGCAACAAACCATATCTGTCAACGCAAAATAGAAATGTCCTATTCTCTGCAAAGTAGAAATGTCCGGTTTTGACGAGGCGGGGAGAAGGTGCGTGGTAGTTTGGGCGTGCCGGTGAAGCGGAGATGGGCAATGCTGGCGAGCAACCCGATCGAGGAATAGCCGGTCGGAACTCATCGCGGACGATGAGCAGAGCGCGCTCCTTCCGTCGCGTTCTTTTTGCTGGGGCTCGGGGGCCGACCAACGGGAGGCGGCACTCCGGCCTCGGGTTTGATGAGCACATCGGACCGATAGATTCCGCATGCCTCAAAAAACGCCTTCCGGGAATCTTGTGGGTTTTCAGAAACGTCGGCCAGGGAGTGGCGGGGAAGGAATCGGCGTAAGCTCTCTTGGGACGATTACAATCCGGCCCACGTAGAATCCGGTCGTCTGGAGAGTTTCCCTGTATTGGGCGCCTTTTGACTTCGCGCCACCTCCGCGGCCGCGGCTGGCCCAGGCGTCGTAGTCGAGCTGGAATCGAAGAAGATCTGCACAGGAGGGCATAGGAGGATTATCCAAGAAAATTGAGCGGGGAGGGCGGCCGGCAATCGGATTCGCTCAGGTGGCGGAAAACCGGCTCAGGCGTCACCGTAGTGTTCGGCGTGCCGTCCCCGGCTGGCTGGCCACGCCCGAAGGAACTACTCGTCCCGCAACACCCGCATCGGATCCACCCGCGACGCTCGCCGCGCCGGAGCCCATGCTGCCAGCACCGTAATGGCCAGCAGCGGCAG